>CAZQCG010000032.1:0-54341 GCA_964592425.1 uncultured Chloroflexaceae bacterium
CGGTCGCGCCGCCTGCGCCGCCGGTGGCGTTTGCACCAGCCCCGGTCGCGCCGCCTGCGCCGCCGGTGGCGTTTGCGCCAGCCCCGCTCGCGCCGCCTGCGCCGCCGGTGGTGTTTGCACCAGCCCCGGTCGCACCGCCTGCGCCGCCGCCAGCTAGCATTCCCGGTGCCGAGCGGAGCGTACCGCGCCTGGTGGCGTTGCCGCCGCCTGATGCGCTGGAGTGTGCATTACCCGCCGGTGCCTGTTGTGTGATCACTGATGACGGCAGCACGACGGCCGCCGAGTTAGCGCGGGCGTTGGGGGCGCGTGGTTGGCCAGCGGTAGTGCTACGCCTGCCGAGCACACTCGTGCCGACCCAGGCTGCTCTGCCTGCCGATGTCAGCCGGGTTGTGCTGGCCGACAGCAGCGAGGTACGCCTGGAGCAGGCTCTGCATACAATCAGCGAGAGCTACGGCCCGATTGCGGCCTTTATCCATCTGCACCCACGTTCGGCCCGGCCCGTCCTGCTTGATCCCGCCGATGAAGCCCTGCTGCGCCAGATCTTCCTGATCGCCCGCCTGCTTGGCCCCACCCTGCGGACAGCGGCGGAGCATGGGCGAAGCTGTTTTATGACCGTGACACGCATGGATGGGGCACTCGGCACCGCCGGGCGTGACGACTACGGGGCCGTCCCGGGTGGTCTGGCCGGGCTCTGTAAAACACTACGCCACGAGTGGCCGCATGTCTTCTGCCGGGCCGTCGATCTGAGCCCCGAGTTTGCCGCAGCCCAGGCGGCTGGCCTGATCCTGGCTGAGCTGTACGACCCGGATCGTCTGATCGCCGAAGTCGGCTATGGCCCTGGCGGGCGGGTGAGCCTGGTTGGCCCGGTGGGGCAGCTATGAGCCTATGGCAGGGGGGCGCAGCCGTAGGCCCCCAGACCCTTTTCGTGGTAAGCGGCGGGGCGCGTGGGATCACCGCCCGCTGCGTCGTCGGCCTGGCCCGTCGCTATCGCTGCGGCTTCCTGCTGCTTGGGCGCTCGGCGGCGGGCGCATTGCCAGCCTTTGCCGAAGGGTGTACTGATGATGCCGTGCTGATGCAGCGCATCGCCAGCGCTTTGAGCGCCCAGGGTGAACGACCGGCTCCCGCGGCCATCCGCCGCCAACTTGAGGCGATCCACGCCCGCCGTGAGATTGCCGCGACCCTGGCCGAGCTTGCCGCTGTCGGTGGGCGGGCCGAGTATTTGCAGGTGGATATTACGGATGAGGCGGCGCTGCGGGCGGCGCTGATAGAAGCTCAGGCTCGGCTTGGCCCGATCAACGGCTTGATCCATGGTGCGGGGGTGCTGGCTGACCGGCGCATTGAGCAGAAGCGCGGTGCCGATTTTGATGCTGTCTTCGGGCCGAAGATCGCCGGGCTGCGTAGCCTGCTGGCCTGTTTGCCACCCAACAGCCTGCAACACCTGGTGCTCTTCTCCTCGGCGGCGGGTTTTTACGGCAACCCCGGCCAGGCCGACTATGCCATGGCCAACGAGATCCTCAACCGTGTCGCCTACCTGCTGCAGCGGGCCCATCCCGCCTGCCATACGGTTGCCCTTAACTGGGGACCCTGGGAGGCGGGCATGGTCACCCCGGCACTCAAGGCACACTTCGCCGAGCGTGGCGTCCAGGTGATCCCGGTTGAGGCGGGCGTGGCCCGGCTGGTGGACGAGCTTGAGCAGCGCGCCGAACAGCCAGCCCAGGTGTTGGTCGGTAGCCCGCTGCGAGCGCAGCCTGAGCCCTGTCATGGCCCGCTGCGTACCTGGCGCTTGCAACGCAGGCTGAGTCTGGAAGCCAATCCTTTCCTGCAGGATCATGTGATCGGCGGCCACGCCGTGCTCCCGGCAACCTGCGGGATGGCCTGGATGATCCAGGGCTGTGAGCAACTGCTGCCGGGCTATCACTTCAGCAGTTGCGCTGATTATCAGGTGCTCAAAGGGATTGTCTTTGACCAGAGCCTCGCCCCTCAGCATACGCTGACGGTACATGAGCAGGGGCGTGATCTCGCCTCGGGCGGCCTCGAGCTGGAGGCCGTGGTGAGCAGTACGGTTGAGGGACGCCTGCGGCCCCATTACCGTGCACGGCTGCAGCTGCGCCCAGGGGCGCGCCCACAGGCGCCACACCTCGAAGACTTCGATCTTGGTGAACGCCAGGCTATCGACGGGGCCGAGCTCTACGCCCAGGGGACGCTCTTCCATGGGCCGCGTTTCCAGGGTGTCGAGCGGGTACTCAGCAGCGATCAGCATGGGCTGACGATGCGCTGCCGCTTGCCCGCCGGCACTGAGCGCGACCAGGGTCAGTTCCCGGCCCGCAGCTTTGATCCCATTCTCGCCGATGTGCAGTTCCAGAGCCTGGTGATCTGGGTCTGGCAGCACTATCAGTCGGCAAGCCTGCCGCTCAGCACGCGTGCGGGCGAACTCTATGACCTGCCAGCACGTGGCGCGCCCTTCTACGTAACCATGCGCGTGCGTTCGAGCAGCGCCTACCGGATGCTGGCCGACCTGGTGGCCCACGATGGCGAGGGTCGCGTCTACCTGCGCCTCAGCGGTGCTGAGGTGGCGATCAGCAGCCACCTGAACCGCCTCTTCAGCCCGGCACCTGTTACGGAGTTCTCGTGAGTGAGCCGATTGCAATTGTCGGGATGGCCTGTCTCTTTCCGGGTGCCGCCAGCCTGGAGCAGTTCTGGCAAAATCTGGTCGCAGGGCGTGACTGCACCTCGCTGGCGACTGTGGAGCAGATGGGTATCGAGCCGGATTTGCTCTACGATCCGGTCAAGGGCCAGCGTGACCGCTACTATGCGTTGCGTGGCGGCTTTGTGCGCAACCCACCGCCTCTCGTTTCCACCGGCCTGAACCTGCCGCCCACAGTGCTGGCCGATCTGGACAAGCTCGAAGCCTGGACGCTGATGGTCATGCGCCAGGCGCTGGTTGATGGCGGACGCCTGGGTGATGCGGCGGCCCTGGCCCGCTGTGGCCTGATTCTGGGCAACCTCTCCTTCCCCACCCACGCTTCACACCGCCTGCTGGCCCCGATCTATCGGCGTGCCGTCGAAGCCAGCCTGACCGAGTTGGCCGGGCGGCCCGTGCAACTCGACCCAGGGCCGTTTGATGGGACAGGCACCGCCCGTGCCGTGCAGATCGCCAGTGGGCCAGCGGCCCTGGCCGCCCATGCCTTCGGGTTAGGGGCTGGCTGGCTGGCCCTCGACGCTGCCTGTGCCTCTTCGCTCTATGCAATCAAGCTAGCCTGCGAGCGGCTCCGCACTGGTCAGGCCGACTTGATGCTGGCCGGGGCGGTGAGTGCCGCCGACTCGCTCTTTATTCACATGGGCTTTTCGATCTTTCAAGCCTACCCCGAACCGGGTGCTACCAGCCGGCCCCTCGACCGCGCCTCACGCGGGCTTACCTCGGGTGAAGGGGCCGGGGCGCTGCTGCTCAAACGCCACCGCGATGCGCTGCGCGATGGCGACCGTATCTACGGGCTGATCCGCGGGGTGGGTTGGTCGAACGATGGGGCCGGGCGTCATGTGCTGGTGCCTAATCCCAAAGGGCAGCAGCTTGCCTATGAGCGCGCCTACGCCGAGGCCGGCCTCGCGCCGGAGCGCACGGCCTATATCGAGTGTCACGCCACAGGGACGCCGGTGGGCGACGTGACCGAACTGCAGACCATTGAGCGCTTCTTCGCTGCCCATGGCCATGTGCCCCTGTTTGGCTCGGTCAAATCCAACTTTGGCCACCTGCTCACCGCCGCCGGGATGGCCGGGGTGATCAAAGTGGTGCTGAGTATGGCTCACGGGATCATCCCGCCGACAATTGGCATCAGCGACCCGTTGACCACCCCCTCCGGGGCGGTTGGCCCGCAGCAACTGGTGCAGACGTCGCGCCCATGGCCCGCCGAGCGCCCCGACCAGGCCGCCGTGAGTGCCTTCGGCTTTGGGGGCACCAATGCCCACCTGGTGCTGGAACGACCTGCTGCACCCCAGGCTGCCACCTTTATTGCCCCACCGCTCTACAGCCCTCCGCCCCTGGCCATCGTCGGCATGGGGGCCTGCTTCGGGCCATGGTCGAGCCTGGCCACCCTTGAGCAGGCCATCGTCGCCGGGGCCCAGGCGCTGGGGCCGCTGCCAGCCACGCGCTGGAAGGGCCTTGAAGCGCAGGGCGCGGTGCTGCGGACCTACGGCCTGCCTGAGGGCCAGGCTCCGCGGGGGGGCTACCTCGACCAGTTCAGCATCGACAGCCTGCGCTATAAGATTCCTCCCGCTGCTGGCGACCAGCCGATCCCGCAGCAGTTGCTTATTCTGAAGGTGGCCGACGAGGCTCTGCGTGATGCCGGGCTGCGCCCTGGTAGTCATGTGGCGGTGCTGGTGGCGATGGAGGCCGAACTGGCCGTCCACCAGTTCCGCGCCCGGGTCGATCTCTCCTGGCAACTACCGCAGGCCCTGGCCCAGGCCGGGATTGTGCTTGCACCTGCCGACGCGGCCCGCCTCGAAGAGGTGCTCAAGGCGGCCCTGAACGACCCGGCCCAGGTCAACCAGTACACCAGCTTCATCGGCAACCTGATGGCCTGCCGCATCGCTGCCCTGTGGGATTTTAGCGGCCCCGCCTTTACGCTCTCGGCAGGCGATGGTGGCGTCTTTGAGGCGCTGCAGCTGGCCCAGAATCTGCTCGCTGACGAGACGCTCGAGGCGGTGGTGGTTGGCGCGGTTGACCTGGCGGGTGGGATCGAGCGGGTGCTCGCCCACAGCCTGAACCAACCACCCGCCACTGGCGGCGTCGGCCATGGGTGCGAGACAGCCAGCTGGCTGGTGGGTGAGGGGGCTGGCGCGGTGGTTTTGCGCCGCAGTGCTGCCGCCGTCCACGCTGGCCAACGGGTCTATGCAACCCTCGACGGCCTGTGTGTTACAACGTCGAGCCCGGGCGAAGCGCCCAGCGCTACCCTCGCCCGGACTGCCCGCACGGCCCTTGCGGCTGCGGGGGCCAGCCCTGAGCAGATCGGGGCACTCGAACTCTGGGCCAGCGGCGTCCCCGCCGAAGATCAGCTGGAGCTAACTGGTCTGGCCCAGGTCTATGTTGCGGCAGATTCTGGTGTGCTCAGCTGCGCTGCCGGCTCGGTCAAGGCCAACCTTGGCCATGCCCAGGCGGCGGCTGGTATGGCCGGTTTGATCCGCATGGCCCTGAGCCTGTGGGGGCGTCTGCAGCCAGGCGTGCCTGGCTGGTCGATCCCGCGTGACCCGGCGGGCTGGGCGGCGACGTGTTTCTACCTGCCTGCCGAGACGCGACCCTGGTTTACGCCGCGGGGCGTGCGCCGGCGGGCGGGGCTCAATGCCCTCACCGCCGACGGGGTCTACGCCCATGCCATCCTGGGTGAAGGCACGCCTGCCGCGCCCGCTGCCAGTCTTGATCTGCATATCCGCCGCCCCTTGCCAGCCTTGCTGCCAATCGTCGCCGCCGATGGGGCGGCCCTGACGGCGCGCCTGGACGAACTGGAGGCTGCCTTAAGCGCCGGCACTGCGCTGCACGAACTGGCCGACCGCGCCATTCGCAGCTGGCATGAGCAGCGCGGCACGGCGCAGACCGTGGCATTGGTCGCGGCCAGCCCTGTCGAACTGCGCCGCGAGCTCGCCCTGGTTCGCCAGGGCCTGGGGCCGGCCTTCGCCGCCGGGCGGGCCTGGGAGACACCCGGTGGCAGTTATGCCACCCCGCAGCCCCTTGGGGCCCAGGGCGAGCTGGCCCTGGTCTTCCCCGGTGCCTTCACCAGCTACCCCGGCCAGGGGCGCGAATTGCTCACCGCCTTTCCCGCCCTGCACAACGTGCTCGAACGGGTCGTCGCGTTGCCCGGCATGGCCTTCGCCGAGCACCTGATCCACCTGCGCGGGCAGCAGCGGCCCACCCAGGCCGACCTCGACTGCCAGAAGTTGGCGCTGCGCGGCGCCGCAACGGCGCTCATCTCGGCAGGCATGAGCTTTGCCACCTGCGCCACCGCCCTGCTGCGTGAGGGTTTTGGGCTCCGTCCGGCGGCAGCCCTCGGCTACAGTATGGGTGAGGCGACCATGCTCTGGGCGCTTGGCCTCTGGCATGACGGCGACGATGGTATGCGCCGGCTGGCCCATTCGCCGATCTTCACGCGCAACCTGACCGGGCCGCGCACGACCGCCCGTGCCTACTTCGGCCTGCCGACAACCGCACCCGACGACTTCTGGCATGTCTATGTCGTGCGGGCACCCCTGGCCCTGGTGCGTGAACGCCTGCGCAACGAGCGACGAGTCTTTCTGACCCACATCAACACCGCCGATGAGGTGGTGCTGGCCGGGCTAGCCGACGACCTGCCAGCGGTGCTCGCCGACCTGGGCGGCCAGGCCTTCCGCGCCCCCTTCGACGCGGTGATGCACTGCCCGCCGGTGGAGGCCGAGTTTGAGGGCCTGCGGGCGATGCACCACATGCCTGTAGCCGGGCGATCCCACCCGCGCCTCTACAGCAGCGCCGTCTACGGCCCGGTTGAGGTTGACAGTGACGGCATCGCCCAGAATATGGCCCGGGCCGTCTGTGCGCCGGTCGATTTTCCGCGCCTGATCGAACGCGCCTATGCCGATGGGGCGCGCATCTTTCTTGAGATCGGGCCGGGCAACAGTTGTACGCGCTGGATTGGCGAAAACCTGGCCGGGCGGCCCCACATGGCCCTGGCCCTCAGCCGGCGTGGCGCCGACGAAAGCCTGAGCCTGGTGCAACTCCTCGCACGGCTCACCGCCCACCAGGTGCCGCTCGAACTGGCCCTCCTGCTGACCAGTGCCCCCCCGCCCGCCAAACCTGTTCGCACCCTCCTTCGCCCCATCGTCGTTGGTGGAACGCCCCTGGGTGACATGATTGTGACTGATGCACATCGCCGTATGCTGGCGGCAGCCCAGCTTGTGGAGCCGATTGTGAGTAATGAGCAGAGCCCCACGCCGGCCCCGACCACCCTGGTCGACGCGCCGCTTGCCGTTATGCCCCCTGAGGGGCCGCCGCCCACCGACTACGTCGCCCTGCTGATCGCCCGCCAGGAACAACTGCGCCAGCTCGCCGAGAGCGCCAGACAGGCGCTGCTTCCCGCCACCCCCCAACTCCCCAGTGCCCCACCTCCGCCGATCCCCTCTCCGGCACCGGCCACACCGCTCATCTGGGACGAGGCCGCCCTGCTTGAATTTGCCCAGGGCTCGATTGCCCGCGTCTTCGGGCCGGAGTACGCCCCGATCGATCACTACGAACGGCGGGTGCGCCTGCCGATGCCGCCCTACCTGCTGGTGAGCCGGGTCACCCGGCTTGATGCCGAGCGCGGGGTCTATCGGCCCTCGACGATTACCACCGAGTACGACATTCCCACCGATGCCTGGTATTGTGTCGACGGCCAGGCCCCCTGGGCCATCTCGGTCGAGTCGGGCCAGTGTGACCTGCTGCTGATCAGCTATCTCGGTATCGATTTCCAGTGTCGCGGCGAGCGGGTCTACCGCCTGCTCGACTGTACATTGACCTTCCTTGACGATCTGCCGCAGGCTGGCGATACGCTGCGTTACGATATCAGCATCAACTCCTTCGCCCGCAATGGCGATACGCTGCTCTTCTTCTTCAGCTACGAATGTTTTATCGGCGAGCGCATGGTGCTGCGTATGGATGGCGGCTGCGCTGGCTTCTTCACCGATGGCGAGCTGGCCGGCGGGCGCGGGGTGATTGATACGGAGGCCGAGTTGGCCACCCGCCGGGCGGCCATCGCGCAACGTTTTGCCGCACCGCTCAGCTCGGCGCGCACGGCACTGGCCTACGACGACCTGCTGCGGCTCAGCGCCGGTGATCTGGTTGGCTGCTTCGGGCCAGCCTACGGGCAGCATGGGCGCAATCCCTCACTGCGTCTGCCGCCACCGGCTATGCTCATGATCGACCGGGTCACCAGCATCGATCCGCACGGCGGGGCCTGGGGCCTGGGCCTGGTAGTCGCCGAGAAAGATCTGCATCCCACGCACTGGTACTTCCCCTGCCATTTCAAAGACGACCAGGTGCTGGCTGGCTCGCTCATGGCCGAAGGCTGCGGCCAGTTGCTCCAGTCTTACATGCTCTCCCTGGGTCTGCAGACCTGCACCACCGATGCGCAGTTCCAGCCCATCGCCGGGCTGCCGCAGGTGGTGCGCTGCCGTGGCCAAGTGACGCCCGCCGACAGCCGGTTGATCTACCGGATGGAGATCACTGGTCTCGGCATGGAGCCTGAGCCCTTTGCCCGCGCCAATGTGGACATCATTGTTGAGGGACGGATCGTGGTGCGCTTCAGCGACCTGGGTTTGCAGCTACGTGAGAAGGCCCCCGCCTTGCGCCCGCCCACGCCGGTGGCGCTCTTGCAAGACGAGCCGGTGCTCTGCAACGAAGCGCAGATCCGCGAGTTCGCCACTGGCTCGCTGGTCGCTTGCTTCGGCCCGGCCTACGCCCACTACGAGGGCCGGCGCGCCCCACGCACGCCCAACGGCGACCTGCAGCTGATCAGCCGGATCAATCGGGTTGAAGGCCAGCGCGGCGCGCCCCAACCCGGAGCCCAGCTGCTCAGTTCCTATGATGTGCCGGCCAACCCCTGGTTCTGTCGGGAAAACAGCTACCCCGAGACACCCTACAGCGTGCTGATGGAGTTGGGCCTGCAGCCGTGCGGCTTCCTCTCGGCCTGGCTCGGCTCGACCCTGCCCTATCCCGATCACGACTTCTACTTCCGTAACCTCGACGGTTCGGGCCAACTCTTGCGCCCGGTCGACCTGCGCGGCAAGACGGTGGTTGATCATGTTGTGCTGCGTGCCTCAACTGCCATTGACGGAGTGATCATTCAGAAGTTTGACTATCGCCTGAGCTGTGACGGCGAGCCCTTCTTTGCTGGTGAGGCCGCCTTCGGCTACTTCACACGCGAGGCCCTGGCTAACCAGGTCGGGCTGGACAGTGGGCGCACTATCCAGCCCTGGCTTGCCACACCCCACGGCCTGCCCGTCACCACGCTCAACCTGGCCGACCCGCAGCATCCGCTCTACCACGCCGGGCCGGGCCGCATGCACGCTCGCCTGCCCCAGGGCCACTTCCACCTGCTCGACCGGGTTGACCTGGTGGCTGGCGGCGGACGCCACGGGCAGGGCTATGCCTATGCTATGCGGGCGGTCGATCCACAGGACTGGTTCTTCAGCTGCCACTTCTTCCAGGATCCGGTCATGCCGGGCTCGCTGGGCGTCGAAGCGCTGCTGCGGGCGCTACAGGCCCTGGCCCTGAGTGAGGGCCTGGGGCGCACGCTGCGCTCGCCGCGCCTGGCCCTGCCCGCTGGCCCGCGCTGCGTCTGGAAGTACCGTGGGCAGATCCCCGCCCCCAGCACACCCACGACGATGGGCCTGGAGATCCACATTACCCGCCGTGAGCAGCATGACGACCACTGGTTGTTGCTGGCTGAAGGCAGCCTCTGGCGCGACAACCTGCGCATCTACGAGGTGAAAGATCTGGCCCTGGCAGTTGTGGAGGCCAACAGATGAGCAGCACAGCCCCAGTTGCATTCGATAGGGCACTCAGCACGCCAGCATGGAGCGGCCCGAGCGAGCAGATCGCCTATGACCTGGAGGGTGCGCGGGCGGCCCTGCTGCAACTCGACCGGCCCTGTTATGTTGTGCGCAGCGACGGGCGGGTCGGCCTGACGACGGCTGGTACGGTGGTTGCGGGGGGCAGCCACGAGTTGTTGGCGAGCCTGGCCCCGCTGGCCCCGCAGCAACTCGGCAGCGCCGCCTTTCGTGCCACCTACGGAGTTGCCTACGCCTACCATGCCGGGGCCATGGCCAACGGGATTGCCTCAGCCGAGCTTGTGATCGCCCTGGGGCAAGCTGGCCTGCTGGGCTCCTTCGGGGCTGGCGGACTGCCCCCGGCCCAGGTTGAAGCGGCCATCGACAGCGTGCAGCGCGGGTTGCCGCAAGGCCCCTACGCCTTCAACCTCATCCATAGCCCGAACGAAGAGGCCCTCGAACGCCGCGCCGTCGAGCTCTACCTCGAACGAGGCGTCACCACCGTCGAGGCCTCGGCCTTCCTGGCCTTGACGGCGCATGTCGTGCGCTACCGGGTAGCTGGCCTGCAGCGCACCCCTGACGGGCAGATCGCAGCGCGCAACCGGGTGATCGCCAAGATCTCGCGTGGTGAAGTGGCGGCCCAATTTCTGGCCCCGGCACCCGCGCGGCTGCTGGCCGAACTGCGCACCGCCGGGCTGATCAACGACGAGCAGGCCGCACTGGCGGCCCACATGCCCATGGCCGACGACCTCACCGCCGAGGCCGACTCGGGCGGGCACACCGACAACCGGGCGCTGGTCTGCCTGTTGCCCGCCATTCAGGCCCTGCGCGACGAGGCCCATACCCGTCATGGTTACGCCGTACAGGTGCGCGTAGGGGCGGGCGGCGGCATCGGCACGCCCTCGGCGGCTCTGGCCACCTTTATGATGGGGGCTGACTATATTGTCACCGGCTCGATCAACCAGGCCTGCCTCGAATCTGGCTCCTCGCCCTGGGTACGGGCGCAACTGGCCGCCGCCGACATGGCCGACGTCATGATGGCACCCGCCGCCGATATGTTCGAGCTTGGCGTCAAACTCCAGGTACTCAAGCGCGGCACCCTCTTCCCGGTGCGCGCCCAGAAGCTCTACGAGCTCTACCGCAGCTACGAGGCCCTCGAGGCCATTCCTGCAGATGAGCGTGAGCGCATCGAGCGCCAGATCTTCCGCCGCCCACTGGACGAAGTCTGGCAGGTCACCCGCGCCTTCTTCGAGGCCCGCGACCCGGCCCAGATCGTCCAGGCCGAAGCCAACCCCAAGCGTAAAATGGCCCTGGTCTTCCGCTGGTACCTCGGCCTCTCCTCGCGCTGGGCCAACAGCGGCGAGCCCGGGCGCGAGACCGATTACCAGATCTGGTGTGGGCCAGCCATGGGTGCCTTCAACGACTGGGTACGCGGCTCGTACCTTGAGTCACCCGGCGAACGGCGTGTGGTGGAAGTCGCCAGCCAGCTGCTGACCGGGACGGCCTACCAGTATCGGACCCAGCAGCTACAATTGCTGGGGATCGAACTGCCGTCTGCGCTACGGCTCTACCGTCCGCAACGCCCTGCTTAACGCAGCACAAGAACTTCGGTGCGCCGGGAGCTGCCGGCCTCCAGCGTGCCTATGCCAGTGACCAGCAGGGCGAGCTCGGCATCCGGCAGTTGCTCCCGGCTCCACGCACGCACATACGCAGGCCAGTGCGAGGGCCATGCATCTAACGCTACCGGATGCACCCCATATAAGAACTGAAGCCTGCGGCAGGTGTGCTCATTATGGGCGAAAGCAATGATCCACTGCGCCAGATGGAAGCGGGCAATCTGCTGTGGTGTGCGCCCGCTGTCGGTCGGTGTGAAGACCACTGCAGGGTTGATGATCTGGGTGCTGAGGTAGATGTTCAGGGAGACCAGTTCCTCTAACGAGAGGGTGCTGCGTTCGAGTTGATTCTGCAGCAGTCGCCCAAGGGCCGAGGCGGGCCGGTTGGCTTCGGTGACGGCTGCAATGTGCGCCATTGTCGCGACCGCATCCTGCGGGAAGCTTCCAACTGCTGTCTCACCCGAGAGCATCAGACAGTCACTGCCGTCGAGGATCGCATTGGCCACATCAGTCGCCTCGGCACGGGTGGGCCGCCGGTTGTGGATCATCGACTCGAGCATATGGGTCGCGGTGATGACCGGCTTGCCCATACGGTTGGCGCGGGCGATAATGCGCTTCTGGGACAGCGCCACCTGCTCAATGGGAATCTCAACCCCAAGATCGCCACGGGCCACCATCAGCCCATCGGCGCTCGCCAGGATCTCGTCGAGATGCAGAAGGGCCCCGGCACGCTCGATCTTGGCGATGATCAGCGGGTCGTATGAGAGTTCGGCGGCGGCCCGGCGTACCGCATCAATATCGGCAGCCTGTTCGACAAACGACTGGCTGACTCCGTCAAGTTGCTGCTCGGCGGCGAAGCGCAGCAGCTCGTGATCGCGCTCGGTAAAGGCACTGATGCCAAGGTCGATCCCTGGCATATTGAGGCCCTTGCGTGAGCTGAGTGGGCCACCGACGAGTACCCGGCAGTGAACTGCTTGCCCCTCGATCCGCTCGACCTCGAGCTGAATATAGCCATCGTTCAGATAGATCGCGTCACCCGCTTTGACCACCTGCGGCAACCTGGGGAAGCTATGTGCGACACGGGTGGCATCACCGGCCAGTGACTCACTATCCAGGATGAAGGCCTGACCACGCTGCAACTCGACCGGGCCGCCGGGAATTTCGCCGATGCGCATCTTTGGCCCGGGCAGGTCACCGAAGATAGCGACCGCTACGCCCATCGCAGCAGCGACAGCCCGCACATTGGCGATCGTTGCCCGGTGAGTCGCAAAATCACCATGCGAGAAGTTCACCCGTGCGATATTCATCCCGGCAGCAATCAGCTGCGTGAGCACCTCCGGTGCCTGGGAAGCAGGGCCGATCGTCGCGACGATCTTGGTCTTTTTAGACGGTAGAGGCACTCCCATAGGTTCTCCTCTGCCGACAGGCGGGCCGGATTGGCTCGCACCTGGCGGACAGTACGCTAGAGGCTCGCCACGCTGATGATGCGGGATCACGTACCTCTGGTAAGGACGCAGCAGTCGCTGTGCGACTGCTGCGCCCCAACGGCTGCCATCGGTCAACATCAGTGTGGTGCCCCACTAGACTGTCTGCGGCGACGCCGCTACGGCGGCAAGCAGCTGATCAGGCTGGCCGCGAAAGTCGTCCCAGGGACGTTCACCCCGCACAATTGCACCGAGGATGGCCCAGAGGGCCTGGTTGACCGGCGCAGCCAGCCCGCGTGCGGCGGCTTCGGCAGCGACGGCACCGTAGAGCTGTTCGCCTTCCGAGCGCCTGCGCCCGGCGCGCAGGTCACGCAGCAGAGAGGGATCTTTGCCCCCACGCCCCCCACCGACCAGGCGGGCCATGAGTGGGCGGAGCAAGGGGCCGGGCAACAGGCGGGCCAGGCCAGCAATGACTGCGGCCGGGTAGCCGGGCAGGTTGACCGGCTTTGCACCGATGTTGGCCATCACCGCCAGGGCTTCACGGGCAGCCCGTAGATCAAGCGCGACCAGGCGCGGGTCGGCGTAGATCTGTTGTACGTTCAGCCCAAGAATAGCCGCCTGGGCATTGCCGAGCATATTCAGAATTGCTTTGGACCATTTGAGCGCACGGTAGTCAGGGTAAGCGCGTACCGGAAAGCCAGCCTGTTGCAAGGCCCCCAGCCAGGGCGCAAGCGGCGTAGCCGGGTCAAGCGCGGCCAGGCCAACGCCGCCGGCCTTGGTGATCACGATCTCGCTCGGCCCATGCACCTCGACCGAGGTTGTGATCGCGCCAGCGATCACCCGCGTGGCGCCGAAGACTGCCGCCAGGCGCTCCTCATTGCCAATGCCATTCTGTAAGGTCAGGATGGTGCGTGGCGCAAGCGCCTGCAGGGTCTCTAGGGCCCCGTCGGTATCGTAGGCTTTGACGCAGAGCACCGCCAGTTCGGGGTGATGACAGGTCGCCGGTAGCTCGGCGGGGCTGCTTGCTGCGCTCACCCGCACATCGTACGCGCCGTCAGGCATGCGGATGCGCAGGGGAGTGTCAGCCAGGGTCTGCATGCTGGCCCCTCGGCCCAGCAGGGCCGTTGTGACGCCGCCACGGGTGAGCCGCCCGGCAACCTGCAGGCCAATTGCGCCACCACCGACAACCACGATCGCCATGGACACCTCCTGAGATAGTACTCCGCTTGAGCCTTTGCCTACAGCTCCCACAACCCCCACACCGCACGCTGTCAGGTTGTCGGGCGGTCGAGTTGTCGCCCAGATGATCAAGCCGGTTTGAATCTTGGCTTAAAGATCAGGCCAGTAGCTGATCAAGCGCCCCTGGGGATCGTAGAGGGCGCCCGCATCGGTGGCGCTGTTGCTCCAAATCGAGTCGCCTGAACCGGGAAAGACGCGGCTTTTACCAGGGGCGAGACTCCCGCTGAGAGGATGTTCCTGGCTGCCTTTGAGGCTGCACATCAGCCAGCCGTCAAGGTTGATCGCCTGGGCGCTGACGTTGAGCAGGGTGACGGTCTCGGCGTCTTTGTCAATGGCAATGATCTGGATGGGATTGTCACGGGCAGCGGCTGGATCGGGGCTGGTGGCGCAACTGGCGGGGCCACCGGCAGAACCACCGCCAGGCTGGGTGACGACCTCGGTGGGCGTTGCCTCACGGCATGGGCCGCCCTGCAGAGCCTGTTCGATCGGATCATCAAGGGCAGCAAAGATGTCCAGGCCGGTGCGCTGCTCGATGCAGGCCACACTGATCGTATAGTCCTGCCAGCGTTTACCCTGCACGCTGGCATCGTTCGGTGTCCAGATGGCGATCACCTGGCTGCGTGGTGTCACCCGTGCGAGGTCGTTGCCGTCGGCGGCGGGCAGCACCAGGATGACCTTCCAGACAGCCGCCGGGATCGTCAGTTTTCCACCAGCCAGAGTGGCGCTCCTGCCCCAGCCACCTGCAAGCTGGTAGAGCTCGTTGCCTTCGTTCACCAGGCTGCGGGCCTCGTTCTCCAGGTCGGCCCAGAGGCCCTGGTTATTCTCGGGGGCCTGCGGCAACACATTGGTAAGGATAAAGGTGGCCTGGTTCGCCGCGGGGCTGACGGTACGGTCAGCCGAAGGGGTCATATGGCCACGGTCATAGCCCGAGCCGCTGTAGTCGCTATGCTGCACCCGGTACCAGCCCTCAGGCAGGCTCTGGTCGGTGATGAACTGGCCGCTGTAGCGTTCTGTGTCGCCCAGATCGGCTGCCTCAAGGTGCCAGCTGACCCAGTTGGGGATGCCCCGGTCGCGGTCATAGGCGAGGCTGTACTGGTCGCGCTCGATCAGGTAGTTGGCGGGGCGGGCCGGGTTGGCGACGGCCCCGCTGGGATTACCCAGCAGCAGATGTCGATCAGCGGTGACGGTTCGTGTTGCGGTCTGCGTATCGGTGAACTGGCAGGCCGCCAGGGTTGTGGTGAGCAGCAGCACAACGAGTAACTGCGGAAGGAGCTGGGCGGCCAGCCTGAATGGGAGCTTCATGTCTCAACCTGGGTGGTCTGCAGACCGACGGTCTGTCCATTGGCGTCGGTGCCGGTAATCAGGGTGGTAATTCGTCGCTGGCCAAGGCGGTAGACAACAACCTGGCTGAGCAGGCTGCCAAGCTGGTCGCGCAGGGCGGCAAAGCGGGCGGCGGTGGCACGCTGGCTTTCGTCGAACCAGTCTTGTTCGGCGGCCAGGGGTGCGAAGAAGGCCTCGAGGCTGCGGGTCGCCACGGCGGTGTCGGCGGGCAGCCCCAGGTGGGCCAGCAAGGCGGGGGCGCTCAGCTCGTCGGGGCCGGGCCACTGAAAGGGCGTCAGCGGGGCGTCCTGCTCACTCGGCACCAGCAGCCCCTCGACGGCAGCGGTCAGACTGGCCAGGGCCGCCCCTGGCCCAGGACCAGCCGTGGCTGGCTGGGCCTCCGCTGTGGGCTCAGCCGGTGTGGGGGTGGCAGCAGGCGTATGTGCGTTCGTCTCTGCGGGCGTGGCAGCCTGGGTAGGGGCGGGTTGCAGGCCCAGGCTGTGGGCGGCCTCAACAAAAGCGGCGAGACTCTTTGCATCCCAGAGCACAAAACGCACAAGGTGCAGGCTTTGCGTCATTGCCAGCCGGGCGCGGACGGTGGTGAGGGCCACCGGCGCGGCTTGCTCAAGGGGGTAGCCGAAGGCTCCGGTGCTGAGGCTAGGGAAGGCCAGGCTACGCAACCCGTGGGCTTCGGCCAGCTCAATACTATTGAGGTATGCGTTGGCCAGCAGGCGGGCCGCATGCTCGTTGTTACGCGGATGGTAGACCGGTCCGACGGCGTGGATGACATAACGTGCTGGCAGCTTGAAACCGGGGGTGATGCGGGCCTCGCCGGTGGGACAGGGTGCCAATGGGCGGCAGGCCTGGGCAAGCTCGCGGCTCCCGGCGGCATGAAAGATCGCCCCGCATACGCCACTGCCCCGGATCAGGTGCTCATTGGCGGCGTTAACGATCGCATCGACCTCCTGCTCCACGATGTCGCCGGTGACCAGCTCGATGATGGCGCGACCGACCTGGTAGCGTTGCATCGCTGTCTCCTGAACAAAGCGGGGCCAGACGGCCCCACCTGGGATCGTGGCTCAAGTGTACCATACGCCGCCCTACTCGTAGCGCAGGGCAACAATCGGGTCGAGGCGGGCGGCACTGCGCGCCGGGGCGATGCCGAAGAAGAGCCCTACGGCGAGGGCAAAGCCGAAGGCCAGCAGGGCGACGTCCCAGCTCAGGCTGGCGCTCAGCACGCCACTGAGGTTGACCAGCAGGGCAATCGCGGTGCCAACCAGCAGACCAATCAGCCCGCCGGCCCCGCTGAGTGCCAGGGCCTCGAAGAGGAACTGCAGCATGATGTCGCCCTCGCGGGCCCCCAGGGCTTTGCGCAGCCCGATCTCGCGGGTGCGCTCCCGGACTGATACGAGCATGATGTTCATGATCCCGATCCCGCCCACCAGCAGCGAGATCGCCGCAATCGCGCCCAGGAAGAGCGTGAGCAGCTGGGTGGTCTGGGTCACGGTCTCAAGGATGTCCTGCTGATTGATGGCGCTGAAATCGTCGTCGCTACCGTCGGTGGGTAGGTCGTGCTCTTCGCGCAGCACCCGCTCGATTTCGGCCAGGGCGGCGTCGACCGTCTCGGCGCTGCTGGCCTGCACGGCGATGTTCGAGACGCTCCAGCTGCCACCGATGGCCCGCGCACCGAAGAGGATGCGCTGGGCCGTGGCAAGTGGGACAAAGGCGCTGTCGTCGGCGGAGCCGAAGCCGCTACCGCCGGTGCTGGCGAGGATGCCGATCACGCGGAAGGGCTGGCCCTGGATCCGCACCTGCTGGTCGAGGGCGCTGCGGTCAGGGAAGAGCGTTTCGGCAACGTTGGCCCCCAGCACGACGACCTTCGCCATACTGCGCTGCTGCTCGTCGCTGATGAAGCTGCCTTCGGCGAGCTCCTTGTTGTGGACGGTGGCATAGGCCGAGGTTGCCCCGGTGACCTGGGCGTTGGTGTTGTTGCTGCCGGCGACCAGCTGGGCGAAGCTGCCATACTCAGGCGAGACCGCGGCACTATGAGGCACACGCTCAGGGTCGGCCAGGGCCTCGGCGTCGTCGAGGGTCAGGCTGGCACTGCCACCGACGGCCCCACGCACGCCGCCGCTGCTGCTGGCCCCGGAGCGTACCGTGATCAGGTTGGCCCCGTTGGCCGTAATGCGGCTGGTGATGCTCTCTTGCGAGCCGCGTCCGATCGCCAGCAGGGCCACGACTGCCGCCACGCCGATCAGTACGCCGAGCGCGGTGAGCATGGTGCGCACCGGATTGGCCCGCAGCGTGCTCAGGGCAAAGCCGAGCGTCTCACTCCAGCTGATCCCGCCCTTGAGCAGCTCGTCGATCTGCGCTTCAAGCGCGGTCGCCTCACTGAGGGTTGGCGTGGCGCTGCTATGCTCATTGTGGGGCTGGCTGGCATTCATGGTGCGCTCCTCCATGCCCGACGCACGGGCAGACGGCGAGGGCGGGGTGTAGGCCGTGTCGCTGCTGTAGGTGGCACATCCAGCGCTGGCCAGGCCATGCTGGTGGGCAGATCGCGTACCAGCAGCCCGTCGCGGATCTCGAGCAGCCGGTGGGCGCGCTGGGCCACCTCAGGCTCGTGGGTGACAATCACGACGGTCATACCAGCGCTGTTTAACTCATCGAAGAGGCCCATAATCTCGTTGCTGGTATGCGTATCGAGGGCCCCCGTCGGCTCATCGGCCAGGAGCAGGGCAGGCTGGTTGACCAGGGCGCGGGCGATGGCCACGCGCTGCTGCTGGCCACCGGAGAGCTCGTGGGGACGATGATCCATCCGTTCAGCCAGGCCCACCTGTTCGAGCGCTGCCGCTGCGCGCTCAAGACGCTCGGCGGCGCTCAGTCCACCACGGTAAGCCAGGGGCAAGGCCACATTCTGCAGAGCCGTGGCCCGGGCCAGCAGGTGAAACTGCTGGAAGACGAAGCCGATCTTGCGGTTACGCACCGCAGCAAGCAGCGCCGGGTCAAGCTCGTCAACCGGCAGACCGTCAAGGGTGTAGTGCCCCGAACTGGGTGTATCAAGGCAGCCGATCAGGTTCATCAGGGTACTTTTACCCGAACCCGACGGCCCGATGATCGCCACAAATTCGCCCTGGCCGATGCTAAAGCTGACTCCTTTGAGCGCCTGGACGGCAAACTCGCCCATCTGGTAGGTACGGGTGAGCTTACGGACACTGATCATAGCTTGCATAGCGACCATTTCCTGTTGAACGCACCGCTTTGTAGCGATATGGGCACATATGAAGCCACGAGTGTATCACTGGCCCATGCCGGGCGGCGGGCCACCCGCACCGGGGCCAGCGAAGCCGCCGAAGCCGCCGCTGTTTCGCTCGCTGCTGCTGGTCGTGCTGCTTGCACTGGTGACGATCAGCGTATCGCCCGGCTGAAGACATTGGCTGCCGGTCTCGACACAGCCGAGGATCTCCGTCTGCCCGTCGCTGCTCAGCCCGGTGGTGACACGTACCGGCACGGCGGGCTGGCTACTGCCCTGTTGCACCTGCACCACACTAAACTCGCCGCGACTCTGCACAGCCCGACTGGGCACCAGCAGCACGTCGGCATGCTCCTCGGTGACAATCGTGCCGCTGGCGCTCATCCCGACACGAATGGGCTGCGCGCCGGGGGCAAAGCTGACGCGCACCGGGTAGGTGGCGACATTCGAGTTGACGGTGGCGGCCGGGGCTATGGCGGTGACGGTGCCGGTGATCACGGCCTCGCTCAGGGCGTCAAAGCTGAGTTGCACGGGCTGGCCGACCGCAACAGCAGCAACATCGCTCTCACTCAGACTAAGCTCAACATAGAGATCCGCGGGGTCAAGCACGGTAATCGTTGTGGCACTACTGGCGCTCGTGCCCTCCTCCATCAGCACCTCGGCTACCACTCCGGCAAAGGGCGCGACGAGTATGGCATCCTCAAGATCGGCCTGGGCCGAGGCGAGGGCCACTTCAGCCTGGGCCAGGCTGGCGACAGCGCTGGCAATCGTTGCCCCAGAGGCGGGCGCAGTGAGTTGGGCCAGGCTGATGCTGGCCTGATCAACACTGGCCTGGGCGATGGCGCGCTCTTCAGCGGTGCCGCCCTGTTGCAGGTTGCTCAGGTTGGCCTGGGCCGAGGCGAGCGAGGAGCGGGCGCTGGCGATCTCGGCGTCAGTCGCACCATCAAGCAAGGTCTCCAGTTCACGTTGCGCACTGGCCAGTTCACTTTCGGCCTGCTGGATGTCGATCACCTCATCCTGTTGAGCCTGTTCGTAGGCCAACTGAGCCTGCTGCAGGCTCTCTTCGGCATTGGCAACGGCGCGCTGGGCGGCGGCCTCTTCATCTTCTTTGGCCTGGGGCAGTTCCCCGGGGCCTTTCTCAAGCTCACGGTTCTGCCAATAGATCGTCGCATAGCTGTCCTGAGCATCCCGCAGGCTGTTGGCCGCCGTCTGCATCTGGCTCTCGGCTTTCGTCTTGGCAGTCGAGAGTGTGTTGCGCTGCGACTCGAGCTTACGTTCGGCCTGGGTGACGCCCTCCTCAGCCGCGGCGCGCTCGGCGCTGGTCGGGCCATCAAGCAGGTCATCAAGCTGGGCCTGGGCCGAAGCCAGTTGCGCCTGGGCGCTGCGCAAGTCGCTGGCGGTTGCGCCGCCGGTGACCGTCTGGCGGTACTGGGCCCGCGCTGAGGCAAGTTTACTCTCGGCAGCAGCAAGCTCCTCAGGCGTGGCATCCTCACCCTGGGTGGCGGCAAGCTGGGCCTGGGCCGAGCTCAGGTTAGCCTCGGCCTGTCGCAGGGCTAGCTGCAGATCACTATCATCAAGCCGGGCAAGCGGCTGGCCTGCACTCACCGGGTCACCAACTTCGACAAGCACCTCGCTGAGCGTACCGGAAAGGGGGAAGCTGAGCGTGCGGCTCTGGTTTGCCGCAACGGTGCCACTGCCCGAGACACTCACGCTAAGCGTGCCGCGGCTAACCGTCGCGGTGCTGGTGGTGACGGTGGCGCTGGTGGGGCGGGTAAGTTGCCAGATGCCAACGCCAGCGATGAGCAACAACAGGATCAGCGGGAGGGCCAGCCAGGGTGAGAAACGACGGCGGGTGGTACGCCGTCCGAGGCGCCCAACCGAGCGTGGTTCCGGGGCAGCCGAACTGATATCCATTGATCGTTACTCCTCTCTCTCGCCAACAAGCCTGGCTGCACAGCTTCACGATAGCACTGGCATGTTCAGAAGAGATGTAGAGCGCCCAGTGATCAATATGTAGAGATGGGCAGTGGGGCCGCGACCGCGTTTATAATAGGCACCATGCCATTACAACGTACTTCAGCCCTGGCCATGATTGCCCCCTGGTTGTTCGTGCTGCTCTGGAGCACAGGCTTTATCGGTGCCCGCTTCGGGCTCCCCTCCATCGAGCCATTCACCTTCCTGAGTGTCCGCTTTGCGATAGCCTCGTTGCTGCTGGCCGGGCTAGCCCTGGCGATGCGGGCACCCTGGCCACGTGATGCTACCGCCCTTCGGCACATCGCGGTGGGCGGGCTGCTGCTCCACGCTGGCTATCTCGGTGGGGTCTTCTTCGCCATCGACCGAGGTATGCCAGCCGGGCTGAGTGCCCTGATCGTGAGCCTCCAGCCCATCCTCACGGCAGTTCTCGTGCAGCGCCTTATGAGTGAGCAGGTGAACGCACGCCAGTGGTTCGGCCTTGCCCTCGGTCTGGTCGGCGTGATTCTCGTTGTTGGCGAGAAGCTGCTTACCCCAGGCGCCGGGCCGCCCCCGGTGACGGCCACAAGTCTGACGGCGGTGGTGATCGCCCTCATCAGCACGACCCTCGGCACGATCTATCAGAAGCGCTATGGCTCGCGCATGCCACTGTTGAGTGGTACCGCCCTTCAGTATGTCGCAGCGGGGCTGGTCATCCTGCCCCTCGCGCTATTCTTCGAGACGCAAACGATCAACTGGGGGCCATCATTAGTCTTCGCCCTCCTCTGGTTGGTCTTTATGCTCTCGATCGGAGCGATCTTGCTCCTGATGCTCCTCCTACGCCTCAACTCAACGGCGCGGGTCGCCAGCCTCTTCTACCTGGTGCCACCCGCCACAGCCGTCGAAGCCTATCTGATCTTTGGGGAGCGCCTGGGGCCAATGGCCATCCTCGGCCTGGTAGTTGCCACGCTTGGTGTCGGCCTTGTCGTCATCCAGCGCTAGTGTGTTCAGGCGCTGGGTTGCTGGCAGGGTAAGTCGGTGTGCCCAACCAGGGGCCGTGCTGAGCCATCAGAGCAGGCCAAGGGCGCGCGCACGGGCCACGGCCTCAGTCCGGTTGCGCACGGCCAGCTTACCGAAGATGTGGCTGATGTGAGTCTTCACTGTGCCCACCGAGACGACCAGGGTCGCGGCGATCTCCTGGTTAGTGCCCCCCCCGGCCAGCAGGCGCAAGACCGCTCGCTCACGCTCGGTCAGCGCCTCGATCAGTGGGGGAAGGCTTAGGAGTGCAGCAGGAACGTCCAGCTGCATCCTTGCGCCTTCATCCTTCATCGTTGCGAAGACTTGCACATAGCCCGCCGGATCGCCCAGGGTGTGCGCCCGGCGCAGGGTGGCCCTGGCCTCGACGGGGCGTCCCAGCTCAAAGAGCGCCTGTGCTCGCAGCACAAGTGCCTCGATCAGCCGCCCGTGCCATGCCCCCTGCTCGGCGGCGACGATGAATGGCTCCAGCCAGGCCAGGGCCTCGGACGGGCGGCTTAGGGCCAGCAGCGCCCGTGCGCCACAGAAGACCGCCACTTCACGCACGTGCTCGCCCGGCAGCGCAGCGCAGCGTTGGGCCCACTGCCAGGCTTCATCGGCGGCGTCCAGGGCCAGCAGGCCCTCCGCCCGTGCCGCCAGAATCACCGAGGCCAGCACGGCACCACGGGCCGGGTCGGGCTCTGCCTCGACGGCGGATAGCTCGGCGCGCAGGCCCGTGTGGTCGCCACGAGCTACCAGTGTTCGCACCAGCCAGTACCAGATCTGGCCCGCAGTCTGGCCGCTGCTGCGCCGGCTGTGCCGGGCGCCCCGGCGCAGCAGCCCTTCGGCAGCCTCCAGTTGCCCACGCTGGTAGGCGGCCTCTCCCAGCCAGTTCAGCACCAGACCGAGAGTCGGGATGGGTGGCAGTGGATCACCAAGGTGCGCCAGCAGACTTGTGCAGCGCTGCTCGGCTTGTTCCAGCCGCCCTGCCGTAAGATCGGCAAGGGCCAGTAGCTGGGTTGCCTCGACGGTGAAGTGGTAATGGCTTGCCTGGCGGGCCAGCCGCTCGGTACGCTCCAGGGCCGCGTAGGCGGCTGGCAGATCACCGCTCAGTAGGGCACAGGAGCCACTCACCAGGGCGTGCCCGGCGGTCAGCACTGGCTCATCCTCCGAGCGCGCGAGCAGACCTGCCATGGTGTCCAACAGCTCGCGCGCCCGCCCGAGCGCGCCATCGAGCACCGTTGCCACGGCCTGGTAGAAGAGAAACTTGAGGCGCGTCGGGACACCGGCGGGCTCGGCGGCGATCCGGGTGATACCCTGCTCGGCCAGGGCAAAGTAGTGAGCAGCGGCACCGGCCTGCTCATCCATCAGCGCGGCCTGGCCAAGCGAGAGGCTGAGTATCGGTGCCGCCACCAGTTCTGCGGTGGAGAAGCGCCCGGCCCAGCTCAGGATGCTCCCAAATTCACCGTGGGCGCTGAACTGCTCCCAGGCAACGCGCACAAGCAGCTCAGCAGCGTGGGCCGGGTCGTCGCCAGCGAGGGCGTGGTGGGCTGCCTGGGCCAGCCTGCCGTGCGCCGCATACCAGCGCGCGGCGCTGCGGTGCAACACCGGGCGCAGCTCCGGGCGCTCACGGTCGAGCCGGTGGCGGAGGAACTCGCTGAAGAGGTGATGGTAGCGATACCAGGGCTGCAGCGCATCCAGGCGTGCCAGGAACAGGTTCGTCTTCTCAATCCGGTCAAGCAGGAATTGAGCATGAGGAGGAATAGAGAAGAAAGAATGATCGGCTTTCTCTATACGCCATTCACTATTCTCGTTTCCAAGAAGGGCGTCGCACAACTCGGGTGTGAGCTCATCCAGGATGCAGGTTGTGAGCAGAAAGTGCTGGATCTCCGGCGGCTGCTGGGCGAAGACCTCTTCGGCGAGGAAGGCGAAGACGTGGCCCTGACTACCGGCGAGGTGGATCGTGAGCTGCTCGACGGCATGCTGGCCCACTGGCGTGTGAGCGAGGGCGAGGGCCAGCAGCTGGAGCCCGGCAGCCCAGCCTTCACTCCAGGCACCCAGGCGCTCCAGGTCGGCGGGTGCAAACCCCGGCTGCCCGCGCTGGTGGAAGAAGGCAGCGATCTCGTCAGGGGCGAACTGGAGCTCAGCCGCCCGAAGCTCGGCGAGCTGACCGCGGGCACGCAGGCGGGCGAGCGGCAGGGGCGGGTCGGCGCGCGTGCCGATCGCCAGCTGGACGCCGTCGGGCAACCGCTCGATCAAGCTGGTCACCAGCTGATGGACGGCGGGGACATGGATGAGGTGGTAGTCGTCGAGGATGAGGGCTACGGGACGGCCCGCCGTGCCGAGCAGGTTCAGGAGTCCGACCAGCAACTGCTCAATGTCGGCACCGGCCTGGGCGCACAACTCAGCCAGGGGCAGCCCGGGATCGGCCTGAGCAAAAGCACCGACGAGATAGGCAGTGAAACGAGCGAGGTCGTTGTCTGCGTCATCGAGGGCGTACCAGGCGACCGTGGCCCCCATGTCGCGCTGCTGTGCGGCCCAGGCGATCAGGGCCGTAGTCTTGCCGAAGCCAGCCGGGGCGGCACAGAGCAACAGGCGCGCAGCAGCGACCCGACCCGCCCGGTCAAGCAGGCGCGAGCGCACGACCCAATCGCGCCGCCAGGGCGGCGTGCGTAGCTTGCTGACGAGCAACAACGGCTCACGCTCGCGCATAGTGCTCCGCCGTACACAAGAGCTGGAGCCTTCGTGGCTCGTACCGTGCGACAATGCGTGTAGGCCAGGCCAAGTACTGGCCTTTGCCGGGTTCAGCCCAATCCAGATACAATCAAAGAGGCACGTCCATTATAGAAAGGGCTGCGGTAAGTGTTAGTGAACACCTCGAAACCCATGACGAAGAAACACCCACGCTATCATAACCGCCCACTCGAATGGCTCGCTGACAAGTGGCCCCATCCAGCCGTTCCTGTATTATGGCGCGAGCATAATCGCTCAGATTTGACTGCGCTGCTTGATGCGGGGGAAGCGGCGACGATTTTGCTCGCTGAGCAGATCCACCCTCAACCGTGAGCCGATGGGGTGAAAACACGTCGCGCTGAGGTGGTGGTGGCGTGGAGCCCTAGATGTTTCAGTGCTCAACCTTGAGCCGATGGGGTGAAAACGCCTATGAGACGCGCATGCCGATTGTTGACTTTGGCGTTTCAGTGCTCAACCTTGAGCCGATGGGGTGAAAACCCGGCCCAACTGGCCCGGCGAGATGCTGTCCAGCCTGTTTCAGTGCTCAACCTTGAGCCGATGGGGTGAAAACGTCGACGATGAGCGGACGAAAAGCCTCGACCAGATCAAGTTTCAGTGCTCAACCTTGAGCCGATGAGGTGAAAACCAGGATGAGCGCATGCGGGATCGGCGCGAACGGTTCAGTTTCAGTGCTCAACCTTGAGCCGATGGGGTGAAAACTCCGCGACCGCATCCGTGTGCTCGACATGGCCGACCCGTGTTTCAGTGCTCAACCTTGAGCCGATGGGGTGAAAACTCCTTGGCTTCCGCCTTGGCCTTAGCACTCGCATCGCGTTTCAGTGCTCAACCTTGAGCCGATGGGGTGAAAACGTGGTTTGCGCAGTTGAAGAAAGTAGCGGAGGAGCAGTTTCAGTGCTCAACCTTGAGCCGATGGGGTGAAAACCCATGCGGGCACCGGGCAACCTGGCAACGTCGTTTGTTTCAGTGCTCAACCTTGAGCCGATGGGGTGAAAACATCGGCCTGGCTCCTGCGTCCATCCAGCGGCAACCAGTTTCAGTGCTCAACCTTGAGCCGATGGGGTGAAAACACCAGCTGCACCGGGTTCCGGCCACCAGCTGCACCGTTTCAGTGCTCAACCTTGAGCCGATGGGGTGAAAACCTCTCCAATTCATACAACCCGTCCTCTTGACGTTGAAGTTTCAGTGCTCAACCTTGAGCCGATGGGGTGAAAACCGATAGCCAGCGGAATAGCCCCCAGGCTTGCCAGGCGTTTCAGTGCTCAACCTTGAGCCGATGGGGTGAAAACTAGGCCAGCAGCAGCGGCACGGGTGATCAGCCACTGTTTCAGTGCTCAACCTTGAGCCGATGGGGTGAAAACCACCTCTCAATTCGAGACAGACACAGACATCGGAAGTTTCAGTGCTCAACCTTGAGCCGATGGGGTGAAAACTGACCGCACACGCTTGTTTCTCGCGCATCTCCATCGGTTTCAGTGCTCAACCTTGAGCCGATGGGGTGAAAACTTTTAGGCTACCGTTACCGCGTAAGTGCCGATTACTGTTTCAGTGCTCAACCTTGAGCCGATGGGGTGAAAACCCTGGCGTCGCCATCCCGGCCTCGACGGTGCCAAAGAGTTTCAGTGCTCAACCTTGAGCCGATGGGGTGAAAACGGCAGCGGCGGGCAGGGCTGATTGTCGTGTTGAGTTTCAGTGCTCAACCTTGAGCCGATGGGGTGAAAACTCCAAAACAGACTCGGCGGCCCTGAGCCGCACGCCAGGTTTCAGTGCTCAACCTTGAGCCGATGGGGTGAAAACCAGACGACGGCTAGACAGCCTGGAGCCCGTAATCACGTTTCAGTGCTCAACCTTGAGCCGATGGGGTGAAAACGTACGAGACCGTCTCCGCCGAACCTCCGTATTCTACAGTTTCAGTGCTCAACCTTGAGCCGATGGGGTGAAAACTGTGCTCCTGTAGGTAGTGCTGCCCCTCGGGGTGAGGTTTCAGTGCTCAACCTTGAGCCGATGGGGTGAAAACGACGATCCACCAGGTAAACGACGCAACGGGCGGTGTTTCAGTGCTCAACCTTGAGCCGATGGGGTGAAAACAGCAGCGCGCCGATCAGGGCTGATTGTCGTGTTGAGTTTCAGTGCTCAACCTTGAGCCGATGGGGTGAAAACTATACTGCGCCTTATCCGTCCCTGGTGCTTCCTCACCGTTTCAGTGCTCAACCTTGAGCCGATGGGGTGAAAACTCCTCCTCAGTCAAGGATACTCAGTGAGATAAGCAGTTTCAGTGCTCAACCTTGAGCCGATGGGGTGAAAACCGTTGATCACAGCTGGCGAACTATCGGCGGGCCAGAGTTTCAGTGCTCAACCTTGAGCCGATGGGGTGAAAACGAGACGACTGGATCAAGCGAAAGGCGCTGAAGTGAGTTTCAGTGCTCAACCTTGAGCCGATGGGGTGAAAACACACCTACCCGTACTTCACGATCTACGGCAAGTCGATGTTTCAGTGCTCAACCTTGAGCCGATGGGGTGAAAACCCGCGCTTGTTTGCGTTGACTTTCAGCGCATCGTTGTTTCAGTGCTCAACCTTGAGCCGATGGGGTGAAAACGAGCCTCGAACGCGCAGGCGGCCACCTGATCGACTGTTTCAGTGCTCAACCTTGAGCCGATGGGGTGAAAACCTCCGTTGAGCTGTGCCTGGAGCGCCGCCGCCAACTGGTTTCAGTGCTCAACCTTGAGCCGATGGGGTGAAAACGCCACGAGCAGCCCGGCTGGCAGGGCATAGAGCCGGTTTCAGTGCTCAACCTTGAGCCGATGGGGTGAAAACCAGTGTGGCGATCAGTTCGTCGGCCACTACCCGATGTGTTTCAGTGCTCAACCTTGAGCCGATGGGGTGAAAACAAACCAGCCGTATGCCTGGCCTATCGGTGGCTTTTGTTTCAGTGCTCAACCTTGAGCCGATGGGGTGAAAACCTGGCCCGCCCGTCGTCGCCCTCGCCGCTCGCAGGTTTCAGTGCTCAACCTTGAGCCGATGGGGTGAAAACTCAGGTGTGCGCAGCGCCGGGATAGCCGGGATGTCAAGTTTCAGTGCTCAACCTTGAGCCGATGGGGTGAAAACCATGGCCATACTGGCCTGGCACAGGGACGGGCTTAAGTTTCAGTGCTCAACCTTGAGCCGATGGGGTGAAAACGCAGAGGCAGATCGACGGGAGCCCCGCGCCCCCAATGTTTCAGTGCTCAACCTTGAGCCGATGGGGTGAAAACCCAACCAGGAGCACGTCAGCGTGACGACGCTCAACAGTTTCAGTGCTCAACCTTGAGCCGATGGGGTGAAAACGGAGAGCCTGAGCGGCTACAGCGTATTAGTGGGCGGTTTCAGTGCTCAACCTTGAGCCGATGGGGTGAAAACCCCGGGGCTGCCGTCGGCGCAGCAGGGGCAGGGGCAGTTTCAGTGCTCAACCTTGAGCCGATGGGGTGAAAACGGCGCTCCTGGCCGCTGAACTGGCCCGGCAGACCGGTTTCAGTGCTCAACCTTGAGCCGATGGGGTGAAAACGGTGTGCTTGCTGGCGCGGCGCGGGCCGTCCAGATGTTTCAGTGCTCAACCTTGAGCCGATGGGGTGAAAACACGAGTTGAAGAACAACAGCGGCAACAGTATGCGCGTTTCAGTGCTCAACCTTGAGCCGATGGGGTGAAAACGTGAGAATCTCACCGGATTTGCGTACCCCTGACGGCGTTTCAGTGCTCAACCTTGAGCCGATGGGGTGAAAACGATCGGGCGAGCCCTTCAGACACGCCGCGCCCGCTGTTGTTTCAGTGCTCAACCTTGAGCCGATGGGGTGAAAACGTACTGTTCGGTGGGAGCCTGGCCGAGAATATCCAGTTTCAGTGCTCAACCTTGAGCCGATGGGGTGAAAACCACGTCTCAGTTTGTCCTCTTCAGCCTTGCGGTAGAGTTTCAGTGCTCAACCTTGAGCCGATGGGGTGAAAACGTGTGAGACCATCCCAACTCCGCGTCCTTGAAGATGGAGTTTCAGTGCTCAACCTTGAGCCGATGGGGTGAAAACGCCCAGGTGCTGGCCGCACGCCTCTCCGCAACCCTGTTTCAGTGCTCAACCTTGAGCCGATGGGGTGAAAACCTCTGTCGGGAAAACCGCATCGAGCGACGCGGGAAGTTTCAGTGCTCAACCTTGAGCCGATGGGGTGAAAACTGCACCAGTTCACTATGCGATACCGCTTTATCCTTCGGGTTTCAGTGCTCAACCTTGAGCCGATGGGGTGAAAACGAACAAGCACGGCAAGCACGGCTTCTCCGCCCTCTATGTTTCAGTGCTCAACCTTGAGCCGATGGGGTGAAAACGTCATTGTGGCCATGGCCATCCTGACCTGGCATAGTTTCAGTGCTCAACCTTGAGCCGATGGGGTGAAAACTGTATTGAAAAAAATCAATCCGTCAAGTACTAAAAAGTTTCAGTGCTCAACCTTGAGCCGATGGGGTGAAAACCATGCCGCCCAAAGAAGCCTCTCCACTCAACACGGAAGTTTCAGTGCTCAACCTTGAGCCGATGGGGTGAAAACGCTCTGCCATGTTGCGCTCGTCGGTGCAACCAACGGGTTTCAGTGCTCAACCTTGAGCCGATGGGGTGAAAACGACCTCAAGCAAGGCGGATTCGACCTACGGGGCAAGTTTCAGTGCTCAACCTTGAGCCGATGGGGTGAAAACGTATGGCAACCGATCAATATCACCTGCCTCGTTTTCGTTTCAGTGCTCAACCTTGAGCCGATGGGGTGAAAACTTGAGAAGATTGCAAATGATAATATTTCATTGGTTGAGTTTCAGTGCTCAACCTTGAGCCGATGGGGTGAAAACTCGATCACGGGGAATCACACCCTGAATACGGGCATGTTTCAGTGCTCAACCTTGAGCCGATGGGGTGAAAACTGCTTGAGGTCAACGGCGTTCGGGATGTGGAGCTTGTTTCAGTGCTCAACCTTGAGCCGATGGGGTGAAAACGAGCTCAAGGATGGTGTAGGCCATCGTCACTCTCCAGTTTCAGTGCTCAACCTTGAGCCGATGGGGTGAAAACCAGCGATGGGGGCGGCGAGCACCCCCAGGCGAACCTGTTTCAGTGCTCAACCTTGAGCCGATGGGGTGAAAACGTCGCATCACCATCAGCGGCATCGTCACGCCGAGTTGTTTCAGTGCTCAACCTTGAGCCGATGGGGTGAAAACAAGCCCAGGCGGTGCGCTACCTGGTCGAGCGCAATCGTTTCAGTGCTCAACCTTGAGCCGATGGGGTGAAAACTTGTGTGGCTGTGCGCCGAAGCCGCGCCTCGACCTGTTTCAGTGCTCAACCTTGAGCCGATGGGGTGAAAACCGATCTCCGTGCCGCCTGGCCCGTCCGCCCCGCTCGTTTCAGTGCTCAACCTTGAGCCGATGGGGTGAAAACCCTGCCCGCGTTCCCGAACGGTGCCGTCGCCCTCCAGTTTCAGTGCTCAACCTTGAGCCGATGGGGTGAAAACAGGAGTACGTTCTGGCCGTTGTCGCAACAGCGGAAATGTTTCAGTGCTCAACCTTGAGCCGATGGGGTGAAAACCTTCAATGCCGTTGCCCTGCGCTCCGAGAACATCCTGTTTCAGTGCTCAACCTTGAGCCGATGGGGTGAAAACAAACGTATCGAATTGCGCCGGCGCGGTCAGACGTGGTTTCAGTGCTCAACCTTGAGCCGATGGGGTGAAAACTTGGCCGTTCGATCCAAGGCATGATAACCTCCTCTATGTTTCAGTGCTCAACCTTGAGCCGATGGGGTGAAAACAGGCGAATCCAGACGACAAAAAAAGCACCCCCTACAGGTTTCAGTGCTCAACCTTGAGCCGATGGGGTGAAAACGGATGATGAGCCGATGCGCAGCGCCTCGACCAGGTGTTTCAGTGCTCAACCTTGAGCCGATGGGGTGAAAACATCATTAATCCTTCGGCTCCGGCCTGGGAGAGCGAGTTTCAGTGCTCAACCTTGAGCCGATGGGGTGAAAACGCGGTAGCCACTTCCCCCGGCTTTTGCCCCGCTTTCAGTTTCAGTGCTCAACCTTGAGCCGATGGGGTGAAAACGCGAGTCGGGCAGATTCGCCTGTGTCACAGGCTCTGTTTCAGTGCTCAACCTTGAGCCGATGGGGTGAAAACCCCACTTCCGTACCCACTTCCGTACCCACTTCCACCGTTTCAGTGCTCAACCTTGAGCCGATGGGGTGAAAACGGGTCAGCACCCACATTCCAGTTCAGCTCGCCATTGCGTTTCAGTGCTCAACCTTGAGCCGATGGGGTGAAAACGCTCGGCTAACTCTTCATCAAGCAAGAGCCGACAGCGAGTTTCAGTGCTCAACCTTGAGCCGATGGGGTGAAAACACGGCGGACATTGAGCAACAAGACAAAGGCGACAAGCAGTTTCAGTGCTCAACCTTGAGCCGATGGGGTGAAAACGACTTACACCTCATCAGCGTGATCAGGGCAAGAACGTTTCAGTGCTCAACCTTGAGCCGATGGGGTGAAAACGCGTGACGTGCCCGGCCTGCGGACGCTCGTGCCGTGTTTCAGTGCTCAACCTTGAGCCGATGGGGTGAAAACTCTGCCTCTGCCTCTGCCCCTCGTCGGCCCATTAAGTTTCAGTGCTCAACCTTGAGCCGATGGGGTGAAAACTAATGTGTATCTAAGCAGTTGATTGACTAGCCGAAAGTTTCAGTGCTCAACCTTGAGCCGATGGGGTGAAAACGCCTTTCAATGCGTACCCGGTAGCACGCTGTTACCGTTTCAGTGCTCAACCTTGAGCCGATGGGGTGAAAACCCGAGAATGTACTTCATGTGTCATGCCTTATACTAGGTTTCAGTGCTCAACCTTGAGCCGATGGGGTGAAAACAGCCAATGAGGGACAAATATGACTACCGCATACCACCTGTTTCAGTGCTCAACCTTGAGCCGATGGGGTGAAAACGCCAGCGGCAACATCAGGCATGCGCTGGATGGCCGAGTTTCAGTGCTCAACCTTGAGCCGATGGGGTGAAAACGGTAGGCCAGGTGGCGTTTATCGTCCCACAGGAGATGTTTCAGTGCTCAACCTTGAGCCGATGGGGTGAAAACGCATTGCTGCGTGAGGCTTCCGATCAGTTGCTGGCGTTTCAGTGCTCAACCTTGAGCCGATGGGGTGAAAACCGTTGACCCGACGAGTCGGCTGGACAGCTTCGATAGTTTCAGTGCTCAACCTTGAGCCGATGGGGTGAAAACACCCGCTGGCCTCGAACGTCTGCCGCTAGGCACGGAGTTTCAGTGCTCAACCTTGAGCCGATGGGGTGAAAACTCGTCTGCTGAGTTCGGTGCGGGTGCTTTGGATCGATGAGTTTCAGTGCTCAACCTTGAGCCGATGGGGTGAAAACAGGCGGCGCAGCACATCCACGAGCGCACGCAGCAGGTTTCAGTGCTCAACCTTGAGCCGATGGGGTGAAAACAGGACACGCCGCGCCAGGCCGATGAGCCCCGACGCTGTTTCAGTGCTCAACCTTGAGCCGATGGGGTGAAAACAAACCGCCTGGAGTATACCGAATATCCGATTGCCGGTTTCAGTGCTCAACCTTGAGCCGATGGGGTGAAAACATCGGACGACTAAAAACCCGGTTACACCTTTGGAAGTTTCAGTGCTCAACCTTGAGCCGATGGGGTGAAAACAACGACTCGATCATGCGACGCTTCTAGTATAGCACAGTTTCAGTGCTCAACCTTGAGCCGATGGGGTGAAAACCCAGCCAGGAGCACGTCAGCGTGACGACGCTCAGTAGTTTCAGTGCTCAACCTTGAGCCGATGGGGTGAAAACGTCTAGCAGGCCGCGCAGTGGTGAGCCGTCGCTGAGTTTCAGTGCTCAACCTTGAGCCGATGGGGTGAAAACGATGCCACCGTGAAGGCTCTCACGCTGACACAACCCTGTTTCAGTGCTCAACCTTGAGCCGATGGGGTGAAAACTGCTTGAACAATGCGAGATGGATCTGGTATCGAACCGTTTCAGTGCTCAACCTTGAGCCGATGGGGTGAAAACTGGGGGGACTTCCAGAACTGGCAACTGAAATTCCTGTTTCAGTGCTCAACCTTGAGCCGATGGGGTGAAAACATCGCGTATCTGGGGAATTTCCCCAGATAGACGAGGTTTCAGTGCTCAACCTTGAGCCGATGGGGTGAAAACTTAGCCGAAACAATGGGGACGCTCTTTTTGTTTGAGTTTCAGTGCTCAACCTTGAGCCGATGGGGTGAAAACGGCGCCAGGCTCAATGAAGCTCAGGTGAAGTTCATCACGTTTCAGTGCTCAACCTTGAGCCGATGGGGTGAAAACGGGCGCGTTTTCGCCAGTCGTTCAGGGCCGCGATCGAGTTTCAGTGCTCAACCTTGAGCCGATGGGGTGAAAACTGCTCACCATGCGCTGGATCATGCGATTTTTCCGCTGTTTCAGTGCTCAACCTTGAGCCGATGGGGTGAAAACGCATGCGCCGTCGTGCCGCTGCGTGGCTTCTATGATTGTTTCAGTGCTCAACCTTGAGCCGATGGGGTGAAAACGCGCGGAGTTCGGCTACAGCCGCACGGGCATGCACAAGTTTCAGTGCTCAACCTTGAGCCGATGGGGTGAAAACATGGACGCCGAGTCGGGTTGTCAGAGACAACACCCAGTTTCAGTGCTCAACCTTGAGCCGATGGGGTGAAAACTTACGATGATTTGCAGGCGTGGGGACTACCGAAAAGCGTTTCAGTGCTCAACCTTGAGCCGATGGGGTGAAAACAAATCCCAGCCGCGCCAGTTCGGCCAGGATGAGCCGTTTCAGTGCTCAACCTTGAGCCGATGGGGTGAAAACGGCTACCTGCCAGAGCTGTTTGTGCAGGCCCTGGCAGTTTCAGTGCTCAACCTTGAGCCGATGGGGTGAAAACCAGGCGGGTCGTATGATCTGTACTCGCTGTCGGTAGAGTTTCAGTGCTCAACCTTGAGCCGATGGGGTGAAAACCGCCACTGAGGTGGTCAAGCAGAGACCCGATCTGATCGGTTTCAGTGCTCAACCTTGAGCCGATGGGGTGAAAACTGATAGTCGCGGGGCTTTTGTAATCCGTAATCCTGTTTCAGTGCTCAACCTTGAGCCGATGGGGTGAAAACTCTATCTATTCCTAGCTCTGGCTGCTATTACCAGCTTGTTTCAGTGCTCAACCTTGAGCCGATGGGGTGAAAACCCCAACCAGGATAGGTTGAAGGCATTTTCTTACGAAGTTTCAGTGCTCAACCTTGAGCCGATGGGGTGAAAACCAGAGGTAATGGCAAGGTTGAATACGTGGATCGGCGTTTCAGTGCTCAACCTTGAGCCGATGGGGTGAAAACCGATAGGCAGCTATCTACTGTATTGATGTATTGAAGTTTCAGTGCTCAACCTTGAGCCGATGGGGTGAAAACTGGCCTTCCTGGCTTTGCTTGTCAGCCTGGCCAGGCCCGAGTTTCAGTGCTCAACCTTGAGCCGATGGGGTGAAAACATATGAATACTTCCATACGTATCTAAGATACTTCCAGGTTTCAGTGCTCAACCTTGAGCCGATGGGGTGAAAACCCCCCGGACGATCTGCCCCCTGGCCCCCATCAGAGGTTTCAGTGCTCAACCTTGAGCCGATGGGGTGAAAACGGTCGGCTCTTGCTCGAAATTACGATTCCTAGCACCGTTTCAGTGCTCAACCTTGAGCCGATGGGGTGAAAACGCACTTCAGTTCAAGCACGTTAGCAATAACTTGATCAGTTTCAGTGCTCAACCTTGAGCCGATGGGGTGAAAACTCTTGTATCTCGACACGCTCCCGGCAATCCCGCCTGTTTCAGTGCTCAACCTTGAGCCGATGGGGTGAAAACAGCCGCCCAGGATGACGTTGCGCGGCAGCATCGTCAGTTTCAGTGCTCAACCTTGAGCCGATGGGGTGAAAACGTGGGGGTCGAGCAGGACGATCCGCGCCCCGTGGAGTTTCAGTGCTCAACCTTGAGCCGATGGGGTGAAAACCGTGCGGCGGATGCCGTCTACCTGTTCAGGCGTCAGGTTTCAGTGCTCAACCTTGAGCCGATGGGGTGAAAACACGTCGATTCGCTACAGAGCCTGGATCTGTTCGCCTGTTTCAGTGCTCAACCTTGAGCCGATGGGGTGAAAACCATGTTTTGCTTTGGGTGCGAGAGTTGGCTGCTACTCGTTTCAGTGCTCAACCTTGAGCCGATGGGGTGAAAACCCGCCTCCACCGCACGCCAGGTGCTCGTAGCACCAGTTTCAGTGCTCAACCTTGAGCCGATGGGGTGAAAACCGGGCCCGAACGCGTCCGCCGTGCCATTACTGGCCGTTTCAGTGCTCAACCTTGAGCCGATGGGGTGAAAACTCGGGGGATTGGCCGCGCAACGTTGGCAGCGTGAGTTTCAGTGCTCAACCTTGAGCCGATGGGGTGAAAACCGAGGCGCTGGATGTCGTCAGAGCGCATAGCGTCGAGTTTCAGTGCTCAACCTTGAGCCGATGGGGTGAAAACGTAGAGCCGCAGCGGGGCGCGGCCCGCGCAGAGCAGTTTCAGTGCTCAACCTTGAGCCGATGGGGTGAAAACCAGGTCGGTGGCTTCGACGGTCAGATCAATTAACAAGTTTCAGTGCTCAACCTTGAGCCGATGGGGTGAAAACCCCGGCCCGCTGCGCCGGTCATGGCAACCCTTGAGGTGCCTGACGTGCCTTGCGCCGCGCTCCGGGCTTCCTGTGCCTTCATTATAATGCCCTGGCGAACGATTACAAGCCGTGCGCCGCAAGTTGGCTTTTGCGCCAGATCGGTGTCAAGTTGCGGTCATCATGTTGGCGCTCTCTGATGCCCTGGAGGGTTGCTCTGGCCCTGACACCCAATGGGCCAGAGCAACTTCAAGCCCTGCCCTGTCGAGCGAGTTGCGAGTGATCAAGCCACAGGGTTCGCTTTTGGGGCTGATGACGTCATCCAGTTGGTACGGGCAATCCTAGACGACATCGTTGCAGAAGCGCCGGAATTCGCAGGTCACGCAGGGCCGCCGGTTCGCTGGTGCTTCAGGCATTAGCTCACCGCTGATCGCGGCCTGGATCTGTGTCACTGTGGTCGTAACCTGGCGACGAAGGGCCGGGGTGATTGCGATGCGCTCGGCGCGACGCAGGGGGATGAGGTAGATCCAGCCCACTCGCACAGGGAGCCGCCACGCCTCTTCTAGCATCAGTGCATAGGCCGCTAGCTGGAGCTTGAAGTGTGCTCCCGGTGCCTGCTCGCTGTCTTTGTACTCCACTACGAGCGCTTCCGCACCAGGGCTTGCGCGATCAGGAACCGCAAGCGCTAGATCCAGCCGTCCACACAGCCCTAACTGGGCTGAGTCAAGTTTCAGATCAAAGTAGCGTTCCCCGTTGCTCAACCCATATGGGCGTAATGAACGCCGCTCTTCGCGCCCGGCTTCGTCCTGGTGTTGGGCAATCCCATGTGCCATCAAGCTGGTAACCGGGCGTACCGCCGGAAGACAATAGTGGTACCAGACTACGCGAGGACAGTAGCGCCATTGCTTTAGATCAGTCACCTCAAGCCTTATGCGCTCCATCAGGGCCTCCCTGGGCAATTACCCGTCGCCCGCTCCAACTTTTTTCGTCCAGCGGGAAGAGTTGGATGTTTGCCTCTTGCCGACGAATACGCCGCGTGATCTCTTGAAACAACTCTCGCTGGTGGGTGCGACTCAGGTCGCCGCTGAAGGCGCTGTACTGGACTCGCTGTAGTCCATAGTCCAGGCAGGCATCAGCAACCTTCTGACGTGTCCCGTCATGGGGAATGTCGTAGATCAGGAGGCATTGCATGGCTCACCACCCCATCACGAATGGTGTGTAGGTAGGGCGGTCACCGCGCACAAAGGTGGCGATGTGGCGGGCCTGACTCTGCAGGATGTGGCGGAGAGGTTGGCGCTTGCCTTCGTAGGCTTCGCTCGACTCTAAGCGCTCCAACACTTTCTCGACGATCCGCGTACGAGTAGCCTTCTCTAAACGCCCCTCAGCGTCACGCTCGATAACCCAGCCACGGGTCACCTGGCCGAGCAGGGTGCGATCAACAACCGCCTGGCGAAACTCCTCGATCAGATCAAGCACCAGGCTTGGTTTGCCGGGCCGATCAGCGTGGAGCAGGCCCGCATACGGGTCAAGTCCGGCCAGAACGATCGCGTGTTCGACCTGCGTATAGAGCACACCGTAGCCGTAGTTGAGCACCTGGTTGAAGGGATCGCTGGCCCCACGCGTCTCACGGCCCGGCCAGGCCAGATCGGCAGGTACCAGGCCCGCAAGCACCCCCCAATAACGAGCCGCATAGCGCCCCTCCACGCCCATCAGGCCCTCGCGTAATGCCTCAACCGTTGTACCCGGCGTCGTATTGGCGGCATGAAGACTATCGACAACCTCCGTTGCGACGGCAGTGAGCGCTGCATAGACCTCTGGATCGGCCTCCTTGCGATACTTAGCCGCATAACGCAGCAGGTTGGCCTGATTCTGGAGCTTACCCAGCGTAAAGGATCGGGCCAGACTGACACCGAGCGGGGTATCATAGGCACGTAGCTGCGCTCGCCGGGTGAGCACCGTACCGGTCAGACCAGCGCTGTAGAGACTGGCATAGGGTGTGCCCGTGGAACTGACAAAGTGGATCGGTACACCCTCCTCACTACAAGCACGAATCGCGTCACTGCTGATGCCGACCCCGCCGCCGCTGACGAGTACCTGCTGCAGGTGCATGATCGGCAACTCCTGTAGCCGCTCTTTGTCCTTATTGACCCGTAGTCGGCCCTGGTGTTTGCTGATAAAGCTGCCATACTCATCGACATAGAGGTACATTGGCCCGTCCTTTCTGGCTGCTTAGGGGGCGGATTGTCGCCCCGTGCCCAACCGCGGGCCGAAAAAGGGAATTAGGTTGGTAAGGTACACCAGCCCGATCATGGCGCAGATACATTAGGCGGGAGAGGATGGTTTGCTCCGGTGGGCCGACATAGCTATGATCTGCGGCTTCCCGCTGAGGCTATACCAGCCGTCGCCCTTAACGGCATTTTTGCCGACGTGGATCAGGCTGCCCCAGACGAGCAACTCGCGTAGCGGGCCAAGCTCGCCGGCAAAAGTAACCGCGCCGACCAGTCCGCCAATGGGGGTACGCCGCTGCTGTCGGGTCGAGGAACTGACGACATCGACCCACTGGGTCTGATCGGCGATCACCTGCACCTGCTCGGCGACGGCAAGCAGGGTGCGGAAATCGATACCCAGTGGCCCATCACCATAGGCGATTGCGAGGTCGTCAAGCCGGCGCATCAGGCGCTGGATGAGCGGGCGCAGCGCGATACGCCGTACCAGGCGCTCTTGCTCGATCAGGCGCAGCGGGGTGTGAAAGTAGAGGGTAATCTGATCGGTAGGGAGGGTCGCAGCGAAATCGCGCACAGCAGCCGCATCGATCGGCAAGCCTGGCTGGCGCACCTGCTGCGCCCCGGTGGTATAAAGCGGCTGTTGCCCTGTGCGCAGCGGGTCATAGGCCACAATCTCGCTGAGACGCAGTGCACCGCGCTGGCCGCCGAGTGCAGGTAGGCGTAGACCCATGCCGATGTGCTCCAGCTCATGGGCCGCCATCACCACATAGGGGTAGAGGCTAGCCGCCGAGCCGAAGAGCGCCAGGCCAAATTGCAGCCTCTCGCCAGGGGCGTAGGTACGGGCACCATCAAGGGGCGGGCGGGTCACATAGGGCCGTGGGCGCTGGTCGCCACCCTTCTCGCCCTCCTCACGCATCGGTGCGACCAGCGCCGCCACCGGGCAAATGGCGAGGAGTGGGCAGGCTGCGCAGGCAGGGGCGGCCTTATTGGTGCAGAAGCGCCCCCAGAGTGCGCCTGCTACCGCACCACGCACCGCCGAGCCACTCTGCTCGCCCAGCGCCACTGGCGTCAGTGCCGTCGCGGTGAAGACCAGGTGATGGGTGGTGAGGGTCATGTGTTAGCTCCAGTCACGATCAGTAACTGGGGCGTCAAATTGTAGCCCGCGCTGATCGTCATAGTCAAGCTGTGCAATCCAACCTTTACGCCTACCCTCTGCTTCTGCGGGTAGGATCTTACCCTGTCTGCATAAGATAGCGAAGCGTCGCTTACTGATACTCACCAGATAGCTATTGGCTTCGATGTACTCATCGTATGCAAGATGCTCAAGATAACGTCGCTCGAAACAACGCGGTACAATCTCAACACCATCGAAAAGTTTCTCGAACTGCTCCTCTTTCTGATCATCGCTCGTAAATGGCTCTAAGTCCTGCAGAATGATGCTGACCTGTTCGGCAACGCGATGATAGCTTGACATCCAGTGTAAGCGGAGTTGTGGATCATCGTAGATAGAGTCTAGCCAGCTATTGATCGCTGCCTCATCAATGACCTCGCCATCATGACGCTCAAGCTCAGCTAGTGTTACACGGACTATATGTCCTGACTGCTCTGGATCGCGATCACGCCCATAGACTCCCTGTCCATCTGATGGCTCGCGGAAGACATAGACTGGGCAGATCCCTCGCGTGTTACTCCGATTGACTCGACCAAAGCGTTGAAGCAGCGCCTCAAGCGGAGCTGGATCACTATAGATTGTATCAAGGTCAATATTCAGACTCACTTCAACCACCTGAGTCGCTATCAACGCAAGCGGTTGCCGAGTTGCACGTGGAACATCAAGCCCACAGTGATCGCGGATCTGCTGCTCACGCCGATTGCGATCACCGAAAGTATAGCGGCTATGGATAAGCAGGAGTTGTTCTGCCGGAAGACCAGCTTGATCGAGCGCTGCAAGCACCTCTTGTGCTCGTGCGACCGTATTGACACAGACCAGCACCTGCTTTCCAGCTTGAACATCGCTCACAATACGAGGTATCCCTATGCCGATCAGATCGCCATCAAGCAGATGCAGACGATGCCGCCGAAATCGCTCAAAAATCTCATCATTGGCCTGTATCACCCGCAATGCACCAAGTGCAACATGCAGGCGATCACGGATGATCTGCGGAAACGTAGCCGACATGACAAAGAAGCGCGCCTGATAGTGCTCACGGAGATGCTGAACAAGGCCCAGAATAAGCGCGAGCCGCTCTGGATCATAGGCATGGATCTCATCGAAGATGAAGGCCGCCTGTGCATAGTCGGTGAACATGGCTTCAAAGCCGCGCAACTGGAAGAGGGCCTTCAACATCTGATACGGACTAAAGACCTTAATCGGTCGGGCGTTCAGCGTGTTGATGTTCTTTGCCCAACGTGCCTGACTAGCCGCTGTAGCCGCCCACTCTTCGCTTTCACGTAGACGTGCGTAGAGCGCCTGGACAGCCCGACCATGCTGAAGCCCAACGGCGCACGTACCAAACCCGCGCTGCTCGTCGCGTAGCCGATCGTACATAGCGTTCATGCTGGCCTGGTACGGAAGCGTATAGAAGATACGTGCCAAAGGATCATGCCCATCGCCAAGTGCCCAGTAGAGCGCCGCCTCTGTCTTACCACTGCCAGTTGGAGAGATCAGAAGTGCTGAGTGCCCCGTTGTGAGTGCGCTCTCTCGCTGATGCTCATAGGGCTCGATCTTTGAACTGTTGATCGACAATGGTGTCAGGATGCGATCTGCCAGGCTCTGCCAGGACTCATGCACAGGAGGCGGCATCAGATCGAGATGCGCCGAGGCCATATGATCGGCGCTAGTGATCAGGCCACGCAGCAAGATGCCAATTGTACGGGTTCGGGTTGGTTGATTGGCCAACTCAGCAACCCAGTCGCTGTAGCAGTACAGCCAGCGCCGAGTGCGCCGACTACCCTGATTGAGAATGAGGTTCACAGCGACATCTAGCGGTACAAGGACAATGCCTGACACCTCATCTGCTCCAAAGCCAAGCGCGTCACGCCATGAGTCTGCGCAGCGGTTGAGCCAATTCCAGAGGTGCGTAACGGTATCGCTATCAAGCTCAGCCAGCAGCGGATCTAAGGGATCAGCACTGAGATCGGGGTAGATTCTCTGGATCTCAGCCGCATCACGATGATGTGAGACAACTGCGGCTAGAATCCAGATCTGCTCCTCTTCAGTCAGTGCAGGTGCAATCCAGTCGAGAAACGCGACCGATAGCACCTCGTGTCGATGCGGCCAGCGCGGCCCGCCGCGCAGACGATCCTGAAAGCCACGGGCCGCTTTACCGAAGTCATGAACGAGGCAAGCCCAGAATAGGCAATGCCAGAGCCGTGGTGCATCAACGAGTGCCGGTAAGTTGGGGCGTAGTCGGTAGAGCTCAGCCAGTTTGACAAGCACATCCCAGGTGTGAGCCGCCAGCGACTCACCGCCATACTCCTCACTCTTCGCCTTGATATGCTCCATCCAGTCAGGCCAGATCGATGGTCTCATGATCAGATCCTGTAAAGGAGTGGAACCAGAGGCCAAGCGGGATGCCTTTCACCAGTGGTGTGCTCAGATCAGCCCAATAGGGCTTAGGCGGCTGGTCTCCAAACTGCTGAAATCTACTACTCATTACGCGCTGCTGAAGCATCAGATAACGTGCAAAGCTGGGCTTGCGCTCCTGTCTGTAATCAATCCAGCGCGGCATGAGTGACACCACCCCGACCGAGGTCTGCACCGCAACGTCATAGGGCAAGATAGTGTGCTCAAAGTAGACCTCTGGTCGCTGCTCGAGATCGATCACCTCAACGCTTGTGTAGCAGGCCAGATCTTGTGAGCGACCAAGCAGCACGGGGTAGCACGGGTTACGAAAGGCCACGAGCCATTCTGGTCTGTTGAGATAGAGCACCAGCCTTGGGTGCAGAAGGATTCGACGCTGAAATGGATTGACGTTACCCTCCAGCACCTTCGGTAGTTTTGTCCCCGGGATCTTGCCCGTAGCTCGTGAGAGGACGTGGATATGCTCCAGATCTTCGCCCTCTCCGGCTGCAGTAAAGTGATAGGCAAACTGGATGCCCTGCGGATCAATCCACTCCCCGATCGCGCTGCAGATATGGCCGTAGATGGTTGCTGGCGGAGGCAGTGGGAAGCTGGGCTGCACCGTAAGCATGAAGTGTGGGTAGCGGAAGGATGTGGTAATCCCTTCCAGCACGATTTTGAGCACATGCATCACGATCTCCTACTCCAGCCAGGCAGGATGAGCGTCAAAATCCTTGATCAAGGCCTTCAACGCCTCACGGGGGTGGCTCAACCGGATCGCGTGCGTATGCTTATGCTCCTCGTTATACATCGCCACAAAGCTCTCAAATTGAGTGCGCGCCTCATCAAGATAGCCCTGCACCCAACCGACATAGACCGGCGAGAGCAGGGTGTCAGCGTAGACCTCCAACGCCTCACGGAGTGCATGCATCTTGATCTCGGGCTGGCCGGATCGGTTGGCACCGACCGCGTGGTGGAAGATGTGGTTGCCCCCCTTCGTCACAGCCAGGATGATCAGGGCCGGGCTCACGTCGGTATAGTGCAGCGCCTGTTTCGCCCCACCCTCGATCTGGGCCATCCCCTCAAAGAGGGCCTTCACCCGTGCCATGCGCTGATCAAGTGGCAACCGGTAGGACTTGGCCGCCTCCAAATGCTCGTGGCCCGGCACTTCCTTGATAAGCTGCGTACGCACATCATCCAGGTTCCGAAAGCCAGTCTTGTTCCGGTACGAGAAGGTACCACACGCAGAGAGATCGAGCGAGAAGAGACCCTTCAGCGTCGTGCGATAAAACTGGTGCTCGTAAGGAACGGGATTCCCTTCATGGCGGGACATGGTGCCAAAATCGCTCGTTGGTTCCGTTGGTGAGATTGACACGAGCGTACTGACACGGAATGGCGAGGATCGCGTGATCGTGCCGGTGATCTCTGTCTCGCTGGCTCGTGAGCTATCAGCAGCACGCAGAGCTATGGCTTTCTCGCTCTTCGACGGTGCCCGCATATAGCCAAAGAGATCATCATCCCAGAAAGCAATCGGGTTAGCATCAGTGTAGGCAACCTTCTCTTCCCGAAAAATTGGTGCGGCTATCCACCCCTTTACCCGTGCCTCAAGCGTTGTGCGTAGCCAGTAGCGAAACGCCTGCGCTGAGACATAGGGATATTTGCCGCTCTTGGTAGCGATAACCTTGACACCAACCGTATTGTCCTCGCGCTCACCTGGAATCGACCCCAGGTTGTTCAGCGCCGACGCTGGTGCATCAATCAAGAGTAGTCCCGTTACAAAAGCCATGGTGATCTCCTTAATCACTCACATCAGGATTCGTTACAGCACAAGCTAGCCCTGCGCGTCATTCCGACTCTGATGGGATATCATCGTCGGTTATCGCATCAGGGTTGTCGGCAATCCAATCACGCAGTTGCTCGATCATTCGGATCAGCACCAGATCGCGCGCCATCCTCCAGTCGGGCCGCAGCACCTCGTCGCCATCCATAAAGACCATGACGAAGCTGTCGAGGTCAAATAGGGTCTCTTCCCCTCTCATGAACTTGGTGTAGTCGATATTCGTCTTCATCAGCAGATTCATGAAGTGCGACTGCTTCTGCTCAATGAAGAACTGGCGAAAGAATCGCTTCCCTCCCTGCTTTCTGGCATAATTGGCCAGCTTATCGCCAAGCGCCTTGATGCGGACGATTCGCTCATCATCCATCGTCATCACCTCTTTCAAAAAGAGCTCAACCAGAGGCCAGGAGACGAGATCACGTTCGCGGGTCGGCGAGTAGCTGCCCCGCGGGTCTTCAGGGAACGACTTCCGGGGGATCCGCAAGAAATAGCGTCGCACAAAGGATCGAGCCTGCTGCGGTAAGGTGAAGAGATCCTCGTAGAGATAGTTAGACCTTGGCTCATCTCCTTTGACCGCCTCACCCTTCTTTACAGACTTTACAGACTTTGCGCTAACCTGCTGCCAGCCCCGATCGCTGAGCTTCTGCCATGCCTCGATGTAGGTTGGTGTCTGAACGGTGCGTAGGAAAGTCGTAATCTGAAGTGGTAGGTGGTAGATGACAAGCTGTGGTGTCTTTCCATTATTGAAGTTGTATGCAGTGACAGAAGCGGCGCGATCAAGGATTCGCGCTTCGCGCAACCGACTTTCCTCAATCTGAAGGAGTAGCTCAACCATGAGCGTCTTCAGCGCACGATTTGCGCCTGGCAGTTTCTCCTCTCCAGCTGTCTGCGCCAACACCACTTGTCTACTCGTCTGCTTCCAGAAGGCGCGGGCGAATTCGATCGTAATTCGCTCACTGTCTGAATGCACAGCAAGCAGCCCAACACCTACTTTGGCACAGCCCATTGGCATAAACTGCAACGCTAGGAGTGCCTCAGAAGCAATCGGTAGCCCTGGTGTGCCATTCGTAAAGAAGTTAATCGTATCATCACCCTGCAGCAATGGCATCTGGTTACGTCCAATACGGCCAGCAGGGAGTTTCCCAGATAAGGCCTGCGATGCGGCCGGTAGTCCAGTAAAGATACATAGCTCGCCGCTGCTCTCCTCTGGGCTCTCCCACTGCCGAAGATGGTTCCTGGCCCAGCGATCACGAGTTGCCTGAATCTCAGCCCGTTTCTCAGTCGAAAGCCCCGGCTTATTCGGGTTGAAGGCGTCCTGTACAAACCATGCGTTGCTGGTAAAAGCCATCGTCAGGTAACCGCGCAACGGAGGGCGCACATAGTTTTTCTCAATGTAGCTCGCCGCAGAGTCGAGATTGGACTCTGTCAAGTCGGCAATGCTCCGCTTATCAACATAGGCGGTAATTGCGGCCAGTCCTACATCGATAAAGGGATGACCAGTAAAATCAAGCCTTTTCATATGAACTCCTTTGGAAAATCGGATTGATATTTTAAGTATGCAATGTAGCTGAGTGCCATGAATTTAAGTATAGTTCATCAGGCTCTACAAGTCAATACCTTTGGTAGTCCTTGTTCAAAAAAATTTTGAGCGCTTGTTAAGAAGAACCGCATCAGCACGCAAATCGTCGACGCAGGATAGGGAATGCGCTATCATAGCTATGCGACTCATCGCCGAGTACTGAAACTTGGTTGTCCTTGTTCAAGCAGGCGCTCGATCCGTTCTAGGATACTCCTCGCCTCCCTCCCACTTTACCACCTCACCCTGCAACATATCCGCAGTCTACGGCTCGTCGGCGTAGACTTGCGTGGCGGCGCGTAGCTCAGCGGCAACGGCGGCGACGAGATCGGCAGGGGCGAGGGCGCGGGCATGGCGCCCGTAGGAGAGCACCCAGCGCCGGATCTCGCCCAGCGCACCACTGCTGAAGTGCAGCACTAGCCCACCGTCGGGCTGCTCCTCGATGCGCTGCGTCTCGTGCCAGACCCGCTCGCGGATGTAGGGTGCCTGGTCGGCGTCAAAGGCGATCACCACTTCCACTGCCTCGTCGCCGCGCTCGGCCAGGAAGCTGGTGCTCAGGTATTGCTCGACCTGGAAGCCCGAATCGCGGACGAAGCGCTTGCCGCGCCGCACTGTCCAGTGCTCGATCCGGCTGACCGCGAACTGCCGGTAGGCCTGTCGCCGGTGATCGAAGCCAACGACGTGCCAGTCGCCGCGGATGTTCATCAGGTGGTAGGGCTCGATCACCCGCTCGCTCCGCTCGCCCCGGCTGGCAGTGTAGTAGGTCATCTCCAGCGCCCACTGCTCCTGGATGCAGCGGGTGAGCTCGGCCAGTAGCGCCGGGTCGGCGCTGGTTGTTGCGCCTGGCTGGAAGGTGTAGTGGCTGGCTAGCACGCTCATGTCAATGCTCACGTCCTCCGGCAGGCCGCGGGCAATGTCGAGCAGCGCCTTGCGCAGCGGGGCCTCGAAGCTGGTGCCGAGATAGCGTCGGGCTAGCTCGACACCGAGAAAGAAGGCCAGCAGCTCACCCTCGCTCACCTGCAGCGTCGGTAGCCGCCAGCTCGTGTCGCGGTAGTAGTAGCCGCCCTTCGCCCGGCTGTAGACCAGGGGGGCCTCGACCCGCTCGCGCAGGTAGGCCAGGTCATCGAAGATGGTGCGCTCACGCATCGCGTACTTCGTACAGAAGTCGGCCAGTGAGGGGTAGCCCCCCGCGCGTACCATGGCGTCAATGCCGATCAAGCGCTCGAGCCGTGACATGGCGTACTCCCCTTCGTCATGTATGTAGATCGCTCTCCACGTGCCGCTATGGTCCACCAACGTATGCCGCCCCGGTGCTCTCTGCCCGGCTAGTACCAATACCTTTCCGTGAATTGGGCCACGAATGCACGCATACGCATAGGACGCACCGTCGCTCCTGCCGAAACGTCATCGTGTGTGCGCTGCGCTCATATGCCGGGTATCTGTTCGTCTTCGCTGGTACCGGCGATCCCGCTGAACAGTAGCACACTCGGACGCTCCTCCCACAGGCTCCGATACGGGCCGCCGGCTGCCAGGAGTTCGGCGTGGCTACCCTGCTCAACAACCTGGCCAGCGTCAAGCAGGTTGATTCGAGGAAGAAGGCCATCAGGGCCTCGATCGCTAGCGGTGCACCGAAGATGTCGCCGACGAAGCGTGAGTACTCCTGTTGGGGCCACGTGTATCGCGTATAATACAGTTACCGCCCACGCCGCATGCCCTACTCCTGGCGGTATGCCGCCAGACAATAATCGCCGACCAACCCTGCGCTTCCCCCCCCCGCATAACCATACAAGGATACTGGAAAGGCTCTTGCCGTATGGCTGAGTTGCTTCCGTTGACGCCTGATGATGAGGAGGGAACGGCTCCGCGTGAGCCGTTCAAGGCCGGTACATGTAAGTTGCATCCGCAGACGATGTGCCCCGCCTTCGGGGCCCTGCGTGTGCTGACCCGCATTGAGGGAGCCCAACCGGCGATGATCACCGATACGGGCTGCCTCTATGGCCTGACCTTTGTCAGCCATTTCTACGCCGCTCGCAAGAGTATTGTCGCCCCGGCCCTCGGTACCGCCGAGCTCTCCGGGGGCCTGATCCAAGAGGCTGCTCTCGCCGCGATTGCTGAGGCCGCCCGTGAGCAGCAGGTCTCGGTCATTCCGGTCATCTCGCTTTGTGTCGCCGAGACGGCTGGCCTCGCCGAGGAGTTGCTACCGACCGAGGTGGACGGCCATCCGGTTGTGCTGGTGCGCGTCCCCGCCTACGCCGTCCATTCGCACCCCGAGGCGAAGGATATTGCCCTGGCTGCTGTGCTGCGCCGTTTCGTTGATAAGGATGCCGCCAGTGAGCCCGGTACGCTCGCCCTGGTCGGTGAGGTCTTCCCGGCTGATCCACTCATGATCGATGGGGTGCTGCGCAAGATGGGCGGTCGCCTCATGACCACCCTCCCCGGACGCCATGTTGATGAGTTGCGCCTGGCCGGGCGCGCTGCCGCCGTCGCCGCCGTGCATCCCTTCTACCGCGAGACGGTCGGCGTGCTCCGTGAGCGCGGCGTTGGCGTGGTCTCCGGTGCGCCCATCGGTGCCGAGGGTAGTGCCGCCTGGCTGCGCGCCGTCGGGGCGGCCCTTGAGCTGGACGAAGACCTGGTTGAGCAGGTGGCCCAGGAGCAGGAGCAGACCGCCCGTGGTTTCCTGGCCAGCCAGCCGCTTAAGGGGATGACGATTATGCTCTCGGGCTACGAGGGTAATGAGATGCTCTACGCCCGCCTGCTGATCGAGGGCGGTGCCCATGTGCCCTACATCAGCACCAGCATCGGCCCCAGTATGCTCACCGCCGCCGATGAAGCCTGGCTCAAGGCCCACGGCACCGAGGCCGTGATCTATCGCAAGGCAATTGAGGACGACCAGGCCGCTATGAAGCACTGGAATTTCGACCTGGTGATCGGTACAACCACGCTGGCCGCCGAGGCCAAAGAGCGAGGCCTTCCTGCGGTCTACTACACCAATATCCTCAGTGTGCGCCCACTCTTTCTGGCCGGTGGCGTGATTGCCTCACTTAGCTTTGTGCGCGACCTGATCAACCGACGTCCGCTCTATACCCAGATGGTGGAGTTCTTTGCGGGGCCGCACCCATGACGATTAAGCTCATCCGCGATATTTCCGACTCTAGCTCCTATTGGGGGGCCACATGGGTCTTCGGCTGTTTTCCCGATGTCCATGTTGTCTGTGATTCGCCAATCGGCTGCTATAACCTGCTCGGTATGGCTGTCACCGACTACACCGACGCCCTGCCGCATATGGCCAACCTCACCCCCACCTCGATCCGTGAGCAGGATGTGATCGCCGGTACGGCCCAGGCCCTCATCCGCACGATCGATGACCTGCGTGGCATGGGCCGGCTCGAGGGTAAACGGTTGATCGTTGTCTCAACCGCCGAGAGCGAGATGATCGGGGCTGACCATAGCCAGCTGGTTGCGCAGATCGACCCTGAGGCGCGCTTCTTCTGGAGCCGCTCGCTTGAACAGGATGAATGGACGGGCCGCGACCGCGCCCTGCTCTTCGCCTGGGAGGCCTATGGCCAGCCGTTGGCGCAGGTGGACGCCCCGCCCCGCGCTGCTAACCTGGTCAATCTGATCGGGCCCTCCCTCGGCTGCTTTAATGCGCCCGCCGACCTCTACGAGGTGCGCCGGCTGATCGAGGGCATCGGTGGCACAATCAATCTGGTCTATCCCTACGAGGCTAGCCTGGCCGATACGCCGCGCCTGGCTGAGGCCGCCGTCTCGGTGGTGCTCTACCATGAGTTCGGTACGCCCCTCGCCGCAGCCCTGGGCCGTCCAATGCTCTTTGCGCCCTTCGGTGTTTTTGGCACAACCGCCTTCTTGCGTGAGTTGGGCCAGTTGATCGGGACGCCACCTGAGCAGGTTGAGGCCTTTATCGCCAATGAAAAGCGCACCACCCTGCAGCCGGTCTGGGATCTCTGGCGTGGTCCGCAGAGCGACTGGTTCGCCACCGTTGATTGTGCCATCGTCGCTGGACGCAGCTATGTCGAGGGCCTGCGCCAGTTTCTCGGCGACGAGTTGGGCCTCAAGGTGGCCTGGAGTGCCGGTCGTCCCCGGCGCGAAGATGAGCCCGATAATATCGAGATCCGGCGCCGTCTGCACCAGAAAGCCCCCGCCTTCGTCTTCGGCAGTATCAATGAGAAGATCTACCTGGCTGAGGTTGGGGCCCGGGCGACCCACTATCTCCCGGCTACGTTCCCCGGCCCGGTTGTCCGGCGTACCACCGGCACGCCCTTTATGGGCTACGCCGGTACGGCTTACCTGATGCAGGAGCTGGTCAACCGTTTCTACGAGATGGTCTTCAACTTTCTGCCTCTCGAGACCGTCCGTCCACCGGCACCGGCTGGCGGGCCACCCCAGGCAGCGCCACCCCCCACCAGCCCGCCTGCCAGCACAGCCAGCACCATGCCCTGGAGCCCGGCCGCAACCGAACGGCTCCAGGCGGCCACCGAACAGGTGCCCTTCCTGGCGCGGATCAGCGCCAGCCGCTCGCTGCGGCTTGCCGCCGAGCAGGCTGCTCGCGCAGCTGGCTTGCCTGAGGTCAGCCTGGCGATGATCGAGGCTGCGATTGCCCAAGGAGCCACCTGATGCAGATCCTGGTAGTGAACGACGACGGGATTGACAGCATTGGCCTCTGGATCCTGGCCGCAGCCCTGCGTGATGCCGACCTCGGTCGTGTGTGCATCGTTGCCCCGGAGGTGGAGCAGAGCGGCACCAGTATGGCCCTGCCCTTTCATCGTGAGTTGACCCTGCGCCCTGCCGATCCGCCCGATCAGCACTACGCAGGGATCGAAGCTTACGCCTTCAGTGGTACGCCGGTCGGCTGTGTGCTGGCTGGCGTCCTGGCTAACCTGGGTCCGCGCCCCGAGGTGGTCGTCTCCGGGATCAACCGCGGGCTGAACAGCGGTACCAATGTCATGCTCAGCGGTACCGTCGGTGCCGCAATGCTTGCGGCCCTCTGGGGCCTGCCAGCTATGGCGATCTCACAGATGTTCGTTGGTGATGCGCCGATGCCCTGGGGCACCTCCGCCTGGGCGGCGGTACGGCTCTTTCCCCTGCTCGAGCTGGTGCGTGGCCAGGGCCCGCTGGTGCTCAACGTCAATGTGCCGCACCTGCACCACCGCGAAGAGGTGCGGGGTATTCGCCAGACGACCCTCTCCAACTTCTTCTATGGCGATGTTGTCCAGATCGATCGTGATCCGGAGGCTGACGAGACGGGGCGACGCAAACTCACTTTGCGCTTTCTCCGTGAGCGTATGCCCAGCTTCCCATCCACATCCGACGACGGCGCGGTGCGCGAAGGTTATATCTCGGTGACGCCGTTGACCCCTACCGGAGCTGCCCCGCTCGACCTGGGGGCGGCCCTTGAGCGTCTCTAGCGGTGGGGAGAAGCGCAAACCTCTGGGCGCCCTTCGTCTGCAGAGCGGGCGAGCGGCAGGGGGTGAGGGCCGCTGAAAGCCCAGACGGCAGCGGATACGATTGGCCTGACCCCTGAGCCTGTGGGCTTCCGCACCGAAAGGCAAGCATCTGTGAGTGACATTGCGATTGACGAAGTTCGCGCCTGGGCGGCAGAGGCGGGCGCACATGCCCGCAGCTATTTCAATAATGTCGTGGCCCAGCGTAAGGCCGATCGCACCTGGGTCACGCGCGCCGACATTGAGGTGGAGGAGTTGCTGCGCGCCCACATCACTGCCCGTTATCCCGACCACGGGATAATTGGCGAGGAACAGGGTGGTAGCGCCCTCGAACATGAGTATGTCTGGTGCATTGACCCGATTGATGGTACGGGTGCCTTTGTTGCTGGCCTGGCGACCTGGTGTGTCTCAATTGGTGTCCTGCGACAGGGTCAGCCCTACCTGGGCGTGATTGTGTTGCCCATCCTCGGCGATTGTTACTGGGCCGTGGCCGATGGCCCGGCCTTTCGTAACGATCAGCCAATTGTGGTCAACCCGAGCGTGACGATCGATAGCAACGACTGGATCGCTGTCTCCTCGCGGGCACACTACCAGTTTAATATCAACTTCCCCGGCAAGACGCGCAGCCTCAGTAGTGTCGCCGCCGACTGCTGCTATGTTGCCCGTGGCAGCGCCCTCGGTGCCCTGATCGGGAGAGCTCGCCTCTGGGATGTTGCGGCGGGCTTTACCATCCTGCGTGCTGCCGGAGCGGCTATCATCGGTCTGAGCGGCAGGCCGATAGCGATCAGCGACCTGCTCAGCACACAGCACCTGCCCGAGCCGATTGTCGCTGGCCCGCCCCAGATGGTCGAATTGCTGCGCAGCCAGATTGTGCGGCGCTAAAGGCTACCTGATGCCTCCAGCCTGAAACCTGGTTTAGCGGAGTATCTGTATGCAACAGGACGGGGCGCGGCGCCCGATCGTATTAGTTGGCCTGAGCGGATCGGGCAAGACGACAGTCGCCCATGTGCTGGCTACGCGTCTTGCTGCCGAGATGCTGGATACCGATGTGCTGGTCGCCGCTGTGGCTGGCCAACCGCTGCCGGAGATCTTTGCCCATCGCGGTGAGCGTGATTTCCGGGCGATGGAGGAGGGTGCCATTGCTTATGCGCTCTATGCCGAGCCGGCGGTGATTGCTACCGGCGGCGGCGCGGTACTCTCAGAGAATAGCCGCTACTTGATGCGCCAGCGTGGCTTTGTGGTCTGGCTCGATGCGCCCGACGACGACTTGCTGGCCCGCCTGCGCGCTGATGCTGAAGAACGCCCGCTGCTGGCTGAGGGTGCCGAAGAGCGCCTGGCGGATCTGCGTCGTCAGCGCACCCTGCTCTACGCCGAAGCCGCTCATCTGCGCCTCGATACCAGCGGGCTCAGCCCCGGCGAGGTTGCCACGCTCATCCTTGCTGCGTACGTCACCGCTTGACCGTTCGTAGCGCGGGCTTCAAGCCCGCATTGGTGCGTCTGACCGCCTGAAAGGTTGCCGCGCTTATCCTTGCTGCGTACGTCACCGCTTGACCGTTCGTAGCGCGGGCTTCAAGCCCGCATTGGTGCGTCTGACCGCCTGAAAGACGGCGCTACGATCAGCGCAGCCTGTCAAGCTGGCTTGAAGCTTGTCTCAGCTATAAACTACCTCTATCATATGGCTAAGATCGAAATCCATGCCTGGTACCGCCAGTACCGTAAATTGAAAGACCAGGCCGCCGATGCTATTCTGCTCTTCCGCTTCGGCGATTTCTACGAGACCTTTGATGACGATGCCAAGCTGATCGCCGAATTGCTTGATGTCACCCTGACCCGCAAGGACTACGCGGTCGATAAAAGTCGTCCAAAAGAGAGCCAGAAGCTCTTTGCGCCAATGGCCGGTATGCCCTACCACGCCGTCGAACGCTATGTCGCCGATCTGGTCGGACGGGGCTATCGGGTGGCCATCGCCGAGCAGATCACCGAGACCGAGGCGACTCGTACCGATACGCGCCCACGCTCGGTCTTTGCCGCTGGTGTGCAGCATGTGGCCCCTGGTGAGCTTGAGCGCAAGATGGTGCATCGTGAGATCGTGCGGGTAATTACCCCCGGCACCCTGGTCGATGGCTCGATGCTCGCCGCAACCGTTAATAACTATCTGGCTGCTGTGCTCGTCGAGGGCGAGGCGGTCGGCCTGGCCTATGCTGACCTGAGCACCGGCGAGTTTGCCTGCGCCGAGTTTGGCGGCGAACGGGCTCTGGCCCAGATCCAGGGTGAACTGGCGCGCCTGCAGCCCGCCGAGGTGCTGGCCCCCGAGGCTGAGGAGTTGCGCCTGCCCGGCCTGGCCCCTACCCAGGCCCGCCTCACCCGCGACCTGGCCCCCCTGACCAGGGACGAGCGTGAGTTGCTCCTCCCCCACGAGCGGGTTGCCCGCCACCTTGATGGCGAGAATGAGGCACGTTGGACGAAAGGCCATGTTAGCCTCTGGCCGACCTGGCGCTGGGATCTGCGTGAGGCCCATGACCTGCTGCTGCGTCAGCTCAAGCTTGCCTCGTTGGCGGCCTTTGGCCTTGAGCAACGCCCCCTGGCGGTGCGCGCTGCCGGTGCCCTGCTCCAGTATGTCCACGCAACCCAGCGCCACCGCGCCGCGAACCTCACCACGCTGCATGTCTATGCCACCAGCAACGTGATGTTGCTCGATACGCAGACACGCCGCAATCTCGAACTGCTTGACCCCGGTCGTCAGGGAGCGCGCACTGCCCTGATCAGTGTGCTCGACCGCACACGCACGCCGATGGGGGCCCGCCTCTTGCGCCGCTGGCTGGCTCAGCCGCTGATCGAGCTCGAGCCCCTGCAGGCCCGCCAGGAGGCGGTTGCCCTGCTGGTTGGCGAAACCCTCTTGCGCGCCGAATTGCGCGAGGCCCTGGCCCCCGTCGGTGATATGGAGCGGGCGCTGAACCGGGTCGCCCAGGGTGCTGCCGTGGCGACCCCGCGTGACCTTGTGCAGTTACGGGCCAGTCTGCGCGCCCTGCCGGACGTGATCGCAGCCGCTGGCCCGCGCCTGGCTACCCTGCTGCCTGATGAGCGCGCCGCTGCCCTGCGCCCCGCCGCTGACCTCTTTGATCAAGACGAGCAGGCCCCGGACGCGGCCCAGCCGGTTGATGCCGTGCTGCTTGACCCATGCACCGAGCTGCTTGAACTCTTTGAGCAGGCCCTTGATGATGATCCACCCGCCCTGCTGGGGGCCTCGAACTATCTCCGCGCCGCCGAGGAGGGCGGTGAGCGCCCGCGGCGGGTTATTCGTCCCGGCTATGACCAGCGTATCGACGCCATGGTGCATGCCAGTCGCCATGCCCAGGAGTTTATCGACCGGCTCGAAGCGCGTGAGCGTGAGCGCACCGGGATCAAGGCGCTCAAAGTTGGCTACAACAGTGTCTTCGGCTACTATCTGGAGCTGTCGCGCACCACCGACGAGCGGCGCATCCCTGCCGATTATGAGCGCAAGCAGACCCTGGTCGGGGCCGAGCGCTACATTACGGCCGAGTTGAAGGAGTATGAGCAGATCATCGACCGCGCCCGGCTCCAGTTGGTCGAGCTGGAACGCGAAGCCTTTGGGCGCATCTGTAGTGCTGCCGGGGCCGCCGTCGAACGGCTGCGGACAGCAGCGCGGGCCCTGGCCTACCTTGATACGGTAGCTTCCCTCGCCGAGGCAGCCGTGCGCGGGCGTTACACGCGCCCCTTGCTCGAGCGCAGCACCCGCCTGGAGCTTGTCGGTGGGCGGCACCCGGTAGTTGAACAGGTGCTCGAAGAGGCCTTCATCCCCAACGATACCAGCCTCGACACCGAATCGGCCCAGCTGCTGATCATCACTGGCCCGAACATGTCGGGCAAGAGCACCGTGCTGCGGCAGGTGGCCCTGATCGTGCTGATGGCTCAGATCGGTTCCTTTGTGCCCGCCGAGCATGCCACGGTCGGCCTGGTTGACCGGATCTTTACGCGCATTGGCGCCCAGGACGACATTGCTACCGGCCAATCCACCTTTATGGTCGAGATGACCGAGACGGCGGCACTCCTTCTGCAGAGCACGCGCCGTAGCCTGATCATCCTCGATGAAGTGGGGCGCGGCACCTCGACCTACGATGGCATGGCTATCGCCCGTGCGGTAGTCGAATATCTGCATGACGAGCCGCGCCTGCGCTGTCGTACCCTTTTTGCGACCCACTACCACGAGTTGACGGCGCTGGAGACAACGCTGCCACGGGTGCGCAACTACCACATGGCCGCCGTCGAACAGGAACATCAGGTCGTCTTTCTGCACCAGCTCCGCCGCGGCGGGGCCGACCGCTCCTACGGTATCCATGTGGCCCAGATCGCCGGCATTCCTTCCTCGGTCATCCGCCGGGCCAGTGAGCTCCTGGCCGAGCTGGAGGGCGCGCGTGATAAGCTGCCGCTGGCGGTAGCACAGGAAGATGCCGCCCCACCAGTGGTGCCAGAACCCGTGCCGCAGGTTGCCCCGGCAGAAGCGGCAGCGCCACCGCTGCCAGAACCCGTGCCACAGGTTGCCCCGGAACCCTCCCCCGCCTCGGCCCAGCTCTCGCTCTTTGATACGGCCCCAGGCCCGGTACTCACCTACCTGCGGCGGCTACGGCTGAACCAGCTAACACCGCTCGAAGCGCTGATCAAGCTGCACGAACTGCAAGCGCTGGCCGGCGGCGAAGCCTGACCCTTCGCCCGCCTCGCCCTACCACTACAACGAGATTTCTTGTATACCACAAAGGCGCGGCTTTGCGGCTTTGCGTGAGCTTATCTGAAAAGGCGCGGCTTTGCGGCTTTGCGGCTTTGCGGCTTTGCGGCTTTGCGGCTTTGCGGCTTTGCGTGAGCTTATCTGAAAAGGCGCGGCTTTG
>CAZQCG010000032.1:54441-55592 GCA_964592425.1 uncultured Chloroflexaceae bacterium
CTTTGCGGCTTTGCGGCTTTGCGTGAGCTTATCTGAAAAGGCGCGGCTTTGCGGCTTTGCGGCTTTGCGTGAGCTTATCTGAACGGTACCAACTCACCGGCACCGTTGATCGTCCAACGGCTGCCGTCGCTGGCTTTGATCCCATTCTGGGTACGCCAGCGCTCGGGCAGTGGGCGTGGCATCGCCAACATCCCCCCGCTCGGCGTATCGAGCAGGGTAAACTCGATCCGTCCACTGACAGCACCACTCAGCGTTGTGCGAACCTTCCAGCAGCCGTTCCACTCGCGGTGAAATTCGTAGCGTAGTTCGACCGGGCCGACCACTTCGGTGAGCACTTCGGCGATCAGCGCCCGGGCCTGTGGGGCTCGTCGGCGCAAGTCGGTTAGCGGTGTAGGCACCTGTGACATCCTTTATGGCTCTTTCTGCGCATCATCCTCAACCCGCAAGCTAATCACATAGTCAGCCTGCGCAATTCCGGCAATCGTCTCGGGGTAAGGCTCAACCTCTACAATCTGTATGCGGTACACACCCACCTGGACTTCGTCCGGGGCATCTTGCATGCCCGCCAGCGTGCCGAGGATGAAGTTCTGTACCTTGCCGCCCTCCTCTACGCTCCCCTCAAGCACGACGCGCCCGGCCCATAGACACTGCGCATTGACCGGACAGCGCGAGTCTTCAAGAACCTGCGCGAGTCGTAGCCAGTCTGTGTCGCTCAGCGCTACCTCGTCACCAGGGTGCAGGCTGAACACCAACGCAGACCCACGCTCCTCAGTGTTGCGCACTGTCCGCGTCAGGCGCTCAGGCGAACCGGGTGCGGCAGCACATGCTACCAGCGTAAACCAGAGCCCGGCGCTGATCAGCCTGCCGCCAAGCGTAGCCATAGCCTTACCTCATGATCGACAGCGCGCCCGCACCCCTCGGCCTGTATCTATAATAGCACTGCCCGATGCTATACTGCGGCGGTGCCCGCATCCTAGTACAGAACTCCAGAAGTCTGTCGCCAGTTCTGTGATGACCGGGAGCCTCCATCTCCAGTTCCACAGCTCCACAAACGGGATACGAACGTTCGGAACGCTGTACTAGCACCAATACGTTCCAAATAGGGGCAAGCGCAGATCGATCAAGGCCGATCAGACGCAGAAGCTTTGCGG
>CAZQCG010000033.1:0-53121 GCA_964592425.1 uncultured Chloroflexaceae bacterium
CTCGCCCCTACCCGCGCAATCACCTCATCAATCGCCGGGCTCGCCCCTACCCGCGTGATCACCCCGTCAATCGCCGGGCTCGCTGCGACGCGCCCGATCGCCTGTTCAATCGCCGGGCCGTCCAGAATGTGGCCTACCGCCCCATCCATAGCTGGCGAGCGCACCAGTTCGCTCAGAGCCTGCTGCACCCCCTGGCGGCGCGCCAGGTAGATGATCGCCCGGTTCACCAGCTCCTCCAGCGCTACCTGGGCGTAACGACGACTTGATTGCTCCTCGATTCGGCCCAGAGCAATCCAACGCAAGGTCTCCTCATCGCTCGGCTCACCGTCCGCTGTGCGCCCCCGGCGCAGGCCGGGCCTTGGCAGCGGCAATAGTTCGATCACCACTGAAAAGACCGTTCCAAACAGGTAACGCACCACCGAGCGCAACCAACCGATTGGACTACCCTGTGGGCGCAGCAGCCGTTCAGTCTCCAGCAGCCAGCCGATCAGGGCATAGCGGAAATGATCGGCCTGTTGCGCTTGACTATCGCTCAGGGCTGCCTGCGGCTTCTGATTGACCCTTGCAGCCGCCGCCCACACCCCTGAGCGCGCAGCGAGCCCCTCAAGGCCCAACAGGGCCGCCCCAATCACCAGGCGCACAAGTGCTTCTGTCGGCGGAAGCGGCATTGGTGCCGCCGCACCGGCCTTACCGGACTCAGGTGGCTCAGGTGGTTCAGCCACCTCGCCAAGCGGAATGGCCTGCTCAACATTCCCCAGCACACTGCTCGCCACGGACTCAGCCGCCCCACCCTGTGTCGCCGGCATACGTCTACTGGCTGCGCGCCGCCGCACCGGGGCAACCCGCGCGTGGCGCCCTGGCCCTAGCGGTGCCCCTGGTTCAACTTGCGTGGCCGGCACCTCAGTTGTCGGCCCGATCTGGTTCAGGGCCTGATCCAGGCGCTGAAGCGCTTCGTCAAAGCTCGGCTGATTTGCCATAGCGATCACCTCGTAATGATAGACAGCGACCGCCCGGCGCTAGACGCCGGACGGTCGAGGGATCTGACCAACCCTGGGGAGTGTGGATCAAGCAGGCGGCTGGTTACTCCTCAACCACAATTTTCTGCGGAGTACGACTCTCGGTGCTACGCAATGGCGGTGGGCCTTCGATCAACTCGCGCAAGCGGAAGAGCTGGATGCGCATATCGAAATTGGCCAGGAAGCGCCCGAGGCCAATCACAAAGACCCGCAGGCCCTGGTTAGCTACCTCGTACTCCACCCGGTTCTGCACCACGACCCGCGGGCCATCGGCAAACCAGCGCCACAACTCGGTGCCTTCCCACATCCCGCTGATCCGCATCAAAATATGTTCGCGGTCACGCTCAGTCACGGCATAATCCGCGCCAGCAAGCCCAAGCGAGACCAGGCGCATCGTATGGGTGCTACCCAGATCCATCAAATTGCCCTCAAGGGGCTGCAACTGCACCAGCGGCGAACGCCACTGAGTCATCAGCGCCGGATCACTCAGGTGGCGCTCGACCACCTCCGGTGTGGTCTTGATCGAGACCCACTCCTCCTGCACAATCATCAGACTTACTCCTTAATGTACACCCACTGCTTCGGCATCGTATGATCGAGCCAGTTTATGCCGCCACACCGCTACGCCGGAGGCTCAATCGTCCCACGGTAGTAATACTCTACGCCCTTCTTCATCACCAGGGCCGGATAACCAGTGATCGGAATACCCATCGGGTTGCCCATCGCAAAGTTCGGCCCGAGCGACATCAACTCGCCGAGCCGGATCGGCTCATAAGTCCGTGGCGGCTCGCCTTCAGCCTCAGCGAATAGCGTATCGGCCATATGCTCACCCTGGCGCATGGCATAACTGCCTGTTGAAGGCACGGTCATGCCGGTGGCCGGATCGGGGATAGCTGCACAATCGCCCATTGCAAAGATCAGCCCCTGGTCGAACACCCGCAGGTAACGATCCACAAGTACCCGGCCCATTGTATCAACCGGCAAGCCCGAACGAGCCAGGATGGCCGGGCCATGCACACCACCAGCCCAGATGATCGTTGCAGCCCGCAGCACCCGCCCATCGCTCACCCGTAGCAGACCAGGCTCAACCGCATGCACCGCCGTGTCCATGTAGACACTCACACCCATCTGGTCAAGCATATGTACGGCTACCGGCGAAGCCCACTCACCAAGCTCGCGCAACAACGTCGGGTTGCGATCAAGCAGGGCGATACGCACCTCATTACGTGGAGCCCCCGTCTCACGGCAGAGGTCATCGGCCCAACTTGGCAACTCGCCAGCGATCTGACAGCCGGTATAGCCACCACCAACGATGGCCGTAGTGAGCAAGATGCGCTGCTCACGCGGGTCAGTCGTGCGGGCAGCAGTAGCGAACTGATCCGTCACATGCTTCCGTAGATAGAGTGCCTGCTCATAACTACGCAACGGCAAGGCATGATCATGCGCCCCAGGCACATCATCATAAGCCGTCTCAGCGCCAAGGGCGATCACCAGGCGATCATAGGGCACCCGCCGACCGTCATCAAGGCGAACTTCCCGGTCAAGTGGCGCAATCGCTTCGACATGCCCCTGCACAAACTCGATCGCGCTATGGCGCAAGAGTGGTGGCAGTTCATAGATCGCTTTGTGGCTATCGATCGCAGCAGTGGCAGCCAGATGCAGCACCTGAATGATCTGGTGATAGTCATGCTGGTCGACCAGAACCACATGATCGGGGCGACCACGCTCACGTAGACGGCGGTCAAGGTCAAGCGCGGTTCGCAGGCCGGCATAGCCCGCGCCAAGGATGACAAACTGCATAGCGGTGATCCAGGGAGATCAGGCGAAGGTCGCACATACTCCGGATCATAGGATACCACGATTCTAGGCTGCCGCCGACGGCACAAAATGACCACGAGCATCCATCTGACCGTGCCGAGTACCGACCATGCATCTAAATGGGCGCCCACAAAGGGCGCCCCTACTCTACACGGACGTTCGGAAGCCTGGGCTAGGCGCTTGGGGTTGTCGGGGGCTTCTCAACCCACTCATCGACCTTAGCAACAGCCCGCTCGGCGCTATCGGCCGCACGCGCAGTCGCCCGATTGACGCTGGCCCCAAGCTCCTCGGCCGCACGCGAGAGACGATCGGTAAAGGCGCGGGCTCGCTCACCGACCCGCTCGGGGCTGGGCAGGTTCAGCGTGGGCGGGGGGCCAGCGAAAATCTCGTCGACAACCCGCTCAGAGACGCCAGCCAACTCTTTGGGCAGCACAACCACCGCACGGGCCACCTCAGCCATCGCCCGGCGCACACGATGCCGCGAACTGCGGGGCAACAACACTAGCGGCACGGAAGCAATTGTCAAGCCAATGCGGGCTGCGCCGCCCACGAACGCGGCGCCCAGTTCGAACAGGCCGTCGCGCTCGACACGGGTGGTGTTCGCTTTGTCGCTCATACGTAATACTCCTATCTGGGTACAGTTTGCTGCACCCACTAGATCCTAGCCAGCAGCCAGTTCGTCTTTGGGGGCCTTCGCCGCAGCAGGCTCATCGCTTTCACCAGCTGCGGCCCAGTTCTCGATTGCCTGCCCTGCAATCTCCGCAAAGTCGGCTGGCAGGCTGGCAAAGGCGTACATCAACTCCTTGGTCGCATTGCGCATATGCTGACGACTCTCGTTGGGCAGCAGAGCCAGAGGCAGGGTAACGACCGAAAAGCCGACCCGTACCACACCGCCGCCGAACTCCACTGCCTGCTCCACGAAGCTCTCGCTTCGCCGTGTGCGGACGCTGCGCACCCGCACCTCACCGGTAGTCTCCGCCATGTTTGACCTCCTCGTGTGACGGTTGCAGGGCGGGCGTGAGGAAGGCTAGCCTTCCCTGCAGTGCCTCCAGAAACACCCTAGGAAAAATATCCGCCGACCATAAAGGCCGACACGAATTGGATCAGGGCAACGAACGGATTGCTCGCCAGGAGATAACGCACGTAGTTCTTCTGTGATGGCTCCTGGTAGAGCTTGACCTGGTTATAGATCGGAACCACAATCGAGAGCAGAATGAAGCCAGCCACCCAGTAATAGCCCCAGAACAAGGCTAGCAGCATCAGCAGGGTCTCAGAGAGGTTGACCGTCACATAGGCCACGATCAGGGTGCGTTTAACCCCAATCGCTACCGCCAGCGACTTCAGCCCATGCTGCCGGTCGCCTTCTACACTCTTGATATCGTTGAGAAAGAGCAGCCCTGCCGCCAGCGAAGCATTGATCACCGCCACCAGCGTGGACTGCCAGGTCAGTGGGGCAAAGATAAGATGCCCGGCCAGCCAACTCAGGGTGACATAGCCCAACCCGACCGAAGGTGGCCCCATCCAGTAGTGCTTCTTCAGCTTGATCGGCGGCATGCTGTAGATCACCGAGATGAACAGTCCCAGCACTGCCAGGGCCACGATCCGCGGATCGTTAAAGACCAGCGAGATCAGCAGGGTCATGCCGCCCAGGAAGATCCAGTTCATGCGCGCTTCGTTGAGGGTCACCAGGCCTGCCGGAATCGGACGATCGGGATCGTTGATTGCATCCAACTCATGATCGTAGTAGTCATTGATACTCTGGCTAAAGCCTGTCCCCATCGGCCCGGTCATCAGGGCTCCCAGCATAGCCAACCACCAATTCTGGGGATTGTTCCACTGGAAACCCACCAGTGGCCCCGAGGCAATTGCCCCACAGAGGGTCACGATCGAGGGCGAGATCCAGGTAACCGGATCGGCCAACTCGATATGGGCGCGGATCTTTTTGCCAAGTGAAACTGGCTTTTTCTCAGAAGTAGTGAGCATCGTGGGCGCGCCTACGCCTTGACTGCCTGGTAGAGGACATGGTCGTAACCCTCAGCAAAACGAACATCGGTAAAGCCGATCTCACGCAGCAGATCGGGGTAGATCGCATGATCCTTGAACTCAAGCACCGAGAAATTCATGCCGATCCCGCAGAGGTAGTGGGTCAGGTAGTCATAGTTTGGTTTCTGCGGATCGCTGATCACCATATCGAGCACAAGCACTTTGCCACCCTGCGGCAGGGCTGCATAGGCTTTCTGCAGCAGCATCGTACAAAACTGGCGATTCATCGGGTAGAGGATACGCGCAAAGAGTACGGCATCACCCTCTGGATAGGGCTCGCGGTACATGTCAATCGATATAGGCGTGATGCGATCCCCCAGGCCGCGTGAGGCTGCATTCTCGCGCACCAGATCAAGGGCCGTCGGCAGGTTGAGCAGCGTGACCTGCAACTCCGGATAGTGATTGCAGAGCGATGAGGCAATATCACCGATCCCACCACCCACATCGATCAGCCGGCGCACACCGCTCAGGTCGGCATGGTCACGCAGGAAACGCTGCACAAAGTGGATGTTGCTACGGTGGATCGTCTCATAGAAGATACTATCTTCAACCGTGCGCGGCGGGTGGGGCACATGGCTGGTGAAATCGAGCTTCCCGCGGGTCACATCGGCCAGGTTGGCATAGTAGCTCTGGATCAGGTCAACCATGTAGCTGATAAAGGGCAACATGGTCATATTACGATGCGCCTCGGGCGCAGTGAAGAACTGTTCGCCAAAGGAGGTGAGCGCCCAGGCACCTTCGGTGGCGCGAGATAGGCCCACCTGCTCCATTGTGATCAGCAGACGCTCCAGGCGCTGCGGCACACTGCCAGTGGCCTCAGCCAGGGTGGCCAGATCACGCGGGCCGCCAGCCATCGCCTCGAAGAGGCCCAGGTCATAAGCAGCCTTGAGCACAAAAAAGTCTACCGTGCCTTTGAAGACCATCTCGTAGGCCCGTTCCATCGCACCGTAGAGCTCGCTGTCATCATCCATACAGCGGCAGTTGGGCAAGCAGCGGTACTGCGTTGACACAGCAGTCATGAAACTAATACTTTCTAGTGCTCGAAAGAGGTCGTTCGATCGGCGGACTCCGTAGCTTCGGTGGAAACAACCTTACGGTTGAGCAATGGCTGGGCGAAGATCGGCAGGTAGCTGAACCACCAACTGATGTAGCCAAGCCAGGCCAGACTCTGGTGGATCCGCCGGCGGTGTGGATCACTAGCTAAACGTGACCCCCAGCGATGCCCAGTGATCATCGCACCGACCATACCAATTGTTGGGAGTGGCCCTGAGATCAGAAAGTAGATCTTTAGCCAGTGGGGTTGATGCTGCCCACCGAAGTTCTCCTCGCGATAGAGTCGCCCAATCCCCACCACTGCAACCATTGCGTTCATCACCCAGTCAAGCAGATGCGCCACAGCAGCCAGCCGTGTGCGCAATACCGCACGTTCCGGCTGATGTTCCCGCGCCTCAAGTCCACAGAGACGGAGTACTGCAGTGTAACAAGCCAGCGAGATGCCGCTCACAGCGGCCATCAGATACAGGATCTGGCGGTCAGTTAGCTTTTTAAGCATGCCGTGTGTATTATAGTACAAAAGGTGATAATCTCAACCATCGATCTGAACCGGATCTGCGTGCCAAGTCGGGCTACGAGCCAACACCCGCCCCCAGCGACTCAGGCTGGTTGGATCACCATACCAGGGCTGCCCATGCAGCGGTGAGTGCGTTACCCCATCAACTACCAGGTACTCGGCACCGCTCAGGGCAGAACCGTGGAGTGTCGTAACCCCATCACCCCAGGCCCGCTCGTGCTTACGCCCCGAGACAATCGCATAACTACTGCTTGCCCAGCGCTGGCGTAACGAGCCACGCGGGTCGCCCTTAATGCTGCGACCAATCACTGAGACATACTCGATCTCGTCGTAATAGGCCCCAGGGTAGGTCTGGTTGACAAACCCGATCGACTGGCGTGTCCAGTACTCCTGGCTATGTATAGGAGTGCCAAGCATCACCAGCCGCTGCACATGGCGGCGCCCGGCGTAGCGTGTACCCAGATAGGGTGCTTCGCCCATATACATACGCGCCACGGTACCACCAACACTATGAGCGAGGATGGTCACCTGTTGCGCACCACTCGCCGCCAGGGCCTGGTTCACCGTCTGTTCGACGAGGTTGACCACCGGGCGGAAATCCCAGTCGCGGGTAAAGACCCAGCGCGCACGGCTGATCGGTGCGATAGAAACCTGGTAGCTGTAGGGTGGGTGCGCAAGCGCATCAGCCAGGCCACGAAGATCAGCGGGGCCGGTGAGATAGCCACCGATCACTACCAGCGGCCGAGCCTCTGGCATGCGCCCGCTCATGCCCGCACCGCCACAGACTCATACCAGAGTGGGATAACCTCAGGCGCACCGTACCAGGTGTGCGGTGCATTGTAGGGAGCGTGGCGGGCACCCTCCAGCACCAGGTTGTCGGCACCCTCCAAGTAACAGGCATGGGTGGGCACGATCCCATCGCCAATCTGTTTTCCGTCACCATACGATACTTCGTAGGAGCGGAAGGCGAGTATCTCTTCGAGGTTGCCAAAACGTCGCCCTTGCACGCTCTTGCCGCTTACAGCGGTATAGGTGATGTGGGGATAAAAGGCACCGGGGTAGTGCCCGTTGACCGCAGCAGCAAACTCTTTCACCCAGATCTCGTAGGTGGTATGGGCTGTGCCGAGTGTGGTAAGCGAGGCGACATGGCGCTGGCCATCGTAGGTGACGCCACGGTAGGGCAAATGGCCCAGATAAGCCCGCGCAACCCGCCCACCGGCACTATGGCCGATCAGGTCAACCCGCTCAGCGCCCGTCTCGCGCAGGGCCAACTCCACTGTACGGGCAAGAGTATCGAGCACAGGCGTAAAGTCCGGATCGCGCAGGGCGGCCCACTCGGTTCGCCCAAAGTCAGTCAGATAGACGATGCGCTCATAGGGAGGCCTGGCCAGCGTGTTGGCCATTCTCAGGTAGTCGCCCGGCGACGAGAGCCAGCCCCCCAGGATCACAAGCGGTTGACTCATCGAGCCTGCCTCCGAGCAGCGGAGGGGTGTCGTCCCCTCCGCTTACATTAAGACAACGTATCAGGTATCAGGCTGAACGCATCAGAGCGCTGTGCGTGGCACCAGATGGCCACGCAAGCCTGAACCGGATCTTGGGTCTGAAACGAACCGTTACTTGCTATTGGGCTTCGTGCTACCCTTGGCATCGCCGGGCTTATCGGCTGGCTTGGGGGGCGTAGCGCTAGCGGTCGGTTTGGCGGGAGTTTCAGCCGGCGGTGTCGCCACCGCAGCCGGAGGCGGTGGAGCCGCCTTCTTCTCACCATTGCCATTGCCACCGGTATTGACCTTGATCCGGCGCACGCTACTGCCGCTACTGCTGCTGGTGGTGCCGCCCGAAGGAAGATTCTCGATCACCACATCGACCGCCTCGCGTCCCATGCGGAAGAGTTCATCAGTCTGGAAGCGCGTCCAATAGCTGTAGAAGTTCCAGACATCGGTGAGCGTGGCGCGAAACTCACGAGTGAACTGCTCGAGGCCCTGAGGTGGCAAAGCCCCGCGCACATAGGTACGGATACCATAGCCGATAGGCTGCACAAAACCCTCTGGCCCCACCGATCCAGTTGGCACCGAGCTGCGCTCAGGGTTGCCAGTACCAGCCCCGGATCCATTCTCCTCCGAGGAGCCAACCACCCGTGGGGCCAGGGGGGGCGGCCCACCAGCCGGACGCCATGAGCCAGCGCCACCGCTAGTGTTCAAATAACTGGCATTGGCCAGTTCCTCCGGTGTCCGCTGCCATGACGGTGTACCCGTAGGTGGCGTGTAGGAGGCCGCTGGCGGTGTGGAGGAGATCGCCGGCACAGCCGGTGGCGTGTAGCTTGACACAGCAGCGGGTGCTGCCACCGACGGAGCGCTCGCTGGAGCGACCCGTGGTGGCGTATAACTAGCCGACGCACGAGGGCCGGGGCCAGGCGTGCCGGGTGTATAACCTGGCATCTCGGTGTCAAGATTAAGAAACTTCCGCAACCAGCCCGGCATCCAGCTGTACGAATCTGAACTGGACATAACCGTCCCCTCTCATTGCATAGGCGCGGCCAGCCGCAGCAATCCGCGGGAGCCTAGCCGGTCGCGAACAGGCGGCGCTTTTGGCGGGCATACGGAGCAAAACAAAAGTTAATAATACGTTCCAGATCATCGCCCGGGTAGCGCCGGTCAAGGGCGACGACCGAGTCAAGCACATAGGCAACCTGATCCACCGGCAGTGAGGTATCACAGCGCACCAGATTCTTGATCAACTGGCGGCGCAGATCAAGGCTATAGCGAAGAGTCGTCAGGGCCAGTTTGTTCATCAACGCATCGCGCAGATCTAGATCCTCGGTAAACTGCTTGAGCCAGCGGGTGAGTCCGATATTCTCACTCTTCTCAAGGTAGTAATTGATCAGATCGGAGAGCCCGCTATCGGAGGTCAACTCCATCAACTCATCCCAGCGTTTGGTGAAAGACTGCCGCCGGAAGACACTCAACTCAAGCAACTGGCCAATCAAGTTACTCGCCGTGTAGTAGGGCTCACGCTCAAAGGTACGCTGTAGACCAGCCTCACGCTCGGCCATCAGCGAAACCGCCTCGCGCATGACCCCATCGGAGGGGTCGTAGCCACCACGACGCAGGTGCATCTCGTGGGCCAGTTCGTGCAAGGCGATGCCGACGGTGCCGTCCTCATCCCAGCGCCCCAGGCTGACAAACGAGCCACTGCGCGGCGAGAAACTCCCACTATCGGCCCACGGGCCGCCGGTGCGGGTCACTTCAAGGGCCTCAAAGGTCAGCCGGTCGTTGAGGATCTCGGTGGTCATATCACTGCCCCACATCCCACTGGTGAGACGACGCACCTTGCGGGCCATCTGGGCCGGGCGGTAGCGATAATCGCCCACCACCAGCACCTGATCCCCAGCATTATCCATATTGATCACGGCCTGCTGGCCATTTGCCCTCAGCAATAGTTGCATACGCCTCCCTCCATACTCTCTAGTGCGGCCCTGCCACGATCAGCGCGGAACCCCGCGCAGGAAGAGTCGCAGAATCTGGATGACCTGCTCTGGCAGTTCAAAGAGGATCAGGTGGCCGCAACGCGGCACCTCCAGGTACTGACCATGAGGAGCAAGTTGCATCAGCTTGCGTCCGCCCTTGGGGCGCATAATCGGGTCACCCGCCCCAGCAACGAGCAGAGTCGGCTGCTGAACACGTTGCATCTGAACTGGAACAGCCTCAAGCACAGTACGACTGGCCAACTCGGAGGCCGACACACGCACTGCTTGCGGGTCACAGCAACGTAAACTAAGGGTCGCCAGTTTCACATCGCTGACCGGGGCGGTATTCTTAGACAGCACAATAAGGGCGTAGATATAGGGGATCCACCAGAGGCCACGGCGCTCGATCGGGCGCAACACCCGATTAAAGACCGTATCGAGCATACCCGGCAGCACCGCTGAAGCGACCCGGTTATAGGTTAGCAGGCTGAAGTTAAAAAAGACCAGCGAACGCACCCGTGCGGGGTGGGCATCGGCGAAGTGCAGCGCAACAAAAGCACCCAGGGAAAAGGCGGCCACATGGTGAGGCCGCAGGTCAAGCGCATCACCGAGCGCCCGCAGGTCATCGCTAAAGCCGATAACGGTATAGCCCTCCTGCGGATCGCTGTCTGAGAAGCCGTGCCCCTTCAAGTCATAACAGATCACCCGGTAACCAGCCTCGGCGAGCGGCTCAAGGATGTGATGCCACCAATAGCTTGAACAGTCCCAGCCATGGACGAGCACCAGCGGATCACCGTCGCGTGGCCCGATGTCAATATAGTGATGCACAACCCCATTCAACTCAACAAAGCGTGCCTGCTCCATCAAGTGCTGCTCAACCTCAAGCCGCCGACGCTCACGTGCGCTGAGTTTGCCAGCCAGCTTGGTGGCCACCTCGGCCCGATAAACTCGGTATTTATTGGTCGGAGCAATATGGGTTGTCGCTGTCATCATAGCCGTTCCACGCTTTGCACAGAGGGGACGATCCGCAGTTACTCAACCCAGAGCCTGAGTACCTCTTTGGGATCAACCTTGGCCCGCAGCCCCCCCCCGGTCGCGATGCCAGGCAGGAGCACATGGCGGCGCAGGGGGCCGAGTTGGACAACCACCTCTTCGCTAGCAAGCGCAATATCAAGGGTCTTGGAGTCAAGGAAAGGCACAAGCAGTTTCACCTCGCGCTCCGCTGCTGCAGGGCGGGGCGAGCGGGCCGGGTCATAGACCGGATCGGCACCATAGATCGCCGCACCACGGGCGGCCCAGGTATCACGGTCGGTCGGCCCAACCGTAATGGGAGTGACGCGCAACGTGGGGCGAGCAATGCTTGTCTCAGGTGAAAACTCGCTGCGCGACTCTGCGCTCACCTGCTCAGGCTGGCCCGTCACGATGACCTCGTCGGCAGCCATCCCATAGAGGCCGAGCGCCGTCAGGATTGCCCGTACGGGGGGCAATTCCAACTCCTCCGGAGCGACCACCAGACGCACGCGAGTGCCGGTGCTGGAATCAAGACGGGCACGCTGCGCTTCAAGCTCAATACGCAGATCCTGGAGTGGCGCAACTGCCGTCGGCGCAAGGATAGCAGCAGGAATGATCGCCGTCTCCTGCGAGGTGCGCGAGCGGCCTGGACCGCGGTCAAGACCGAAGACCAGGCGGATAAACCAGCGCAACACATCAGGCAGGGTTAGGGCGCGCACCAGGCCATCAGGCGAAGGGCCATCGAGCACAACCAGGTCAAAGCGCCCGGTCTGACGAGCCTTCTCCGCCACTAGCAGCCCACCAATCGCATCCATACCGGGGAAGGACGGAATCTCCTCAGGGCCGATCTCACGCAAACGAGCGGCGAAGCCACTGCGCAAGGTTGGGCGCACATCATCCCAGCGTGCACCGACTTCATCGATCGCGCCGACTTCCATCGCGGCCAGGTTTGGCTCAAGTTCAAGCGGACGCGGGCCAAGGCGCTGGCCCAGCAGACTACCAGCCATATGGGCCGGGCCAACTGAAGCCAGTAGGACACGGCGACCCTGGCGGGCGGCGTGACAGGCAGAGGCAACCGCCACGGAGCTATGGGTAAGTTGGCTAAAACCAGTAACAATCAACAACTGCATATCAGGCTGCCTCAACACGCAACGCGTCAGAATCGTCCGTCGGCTCGGCATCTTCGTCGCCCGCGCCCTCGCTAAAGCTGAGACGCAACACGCCGTCTTCGTAGCGGTAGTCGCCCATCTTACAGGAGAACAGGATGCGGGGCAGGGCAATCGTGCGCTGAATACGCCCAACGATGACGGTCAAGTCAGGGCCACTGCGGGCCAGATCGACCATTTCGCCATCGTCCACAAAAGGCAGCTTAACACAGAGATCGTACTGGCCAGGCTGACCCTCATCGTTCCACTGTTCAAGCCAGATCGGGCGCTCATCGTAGAGGAGTGCGCCGGGATTCGCCTCGCCGAAGGTAGCTCGTCCAACCGCCTCAAGCGCGGCAAGACCGATTGGCTCACCCTCTTGGAGCACTGTACGAAAGATGGGGGTGGGAGTAAAGCTCGAGACAATCTGCTCAAGGTAACCGCGTTGCAAACCCACCCAGTAATCGAAGTAGGGTCCAAGATCGGCGCGTAAGGGCAGGATCTTATTGACCATCACCGCATCAACGAGCATACCGTAAAGGTTGAGGAAGGTGTAGGCTCGCCGTGTCTCAAGCAGCGGCAACTTCTCGGGGTTCAGCACCAGGCGCAGCGAGATCTCGGGGCTGAGCAAAAAGTTTGCCAGTTGATCCATCCGCTCAAGCAGCACCCCAACCTCGTCGAAAAAGCGATCATCGGGCATATCGCGCTTGAAAGGTCGGGCGAAATTGGCCAACCCACGGTAGACCCGAAAGAATTTCTTGCCAGCATCACCGCCGATGATCATCTCAGGGTAGGCCAGCAGACGCAGCGTATTACCGGTGGGCGCAGTATCGAGCACAATCGCATCCCAACGTCCACTCTGAGCTTCGGTCATGACTCGCTGGAGGGACAGGATCTCATCAAGGCCCGGTTGATTGGCGAGTTCAGCAGCCGTCGAACGCTCGATCCCACGATTGGAGTAGGTTGAGGCGACAAACTGCTGGAAGCCTCCAAGATTCTGGCGCCACTCATAGATCGTATCGACCTCCAGGCCATAGAGACCCGGCGCAATCTGGGTGGGGCGATCACGGCTAATGGGGGTACCGAGGGCATCGGCAAGTGAATGGGCCGGGTCGCTGGAGAGCACAAGGGTACGCCGTCCGGAGCGAGCCAGCAGAGTTGCGGTGGCCGCCGAGATCGTCGTCTTACCGGTACCACCCTTACCCGAGTAGATAATGACACGCGTCATAGTGTATACGTGCCTGGCGCTACGGCCGCAACCTGGAGCGGCCCCGAAATCTGAACCAGCCGCTGCGGATGAAGCGCGACGGAGCGCGTGGCTCACTGCCACGCGCTAAACTCATTGTCTACACGTCCTCGTCCGGATGATGCACACCATTGCCATTGTAGCTTACGACCCGGGGGGCCGCGCCGACCGGCTGATCCGCCGAGATACGCTCAGAGCGACCGACGGCGATCCGCCGGACGGGTGCGGGGCGCGGCTCGTCAAGACTGGGGGCTGGCTCAGGACGGGCTGGAACTTCTTCGGATGCCTCGACCCGGCGCACAGTGATAGTACGACGCACCGGCTCAGGTGCAGCGGGGACAACCTCAGCTATTGGGGCTGGCTGGCGGGGGGCGGGTGTGCGTGGGGGCACGGGATGGCGCTCTTCGGCCATCTCGACAGGGGGGGGAGGTGAGGCACGACGCACGGCAGCACGCACCTGAATACGGCGCGACTGCTGCTGCTCGGTCTGCTCCTCTTCAGCTGGCTCAGCGAAACGTACCGCAGCACGCAGCACCGGCCCAACGGGAGCAAAGGGGCCACCCTCAGCCTCGTGCTGGGCGGCAGCCTGGTAGAGGCCGCGCATCGCATTCCGGCGCACACGTGGATCCTGGAGCCCACTGACCAGTTCGTTAGCCCCACCAACCGCCTCGGTGGCACGACGCAGACCACGAACCAATTTACGTGGTGCCTCAAGCACCAGACGCAACGATCGGCTCACTTCGTACATACTGGGCTGCTCAGGCAGGGTTGGCAGGGGGCCAAGCGGGGCAGGCTGGTTCATCGCTGGCGCACCGCTACCAGCTGGGGCCCCACCACGCTGGCTCTCATAGGCAGCGATCAGGTTGCCTGGGGTTGTTGGCGGGATCAGATCAGGCTGATCCTCACCGCTGGCACCTACCTGCCACCAACGCTTGCGGCGGGCTGAGCCCTCAACAGGAGGAGGTGGCTCAACTGACGGCGGGGCAGGCTCGGGCGCAGTAAAGAAGGGCTGCACCGGCTCACGTTCAACCACGGGAAACTCTTCGGCGAAGGCCGCGATCAATTCTTCAGCAGTGGCCCCACTGACAATCTTATCGCCGATCAACTCAACCATGCGTGCGAAGGTACTGACATCATCAGCCGGCATATAGTCAAGCGTATTGACCAGCAAACGCTCGCTGCTACCAGGATCCTCAAAGGAGCCATTAACAGCAATCCGGCGCTTGCGGGGGGCAACGGGGGCCAGGCGGAAGGCCAATACCACACGCCCATGCCAGGGATCCCAGGTCTCGGCCTCAATTACATCGACATCTTTCCACTCAAAGCTGTCAACAGTATCGTTAAAGAAGCCACGGGCCCAGGTAATCACCCGGCGGTCGCTGAGCGCGACAAAATCGCAGAGAGCCAGGCCGCCAACACGGCGGCGCTTGTCGTCAAGGAGCACGCCGTCGAAGATCGCGAGCAGGGTCTCGCCCTCCTCGATCAGCCCGCGGTGATGCATCTCATCGACGCTGGCCGCATTGACATTGATGCCGAGATACGGGCGAATACTCATAATCGTTCCCTGTCTAGTGGATCACATGACAACTGATCAGCGCCGACTGCCTGAGTAGATGATGGTAACTAGGGATGGCGCTCATCGGCGGGCAAAGAAGAGCGATCTTCGAGCCCGGCATCGCCGGATCCGCTGACGGCTACCGGGGGATGGGTCGGGCCGAAGGGTGCCGGCGGATGGCGAGCAGGGCTGCGGCGGCGCAGCGGAATCTCACGACGGTCGGGGAGCGCGGCATCAGACGCTTCGATCGGCGCGCGGCGCGCAGGAATCGGTGCGGGCGTGGGAGCGGGGACGGAGACCGGAGTGGGTTGAGCAAGCTGGGCATTCCGACGCCGCAGGGGAATTTCGTGATAGGCTGCTTCCGATTCAGCCATCGGCTCAACCGGGCGAGCGGACGCGGCAACAGAAGGTGCTTCCGGCATCGGCGCAACATTGACGGGAGCAACGGGAGTCATACCAGCCTGATTAGAACCGGACTGCCGATTGAGAAAGGCCAGCGCCATCTCCTGCGCACTTGGGTTACTGGCAACTGTATGCACAAGCTCATTGATCGCCCGCACGGCATCGGTCAGGTCACGCAGACTACCACCGTTCAATTCAAAGGGCAGGGGCAGGTCAGCCTCGCGAATGGAGCGACGTAAGGTATCCCATGCCGAGCGAGCCAGGCGCCCCGCAGCATAGACCTGGCCGGGGGGAAGACTGGCCGGATCATAACTGAAAGCGGGGCCTGCGGGCAAGGCAGGTTGCGCAACCGCAGCACCGGGATAACGATAAGGCTGTTCGCCGGGGCGCAAGCCATCAACATGGCCATAGATCTGCTCACCGAGCACCGACATAATTTCAGGGCCAGCCTCACGGGCATCAACCCCGTGGGCTGCAAGAGCGCGCGCCGACTCACTCGCGGTACGCAGGAGCAACTGCGCGGCCTGAAGATTAGCCAGGGGCAGCAGGCCAAGGGTAAAATGCTGCTCCTCTTCATCAGGAGCGGCAAAAACCAACTGGAGTTGGGCGTGAAGAGGATCGATACCAATCCCTTCAACAGCGACCAACTCAGCGAGGGGAAAGGCATAACAAAGGTGGCGACCATAATCACGTGCCCAGAGGATCACGCGCAGGCTCGACACGAGACAATAATCGTGGAGGGTCGGGCCACTCAGTCGTTGACCGTTACCGTCCAGAAGCACACCATCAAGAGCGACCAGGATCTGCTCATCAGCATCAAGCAGGTGCAAGGTCTCGATCTCGGCGAGGTGAGCTGGAACGACAGTATGGCTATGGTAGAGCAGACTAATCATCAACATCTGATGGCATGTGGCGCGGAGCGCGGGCGGCGAGCCGCCCTACGCCCCACGCCACAAACCTGCTACCGATTGAAGCGCGAGCGAATGCGCTTCGGGCGGAAGCCCGCGTCCGGGGTGGTGAAGCCACCCTCGCCGCTGCCACTGCGGGCGATGCCCGGGTAGGCATTGCGGTTGATGTTCTCGACAGCAGCCGAAGTGGCCTGCAGCGCGTTCGACACCCACTGCCAGTGACCCTGGAACATGATGTCGCCGATCTGCGCCACCTGAGCCGACGACTCCGAGAACCAGCCTCGTGTGACGGCCATCCGTACACCTCCTCATTACCTAGGCGAACACGGTATAGGTACCACGGGGCAGGCTGCCCCGATTGACCCCTGAAGCAACCAACTCAGGTACGTCAGGCGTATCCCTGAGCAGGGCGGGCCTAGCGCACATTCTCAGCCGCGAAGAAGGGCACGATCAACCAATCGCCCTCCATCTCGGCCTGACCTGCCTCCTGACCGGCAAGGCTGGTGGGCAAGGTCATAATGCGCCGGAAATCACCGATCTGGATCACCAACTCATCGCCGTTCTGGAAAAGATCGAGTTGATTGACATCGGCAAAGGGTAGCTTGATCTTGACCCGATAGGAACCATCGGGGAGTTTGGCCAAGTCAAGCGGGGCCTCTTTGTAGAGCACGGCGGTCGGATCGGTGTCACCATAAACATCACGACCCATCGCCCGCAACTTCTCAACCCCGACAACCTCTTCGGCGTAGTAGGGTACATGTTTGATCGGGATGGGAGCGAAGGCGTGGTTAACCTCTTGAAGATAGCGCTGCTGGACATCTTTCCAGTGATTGAGGTAGCCGCTATCCTGATCGACCGGGAGGATCTTATTGACTACTACCGTATCGACAGTCATCCCGTACATTGAGAGGTAGGTCAGCGCCCGCTGACTCTCTTTGATGACCATCTTCTCAGGGTTCATCACCAGACGTACCGAGGTCTCAAGAGGATTGGTGAGCGTCTCGGTAATCCCGACCATCTGGTCAAACATATCATCAACGGCCTCATAGACCTCAGTGGGGGCGATCATCTTGCCGAGGGCCGGGTTCAGTTTGCCCATTGGGCGCAGGATCGGCTTGATCACAAAACGCTCGGCACCGCGCAGCATATTGATGGCCCACTTGAACGTCTCGGGGGCGGAGAGCAGGCGGAGGGTTTCACCAGTGGGGGCACAATCAATCACAAGAAGATCGTAATCACCGGCATCCTTGTGCTTGCGAATACGGATGAGTGGAAACGCCTCTTCCATCCCGGGCAGGATACTCATCTCGTCGGCAAGGATACCCTCAACTCCTTGCTCAGCCATCAACTGCGAAAAGTGCTCACGCACGATGCCCCAGTTTGATTCGATGTCATGGTAGATGCTGACCTCAAGGGCGTCAAGTTTTGACGTGATATGCACCGGCTCAGGGCCGAGGGGGCCATCCAAATCAAGCGAGTCGGCCAGGCTATGAGCCGGGTCTGTACTCATCACCAGCGTTCGCAGGCCCATGTCTGCGGCACGCAGTGCGGTAGCAGCAGCGACGCTTGTCTTACCTACGCCGCCTTTGCCCGTAAAGATGAGGGTTCGCATCGGGTCCTTTCCAGGAGCACTTCGAGGTCTCGATTAGGTTAACTGGGACACCTTAAGAGGTGGACACCGGAGTCAGAGCTGAGGATGCTTTTGCTTAAATGCCAAAAGCGTGCAACAATAGTGGCGCTTCGTATGACCCCGATTGTGCCGCAATAGTACCACGAATATCGGGGGGTGTCAATAAAAGTGACTCATATGCACCAGGGTTTACCAATGGTTGTGAAGCTGCTACAAGTGGTTGTTGCGCACCAACTGACACCGTGATTCAGTCGTAGGGGAGCGAAGCACATCCAGCGCGTATGAATGCTGGAAATGCAAGATAATGGTTCCAAACGGTGCTCGAACGTGCCCCTAATGCTAGCCCGATTTGCGCAGCCTTTTTGTATGATTTGCAAAGAGGGCTGGGTACTATTCAGGGCCCGAACTATTCGAGGGTAAACATCCGACAACCGAGCAGGGGAAGCCAAGGAGGGTAAGCGCAACCTGACGGGTCTGATCAACGTCTCTTCAGCAAGATGACGGTGGCAAATTCCCGCGCAGGAGGTGTTCGATGCAGCGCGCACTTGGCCCATTGATGGCGCTGATTCTGTTGATGGCTGTAGTGCTGCTGCTGGCCTCGGCTCTGGTGCGCCCGACGCTGGTCGCACCGCAAGAGCATGCAGCACGGGTCGAGCAGGTCGATAGCAGCGCCTACCCACAGATCGATGTCTATGTCACGGTTGAGGATGTGGCGGGCAGGCCCCGGCGTAACCTGGAGCGGGAGGACTTCAGGCTGCGCGAAGAGGGCGTGCCGGTCGATCTGAGCGGCTTCGGCGGGGCCGGGGCCGAACCGGTTACCAGCCTGCTGGTGATCGATCAGTCACTCAGCATGGCCGAAGCGGGCAAGATCGAGGGTGCCCGTGAGGCGGCGGCAGCCTTTGTCGAGCTTATGCGCCCCGGTGATCAGGCAGGGGTGCTGGTTTTTAACGAAGAGGCTGATCTGCGGCAGGACTTTAGCGACAACCATGGCGAGCTGGCAAGAACTATCGCCCGCATACGACCAACAGGGGGAACCGCACTCTATGACGCGGTTGTTGCAGGGGTCGAACTGCTGCAAGCGGTGCCGGGACGACGCCTGCTACTGGTGCTGAGTGATGGCCAGGACTGCAGGGTCGCCGGTGATGGATGCCCCGATGAGTACGGCAGCCAGCAGACCCTGGACGAGGCAATTGCCTATGCCCAGGCTGCCGGGCAGCCGGTGGTCGTGGTGGGTTTGGGCAACCCATCCGGGGTAGATGAGGCTGGCATTGACGAAGAGGCGCTGGGACGCATTGCCGCCGAAAGCGGAGGACAGTACTTCTACACCCCACAGGCGAACGAACTGGCAGGGCTCTATACCGAGGTGGCGGGGGCGGTGCAGCAGGAGTACCGGCTGAGCTATGTGAGCCCACGACCCTTCTACGATGGCACCCGGCGGGTGATTGAGGTGCAGGTGGGAGCAGCCCTGGCCACCAGCGGCTATACCGAGCGGCACCTGATCAATGTCGTGGCCGCGCCACTGGTTGGGCTGGTGCTCTTGCTGCCCCTGGTGGGCCTGCTGGTGCTCCCAGGTATCGTGAGTGCAAGGCAGCGCAAGCCAGCGACAAACGCCATACCTGAGCCGCAGCCAGCCCTTGGCGAAAAAACGAGCGGCAGCATAGGCGCACACAGCTGTAGCTTCTGTGGCACAACAATGCGAACCGGGGCCCATTTCTGTCCCAGCTGTGGTCGACGAGTTAGCCTTGTGGAAGCAATGAGGGATGAGAACTGAGGGCTGAAATGGCCCAGGCTGAGCTATGGTGTAGTGGGAGCGATCACGATGGGCAAACGACTACAGATCTACTACAGTGCGATCTTCGGCGCGCTAGGAGGTTTAGCGGGCTGGTGGATCGTGGGAAGTGTGCCGACACAGACTTGGGGCATATGGGCAGCGGCGCTGGGGGTTGGCGGGGGGTTGGGGCTGGCCCTGGGCGGGCTGGTTGCTGCCACCGATGGGGCAATGATCAAGCGCAAGGCGCAACGGGCGCTACGTGATGGGCTGCTTGGCGCGCTGGCTGGCATGGTCGCGGGGGCCCTGGGGATGCTGCTGGCCCAACTGGTCTTTCTGGCCTTACGCGGTGGCTGGGAGGGGCGGGCACTCAGCTGGATGTTGCTGGGCGGGTTGATCGGGGCCAGCGACCTGCTGGTGAGCCGGCGTCCCCGCCGGGCAGCCTATGCAACCCTCGGCGGGCTGGCGGGCGGATTGGCGGGTGGTTTGCTCTATGAGGGCCTGACCCAACTCTTTCTGGCCAGCAGCGGATCGAGCCAGATCTGGATCGGCGGACTGGGGCTGATCATGATCGGGGCGGCGATTGGGGCCAGCATCCCGCTGGCACGCCAGGTCTTTGCACAGGCTGAGCTGCGCGTGGTGCGTGGCGAGCAGAGCGGGCTGGTGCGTGAAGTCAGCGACCGCACAAGTATCGGGCAGTATGACGGGAATGACCTCTACCTGCCCGACGCCGGGATCGCCTGGCATCACGCTGAGGTTCGTCGCACCAGCAGCGGTTTTGAACTGGCGGTGCTCGCAGGGATCGACGGAACCGTCCGCGTGGGCGAAAAGAACCTGGGGCCTGGCGAACGGCAAGCCCTGCGCAGTGGCGACCGGATTGTGATCGGTAGGGCCGAGTTGGAGTTTGTAGGAACTTGAGCGTGCGGCGAAAAGTTAAGAATAGACAACAAATCGTCCAGATCACGGTTGCGTGATCTGGACGATTGATCTGTGCCCATGACGCATGGTATAATCGCGCTGCTTGCAGTAGTTTGTGAATAAGTACACGATATTATGCAGGCGCAGGGGGTAGCGATGCTGAGTCACGGGCTCTTCTGGGTGGTAGCTGGCATCTTTATTGTGGGCCAGGGACTGCTGATCCGCTCGGCGTGGCAGCTATGGCGCAAGGCCGTACAGCCGCCTGCCGGGGTTCCCCAGAGTCACGGTGGAACCGACCTGGCATGGACGGTTGCGACAGCCTTGCTGACCGGGGTGCTGCTCTACTATGCCTACACAGCCCTGGCTTGAGCACAACCTCGCTTTGATCGTGGCCAAAAAGCTGTTTTCAGAGGGTCACAATCTCTCTGCCTCCCCGCTCATAGAAGGTCTTACGTATGTCCAGCATCTTCCTGCGCCGTATGGCCCTTGGCGGTGCCCTGCTGACCCTGGTAGTGATCGCGTCGGGCGGGCTGGTGAGCGCGACAGGAAGCGGCACGGCATGTGCCGAGTGGCCACTATGCAGCGAGGCGGTGGTTGGCCCGGCAGCCCCACTAGCCTGGCTGGCCCTGGGCCACCGGGCGCTGGTGCTGGTGGCAATGCTGGTCGCCCTACTGAATGCGGTGCTGGCGCTGCGCTGGGATCCTAGTGACCATTTGGCACGCGTAACACTGGTGCTGGCACCGCTGTTCGGGGCCTTACAGGTGGGGATGGGCGCAGTGCTAGTCGAACTGCGGCTCTTCGGGGCAACCGACGGAACCCACCTGGCGCTGGCGTTGCTGATGCTGGCCTGCCAGGCAGTCGGCTGGGCGGCGCTGAGTCAACCAGCCAGCGAGATACGCATGGGAGGACGTGCGGCACGCCAGGCCCGGCGGCTGAGCAGGTTGGCCTGGTGGACAGCCGGGGCAACCGGTGTGCTGGCCCTGGCATTGAATGCGCAGACGGGGGCCAATCCAGCGGCCAGTGCCACAGCGCTCTTGCCGACCAATGCAGTCGGCGCACTGATAATGACCGGGCTAATGGCCGGGGCGCTACTCTGGCAAACGGCACGCCAGCGACGGATGGATCGAGTGGTGCTGGGGGGAGTTGTAGCGATGGCTGGGCTGAGCCTGAGTGTGGCCCCGACGCTGTTGCTGCCGACAACAGCGAGCGGGCTGGGCCTGGGGCTAGCAGCGGCACTCTGGGGTACGGCTCTGAGTGTAGCGGTGCTGATGATGCGGCGTCCGGTTCCGCTAACGCCTGAACTGGTCGTTACAGCCCGCGCAGAGGCAGAGCGAAAGCCTTCGCTGATCAGCGATTACGTAAGCCTGACCAAACCCAAAGTGATCTCGCTGCTGCTGGTTACGACGGCGGCAGCGATGTACATCACCGAGGCAGGGGCACCGGCGCTCAGCCTGGTCTTCTGGACAATGGTGGGCGGTTATCTGGCCGCTGGTGGGGCCGGGGCAATCAACTGTGCTTTCGATGGTGATATCGACATCAATATGGGGCGCACGAGCCGCCGGCCGGTGCCGAGTGGACGCATCTCACAGCGCAATGCGCTGATCTTCGGCTTGAGCCTGAGTCTGCTAGCCATCGTGGTATTGCTGGTCTTTACAACACCCTTGGCAGCGCTCTTTGCCGGCCTGGGGATTGTCTACTATGCCTGGCTCTATACCCAGTGGCTCAAGCGCAGCACCTGGCAGAACATTGTGGTTGGTGGGGGGGCCGGGGCCATCCCGCCGCTAGTGGGCTGGACAGCAGTGACCGGGCAGATTAGCCTGGCGGCAGTACTGCTCTTTGCGATCATTTTCTACTGGACGCCACCGCACTTCTGGGCCCTGGCCCTGGTGAAGCAGAAGGATTATGCACGGGCAGGGGTGCCGATGCTACCAGTGGTGGCCGGCGAACAAGAGACCCGCTGGCAGATCCTGGTCTACTCGCTGTTGCTGGTGGCGCTAAGCATCATGCTGACGCTGATCGGAGCGATGGGCTGGCTCTACCTGGTGCTTGCGGTAGCCCTCGGAGCACTCTTCCTGCGCTACGCCTGGGCCGTCTGGCAGCAGGGCGACCAGGCCAGCATCTGGGGGCTCTACAAATACAGCCTGCTCTACCTGGCACTGCTCTTTGCGGCGATGGTGGTTGATCGCATGCTTGTCTTGGCGTAGGAAGATACCCCCTGGGGGTCTTTCCGAAAGGTAGATCTAGTATTTCGCGCTGATATCTGTTATACTAGGCGCAAGTTATGATCCCCGGACGCTGTTGCGCGAGGGCAGGACGTTAGCTTCTACAGGAGGAGTAGGGAACATGGCGACGATGGAGCAGAACCTGGTCGAGTTGAACCCAGTAGCACCGATGGTGAATGTCAGCGAAGTCGCGTCGAACCGACTGCTGGCGATGATGCAAGAGAAGCAGCTCGACGGTTATGCCCTGCGCGTCTTTGTGGCCGGCGGAGGCTGCTCGGGGCTGCAGTACGGGATGACCTTCGATGACGAACTGCGTGAGGGCGATAACGCCTTCAGCGCGGGGGGCTTGCGCGTAGTGGTTGATTCGATCAGTGCGGGCTACCTGATGGGCGCATCAATCGATTATGTCGACAGTCTGATGGGTGGCGGCTTCAAGATCGACAACCCGAATGCCGTGTCAAGCTGTGGCTGTGGCCATTCGTTCCGCACCAGCAGCGCGGGTGCCGATAATGCCGAGAATAATGACGAGGAGTACAGCGGCTGCGGTGGCAGTTGCGGCTGCGGTGCCTAAGCAATAGAAGCGAGCGCTAGACGAAGGGGAGGGCCTGGCTCTCCTCTTTTGATTCAATCTGTGGCAATGTTTGAGACGGACGAACAACTGCGTGCCGCCTATCTTGCGGGGATCCGGCTCTTCAACGAAGGGCACTACTGGCACGCCCATGAGCAATGGGAACGCTGTTGGCTGGCAGCAGAGGACGAGCAACAGCAGCAGTTCTACCAGGCGCTCATTCAGGCAGCAGCGGCACTGGTGAAATGGAGGCAGGGCAACCGGCGCGGCCTGGAACGTAACTGGGCCAAGAGTCGCAGCCGCATGATCGGGCTGCCCGTCGATTATCGCGGGCTTGACCTGCTATGTCTGCATGAACAGCTTGAGCGGATCTGCAGCGGCGAGGCTGAAGTGCCGCCGCAGCTGCACACGGCCCATAAACCACCTGAAGATGCCTGAGCGGATAACGTACCTCTTGCGAGTTCCCGCAACGTAGGCTGAACTGATGAACGCAGAGGATGAGCTTGTTGCCCCCCTGCGCCCCTCGCTGCCCTCTGCAGTGAGCAAATGTGCGGCAGGTATGTATAGTTAGCGGGTAACACGCTGTTGCTGGCAGCATGTTATGATTGATGGGCGGTGGCAAGAGCAACGCAACCTGATCGGGCATAGCCTGAGGGTTCAGTCTTGCCGGATTGCGCCTATGCCACCTGAATAGAGAAAGGGACGCTCGTGTCGGCCAAGATCCTGGTTGTCGATGACGATCCGGCGATCCTTGATCTGCTCGTGCGCATCCTCAAGCGCGACAACTACACTCCGATCACGGCAACCAACGGAGTCGAGGCCCTGGCCTGTGTTGAGCGTGAGGAGCCTGACCTGATCCTGCTCGATGTGACAATGCCTTTACTGGACGGCTTTGCAGTCTGTCAGCAGTTGAAAGACAACGAAGCAACGGCTTTGATCCCGGTGACAATGTTGACCGGACTTGATGATCGTGAACATCGCCAGCGCGGGCTGGAGGTAGGGGCCGACGATTTTCTGACCAAACCCTTCGAGCAGAGCCTGCTGCGGGCGCGCATCCGCTCGCAGTTGCGGGTAAAACGACTGACCGACCAGCTTGAGCGCACCGAGAAGGTGATCTTTATGCTGGCCCTGGCGGTTGAGGCAAAGGATGCCTATACCGAAGGCCATCTGCGGCGCCTTTCGAGCTATAGTGAGCAACTGGCGCTTGTCGCCGGTATCCCTGCCGATCAGTCTTATGCGATCCGCTTCGGTGGCTTGCTGCATGACATCGGCAAGATCTCGGTTGATGATGCGATCCTGCGCAAACGTGGCCCACTCACCCCAGAGGAGTACGAACAGATCAAACGGCACCCTGATTATGGGGCGCTGATCGTGCGTCCGATGCGTTTTGCCTCGGAGGTGGGGCCGATCATCCGCCACCACCACGAACGCTGGGATGGATCAGGTTACCCGTCAGGACTGAAAGGCGAAGCGATTCCCATTGGGGCGCGAATTGTGGCCATTGTCGATGCCTATGATGCCATGATGACCGACCGGCCCTACCGCCAAGCCCTGGGACTTGAGGAGACTCTGAGGCGACTACGGGCAGGCTGTGGCCACGAGTGGGATCCCGCCTTGCTGAAGCTGTTTGTGAACATGGTCGAACAGGGTAAGCTGAAACAACCCCATATGGAAGGACTGAGCTTCGATCTTGAACCGGAACAACTGATCCTGAGACCGGGGCATTAAGGCATGTACGCTGAGGCCCTGCAAGGGCTTACCTGCCCAACCCATCCCTTTGAACAGCTGCAACTTGAGCAGGTGGTGCGCCAGGCAGAAGATGGCGAACTGCTTAGCGCGAGGATGCACTGTCGGAGTTGCCGGGCAAGCTACCCGATCAGCAATGGCGTGCTTGACCTGCTTGGCCCACTGAGGTTGCCCGACAGCATCACCCAGCTGACCAACTACCTGCCCCTGACGGCATGGGGCTATGAGCGTTTCTGGCGCCCCCAGGCGCTAACAGTGCTGAGCAGTGAGCAACTTGGCTATGAGCGAGAGTTGCCGCTGATCGTGGGGCTGACGGCACCAGACGAGGGTGGGCTGATCATTGATGTCGCCTGTGCCAACGGGCTCTATGCACGAGCGCTCGAACGGGGCCGCAAGGGCGCACCCGGCCATGTGATCGGTCTTGACCACGCACTGCCGATGCTCCAGCAGGCCCGTCACTACGCCCTAGCCGAAGGGCTGCGGATCAGCTTTGTGCGGGCCAGTGCCCAGCGCTTGCCCTTCGCCCCAGGAATGGTTAGAGCCGTGACGATGGGCGGCTCACTGAATGAGATCGGTGACGCCGAGCAGGCGCTGCGCGAACTCCAGCGGGTGCTGGTAAGCGGCGGCCGTTGTATGCTGATGCACCTGGTAGAAGCCGAGACTACGGCGGGGCAAAATCTGCAAAAGCTGATCGGCATAGGCGGAGTCAGTTTCCCGAGCCTCAGTCAAGTCAACCTGTCCATGGCGGGAGCCAACTTCCGCCTGCGCGCACAGTGGCGCTATGGGGTAGTCGTCTTTAGCCTGCTGACGGCTGGGCGGTAGAGTTTCTGACGGGCAGATCCTTTGACGGCGACATATAGCCCCAGGTATACTGTCTGGGTGTCAAACACGATCAAGCTGCAACTTGAGCGACTGGCGAGTGACCGCTGGGCTCGCCGCGGGGTACGGGTGCTGCTCAGGGCAACAAGCCTGGCGCTAGCGTTAGTGTGCCTTGGCCTTGGCCTGCACCTGATCTTCGGCTTGCCACTGGCCTGGCCATGGATCGCCTCACTTGCCCTGGGCTGTGTTGCCATTGGTGCACTATTGGTGCTGCGCCCACGGATGCCTGCGCAGGCCGTCGCTCGCCGAATTGATCGTCATTTCGATCTGTACGAACAACTAAGTACGGCGCTGGAAATTGATCCGCAGAGCGAGGGAGTGGGGGCCTACCTGCACAATCAGGCGCAGCAGAACCTGGCTCAGCTTCGAGGCCAGATCCGCAGCAGGCAGCACTTTGCCTGGACTGACCTGGGCATGCTGTTGGCGCTGCTGCTGCTGCTGCTGGGTATGCTGGCCCTGACCGGGCTTGGGCCGACGCTGCCCGAAGTGGTGGCCGAGCCGCTGCCAGCCCTGGTCGCTGCCCCGGAAGCCAATCCGCCCCCAGCAGCAGCCGAGCCAGCAGCGCTGCCACCACCACCCGCCGAGCAGTCCGAAGTGGCCGAGGCGTCCAACTCCGCCCCCGGGGCCGCGAGCAATCTGGCCGCCCTGGCTGAGGCTCTGCGCGATCAGAGTGTGACGCGCCCGGCTGCCGAAGCACTTGACCAGGGCGATGTGGAAGGCGCGGCCAACCGACTGCGTGAACTGGCCGAGCAGGCTGGCAACCTCTCGGCGCAAGCACGAGCCGACCTGGCCCAGGCCCTGCGCGAGGCAGCCAGCCAGATCGCCGCCAATGATGCAAACCTGGCCGAACAGGTACAGCAGAGCGCCGCAAACATTGATGCGGGAAACCCCAACCCGGCCCAGGGGCTGGAAGAACTAGCCGAGGCCATCGAACAGGCGGGGGCAGGTCAGCCAACCCAGGCCGGTACTGATCAGAATGGACTGGCGGGGAGCGCTGGCGGCGGGGCTGGCCAGAGCAGTCTGCCCGGCCAGCAGCGTGAAGGCAACCGCAGCCGGCTTGAAGTTGAGGGTGTCCCGCTGGAATTGAAAAGTGAAGGGCCTGGCACAACTCCGGCGCAAGGCGCAGGCGAGGCAGAAACTGCGCAAGGTGGCGGCACGGGGGCAGGCGGTGGCTTCTCACGGGGCAGCCAGAGCGATGAGCGCGTGGCGGTAGACGACGACCCGTTACATATTCCTGCGGATCTGCGTGATGTGGTTCAAGACTATTTTTCGCCGTGATCGGCGTTCACGTCCACCCGGAAAGCCCGCGCCCAGGCACGGGGCAACCAACGAAGGGCCGCTCTTCGACGAGGCCTTTCTGCGCCGAATGGAGCGGATGAGCATACAGGCTCAGCGTACCCTGCGCGGCAACCTGGCCAGTGGGGAGCACCCGAGCCGCCGGCAGATGCCAGCGACGATCTTCAGTGACCATCGGCCCTACACCAGTGGTGACGATCTACGTTATGTCGACTGGAACGCCTATGCGCGCCAGGAGCATGTGCTGGTCAAGCTGGGCGAGGCCGAGCAGGACATTGCGGTTCACCTGTTGATCGACGCATCACGCAGTATGACCCTGGGCCAGCCACCCCGCCTGCGCCTGGCACGCCAACTGGCGGGGGCCCTGGGCTACCTGGCCCTGGCCCACAGCGACCGGCTGCAGATCGTACCCTTCGGGCCAGCAGCGACCCGCTCCTTTGGCCCGGTGCAGGGGAAAGCCTACGTGCCCGCCTTGTTGCGTTTTATTGAGCAGATCAGCCCGCAGCCAACCACACAACTTGGGACAGTGCTTGGCACATATGCCCGGCAGCATCCACGCGGCGGGTTGCTGGTGCTCTGCTCGGACTTGTTGGCCCCCGAGAACCTGGAGGAGGCCCTACGGCCATTGCAACCGCCTCGCTGGCAAACCCTGGTGTTGCACCTGCTCGACCAGCGCGATCTGCAACCTGAGCTGAGCGGGCCGCTTGAACTGGAAGATAGTGAAAGTGGGCAGCACCTGGCCCTGACCCTTGATGACACCACTCTGAATGAGTATCGGCGGGCCGTGGCGACCTGGCGGGAAGACCTGGCACGGATCTGCGCCCGGCGGGGGGCCACCTATGCCCCGTTGATGAGCCACTGGCCCCTGGAGCAGCAGGTGATCCCCTACCTACGCGCCCGCCGGCTCTTGCAATAGGAGACCCCTTTGAGTCTGCTCGCGCCCCTGGGTTTGCTAGCCCTGCTAAGCCTGCCGCTGATCGTGATCCTGCACATGCTGCGTGAGCGACGGCGGCGGGTGGTCGTACCTTCGCTGCTGCTCTGGCAGTTGCTGCCGCAACGCCAGGAGGCGCAACGCCGCCGACGCCTGCCGCTAAGCCTGCTGTTACTGTTGCACCTACTTGCAGCAGCCTTGCTCGCCCTGGCCCTAACGCGACCGGAGTTGCGCTGGCAACTCTTCGGCGGGCCGCGCCATACAGTCTTGATCCTCGACACCTCAACCAGTATGGGGGCCAGCACCGCCGGGATGACGCGGCTTGATGCCGCTCGTGAGGGTGCGCGCAACATCATAGTGGCAATGGGCGTACAGGAGAGAGTGACGCTGATCGCGACAGGGATGCGCCCGCAGCTTGTCGAGACAGGCGGGCCTGACGAGGTGCCCCAGCTGCTGGCAGCCCTCGACGGACTACGCGCTGCGGGGACAGGCAGTGATCTTGGCGCAGCGCTAACTATGGCCGAGGCAGTAGTGCAGGGCCAGGCCGGAGCACGGATTGTGGTGGTGAGTGATGCAGCTTTGCCTGAGGGACAACTGAAGGCCCTGGCTGCCCGCCCGGCAGCCCTGCCCATCGAGTGGGTCAGCCTGGGCAATGCCCTTGAGAACCGGGCCCTGGTGACGCTGACGGCACGCACACGCGGGGCTAATGCGCCGGTGCAGATCTACGCCAGGGCGGTAAACTACGGGCCAGCACCGTTCAGCACAGTGCTACGACTCTTCGGCGATGAGCAACTGTTGGATACACGCCTGGTCAACCTGGCACCCGACGGTGAAGCCGAACTCACCTGGAGTGTGCCGCAGGGGGTGAGCTTACTGCGGGCTGAACTGGACGGTCAGGACGGGCTACCCGTCGATGATGTAGCTCTGCTGAGGCTGAACCAGATCCGCCCCTTACAGGTAGTACTGGTGACAAGTCGCCCCGAAGAACTGGAGCGGGCGTTGCGGGCACTACCAGAGCTAAGCCTGCACATCCTTGAGCCGATGGCCTACCCGGGCCAGACGCACAGGGCCGACCTAACGATCTTCGACAGCTATCTACCGGAGAGTTGGCCAGCGGGCGGGGTACTGGTGATCAACCCACCAATGGGGGCGGGGCTGCTCAAAGTCGAGGCCCTCAGCGACACGTCAGGGCTGGCGGCAGAGCCTGTGCGGGTTGACCCGGCTGCCCAGGCCCTGTTTGAAGGCATCAGCCTGAGTAATGTCGAGCCTGGCCCGATCCGTGCGATCGAGCAACCGGGTTGGGCTAAAACACTGCTCTGGTATGGTGAGCAACCATTGATGCTGCGTGGACGCAACGGGACGAGCGAAGTGGCCATCTGGGCCTTCGATCTGCACGAAGGTAACCTAACCACGCGGCTGGCCTTCCCACTACTGGTTGCGCGCAGCGTGCGTGATCTAACCCCGCCAACTCTGCCAGGGGCGGTGTTGATCGGCGAGGAGGTACGGATCAGCCCTGACCCGCGCACAACGCAGATCGAAGTGGCCGCCCCCGACAGCAGCGTACAGGTCTTGAGCGTAGCGCCGGGCGAGCGGCCGGTGCTACAACTCGAGACAGCGGGGCGCTACACCCTGCTTGAGCGTGTCGGTACACAACAACTCTATAGCGGCAGCCTGCCGGTCAATGCGGGTGCGCAACGGGAGGCCGATCTACGTCCCCAGCCATTGCCTGAACGCACAACAGCACCGGACAGCGGAAGCGGCCTGCTCACCAGCAACACCCAGCCGATCTGGCCCTGGTTGGCGGCGCTGACTCTGGTGGTTATGCTCAGTGAGTGGATCTATTTGCATGCCCGCCGGAGGATGCCGATCTGAGCAAGAGCCTCGACAAGGCATAGTTGCTCTACTCTCAGGCTGCGGCCAGGACGGTTTGCCACACCTAGCGCATCAGGGTGTGACGCGCCAATCTATTTGGTGTATGCTACAATGGGGTCTACCGTGCGGGCTCAACGAGGAGGGATCATGGAGAAGCGGGACGATCTGATCGAGCACATTGCACAGCAGATCGCCGCCGTTTCCGGCCTGCCCACAGGGACACGGCGGCTTAGTGCCAGGGGTGACGAGGCAGGTCTGCCGATCGCCATGCGCATTGACCACACCCTACTCCGCCCAGAGGCGACTCCCGCCCAGATCAACAAACTCTGCGAAGAAGCAGCCCACTACCGCTTTGCCAGTGTCTGCGTCAACCCCTCCTTTGTCTCACGCTGTATGCGCCTACTCAGCGAGACACCAGTGGTTGTCGGCACGGTGATCGGTTTTCCCCTGGGTGCGAGCACCACACGAACCAAAGTCTTTGAGGCAGCCCAGGCAACTGCAGATGGAGCGCGCGAACTGGATATGGTGATGGCAATCGGCCAGTTGAAAGCTGGCGATCTGCATGCGGTGGCCGAGGATATGCATGCGGTGGTACAAACTGGCCACGCCGCAGGGGCATTAGTGAAGGTGATTATCGAGACAACTCTGCTGAACGATGCCGAAAAAGTCGCAGCCTGTCTGCTCGCTGCGCGGGCGGGGGCTGATTTTGTGAAGACTAGCACCGGCTTTCTGGGGGGCGGGGCAACCGTTGCTGACATTGAGTTGATGCGGCGCACGGTCGGCCCTGAGATGGGAGTCAAAGCATCGGGTGGTATTCGCAGCCTGGGCGAGGCTGAAGCGATGCTCGCCGCAGGGGCTAGCCGGATCGGCACGAGTGCAGGCGTGGCCATCGTACGTGCGGCAGCCGGGGTGCTAGACGAGGTACCCACGGGATCGTCTGGCACCTAAGGCAGGCAATGCCACCAGGCCAGGCGCATCACCTAGCCAACTGTTGAGGGATAGGCTACAGCGAACAACCCAGGCTCATGAGGGTCTTCCTTGAAGGAAGATCGACAACAGGGCATCAAATCTTCATCCGGACGAAGCGAGCAACCGGCGCCCTGACTGGATGGTGCGCCCAAGCGGGAGGCCAAGGTGAGCATTCTGATCAACCATGAGACGCGGCTGCTGGTCCAGGGTATCACCGGCAAAGAGGGTGAGTTCCACACCCGTGCGATGATGGCCTACGGCACCAATGTCGTGGCCGGCGTCGTTCCTGGTCGGGGTGGGCAACAGGCAATTGACGGCAAGGTGCCGATCTTTAACACGGTCAAGCAGGCAGTAGAGGCGACCGAAGCGAATGTGGCAGTGATCTATGTGCCAGCCGCCTTCGCCCCCGATGCGATCCGCGAGTCGGCCGCTGCTGGCATTCCACTGGTTGTCTGCATCACCGAGGGCATTCCGGCCCTGGATATGGTGGCGACCTACAGCTTTGTTGAGCAGTGCGGCGTCCGCCTGCTCGGCCCGAACTGCCCCGGCTTGCTCACGCCCGGTGCAGCCAAGGTTGGCATTATCCCCGGTAATATCGCGATACCGGGTTCGGTCGGCGTGGTCAGCAAGTCGGGCACCCTCACCTACGAGGCCGTTGACGGCCTGACCCGCCTGGGCCTGGGCCAGAGCACGATTATCGGTATCGGCGGCGACCCGATCATCGGCACGAACTTTATCGATGTGCTGACCATGTTTGAGGCTGATCCGCAGACGCAGGCAATTGTGCTGATCGGCGAGATTGGCGGCGATGCCGAGGTACAGGCGGCCAAGTTCATCAAGGAGCATGTCACCAAGCCGGTGGTGAGCTTTATCGCTGGCCAGACGGCACCCGAGGGCAAACGCATGGGCCACGCAGGCGCGATCATCAGCGGTGGCGAGGGCACGGCCCAGGAGAAGATCACTGCACTCGAGGCGGTTGGGGTACGGGTTGCCCACCAGCCCACCGAGATCGCCCAACTGGTCAAAGTGGCTCTGGGGGCGTAGCTTCCTGCGAGAGCGTTTTTAGGCAAGCGTGTCTGCGTTGGGGCGCAGCAGCGGCTAGCGCTGCTACGCCCTTATGGCTGCATAGCCTGCTCATCATTTTTACTCGGACGGAGTATTAGATCTCAGACAAGGTTTCGGGCTGGTTTACCGTTCAGCGTCACTCGCCGCGTACTGATGCGCTCGGGCTATTTTCTCTTTGCTATCTCCTAAATCCTTCTCTCAGGTGAGGGAGATGCGTAACTCGACGGTGGTACCCTGGCCATCGTCGGTGCGGATGCGCAGATCAGCACCAATCAGGCGGGCGCGCTCTTTCATATTGAGCAGGCCGAGACTGCCACGCATGTTATAACTGCTCTCGACGGCGGCCAGGTTAAAGCCTTTGCCACGGTCACGCACGCTGGCCACGAAGGTATCCTCTTCCATATAGAGGTAGATCGTGATCGTGTCGCTGCGGGCGTGCTTGCGAGCGTTGTTGGCCGCCTCCTGAATAATGATGAAGGCAGCGGCCTCTTTTTCAGGGGGCAGGCGCGGCATATTGTCGGAGACTTCGAGGCGCAGGTTGGTACCGATACCGGAAGGATCGCGCCAGCGTTCGGCGTAGTGCTGCAGGGTGGGCACCAGGCCCTGGGTTTCAAGGCCCAGGGGGCGCAACTCGAAGAGCAGGGTACGAATGTCGTGAGAGGTTTTGTTGACCAACTCGGCGAGGGTTTCAAGCTCGTCGGGCACCCGTTCGGGCATTGCGGTGAAGAGTTTCTTGATAAACTCGATATTCATCGCAATGGCGGCAATACTCTGGGCCGGGCCATCATGTAGATCACGGGCAATCGCCTGACGCACCTCGGCCTCTTTGTTGAGCAGGCGGTCGTGCTCTTGCCTGACACTCTGATAGAGGCGCGCATTCTCGATGGCAATGGCCGCCTGAGCCGCCAGGGTGGTCAACAGTTGCATATCCTGCTCGGTGAAGGGCTGGCTATCGATCGTGTTGAGCAACTGCATCGCGCCAATAGTGCGCTCGCTAGTACGCATCGGCACACAGAGAATCGAACGGGTCACGAAATCGACATCACGCCCGATGCCGTCATACCAACGACTATCCTGCTCGACATTGTTGACGATCTGACCAACACCATGAGCGATCACCCAGCCAGCAATGCCCCGATCGGCAGGCATACGGTAACGACGCTGTTCACCGGGGATATCGAGAATGAGCTCGTTGGTATCATGATCGAGGATAAAGATCGAGCAGCGCTCGGCACCGACCACGCGGGGGGCCCGCAATTTGATATCGTTGAGCAGGCTGTCGAGGTCAAGGTTGATGGCGAGTGACTGGCCAACCTCGTAGAGCAGGTGCAGTTCGCGCAGGTCACGTTCGGTGCGCCGCAGCATAGCCAGCTTATCGGCCTCACCGCCAATGGCCCGCACCAGCAAGACGAGTAGATCTTCATCGAGGGAAGCAGTGCCCTCCTGCTGATCAGCATGCGTCTCAACCTCCAGGTGCAGGAGGCCAACGCCCTGGCCGCCGCTCTGGAGGGGCAACTCGATCAGACTGCACCCGCCATCAAGTGCATAACTTCCGACAATCGGCTCGCCGCCTTTATCACGGCGGGCAAAACCCTGGCGAGCCTGCTCAATCATAACGCGGGTCTCGTCATCAAGCGGGCCTTTGAAGAGCTTGATCGTATCGCCATAGGGGCTCACATACATCAAAGCCCCAGCACGAGCAGGCCAGAAGGCAATCAGGCGTTCGAGAGAGGCGGTGAGCAACTCGGAGACACTGTGATGGCCGCCTGCAATAAGTAACTGGCTGAGCGTCTCGAAGTGGCGCTGTTTGACGAGAGTCTGAGTCATGGCATTTCTCTGCTGTAGGACCTGCACAAACTCACTCTACCTGATCAGCAGGGCGTGTGTCAATCAAGAAGCATCCCAATCAAGCTCGATATAGATGCTGTCCCCTGCGACGATCACGGGGTAGGTGGCAATGCGCAAACCAACCGGCGGCACCAGGCTCTTGCCGGTGCGCACGCAGTAGGTCCAGCCATGCCAGGGGCAGGTGACCGTTGCGTCAATCAGCACACCCGTTGAGAGCGAGCCACCCTCGTGCCGGCAGACGTCGCTGAAGGCATAGATGGTGCCAGCAAGATTGGCCAGGGCCAGTGGCAGCCCCTCTACCTCGACATAGGCCAGCGATCCCGCTGCCAGATCATGCAGACTGAGTACGCGGATGCGTTCAGGTGCCATAGCTCCCCACCTCCACAGATGCCTTATGGTAACACTATTCAGTGCGCTTGCCAGCGGCGCAACTTTCGTGGCCGATGCAGCGTCGTAGCGGCAGACGCAGACGATGGCAGCCACGGGGCTGCCGCGACGTCGAGGAGGGAATACCATGGAGAGCAGGCGTATCACCCGCAGCCGCAGCGAGCGTATGATCGCTGGTGTCGCCGGCGGCCTGGCGAGTTATTTTCAGATCGATCCGCTGTTCATTCGGCTGGGCTTGATCGTCTTGAGCCTGATCAATGGCGTTGGCGTCGTGATCTACCTGGCCCTCTGGCTGATCATCCCCAACGAGGGCAGCCTGGCCGAGGGTCGCTCAACGGCTGGTGAGGCGATTGACGAGATGCGTATCTATCTTGAACACCTGATCAGCCAGGTAAGGGCGATCTTCACGCGCTGAAACGATAGTTGATCTTTTGCCGGGCTTCGGCTATCCTGCGTGGCGTGATCACCTACTTGCATCGTCATGCTGCCACGCTGCTGCTGCTCGTTGTGTTGGTAGCCTGTGCTAGCCCACCCACGCCCACGCCCACGCCGGAGAGGCAACGGCCTGAGCCGACGGCTACCATAGTTGCGCCGGGGCCTTCGCCACTGCCAGCGCCAACCGCGACAGCGGCCCCGGCAGCAACGGCAACACCTGTTGCCATCGATCCGCTCTTTGACGCCCAGCGCATCAGCTATGCCCACGGCTTCAATGGGCCACAGATTCAGGCACTGCTCGAAGAGCGCGGCAGTCCGCTGAAGGATGTGCGTTTCACGATTGGTGACCGCTCGCACACCTTCAGCGAGGTATTGGTTGGCCTGAGCAGCCTCTACAGCCTGAGCCCACAGCTTTTGCTGGCGCTGATCGACCTGCAGAGCGGGCTGGTCAGCAGCAGTCAGGCTAGCCCTGAGCAACTGGCCTGGGCCCTTGGCTATCGTGGCGATAGCGGCAGCCGCCGCGGGCTCTATAACCAGTTGCGCTGGGCAGCCCGCGAGTTGCGCTATGCCGTGCGTGACCACGCCCTCAGCGGGGCCGAGCCCCCCCCCGAGCTCGTCTTTGCCGACGGGACGACCCGCCCGGTAGAAGCTGGCACCAGCTTTAGCCGCTATGCGCTGAGCCGAGTGCTGGCCCGTACGGTCAGCCCTGGCCTGCTTGGGACACGCCTGGAGGGCCTGGTGAACAGCTACAGCCGCCTCTTCGGTGACCCACGCCCGGCCCCGCTAGACTGGCCAGCACCCGCCGCACCCTTCCTGGTGCGCCCGATGGAGCGCCTGTTCCCGGTCACATCCTTTTTTGATCACGAGACACCGTTCCTCCAGAAGAATGGCGCGATCCTGACCTACTGGGGCCGCAGTGAGACTGACCTGGCCTTTGCCTACGACGGCCATACCGGCTGGGATTTTGGCATGGGCCCGCCCGACGCGATTCTGGCCGCGGCAGCCGGCGAGGTCATCTTTGCCGGCAACTCAGACGACGGCTGCGCCACACCCGCCAGGGCAGTGGTGGTCGACCATGGCAACGGCTATCGCACGCTCTACTGGCACCTGGCGAGCATTGCTGTCACAAGCGGAGCCCAGGTACGTGCCGGTGATCTGCTTGGTGTTGCTGGCGACAGCGGCTGTGCCATCGGAGCCCACCTGCACCTGCAGGTACAGTACCTGGGCCGTGATGTTGACCCCTTCGGCTGGTGCGGGGCTGGTTCCGATCCCTGGCAAACGAGTAGCGCTGGCCAGCAAAGCGTCTGGCTCTGGGCGGATATGCCCAACGTCTGCGGGCCGCCACAACCTGGCGTGATCGTGGTTGACGACGATGATGCCGGCTTTCTCAGTAACGGCACCTGGTCCCAGGGCGAGGTAGGTTACGGCGGCGGCGCACGCTACGCCGCATCGAGCTTCGGCGGCAGCACTGCCCGGCCCTACCTGGCAAGCTCGTTGCGCACCCCGCTCGTTGCCACCTGGCGACCTGAGTTGGTGCAGCCCGGGCGTTACCGTGTGCTGGCCTATGTGCCCTACGCGCTCAACGACCTTGACGAGTCACATGAGCAGCGCTACCTCATCCGCCATCGTGACGGCGAAAGCCTGGCCGTAGTTGACGGCGAGGAGAGCCGCAACTGGTGGGCCGAGTTGGGCATCTTCGAGCTTGACCCGGCGACCGCCCTGGTCAGCCTGAGTACGCTGGCTGGCGACGAGCGGCGTGGAATCTGGGCAGATGCGGTCGCCTTCGTGCCAGTGCCGTAGCGCAGGTTGAGCTGTGGAGGTTAGGGCTGATCGTCATGCTCCCTTCCAGGCAGCCATCAGAGAGTATTGAAGATCAAGTCGCGGCGGGCAAAGGCATAGAGGGCCAGGCCGAGCAGCGCGGCCAACAACGAGGCCTGAGCCAACAGGTTGGCGACGGCCGTAAGGCTACTATAGTCACGGGTGACCGCCAGTTGGAAGCCATAGAACGCTGGCACGAGTGGGCCACTCAGCAGAGCCTGGATGGCGCGCAGAATTGAGCGCACACCCTCGGGTAACGACACGAGCAACTGCCCGCCGATGAAGTTACTGGAAAAGGCCAGGGTGATCAGCCCAAGGACGAAGAGGCGCCAGGTGGTGGGAAAGACCAGGGGCGCAAGCATCAAAATCAGTGCCGCCAGCAGCCCGACGTTGAGCAGGAGGGGTAGGCTACCGAGCAACCAGCCGAGTATGTTGAGATCGTCGGGCCGGTTGAAGCTGGCCACCAGAAGACAGACCAGGCCATAGGCGGCAGCGACGATACTGACCGCTGCCAGGAAAAGACCGATCAGGAAAGTGCTGCGTCCGATACCATGGGCCAGGAGCAGGTAAGTCTGCGGACGGTCGCCCAAACCCAGAAAGGCGGCCATCGTGTAGAGGGTAAGCACAGGCGTAAAGACACCACAGACGCTGAAGAAATAGTCGGCCTGCATCGGTCGGCGCAGAAAGACGGCATAGACGACCAGGGCAACGATGATCTCGATCACGACACGCCCGGAGCGGAGATATTCGAGCAGGGTAAAACCGGTGAAACGAAGCAGGCGCATAATCAAGGCTGGCCTCCTGCATCCTGAGGCTCGCCACGCTCGGGCAAGGCCGCCTCAGCAGCCTCGGGCTGAGTGCGTTCGAGGAGATCCTTCAACAAGGGGTCGGTAGTACTGCTCGGCGGGCGCTCAGGGGTATTCACCGGCGGCAGGCCGAAGGCCCACGAGTTGGGCGGCGCAACCGGTGCCGTCATACGCTGGACGGCCTGTTGATAGAGTTGCTCAAGGGGGCGCTCAAGGGGCTCAAGGGCGATGATCACGACTCCGGCATCAAGCAGGGTGCGCAGCACAGCGGCCTGCAGCTCAGGCCGATTGCGGCTAATGCGTACCAGAGCGCCATCACAGCGGACACCGGCGTCCAGCCTTTCAAGACGTATGGCGAGAGCCGGATCAACCCCGCCGGTCTGGATGCGGACACTCCCGGCCGCGGTGCGCAAGTCGCGCACGGCAACTTCGGCGGCGATCTGACCGCCAGCCAGCACGCCCACCCGATCACAGAGCAGATCGACCTCTTGGAGGTAGTGGGTGCAGAGGAAGAGCGTGTGACCGCGCACGCGCACCTGGTTAAGCAGATCAAGCACCTCATGCTGGCCAGCCGGATCGAGGCCACTGGTCGGCTCGTCGATCAGCAGCAAGTCGGGATCGCTCAACAGGGCCTGCGCCACGCCAAAACGCTGGAGCATACCTTTGGAAAAGGTGCTCAGGCTACGGTCGGCCACCTCACTCAGGCCGACTGTAGCGAGCTCCTGATCAACCCGTTCGCGCAAGTCAAACCTATGCATACCACTAAAGGTGCCGAGAAAGCGCAGATATTCGCGGGCGGTGTAGCGGGTATGGTAACGCTGGCGTTCAGGGACGTAGCCGACCCGCAAGCGCATACGGTCGAGATCACCACTACCAAGCAGGCTGATCCGGCCACGGTCGGGGCGCAGAAAACCCAGCATCAAGTGGATCAGGGTTGACTTGCCCGATCCATTTGGTCCGACCAGCCCGAAGGCTTCGCCAGACCGCACACGCAGATTAAGGCCGCGCAAGACCGGCTGGCGTCCGTAGGCTTTATGCAGATCGCTGATCTCGATCACGTCACTCACACGGACTCCTCGCCCATCAACGGGAGCGCTTATCGTCCCGGCCCAAGTATGGCCAGGGTGATGGCTGCGGCCAACGAGAGCGGCGCACACCAGAGCAGACAGAAACGCAAGGCGTCGGGAAGGGTTAGGCGAGGCAGACGATGATCAAAGTTACGCAATAGGGCCGCCCCAAGCACAACGCCGCCGGCCACCAGGAGCAGGCCAAGCCAGGGCGGGAGGATTCCCAGGGGCAAGCCAGCGACCAGCAAGGCCACCAGGAAAATGGCAGCGCGCAGATCACGTCCAAATTCGTCGAAGGCGCACAGGTGTGCGGGCAGGCCAGCAGTGACCCCACCAGGGGTGATCTGTGTTTCGGCACTGAACGGCCCCCAACCCAGGGCGGCTGGCAAAGCAACCAGGGCCGCGCCAAGGGCCAGCAGATGGGCCAGCAGGGCCAGGCCCTCCCAGCGGTCGTGGAGAACCAGCGCCGTACCCAGGGCGCTCCAGGCCAGGGCACGTGCAAGCACACCCAGTTGGGCCTCACGCAGGGCGGCCCGGACGATAGCCGGTAGGGTGGAGAAGAGGGCAGGCAGCAGGGGCAGCAGAAAAGCCAACTCAAAGGCCGCCCAGGTCAGCAGCCAGTCGGTTGCCGCCATAGTCGGTAGCGGGTGCAACGGCCAGGGCAGGCTGGCCAGGCCCAGGCCAGCCTGCAGCAGGCCCGCAGCAAGTGCCAACCCCTCACGCGTGCGGAGCGACGCGCCTACGGAGGGAGGCAACTGCAAGCCACCGCGCAGCACCACCCGATAGAGCAAACCACTGGCCAGGGCGGTCAGCAGGCCAGGGTAGAGCAGGATCGCGATGATCAGGCTGAAAACAACTCCCTCCACACCACACCACCCACAAGGTTGTGGCACCCCATCAGAGTGCCCGAATAAAAGCCAGGCCCTCAATCGTCTCGTCGATCATCGCCAGGATTGGCTGCGGATAGAGCCCGATGCCCAGGCAGATCAACAACAGCAGCAGGGTCAGCACGGCCATACTGCGCGGCTCCGGCTCAAGCCGGCGTATCGCCGGACGATCCAACTCGGTCTCACCCAGCATTAACGGCTCGACGACCGGGGACTGCTCACCAGGGCCGAGCATATGCTCGGCAACCGCACGGGCCAGGCCGAGTCCAGCCAGGATGGTGCCGAGCAGCAGCGGGCCTAATTCAATCCAGCCATGGGCTGCCGCCGCCTGATAGATCAGCATGTGGCTCATCGCACCATTCAAGGGCGGCAGGCCAAGCAGCGCCAGCCCGGCAACCAGCAACCCGGCCCCGGCCACCGGCCAGCGCCGTAGCAGGTCACGGCGCACGAGGGTCGGCGGACGACCGTCGGGCCGTTCGAGCAGGCCCAGACTGATGAAGAGCAGCATAACCGCAAGGGTCTGATTCAAGGCACCAAAGATAGCCCCGGCCAGGCCGATCGGCGAGACAGAGGCCAGACCATAGAATACCATACCACAGTGATAGAGCACGAGATAGGCTATGCTCCGGCGCAAGGTAGTTGGGGCCAGGGCCAGCAAACCGGCAACCAGGGCGCTGACGATCGCCCCCAGGCGCACCACACCAAGGGCATCGGCACTCTCGAAGAGCAGCGTCGGGTAGCTCTGAAAGACTAGGATCAATACGAGCAGACTGCTGGTATTGAGCAACGTGATCACCAGGGCCGTCACCAGAGGTTCGGCATAATCAACCAGATCGGTGAGCCAGGTATGAAAGGGGATGAGCGCGAGGCGCAGGGCGAAGCTCACGGCAAGCAGGGCCAGAATAAAGCGGGCTGGCGAGATACGCCCGGGAAGCTCACCGGGGCGAAAGATATCGGTGAGCACAAAGGCGATGTACATCAACACAGCCGCCACGACCATCAGCACCAGGTATTTAAGCGCCGCCGCGATCACCCGCGTACCAACCAGGTTGCTTGTCCCCGCTGGCAGATCGACAATCCCCAACACGGCCGTCAGCCCGCTGGCGGCAAGCAGCAGAGTGGTGAGGAAGGGATCTTGCAGCAGCAGCACCGCCGCCACCTGAGCGAGGATCAGCAGAGCGATCGGCACGAAATTCTCGCCATGGGGCAGATGCCGGGCAGCGACAAAGGCAAAGCCGCCACTGGCCAGAAAGAGCAGCAAGAAGACCTGCCCAAGGGTGCTGAGACTCAGCGTGACGCCGAGAAAACGCATAGGGTCGTCAAGCGGAATTTGCGTGACGATCAGCAATTGGGTCAGCACCGTGCCCAGGGCGGCGGTGATCACCAGATTGGTATGCCGCCGCAGTACAAAGGTACTTGCCGCCATAGTGATCGGGAAAAAGATCAGAATAAGATAAAGCATGTCAGCGTTTGTAGAGTTCGCTCAGCTCAAGAGTCTTCAGACGCCCATAGAGCAGGCCACTCAGGTAGGCTACCGCCAGGGCCAGGAGAATATTGAAGAGACTCAAAAGGGCAATCGGAGCGACATTCAGCCCACTAGCCTGGGGCGTACTCACCACAGCCATATAGAGCAGGTCGATCGCACTGGCGCAGAGCAGCAGGCCCAGGCCAATCTTGAGCAGATCAACGGCGGTTGCGATCGTCAACAGGCCAGTGAGCACCAGCCAGTACCATGCGAAATCACTGGCCTCAGAGGGCGCGATCGGGTAGATCCGCGGGAGCGTCAGACTGGCCAGCAGGGCCAGCACACCCGCCCAGAAGGGGAGCACATAGTCGCCGAGTTGGAAGGGCTGATTGACCTGGCGGCGCTGGGCAGCGCGGGCCGCACGCCGCAACTCAGAGAGGCCAAACTCGTCCAGATTCTCAAGGCCATACTCACGTGAGAAGGTGAGGGCCGTGATACCAAGGATGAGGCTCACGGCCACCCCGGTGATCAGCTTGACCAGCACCAGCGTACTGAGCTCAAGTGGGCCAAAACGCAGATCGGTGACAACAAAGCCCTGCTCGGCGATAAAGAAAGCCGCCGCGCTTGTATTGAACAGCAAAGCAGACACCGTGATACGCCAGTCACGGAAGAGCAGCACTGCCGCTGCGGTGAGCCCGATCACGATCAGCATCCAGTTAATGGTCATCATTGGGCCATCAAGAGCATAATCATAATTAACGTCACAAGCATCGCAAGCAGGTAATAGCGCTGCTCGAAGATGGCGATCACAAAGCGGAGGGCCTGGCTAGCCCAGAGGCATGCGGCCCAGAGGCGGTCGAGCAGGGGCTGAGGGGCCCCGATCCATGCCAGAGGGCGAAGCAGCTCGCCAAGGGCGGTGGGCGGCAGATGGGCGACACTCTCATCCAGGGCGCGGGGGGCATGGCGCGAGGGGCTGCTACGGGCCAGAGCGACGAGCAGGGCGAGCAAGAGCAGGCCAGCAGCGGTAACGGCAAGCGGGGCTACCGGCGCGCCCGGCAAGCCCTCCGGCGCACGGGCAAGTTGGCTGAGCCAACGATCCCAGAGCAGCGTAGGGACGAAGCCAAACAGCAGCAGCGGCAGACCGGCAACTACCAGTGGTGCCAGGTCGCCCCATGTCATCTCAACCGGCTCATCAGCGGGGCTGCGTGGGCCCCAGAAACGTGTAAGCGGCGCAATCAAGGCCAGGGGCGTCAAGACTGCGCCAGCCAGCAAGGGCGCGATCAGCCAGGGCTGCTGGGCCTGGGCCGCCTGGAGCAGCCAGAGGTGCGGCCAGAAACCCCAGAGCGGCGGCAAGCCAAGCGTAACCATAGCCGCCATGACCCAGGCCACCCCGGCAATTGGCGGCGGAGCGATGCCAGGCTCGCTATAGTCATCATTGCCGGTGCTGCGGTCAAGGCTGGCCACCGCTGCCGAACCGACGGCGGCACCAAGCATCAGGCTCAGCAGCAGGGCCGGGCCAGCCAGAGCTGCCAGGGGATGCCGCAGGCCAGCGGTAGCGACAATCAGCGCAGCCTGACCAGCCGAGAGCCAGATCAGCATGGAGCGCAACTGATGCTGGCCAAGGGCTCCGGCAGCACAGGCCAGCGCCCCCACCGCGCCAACCAGCCCGATCACGCTAGCCCAGGTGGGCGGTAGACTGGGAAGCAACTCGACTGCACGCAGCAGCCAACTCAAGGCGGCCGCCGGAGCGGCAATACCATAGATCAGAGCCCCAAGCGGGGCTGGCACCGCAGCAACCTCGGTGCGAGCCACAGCCAGGGGCGGCGCACCAACCAGGGCCAGGGTTGCCAGCAGGCCGCTGAGGGCGGCCGGCCAGGCCGCGATCAAGGCTGCCCCGACGGCACCCTGCGTAGCGAGGAGCCCGGCCCCAAGCAGGGCACTCCCCAGCAAGCCGAAGCTCAAACCAAGCGGTGGCTGCGCCTCGTTGGCTGAAGAGCCACCAGCCCGCAACGAGCTATAAGCGCTGATCGTCAGGACGGCCCAGCATAGCGGCTGGAGCAGCGAAAGCGGAGGGGCCAGCAAGCTGAGTAGAGCGGCGGCCAGCATGAGCAAAACCCAGCCGAAGATTGCGCCAAAACCGCGCACTGAGGGGCCAATGGCCCCCGCCAGGGCCAGCAGCGCAGCCGCCGCGCTAACGAGCATACCTGCTGCGATAAAGGCCTCAACGGGAGCCAGGGCTGGCTGGACACTCAGCTCAACCTCACCCAGGGTCAGCAACAACAGGGCTGGGACAGGGGCTTCAGTGGCGCGGCCAAGCACAGCCGGGATGGCCGCCCCAAGGCTGGCCGCCACGGCAAACAGGCCGAGAAGGCGCGAACTCAACAGGCGGCTCAAGCCGAAGCAGAGGGCCGCCGCGCCAAGCAGGATAAAAAAGGGAGAGAAGGCCATAGCGCCTCAGTGGTTCGGCGCGCTCAGGCACGCATCACAGGGATCGGTTGAGATGATGATCAGGGCAGCATCATCAAGAGTGGCCTTGACCAGCACAGCCCGGGCGAGGAGCCGATCAAGTTGAGGGGCAACCCGGCAACTGATTGCGCTCAAGCGCTGGTTCGTGCTTTCAACCTGGTAGTGGATCGGGCCACGCGGTCCTTCGACCGTACTGCCCTCGCTACCGTTGGGCAGCTTGGCTGGCAGCGCAACCTGCACCAGGCCAGCGGGCAACTCGCGGGCTGCTCGCTCGGCCAGTTTCAGGCCCTCGAGCGCTTCAAGCAACAGAACCAGCATGCGGGCATAGACATCCCCGCCCTCCTGAATCACCAACTCAGGTTGGAAGCTAGCATAAGCCCCGTAGGGCGCATCAAGGCGCAGGTCAGCGCTGAGCCCGGAGGCGCGGGCAAGCGGGCCAGCAAGACCGAACTGACTGGCGGCAGACTGGCTGATGAGGCCAATCTCAACCGTGCGCCCCAGGATCGTACGACGGGTGATCAGACTATCGGCCAGGCGAAAGATAGCGTGGAGTTGCTCACCGACGGTACGGATGAGCGCGTTGCGCTCCTCTTTGGCCAGATCGCGAGCCACGCCGCCAGCAACAAACCAGTGCTCAGGCTCAGGGCCGGTCAGTTCGGTGAGGGTGATACGGAGGACGCTAGCATGGCTTGCGAAAGCCTCAGCAGGGCCAGGCAGGGCCAGGGCGGTAAAGATCGCCGCGACGGTTTGCAGATGCGAGACGACCCGTTCAAGCTCGACGGCGATCAGGCGCAGGCAGGCACCACGTGAGGGCACCGTCAGGGTTGCCAGGGCCTCAACCGCCTGACAGAGGGCCAGGCCGTGGGCGAGGCCACAGTGTGGACAGGTGCGCACAGCAGTAGCCACCATCTGCTCGAAGCCGGTACGCAAGATCTGGGTGAAGCGCGGATCGTCAGCCAGATCCGGGCGGTACTCAACATCAAGGATCTGCTCACCCTCAACCTTCAGCAGGACACGCTGCGGGCGACCAAGGGCGGGGGCCCTCGGACTGAGGGCCAGGGTATAGGTCACAAGCCATCTCCAGTGCATGGCACCACAGAACGGCGCACAAGCAGAAGCAGGTGGAGTAATCACACCGGAGTGGCATTATACCACCTCAACATGCGCCACGGTTGGCGTGCCTTTTTGTTATAATCAGCGCCACGAGCAGGTTGTTGCCAGGCAACCCGATCATAGCCACAAGGAGCGCATATGACCGCCGAGATCACGAAGGCAACGGTGCAGGCCGAGCGTGATTTTATCCTGCAGACCTATGTCAAGCCCGACTTCGTGATCGAGCGAGGCGAAGGAGTCTACCTCTTCGACAGTGAGGGCCGACGTTACCTGGACTATGTCAGCGGCATCGCCGTCAACGCCCTCGGCTATGGCGACCCAGAGGTGAGCCAGACGATTGCCGAGCAGGCCGCCCGGCTGATCCACGTCTCTAACCTTTACCACACGGCACCTGCCGGTAACCTGGCCCGCATGCTGGTCGAGAGCAGCCCAGCCTTCGACCGGGTCTTTTTCGGCAACAGTGGCACCGAGGTGGTCGAAGGGGCGCTGAAATTTGCCCGCCGCTACGCCCGTGAGCACTTCGGCGAGGGCAAGACGGCGATCATTGCCTTTGACGGCTCGTTCCATGGGCGTACGATGGGGGCCCTGGCTGTGACGGCCCGCGAGAAATACCGCGAGCCGTTTATGCCGGTGATGCCGGGGGTGCGTTTTGCCCACTACAACGACAGCGTAGCGCTGGAAGCAGCGATAGGGGCCGATGTCTGTGCAGTGATCCTCGAGCCAGTGCAGGGCGAGGGCGGCTTGCGGGTGGCGACCCCGGAATTTTTGCAGGCGGCGCGTGATCTGTGTGACCGCTACCAGGCCCTGTTGATCTTCGACGAGATCCAGTGCGGGATGGGCCGCACCGGCACCCTCTGGGCCCACGAGCCTGCTGGCGTGCGCCCGGATATGCTGACAGTGGCCAAACCACTGGCCGGGGGCCTACCGATTGGCGCGATCCTGTTGAGCCAGGCGGTCGCCGACACGATCCACGTTGGCGACCACGGCACCACCTTTGGCGGTAACCCGTTGGCCACCGCCGTGGCCGGGGTTGTCTTACGACGGATCAACGACCCGAACTTCCTGGCCCATGTGCGCGAAGTCGCAAGCTACCTGGACGAGTCGCTCCAGGATCTGGCCGCCGCCAACCCGACGACGATCCTCGAACTGCGCGGGCGTGGCCTGATGCGCGGCCTGCGCCTGGCTGGCTCCGCCGCCATCGCCCGCGAAGCAGCCCAGGCTCAGGGGCTACTCGTGGCGACTGCAGGTGAGGATGTGCTGCGCCTGCTGCCACCACTGGTGATCGAGACACGCCATGTTGACGAGGCACTGACCGTGTTGCAGCAGGTGCTACGCTAGAAGATCCTATGGAAAGGACAGCCATATGCCGGTCGTAGCACTGATCGGTGCCCAGTGGGGCGATGAGGGTAAAGGCCATCTGGTCGATCTGCTGGCGCGGCGGGCGCGCCTGGTAGTGCGCTATGGGGGTGGCAACAACGCCGGTCACACGGTTGTCAATCACCTGGGCACTTTCAAGCTCCACCTGATACCATCGGGCATCTTCGACCCGACCACCGTCAATGTGATCGGCCCCGGCGTGGTGATCAACCCCGAGGTGCTGCTGAGCGAGATGCGTGAGCTTGAGAGTCGTGGCATCAGCCTGGCCAAGCTCTTCATCAGCGAGCGGGCCCATGTGATTATGCCCTACCATATGCTGCTTGACCAACTCCAGGAGCAGTCGCGCGGCGAGGGCAAGATCGGAACCACCGGGCAAGGCATTGGCCCGGCCTACGCTGATAAAATGAGCCGCATCGGCATCCGTATGGCCGACCTGCTCCACGAGGAGACCCTGCTGAACCGGCTGCGGGGCGTGCTTGAAGAGAAGAACCGCCTGCTGACCCGTGTCTACAACGGCAAGCCGGTCTCGCTCCACGACACCTACCTACGCTTCCTCGAGTTCGGACACCAACTGACCGCGCATATCAAAGACGTCCACCCGATTGTCAATCGGGCGATCGAGAAAGATCTGGCCGTACTGCTCGAAGGTGCCCAGGGCAGCCTGCTTGATGTTGATCACGGCACCTACCCCTATGTGACCTCCTCGCCGCCGGGCGCAGCAGGGGCTTGCCAGGGGGCGGGGATCGGACCGACACGGATCAACTCGGTGATCGGGGTCTTCAAAGCTTTTACGACCCGTGTTGGGGAGGGGCCGTTTCCCACCGAAATTGCCGAAGGCCCCGAAGCCGAAACACTGCGCCAAATCGGTACGCCCTGGGCCGAAATAGGCACCACCACCGGACGGCTACGCCGTGTGGGCTGGTTCGACGGAGTAATGGCGCGTTATGCAGCCCAGATCAATGGCCTTGACACCCTGGCGATCACCAAACTCGATGTACTCGACACGCTCAAGACAATCAAGATCTGCACTGGCTATCGTCTGCACGATAGCAAACTCGACTATCCACCCGCGACAGTGGCCGTCCTCAGCCAGGTCGAGCCGATCTACGAGGAGTTGCCCGGTTGGCAAAGCCCGACCACCAGCGCACGCAACTTCCAGGATCTGCCCGCCGCAGCCCAGGCCTATGTCGCCCGGATCTGCCAATTGGTCGGCGCACGCCTGGGGATTGTCTCGGTCGGCCCTGAACGCGACCAGACGATTATGGTGAATGAGGTGTTTTAGAAGATTGCCAGGCACACCAGATTTTGTGCTTGCAGTCACAAAGTCCATGCTTTGCAAGGGTATTGTACAGGCCAGAGGGTTTGACAGCAGCTTTCGGCGTATGCTAGGATGGGCAGTATCCTGAGCGACGATCTAGCTATTCCTGTGCGCTCAAAGCCTATCCGGGCAACCTGGCCCAGCACGCTGGTATGAACGATCCACGCGGATCGTGCGGACTAGGTAGCCTCCCTCTGCGAAAGAGTGTTGCAAAGGTCTGTGTCCTGCCTGGGTTCTACCTGGATCTGCGCCAGCGCTCCGGCAGAGAGCACGGAGCGACGAAGGAGCTTGTACGCATGAAGCTACACGAGTACCAGGCCCGCGATCTGCTCGCAGCATACGGCATTCCCGTCACCGGCGGCGGTGTGGCAACGACACCGGGTGAGGCACGCGCTATTGCCGAACAACTCGGGCGGCGCGTCGTGGTTAAAGCGCAGGTCTTTGTCGGTGGCCGCGGTAAGGCTGGTGGCGTCAAACTGGCCGACACACCCGCCGCAGCTGAAGAGGTGGCTGGACAGATCCTCGGCATGCAGATCAAAGGACTGACGGTTGAAAAGGTACTGGTGGCTGAGGCAATTAGCTACCAGAAAGAGATCTACCTCAGCGTCATTCTCGACCGTGCCAGTAAGCAGGTCATGTTGATCGCCTCATCTGAGGGCGGCGTCGAGATTGAGCAGGTTGCGCATACCAACCCCAACGCGATTATCAAGATCCCCGCCCATCCCCAACTTGGTCTGCAGGATTATCAGGCGCGTGAACTGGCCTTTGCGATTGGCCTGAGCGACGGCAAGCAGGCGCGCCAGTTCGCCCAGATTGCCTCGGCGCTCTACCGTGTCTTTATGGAGAATGACGCCTCACTGGCGGAGATTAACCCGCTCGTTATCCGCGAGGATGGATCGCTCCAGGCGCTCGATTCTAAGGTGCTGCTCGATGACAGCGCCCTCTTCCGCCATCCTAAATTGGCCGCGATGCGCGACTCCTCCGATGAGCCGGAGGCGGAGCAGATCGCCCGCGAGGCGGATCTGACTTTCATCAAGCTTGATGGGAATATCGGCTGTATGGTGAATGGAGCCGGCCTGGCGATGGCGACCATGGATGTCGTCAAGCTCTACGGCGGTGAGCCAGCCAACTTCCTCGATATTGGCGGCGGTGCTGGTAAAGAGAAGGTTGCGGCGGCCCTGCGCATTATTCTGGCCGATCCACACGTCAAAGCGGTAATGTTTAACATCTTTGGCGGGATTACGCGGGTCGACGAGGTCGCCCGTGGGATCATCGCCGCACTTGACGAGGTGCCTACCAGCATACCGATCATCGCCCGCCTGACCGGCACCAATGCCGAAGAGGGCCTGCGCTTGCTGGCCGAATCCAAACTGATCCCGGCAACAAGTCTGGCCGAGGCCGCCCAGAAGGCTGTCGCCGCAGCCAGCGCTGCATAAACAAGCAAGCGCGTTGCCTGAACGGCAGCCCGCCTCAACCTGGCATTCGCCTTCGTCCCGCAGATCCGGCTAGCAGGCTCCACATTGCACAGTGGCCTGGCCCACAGCCGGGGGCAATTTAAAGTTACACGCATGACCAAACGAGCACTGATCACCGGTATCACCGGTCAGGACGGTAGCTACCTCGCCGAACTACTGCTGGCCAAGGGCTACAAGGTGATCGGTATGGTGCGCCGCACCAGTACCGTCAACTTCGAACGCATCAAACATATCCAGTCCGAGTTGGAACTGGTCACCGGCGATCTTCTGGACGAGGTCTCGCTGATCAGTCTGTTGCGCGAACATCGCCCGCAAGAGGTCTATAACCTGGCGGCACAGTCCTTCGTCCAGACCTCGTGGGCGCAGCCGGTCTTTACGGGCGAGACAACGGCCCTTGGCGTCACTCGCATGCTTGATGCCGTGCGGCTGGTTGATCCGGCGATCCGTTTCTACCAGGCCAGCAGCAGTGAGATGTTCGGCAAAGTGGTTGAGGTGCCCCAGACAGAGACGACGCCCTTCTACCCACGTAGCCCCTATGGCGTGGCCAAAGTCTATGGCCATTGGATCACGGTGAATTACCGTGAGAGCTATGGTATGCACGCCTCGTCGGGCATTCTCTTTAACCACGAGAGTCCGCGCCGTGGGCTGGAGTTCGTCACCCGCAAGATCGCCCATGGTGTGGCTCGCATTAAGCTGGGTCTTGATCACGAGCTGCGCCTCGGCAACCTTGATGCACGGCGCGATTGGGGCTTCGCCGGTGATTATGTCCAAGCAATGTGGTTGATGCTCCAGCAAGATCAGCCCGACGATTTCGTCGTCTCAACCAATGCGACGCACTCGGTACGCGAGTTCTGCGAACTCGCCTTTGGCCACCTGGGCCTGAATTACCAGGATCATGTGGTACTCGACGAGCGCTTTATGCGCCCGGCTGAGGTCGATCTGCTGATTGGCGACTCTACCAAAGCACGCAATCGCCTCGGCTGGCAGCCGAAAACCAACTTCTCTGAACTTGTACGCATGATGGTTGACTCAGATCTGCAGCTACTTATTAAGGAGCAGCATCGATGACCCAGGCGGAGTTGCGGTTGATCGAAGAGGGCTGGGAAGTCCTGGTTGAGCGGCTTGGCGTGGCGGAAGCGACCCGCTTTGTCATGTTGCTTGACCGCCGCACCGGCGGTGCATTACAGCATCTGCACAGCCACTGGATGAATTTTCCACGTAAGCAGCGCCACTTGCCCAGCCATAACCAGCACCAGCACTTCAGTCAGATCGAGGTGTAGAGAGTTGAAACGAGTCAGGGCGGCTTGCAAGCCGCCCTGACTCGTTTCTCGATTCTCACTGCGCTTTAATGCTCTTCGTTTTGCACGCCTGACTCGAGCTGGTCAAGGCGGCTGAGCACGAGGCGGCGCCACGCCTCCGACTCGACCTCCATCGCGCGCACTCGGTAGAGTACCTCTTGCTGGAGCCGCCGCACCCCACCGACCAGGTCGGCGAGCAGGCCGATCAGGAAGATAATCAGGGCCATCAGCACCAGGATACCGCCGACGACCAGGGCCTGCAGGTTGTCGCCACTGAAGTCGGTGAGCCGGCGGCTGACAAAGACGTAGGCTGCACGGGCCAGCAGTAAGAGCCCCGGGATGAGCATGGCCAGGGCCAGGTAGCTAAAGACCTTGAGCGGCTCGTAGGTCGCGTAGGTGCGGGCAATGATGGCGGCCTGGCGCTTGATGAAGTTCCAGTTGCCGCGATGCAGGCGCGAGGGGCGCTCGACTGAGTTGGTGCTGATCGGTACGGCGACCACAGTGAGACGGCGTTTGCCGGCCTGGATCAGCGCCTCGACCGTGTAGGAAAACTCGGTGGTGACAAAAGTGCGCAGGGCGGCCTCGCGGGAGAGAGCACGAAAGCCGCTAACAGTGTCGGGCACGTCGGTCTCGGAGGCCCAGCGCACGACCGAACTGCCAATGTGCTGCAGGGTCTTCTTCAGCCGCGAGAAGTGTTCGAGGCGCTGTACCTGGCGATCACCAACCACGATGTCAGCGCGGCCCTCGACAATTGGGCGCACCAGGTTGGAGATCTCGGCACCGGGGTACTGGTTGTCGGCGTCGGTGTTGACGATGATTGCCGCGCCAAGCCGCAGAGCCGTATCCACACCGGTCTGGTAGGCATTGGCCAGGCCCTTGTTGGCGGTGTGGCGCACGATGTGATCGGCACCGGCATGCAGCGCCACGGCAACCGTGTCGTCAGTGCAGCCATCATCGATGATCAACACCTCGACCTGGCTGATGCCGGGGATGCTGCGCGGGATGTCCCCGATCACCGCCGCGATGGTCTCACGCTCATTCAAGGCCGGGATCTGTACGATCAGCTTCATGGTGTGTCATTATACCAGTGGTGAAGTTGAAGTTCTCACCAACAGGCTGCCAATACCGCACTGCTCAGCGCAGCTCGGCCGAGGCAAGTTTGAGCCCGAGGCGACGCCCGTCCGGGCTGGCTGGGTCGTAGTCGCGTGGAGTGAAGCCTGGTGTGCGCAGCTCGATCACCAGCTCGCCTTCGATTGAGGATGCAGGCAGATCGAGGCTAAAGGTATGCCAGGTGGGGGGCACCGCGAGCGTGGTAAGATGCGTCCCGGCTAGCCAGATCTCAACCGGCAGCAGCGCAGTCTCGGCCGGCCGCCCCGAGGCAAGTTGTAGGTGCAGGCGAGTGGCAGCAGCAGGCCGCTGCAAGCGCACGTGGGCGCGCTCTGCTGTCCAACGGTAGCCGCGCTCGCCTGTCAGCCCGGCGTGGACGCCACGCACGAAGCCCAGGTCAAGGCCGTTGCCCAGTTCGAGGCGCGACGCAGCAGGGGTCAGGGCACGCGCCCAGAGCCAGGCCTGCAGATCCTGGCGCGTGGCCCGCTCATAGGCCAGGTCGGTGCGGGCCGCCTCAGCATCACCAAGCAGCCGGTGCAGGTCGCCGCGCAAGACATGGGCCTGGGCATGGTCGGGCACGGCTACAAGGGCTGCATCAAGCAGGGCCAGGGCTGCCTCCAGGTTCCCTTCGGCGGCAGCCACCCGGGCCAGCCCGATCCGCGCCAGGGCCGAGCGCTCGTCGTGGGCCAGGGCAGCCGAACTGGCCTGATAGGCCAGTTCCAGCTCGCCCTGCGCCAGGGCAGCTTCAGCGCGGGCAAGCTGCCAGTGCTTGGGGCCAAGCTGGAGGGCCAGGGCCGGGTAGGGCGCATGCAGCAGGGTCAGCCCGAGGCCAATAAGCGGCACCGCCAGGGCGAGAATGGATAGCCTGCCGCGGCCCCGAAGCGTCGCCAACTCGGCCAGGCTGAGGGCGGCGTAGGGCAGAAGGGCCGGGTAGAGTGGCAGACGGTAGCGTAGTTCGACATGGAAGATCAGCGTGGTCAGCAGGACATAGAGCGCCCACGGGGCCAGCAGCCAGGCCGGCGAGCGCAGGGCAGCCAGCCTGCCGAAACGGCCACCGGCCCGATCCATGCCAGCCAGGGCGCTGGTCAGGCCGTAGCTGCCACCAAGCATAATCAGTAGCCAGAGGGCGTCGCCAAGCAGGAGGCGGGTCCAGGTTTCGCCGGGTGAGACCCAGATCGCCCGCCGGGTCAGCATGTCGTCACTCTGCTCAAGGGCGAAGAAGGCCAGCAGTTCGTCCCAGGCTTTGGCGGCGAAACGGGCCGGGTCAGCCAGGATGCGCTCGCTGCCACGTTGAGTGGCGATCTGCTGGCGTAATAGGCGCTCTTCGCCGAGCGCGTAGAGCTGAGCCTTAACCGCTTCGCGCCCGGCAGGGTCGTTGTCCAGCCAGAGGTTCTCGGCGCCGGTCGTATCGATCAGGATGAGCCCACCGTAGCGCAGGTAGTTGCGGGCCGTCCATGGCAGGATCACCAGGAGCGCACAGCAGGCATAAACCAGTGCCAGATGCAACCTCAGCCGGTTGGGGCGAGGCGGCACAGGCGACACAGGGGCAGGGGCCAGCCAACCAGCCAGGCCGAGCCAGAGAGCCGCGAGGGGCACGAGCGGCAGCCCAACCGAGCGCACCAGGCTCAGTGCACCGACGGTCAGCCCGGCCAGGGCAGCCAGCGGCCAGCGCTGTAGCCGTGCGGCATGCAGCAGCAGCCAGAAGGCCGCGCTCAGCCCGAAGAGGAAGAGGGTCTCGGTGAGCAACTCGGTGGCGTTGGCCGCAAGGGTATAGCTCGCCGCACAAAGCCCCGCCGCCAGCAGGGCGACCCCGCGTCGTGGCGCACCCGCCTGCGGTGGATGTTGCGTCAGCTCAAGGGTCAGCAGATAGACCAGCGGCACAGTCGCCGCACTCAGGCTGGCCTGCACCAGGCGCAGATTCTGCACAAGCGAGTCGACCAGGACGATGCTGCTCGCCAGGAAGAGGGTATAGAGGGGCGGGCGCATCAGGCGCAGTTCAACATAGCTGCGCTCACGCAAGAGGGTCAGGGCCTGGTTCAGGTACTCCTGCTCGTCACCACCGAGGGGCTGAAATGCGCGCCAGTGCCAGACAAGCAGGCGCAGGGCCAGCCCAGCCAGGGTGATCAAGGCGAGGAGCAGCAGGTCACGTTGCCGGGCGCTCATAGGTGCTTGCCTTTAGGCGCGGAAACCCGCACCGTTTACGGGCGGGAGGA
>CAZQCG010000034.1:0-51606 GCA_964592425.1 uncultured Chloroflexaceae bacterium
TTGACAATGCTGCGCGTGCCTTAACCTTTCACCATTAACACGTGGGTCCGCCCCTACCGCATTGCGGGCGGACACGTGGGTCTGCCCCTACCGCATTGCGGGCGGACACGTGGGTCCGCCCCTACCGCATTGCTGGTTGCGTTGCACCGGCCGTGCAGGACTTTACGTCACATCCCGAAATTTGCACCGGGTGTCTGGATTGTAGCAGGGACAGGTATACTAGTCATTCGTCACTCATCACTCGTCACTGAATCAAAGCAACTATGCGTGTTGTCATACTTTCCAAGGCTCTGGTCGTCGGTGCTTACCAGCGGAAGTTGGAGGAGATCGCCCGGCTTGGGATTGAGTTGACGGCCCTGGTGCCGCCGGGTTGGCGTGAGCCACGGGTGGGCTTGCAGCGGCTCGAACGGCGTTATACCAATGGCTACCAGCTTGAGGTGCTGCCGCTTGCCCTGAACGGCCAGCATCACCTGCACTACTATCCAACCCTGGGGCGCACCCTACGTCGCCTGCGCCCCGAGGTGCTGCATATTGACGAGGAATCCTTTAACCTGGCGACCTTTCAGGCGCTGCGCCTGGGCGTGGCGTTGGGCGCACGCTGCTGTTTCTACAACTACGCCAATATTGAGCGCTACTACCCGCCACCGTTTAACCTCTTTGAGCGCTACAATCTGCGCCATGCCGCTCACGCCCTGGCCTGTAACCAGGAGGCTGCCACACTTATCAGGCGGCATGGCTATACTGGCCCGCTCACCATCGTACCTCAATTTGGCGTTGACCCCGCACTCTTCAGCCCGGCACCTGCCAGCAGCACCAGCTGGCCTACCCCTGTTGTAGTGGGCTATCTTGGCCGCCTGGTGCCGGAGAAGGGCCTGCTCGATCTGCTGGAGGCCGTGGCCGGGCTGCCGGCAACGGTTCACCTGCGCCTGGTTGGCGACGGGACGCAGCGCCCCGAATTGGAGCGACGGGCAGCTCAGTTAGGTCTGGGATCACGCCTCGAACTGCGTCCCGCCGTGGGCAGTACAGAGGTGCCGACGACCCTACAGAGTTTTGATCTACTGGTGCTGCCCTCGCGCACAATGTCAAACTGGAAAGAGCAGTTCGGGCGCGTATTGATCGAGGCGATGAGCTGTGGTATCCCGGTGCTGGGATCGAGCTCGGGTGAGATCCCCCATGTGATTGGGGCGGCTGGCATGATCTTCCCTGAAGGCGACGTGGTCGCTCTGCGGGCAGCCCTGGCACAGCTGGCCAACAGCCCTGAACGGCGCAGGGAGCTTGCACACGCCGGGCGTGAGCGAGTGTTGGCCCATTTTACCCAACAGGCCATCGCCCGCCGGCATGTCGAGGTATACCGGGCGATGCATGGCGGGGAGGGGTAGGCCGTGGGGAAGAGGCACGGGTGTGCCCAACGCACACGGTTACGTCCACCGGGCACATGGTAGGGGCGCAGCAGTGGTAGCTGCTGCGCCCCTATAACCCCCAACCCCGGCGCGAAGCGCTCTAGGGAAGGGTTACCGGCACGACGCGGGCATTGATTTCGGCGAAGAGATCGGCGATGGCCTGTTGTACGGCGGGAACCACCTCGGCGAGGGGTACCAGCGTTAATTCGGCACGATCACGGCGTTTGAGCTCAACGGCCGCCCCGGCCAGAGTCTTGGCACTGACCGTCAGGCGTAGCGGCAGACCGATCAGATCGGCGTCGGTGAATTTGGCCCCGGCGCGCTCGTCGCGCTCGTCGTAGAGTACCTCGATCCCGACGGCTTCCAGCTGGGCGTAGAGCTGCTCGGCGGCCTCACTCACGGCTGGGGCTTTGCCTGCCAGGGCCACCAGGTGCAGCTGGTAGGGGGCGATACTGATTGGCAGACAGAGGCCGTTGGCGTCGTTGTGCTCTTCAGCCAGGCAGGCCAGCAGGCGCCCCGTGCCAATGCCATAGGAGCCCATCACCACCGGGCACTGCTCGCCGCGCGCATCCAGATAGCTTGCATTGACGGCCCGTGTGTAACGCGTGCCGAGCTTGAAGATGTTGCCCACTTCGACCCCGCGTGAGGTGCTGAGCGGCGCACCACACTGCATACAGGGCATGCCATCGGCGGCGGCGACAATATCAGCCACCAGATCAGGCGTGCCGTCGCGGGGCAGGTTCATATTGCGCAGGTGGTAGCCCTCTTCGTTAGCCCCGATCACCAGATTGGGCGAGGCAAATACCAACTCGTCAACCACAACCGTCGCTCCACGCAGGCCGAAGGGTGCCGCATAGCCCGGCACGGCCCCAACAGCACGGATCTCCTCTTCGGTGGCTGGGCGCAGCCCATCGGCTTTGACCACGTTGGCCAGCTTGGTCTCATTCAGCTCCATATCGCCGCGCACAACGGCAAAGATGAACTGCTCACGGGCACCCTGCTCCTCCTCGTGGCTGGCAACCAGCATTACCGCCTTGGCGGTGCGGGTCTTAGGTATGCCCAGGAACTCGGCCAGGGCCTCAATCGTCGCTGTGCCGGGCGTCGCAACGCGCTCAAGGGGCAGGGGCGGCTCGTTTGGCGGCGTCTGGTGGGCAAAGGTAGCCACCTGGCGGTTGGCCGAGTAGCCGCAATTCGTGCAGAGCACCAGCGTATCTTCGCCAATCGGCGTCAGGTACATATACTCGTGGGCCAGGCTCCCACCCATCATACCCACATCGGAGCCGACGGCGATCACCGGTAGGGCGCAGCGAGCGAAGATCTTAAAGTAGGCCTGGTAGTGGGCGCGGTACTGACGATCAAGGCCCTCCTCGTCGGCATCAAGGCTGTAGGAGTCCTTCATAATAAACTCACGCACACGGATCAGGCCAGCGCGTGGGCGTGGATCGTCACGAAACTTGGTCTGAATATGATAGACCAGCAGCGGCAACTGTTTGTAGGAGCGGATCTCGCTGACACATAACTCAGCGACCACCTCTTCGTGGGTGACGGCGAGCACCATATCGCGGTCACGGCGATCCTTAAAACGCCCCATCTCCGGGCCAATTGAGAACCAGCGCCCCGTATTTTTCCAGATCTCGGCGGGATGCACTACCGGCATCAGTAACTCCTGGCCGCCGATGGCATTCATCTCATCACGCAGGATCTGTTCGATCTTTTTCAATGAACGAAAGGCCAGGGGCAGACAGGAGAAGATGCCCTGGCCAAGCTGACGAATATAGCCAGCCCGCACCAGCAGCTGGTGGCTGACCGCCTCGGAACCTGCGGGGGCCTCGCGGAGCGTGGTGCCGAAGAGGCGCGACATTCGCATAACAGATACCTTCCGTTATCACAAGACAAGCAGTGGAGGTGTGGAGCGGATGATACCACATCCCTCCGCCCTCATTCCTCGCATCCTTCATCCCTCCGCCTTCACTCTGCACACGAGATCAGGTAGGCACAGAGGGGCTCATAGTAAGGCGTAAGGCCTTTGTAGGCGATCATCGCTGGGGGGGTGCTGCGCAGCATACCAAGCAGACCAGCAGCCCAGGCCGGGTCGGCGGCGAGGCTGGCGAGAGGGGCGCGATGGGTGTGAATGGTGAAGAGGACGGCCCCGCTGCGGGGCAACCGGCTGAGAGTCTGACGCTCGGTGCGGTAGTAGCAGCGCTCGCCGGCATTGGCTGATGTAATCGTCGCCTTAAGCGGATCTAGTTGCGCCCGGTAGCGCGACGAAAGATCAAACTGTGGGCTGATGACCAGCGACCAGTTGCGTCGCCAGACGGGGCGTTCCGGCTTGAGGCGGGCCAGCAACATGTCGCCGGGGCGACCCAGCTGTTCGGCGTAGCCCGGCACAGGGGCATGAATGGCAAGCAGTGGCAGGCCAAGCTTTTCGTCAAGGCACCAGTGGTTGGCAAAACAGAGGTGCCCGGCGACCAACGGGAAGCCTGCCTCGGCGTCGCCTGCCAGCAATAGCAGATCCTCCTGCACCTGCCGCCCGATCCAGTCCAGCGGAGCCAAGGCGAGACCTGTCTGCGCAGTAGGGTTCAAGGCCCAATGCTCACCGCTGAGCTGGTTGTGCCAATGCCAACCGGCCCCGGCCAGCTCCAGCCTGAAAGCATGCGGGTAGTGGCGGGCCAGAGCTGGCAAAAGCAGTTCCAGCACCTCCCACTGGGCCAGTTCGCTACCTGGCAGGGCCTGGCACACATAGCGGTGATCCTCGGCCAGAATCTGCGCCTTGAGCCGCAGTTGCTCGGCCATCGTTGCGGGATCGAGCAGGATCAGTGGCTCACCATCAAGGGGCCTGGCCCCCATGCGCAGGGCAAACTCGTTGGCTTCGAGGCGAAAGGGATCTTGAGAAGTCATAGCTACTTGCCTTAAATGCTAAAACTGATACCAGGGCTGGTGATCCGTGAGCTTAAATAAGGTCTGGTTTGCATCAGTCGAGACTTACACATTTCTGTGCATCTTGACGAATACACTCCAAAGGATTATAATTGCGTACGGTATAAATTATACATTTATAAGGACTTTTCGATCACATGAGATCATCTCGGCTTCAAGATTATCTTATATCATCTATTCTTATCATCATTCTGAGTGTATCTTACATGTCAGGAATTGGTGATGTTAAATTTCATGCTGACGAATCACAATGGATTGGTTCAAGTCAAGTATTTGAGGAGTTTTTCACCGCTAAATTCAAATCACCTTATTTTGACGAGTCTTATTGGACACTAACCCAACCACCTCTAGCTCGTTATATCATTGGTATTGGGCGTAGGTTGGGCGGCCATGCACGGAAAGATCTCAATAAAACATGGGTCTGGACCCTTGATGACGAACAAAACACCCAAGAAGGCGCAAAGCCTTCACCAAGTCTACTCTGGTGGTCACGATTTCCTATGGCTGTATTGACGATCATATCGTTTATTATACTTTTTAGCCTCATCAGGCGCTCAGTAGGAGTGATAAGCGGATATATCTGGCTCTTATTCTGCATCACCAATGCCTATTTTTTACTCCACTTGCGTCGTGCTATGGGAGAAGCAACGCTCTTATTCTGTGTTGTATTTATTCTTGGTCTCTGTTATCTCATTCTGTCTCTTCTCATGCGCCAAAAAGAGACTCGTTATTGGAAGACAAAACTTTTGCTCCTTATGGCCAGTTTAGGCCTAAGTATCGGTGCCGCGGGGAATGCCAAACTAAATGGCTTATCAACTGCTCTGATTGGCCTCTTCCTGGTAATTATGCTTACCATCAGATATCAAGCCACACTATTCCAGAAGCTACGCCTGGGGCTGTCGTCACTTTTTGTGGTTGTGGCCTGTTCTGCGCTGGCTTTTGTGGTTATAAATCCATATCTATGGCCCGATCCAATCGCAAGAACTCAAAAGATGTTCAACCAACGCCTCTATGAAATGGAAAAACAAGGATCAGGATTCGCAGAGGTGCATATTGATAGTTTTTCAGAGCGAGTACGTATTGTCCCAGAACGAATATTCTCAACACATGCGCCAATCATGCCTGGGAATGGCTTTATAATCAACCTATCCTTGTTTATCATAGGACTGTTTTTTGCAATTAAGCAGATACACCCTTCCACACTTAACACTTCATCAGGCATAGCGACCCTCTCGATCCTCGTTGTCGGGTTTCTGGTTGCTATTCCTGCGCTGCTGACACCGCTTGATTGGGGGCGCTATTATCTCTTTCCAATTCTTCTTGAGGTGATTATGATCGCTATTGGTATTGGGTATTCGTTGGAATATTTTTATCAGCAGTTTAGGAGATAAATCTGTTGCTTGCAGACTGATCAAAAAGACAAAACTGACTAGTTCGTGCCAGGCAAGGGTGGCGCAGAGCAAGAGACCGAGTGGGCCATCACGCCAGCCGCCCAGGATGATGTAGCGCCGCCAGAACTCGCGGGCCGGTGCGCCAACAAGGTTGCGCCAACGCGTGCGCTGGCCCTGCCGGTAGCGTGTGCGTGCCTCGGCGAGGGCGTAGCTGCTCTGCTTGGCCCAGAGTTCGTCCAGGCGCTCGATGTTGAGGTGTATCAGGTGGCCGCTCAACATGTCGGTGGGGCCAGCCAGTTCGGCATACTCATGCACCAGACGCGCTTCGTCATAGTGGGCCGCATCCCGCCGCAGCAGGCGCAGCTGGCGGTCGGGGTACCAGCCGCCACCACGCAGGGCCTGGCCGAAGAAGAGGTTGCGGCGCGGGATCCAGTAACCTGCCATTGCCGTAGCAGGCGCGAACCCTACTGCCAGCAGCGCCTTGATCTCGTTGGCCAGGGCCGGGCTCACCCGCTCGTCGGCATCGATGAAGAGCACCCACGCACCATGACAGAGGGCCAGGGCGCGGTTACGCTGAGCCGGAAAACCACGCCAGGGCTCGACGATGACACGCGCCCCGTGGTTGGCAGCCAGTGTGGCCGTTGCATCGCAGGTACGATTATCGACCAGTACCAGCACTTCGTCGGCCAGCCCGACCAGGCTTGCCAGGCAGGCGCCGAGGTGGCGGGCCTCGTCGCGGGCAATGATCGCCGCCGAGAGCCTGATCATGCTGCACCTCGCCGACTGACAGGCAGCCGGGCAGGCAGCCCGGTGAAGATGTGCCGCACAAGCGCCCACCAGAGCGCCTGCTGCGCTGCGGGGGGCGGCAGGCTGATATGTGCGCCACGGTAGAGACCGGGTGCCGCAGTAGGCCCGCCATAACACTCCTGTACATAGGCGGCAGCAATGCCCTCGATTGTCGGGCCTTGCACAGGCAGCACTGCTACCAGCATAGCCGCATACTCCTGCGGCGTGCTCTGCGGGGGGTGGCGGAGGCCGCCCCAGCCAGCCAGCAGGGTCATCCCGGCATAGGCCGCCTGTACCTGGCTCAAGCCACGCCGCTCGTAGCGCCAGCGCCCGTAGAAGGCCGCGCCAAGCAGAGCGAGCAGCCCCAGGGCCGCAGCGAAAAAGCGCAAGGACTGGCTCAGGGCCAAGGTTCGCGGTGCTAGGGCCTCTCCGCCAACTGGCGGTGCGGGCGCAGGGATGAGCCCCTCGTCCAGTTCCTCAAACCGACCGGGGTCAGGAGCCGGGCCGGGCGGCGTTAGGCCATCCTCGCCTGGATCACTGCCGAGTTGCGCGGTAAGTGGGCGATCGGGCGGGCTGGTGTAGTCGGCTGGGGTCGGCTCAAAGCGTTCCCAGCCATAGCCGGGGAAGTAGACTTCGGGCCAGCTATGGGCCACCTGCTCGCGCACCACATAGACGCCGCGCTCGGCGTCAAACTCGCCACCAGCGTAGCCACGCACCCAGCGTGCCGGGATGCCCTGCGTGCGCAGCAGCACCACCATCGCCGAGGCGAAGTAGTCGCAATAGCCCTCACGCTGCTCAAAGAGAAACCAATCGACATGATCACTCGTGGCGGGCGGAGACGGAATACGCTCGTTGTAGGGCAGCGTGCGCAGATAATCCTGAAGTACCAGGGCTGTATCGTAAGGCGTAGCGGCCCCAGTCTCACTGATAAGGCGGATCGCCAGGTCACGCGTGCGCTCGCTAATGCGCTCAGGCAATTGCAGGTAGCGTTCACGTACCCAGGCGGGGTAGGCAGTGCCAGCGGCACGCAGGCCAGCCACATCGGCAAAAGAGACCAGGGCCGTCACCGTGTAGCTCTGGCCGGTGCGCAGGCGCTCGGTGGCCAGAATGGCCGAGGTCTCGTCAAAATTAGGGCTGAGCCCGGCGGTGGTCGGCAGGTAGTTATGCTCAACCAGGGTTGCCCGGTTGACCTGGCTGGCTGAACCGCCGACCATCACCAGGTCGTCGAGGCGATCTTCAAGCATGGTGAAGTGCTGGGCGACGCTTCGGCGAGCCTTGACATCGTTGAGTGGGATAGGCTCATCGGCGGCAAGAGCGCTGCGGGCCTGCTCACGGGTGTCTACGCCGAGGAGGGCGCGGGCCTGCTCACCGACCGTGTTCTGCCAGCCCTGGCCGGTATACTTATCGAAGGCCGTAGCGCGCCAGTAGTCATACTCAGTCGAGCGCACCTCCATCACCGGGTCGCTCGAGAGCTGGCGCGATCCGCCAAGGGCGGCCGTGCCCGTAGTGAAGGCCCCGCTGCCAGCGCCGGGCGGGGCATTGATCGTGCTGAAGAGATCCTCCCAGCGCTCACGGGCGGTCTTAAAGGGATTGCTGAGCAGCGACCATGTGCGCGTTGCCCGGTCAATCGAGACCTCGCCGGGGAGGTTGGCAGTGATCATAATCAGCACCCCGCACACCAGGGCTGCCGACCAGAGTGAGCGGATCGCCAGCAGATCGGGGTAGGCAATACCCTGGGCATCCCAGGCGACCTGGCGATCACGCACATGCTGATAGACGAGCAGGAGCAGGGCCGCGCAGAGAAAGACGAAGAAGGCCAGGGTTGGCTTGGGCAGCACATAGGTATAATTGACCAGGGCCACCACCGCGTTGAGCACAATCGGGCGCCAGGTCCAGCCGTGGCGCAGCACCATCCAGGCAGTGGCATAACTCAGGGCCCAGGCCAACAGGCAGAGGGCCAGCACAAAGAGCAGGATATCCTCGCCACGACCGCCCGAAGCGATCACGCGGCCCCAGATCACCGTGCGGATGACCAGATCGATACCTCGGTCGCGCCAGGTAAGCAGGGCTGCGTCCATCAGCCCGCCGAGCAGTTGCACTGCCCATGTCAGGGCCAGCACGGCGCTGAGCGGATGGGCCAGCCAGCCAGGCAGCCAGGGCAGACGGGCGAAGATCATGCCCGTCAGCAGGGCCAGCAGGGCCAGCGGGCGTAGCACCTCGAGCCCTGGAGCCCAGCTGGAGACCGCGAGCGACCAGATGACAGCCCCACTCATCAGCAAGATGAGCAGTGAGGCCGGCAGAACGGTAGCCAGTTCATCGGTGAAGCTACGCGCCGGGCGAGCAGCGCGGGTGAGGCTTGCCATCTATTGACCCATACGGGCAAAGACCCGCTCGGCGTTACACCATACCTGGCTTGTCAGGTCGGCCAGGGCTTCGCCGCGCAACTCGGCGAGCTTTTCCGCAACGAAGCGCACATAGGCCGGCTCGTTACGTTTGCCGCGCTGAGGCTGAGGCGTCAGGTAGGGGCTATCGGTCTCGGTCAGCAGCATGGTGGCCGGAACCTGCCGGGCAACGTCGTGCAGATCGGCGGCTTTAGGAAAGGTGACCGGCCCGGAGAAGGAGAGCAAGAAGCCGACTTCGAGACAGCCACGGGCGAACGCCCAATCGCCCATAAAGGAGTGCATCACGCCCGGCTGGCCGCGGGCGTGGGCCATGAGCACACGCAGAGTATCGGCGTGGGCCTCGCGGCTATGGATAACCACGGGCAACTGCAACTCGCGGGCCAGGGCCAGTTGGGCACAGAAAGCCTGTTCCTGCTCTGGCGGCGGGGCGTGCATCCAGTAATAGTCAAAGCCAATCTCACCAATGGCCACCACCTTCGGATGGGCGGCCAGGGCACGCACCTGCTCAAGCCAATCACTGGGCAAGTTAGCCAGGTGGTTAGGCTGCACACCAACAACGGCAAAGATCTGCGGGTGAGCCTCAGCCAGGGCAATAGCCGCCTGCGAGGAAGGCAGGTCGAAGCCAATCTCGATCATACGTGCAACACCAGCCTCGGTGGCGCGGGCGATCACCGCCGCGCGGTCAGCGGCGAACTGATCGAGCGCCAGGTGGCCGTGGGTATCAATCAACATAATGGGCGCTCCAACTCAAGCTGCTCAATGCGACTGAGGGCAAACGAGCGCACATTCTGGCGCAACTCGCAGAAGGCGCGCAGGTAGAGTTCGCCTGACTCCCAGCTGAGGTAGATCGGGCGAATGGTGCGAGCGATCACCTCAGGGCGTCCGCGTGAATGATAGAGGATGCGCAGCGAGCGCCCTTCGGCAAGGGCCAGCGCGATCAACGGAGGCGGTTCGGGCTCAGCCATACCCGGCAGCAGCCCGCGCTCAAAGCGTAGCACATCACCCAGGGTGGTGATGTTACGCTCGGCGAGCAGGGCGCAGAGTTGCCGAAAAAGCCCCCGCAGAGCCAGCACATCATCCATGGCCCGGTGGCTGGGGAGGGGCAACTCAAAGGCGAGGCAGAGAGCAGCGAGGCTATAGGAGGGGCGGCGCAAGAGGCGTCGGGCCAGCACCAGGGTGTCGATCTGTGGGCCTGCCAGGGGTGCCCGGTTCAGGCGAGCCAACTCAGCAGCGAGGAAGGCCAGGTCGAAGGGCAGGTGATGGCCAATCAGCACGCTGCCGCTTGCCAGCTGTTCCAGCTGGGCAACCAGGGCGGCAAAGGGTGGGGCCGTCGCCAGTTGTAGATCATTCAGCCCGTTGACAGCCGCCGCACGCGGGTCAAGCAGTCGGCCAGGGGCAACCAGCGTCTCAAACCGACCCTCTTCGACCCCGCCATGCTCACGCAGCAGGGCCACCTCACAAACACGGTGGCCTGCTGCGAGATGCAGCCCGGTTGTCTCCAGGTCAAGAAAGAGCAGCCTCAGATCGGCGAGCGGGGCAGCAAGCTCAAGCGTCACGGCACCTCCGGTACCGCCGCCGCGACCTCAGGTGGAATGCCCAGCAGGTTTGCCGGTACCCAACCCTCAATCGCCCGCACATTGCGGATCTGATACCAGTCGCCAGCAGCGTTCCGTCCGGTGAGCTCAACGATCTCATCGCGGTTGACCCGATCAAGTTCGGTGCTGGTACTGTCCGCCTCCTCAAAGACTGCCCCGTTTACAAAGACTGTCACGATCGGAGCGACCTCAACATTGACACCGGGAGGCAGGTTCAAGAGCGAGACAGCAACCCAGCCGAGCTCGTCACGCACCGTACGTACAGAATACCAGAGGCCGTTGGGCGTGCGGGCGATCAACTGTACCGTCTCACCAGCATTGATGCCACCGATCACATTATTGCTCAGGATAATCGGCAGGCTACGCAGGTTACCGCCGTTGAGCACCCCGGCCTGCGGGCCGGTCGGCAACTCAGCCGCTGCCGTAGCAGTCGGCTCAGGCGCGGCAGTTGCGGCAATGGTAGGTGAGGGGGCCGTCGTCGGGGCAGGGGGTGAAGTAGGCGTGTTGGGGACAGCAATCGGCTGGCGCCCGAAGAAAGCATCAGCGATACCACTAATCTCCGGCACGACCAGGGGGGCCTCAGGGCTGATGGTACCATCTTCTGTCTGCACAATCACGCTATAGGCGCGACCCTCCTGCGGCTGCGGTGCATCAGCGGCGGCCCGGGCGCTGAACTCGGCCCGGTTGCGGCGCACTTCGCCAGTCGCCAGAGCCGGGTCAAGCATACCAAAAGGTTGTCCATCCTCAAGCAGTTCGGCAGTCAGCAGCGTGCCATCAGCGAGGCCGGTGGTGCGCACGGTGATGCCAATCGTCAGCGGTTCAGCCCGGGCCACGGCTGCACTGCTGATCTCCATTGTCACCGGGACTTCGGTCGGCAAGGGTGGCGGCGGTTCGGAAGCGGGCAGCAGGCTTAAAACCAGGGCGATCAGACCCAACAAGACCAGAATCGGCACCAGCACAATCAAGATCTTAGCGGGCATCGCCAGCTTATTAAAGCGCTCACGCAAGCCCTTCGGCTCCTCATCGAAAGGCAGGGCCGTATAGTCGATTGGCGCACCGCCGAGCATTGGCAGCGTTGGGGCCATATCGTCGTCCAACTCGGGTAGAGAAATTTGTTGGTTCCGCCGGCGCCGGATCAGCAGCACGGCACCACCCACAATGAGGAGAACCAGGATAATAGAAATAATGATGAAGATGATAAGGCCTGGCCCGCTGAGCAGGTTTTGCATAGGTCTTCCAGTTCTCTCAAGTGAGCCTCAGGGAAGTTCGGGATCCAATGTGCTCCGAAGCTCGCTAATGCACATGACCGTGCATACCCTGAACCTAATCATATGCCAACGTGTCTCGTTCTGCAAGCGGCAGCAGCACACAACACGTCGCCAGGTGTAACCGGTTTTTGGGTCGATCCATAGAGATTCAACGATGATTGCACGGCGATTACCGGCCCTCTTCGCGGCGGGCGCTATGGTATAATCGAAAGTGTGCCCCTTGTGCAAATGTGCCCATAATGGGTTGCTTTATTGATGACAACAGGGCATGTTGCGGAGGAAGAGCCCGTGCCCAAGCATATTCTGGTGGCCGTTGCCTGGCCTTATGCCAACGGTCCACGCCATATCGGCCATGTAGCCGGTTTTGGCGTACCGTCCGATATTTTTGCCCGTTACCATCGCCTGCGTGGCAACTATGTGTTGATGGTCTCGGGCACCGATGAACATGGCACCCCGATCACCCTGGTCGCTGACCGCGAGGGATTGACCCCACGTGCCATTGCCGACCGTTACAGCCAGGTGATCGGTGATGACCTCTTCAACCTGGGGCTCAGCTACGATACCTTCACCCGTACCACCACCCTCAACCATTATCGGGTGACCCAGGACATGTTCAAGACGCTCTATGAAAAGGGCTATATTCTGCGCCAGGAGACCCTGGGTGCCTTTTCGGCGAGTACCGGGCGCACCTTGCCGGATCGTTATATTGAGGGTACATGCCCGATCTGCGGCTACGGCGAAGCCCGTGGTGATCAGTGCGATAACTGTGGCCATCAACTTGATCCGGTCGATCTGATCAACCCGCGCTCCAAGATCGATGGGCAACCCCCGGTCTTTAAACAGACTGAGCATTTCTTCCTCGACCTACCGACCTTCGCCGAGCGTCTCCAGAAGTGGCTTGAACATCAAGAGCACTGGCGCCCGAATGTGCGCAGCTTCTCGCTCAACTTTATCAAAGAGTTGAAACCACGGGCGATCACCCGTGACCTTGACTGGGGTGTGCCGATCCCGCTGCCTGAGTACGAGGATCGTGATGATAAACGCATCTATGTCTGGTTTGATGCGGTAATTGGCTATCTCTCGGCGAGTATCGAGTGGGCCAAAAATCGTGGCACACCCGATGCCTGGCGTGACTGGTGGCAGAATCGTGAGGCCCGACATTACTATTTTATGGGCAAAGACAACATTGTCTTCCATAGTGTGATCTGGCCAGCTGAGTTGATGGGTGTCTTCAGCGACGGCGAGTATGCCGGTAGCGCCCAGGGTGCCTTTACCGAGGTGCCCTTACAGTTACCCTACAACATTGTCAGCAGCGAGTTCCTGACGATGGAGGGTAAAAAGTTCAGCAGCAGCCGGGGCATAGTGATCTATGTCAATGACTTTCTCAGCCGCTACGATCCCGATCCATTGCGCTACTTTCTGGCGATTGCCGGTCCTGAAAACCAGGACACCGACTTTACCTGGACCGAGTTTGTGCGCCGCAACAATGACGAACTGGTCGCCACCTGGGGCAATCTGGTCAACCGCAGCCTGACCAATGTCTACCGTAACTTTGGTGCCGTGCCCCAACCCGGATCCTTGCAGGCCACCGATGAAACGCTGATCAACGAGGTCGAGCAGAGTTTCACACCCATTGGCGAACTGATCGAGCAGGCCCGCTTTAAGGCCGCCCTCAGCGAAACGATGCGCCTGGCGAGCCTGGTCAACGGTTACCTCAGTGAGCAGGAACCCTGGAAGGTGATCAAGACCGATCGCGAACGGGCGGCGACGATCTGGTATGTGGCCCTGCGCTGCGTTGACAGCCTCAAGATGCTCTTCACGCCCTTCCTGCCTTTCAGTAGCCAACGCCTGCACGAATACCTTGGCTACGAGGGTGTGATCGCTGGCCCGCTTGAGTTCCGCGAGTATGCAGAGGAACACGGTGATCGCCACCGTGTGCTGACCGGCAACTATACAAGCTGGATCGGGCGCTGGGCAGCGCCGGAACTGCCGGTAGGCCAGGCGCTCCGCGAACCGGCACCCCTCTTTAAGAAACTTGACGAGCAGATTATTGCCGAAGAGCTTGCCCGGATGGGCGCTTCGGCCTGAGTTTGAAGGTGCAGGGGCCAGCAGTGCTCGCCCCTGACAACCAACCGCACAGGAGGTCTCTATGAAGCGTATGTGTGTAGCTCTCGGGCTACTTTTCACCCTGGCTCTGCTGAGCCTGCCTGGCCTGGCAACGGCCCAGGGCAGCGCCGGGGCCGTTTCGGGCACTCTGGCCATCCGCGAGCGGGTGGCGCTGCCTAACAACTCGGTCGTGACTGTACAGATCGCCCAGTTAAGTTCCGGCTCCGTCTCCCAGGTCGTCGCTGAACAGCGCTTTACCACTAATGGGGCTCAGCCACCCTTCCGCTACACCATTTCCTACGATCCGGCTCGTATTGATCAGAACGCTCAATACACCATCCAGGCTAACATCAGTGTCGATGGTCAGGTGCGTTTCACAACGGCCTCGATCTACCGCGTGATTACCGGCGGTGCGCCGATCACCAATGTGAACATTGTGCTGGTCAGTAGCACCAGTTCGCGGCTGCCTTCGACTGGTGGTGGTGTGCAGCCCTTGCTGATCGCTGGCCTGGCCCTCGTGGCGGCCCTGGTGCTCTTCGCTGTGCGCCGCCTGCTCGTGCGGGGGTAAGTATCCCGCAGGTACTTAAATCTATATAGGCAATACCACAGAAATAACGCTGTGAGACCTGACAGGTCTGCAAGACCTGACAGGTCTGGCAATAGCAATGGAGCTTTTTATGCCTCGATCATCTCAGCGGACCCGCTGGCTCATGCTTGCTGTGCTCGTCGCCGGCTTGCTGGCCCTACTGCCCGGTGCTCACACATTGACTGCCCGTGAATCTGCTGTACCGCACCGCGATCCAGGTGTTGGTGGGGATCTTGAGCAAACTAATCGGCGCCTCTACCTGCCGATGATTGCCAGTAGTTCCTCGCCACCCATCCCACCCCAGACATCCAACCGCAGCATGACCCTGCGTCCCGTGCCGCTGACCCAGGTGCAGCGCGGGACGACCCTCTCAGTCGAGTTTCGCTATCAGAACGATGGGCCAGCTGATGTGGCAAGCGATAACATCAGCCTCTTCTACCCCTCTAATATAATGGGCTACCAGTGGGTTACCCTGGCGTCTGGTGATCGTTATGTGACCCACGACGGCCAGCGGGTAGTCGTGCAGGTCAACAATGTGCGCGCTGGCGAGCGCCGCACCGGGCGGATCAACTTCCTGGTTGAACGCCTGGCCCTGCCTGGATCAGCGATCAACCTCTTCGGTGAGTACTCCTGCCAGCCCGAGGTCACCTGCCGCACGGCTACCTCGGGGGTGAATGTTGTCATCAACGATAATGAGCAGACTGGCGGGGGCACCTTCACCATGAGTGTGAGCCCTGATCGTGGCCCCCCTGGAACAGCTCACGTCTTTCAGGGTTCGCGCTTTATTCCCGGTGAAGAGTATCGCACCTGGCTGAATACGCCCACTGGGGTCAGGCCATTGACGATCAGCGGGCGCGCCGATAATGGCGGCAACATCCGGTTCACCTTTGGCTCAGGTGGCCTGGGTGCGGGCTTCTATAGCATGGTGGCCCACGGCACCAGCAGCAACGTCGAAAATGTGGCCCCCTTTATTGTGCAGGTCAACGGGCAGCCTGGCGTGCTGGCTGCGGCCGGGGCTGGCTTCGCCGGTGGTGCCGACCTGACCCTGCCTGGTGCGCCGTTTGTACTGCCACAGGCAGTGGTGCTCGCCGGAAATGGAATCATCAGTGGAACGGTGCAGGATGCCAGCGCTGCCAGCCTGGCCGATGTGGTGATTGAGGCCCGTAATGCAGAGGGTGCCCTGGTGAAGGTGGCACGGAGCCAGGCTGATGGTAGTTACAGCCTCACCGGACTTGATGATGGCAGCTACAGCTTGCTGGCCCAGCCCCGTGCCGCTGGCCGGACTGACCTGGCCTTTGTCGGGCCACTCATGGTCAATGGGGTTGTAGTGACTGGTACGACGCCAACGGTGCGGAACCTGGTTCTGCCAGCAGCCGGTGGGCTGAGCGGCCAGGTGACGGCTGATGGCAGCCCGGTTGCCGGGGTGCGCGTGGTGGCCAGTAATGCTGACGGCACAGCCGTCGGTGGCGATCTGACCGACCGTAACGGCACCTATACCATCACCAACCTGCTCCCGGTCAGTTATACGCTTAGCTTTGATCGGCGCGAGGCTCCCCGGGCGGCAGCCTATGTCGGTGGGACGGCCCAGGCGACAGTGATTGCCAATGTGGTGACGCCTGTGCCGCCCTTTGTCCTGACCCGCTCGGCCAGGAATGGTCAGATCAGCGGTACGGTGCGTGATGCGGCCAGCGATGCCGGGGCCGGGATCGGGGATGTGCTGGTGATCTTCACGCGGGTCGAGGCTGGCCAGCCAACCGCAGGAAGTCTGGTCACTATCGTCAATAGTGAGGCCGACGGCAGCTACGCCAGCGGCCCGCTTCCGGCTGGCAACTACCGGGTTCATTTCCTGACCCTCTTCTCAGATAACGCCGAGACCCAGGGCTATATTGGTGCGCAGGCACCTGACCCGGTGACGGTCACGGCAGGTGCCGAAACGGCCTTCAACATCGATCTGACGCGCGGTGCCGCTATCGGTGGGGTGGTGAGCGGTGAGGGGACAGGTCCCCTTGCCGAGGTGCTGGTGGTGGCCTTCGATGCCGACGGCCTCCCGCGGGCACTCGATGTCACGGCTGCCGATGGTAGCTATAGTCTGGGCGGGCTGGTGGCGGGCAACTATACGCTGCGTTACTTCACCAGTGTTTCACCCAACCCGGCAGCAGAGAGCTATGCCAACGCCACCTATGATGCTAATCCGGCCACCCCGGCCCTTGACCCGCTGCCCGTGGCGGGTGGGGCACAACTGACAAGTATCAACATCAGTCTGCCGCGTGGCTCACGTATTGCTGGCGCAGTCAGTGCTGACGATACGGGTGGCCCGCTGGAGGGCGTGGTGGTGATCTTTGTCGAGCAGCCGCTTGGTGGTGAAGCGACTCTGGCCGGTCTTGATTTGACCGATGCCGATGGGCGCTACAGCTCGCCGACGCTGGTCTCCGGGCGCTACAAGATCTTCTACACGACCCTGCTTGCCAGCGATCCGGCTACGCGGCTTTATGTTGATGAATTCTTCAACAACGCAGCGACCCTGGCGACGGCGACGGCTGTGCCGATCGAGCGGGCGCTAATCACGCGCACGATCAATGTAAGCCTGGCCCTCGGCGGCTCGCTCGGCGGGCGGGTGGTGGCCGAAGATAGCGGTGTGGGCCTGGGCGGCGTGCTGGTGGTGGCGCGGGCAGGGGATGTCCTTGTCGGCGGTACCGTGAGCGATAACGCAGGCTTCTACAGCCTTGAAGGGTTGCCAGCCGGGGCGGTAACGCTCGAGTTCATCACCAGGACATCACCGAATGCGGAGGTGCGCGCCTACAACGGCACGACCAGTGACCCACTGACCGTTGAACAGGGCGGGCATCTGAACGTCGCTCCGACAGTGCTGGAGCTGGCCAACTAGGGGTTGATTGTTTTACCAAACGGGCGTAGCAATAGCTGCTGCGCCCGTTTGGTTGTTTGGTGGAACCGCAGGGAACAAAGTTTCGGGGGAGGGTTTTTGACCCTCCCCCGACCTCTTCCACAGATTTCCGGTTCCCGTCTAATCGAGATAGCCGCGCAGTTTTTTGCCCAGGTGAGGGTGGCGCAGTTTGCGCAGGGCAACGGCTTCGATCTGGCGGATGCGCTCGCGCGTGATCCCAAATTCGACCCCGACCTCTTCGAGGGTGCGGTAGCGCCCATCTTTGAGGCCGTAGCGCAACTGGATGATCTTGCGCTCGCGCTCAGGCAACTTCTGTAAGACCTCTTCGATCTGCTCGCGTAGCATCGCGGCAGCCGCCGCCTCAGAAGGGGTCGAGATGCGGTCGTCCTCGATAAAATCACCCATGCGGCCCTCGCCCTCCTGGCCAACCGGCATTTCAAGCGAGAGGGGGTGCATACTGGCTTCGAGGGTTCGGCGCACCTTGGCAGCCCCAATGCCCATTGCCTCGGCGATCTCTTCGGGAGTTGGTTCGCGCTGCATCGACTGCTGAAGTTTGTGGCTGGTACGCTTGACCTGACTGATCGCCTCGCCCATATGCACGGGCAGACGAATGGTGCGGCTCTGGTCAGCAATGGCACGGGTGATCGCCTGGCGGATCCACCAGGTAGCATAGGTACTGAACTTATGCCCTTTTTTGTAGTCGAACTTTTCGACCGCTCGCATCAGGCCGATGTTGCCTTCCTGCACCAGATCCATCATTGTCAGGCCGTAGGAGGTGTACTTCTTGGCAATCGAGACGACCAGCCGCAGGTTGGCCTGGATAAGATGCTGTCGGGCATCCTGGCCCTGGGCATAGGCACGTTCGAGCAGCAGGCGCTCGCGCCCGCCGTTGTATTCTTCGCGCTCGATACGCAGCTTCGCCTCGTCGCCGGACTCCATTGCCTTGGCCAGTTGCACCTCTTGCGCAGCCGTCAGCAAGGGCACCTGGCCGATCTCCTGCAAATACATACGCACAGGATCATCGAAGGCGATATCGGTGAGGTCGGGGATTTCGCTGCTACTATCATCATCGCCTGAGCCGTGCCCATCAAGATCGGCACGTGACTCGACAACTTTAATCCCCTCGGCTTGCAGGCTGGCGTAAAGTTGGTCGATCTCGGCGACATTCAGTTCGGGGTGGGGGTAGGCTTCAAGAATATCGCCATAGGTGATATAACCACGCCGCCGTGCCAGATCAAGCAACTGCTCACTCATCGAACCCGACTCCTGTGTGGATAGCTTGTTCAGCACCAGGTGGCTGGAAGTAAGGTAAGAGGGCCGGAGCAGGTTATCGCCCACTCTGGCCCCTCTGTTCAGCCTGGCTGGCGGCTGAGGCACAAAGATAGGGGCGAGCGACGAACAATTGCCACTCAAACCCCGAACTTGTGAAAACCATAGAGGGACGCGGACATGGCACCCCATTCATATACCGCTTGCCACTATAGCATTAGCGAATGGTTAAAGTCAACCCCTCGATTGAAAAGATCCGGCTATGATTTCTAGATCCACGAACCACAACTGTTCATCAGCAGTGCTGTTTCGCAGTACAATAGGCGATGTTGTAGCCTGATGCTGTATTTTTGCGGACAAACAACACATATGAGCGAAACAACCCTGTTAAGTCCTGCCCAACGGGCCTTTCTTGAGGATCGGCACTATGCGGTGATTGCAACCTTGAACGCCGACGGTAGTCTGCAACAATCGGTGGTCTGGTATTTGCTTGAAGGGGAGACGATCCGCTTCAGTATTGGTGATCGCAGCACCAAGGCGCGCAATTTGCGCCGCCATCCACAGGTTGCGGTAACGATTGAAGCAAGCACGCGCTACCTGACGATCAGTGGAGAGGCCACAGTCGAGTCGGTCGATCCCGCGCTGCGTTTGCGTCTGGCGCGGCGCTATGTCGGCCCCGAGCGCGCTGATGAGTGGGTCGCCCGCCGCCCTGACGCTCCACGGGCTAGCGTGCGAGTCAAGATCGTGCGAGTGTATGGCCAGGGCGTGTAGAGCTGCAGCGAACTATGTCTAACGGGAAGCTACGCATCTATGAGTACACCTGCGAGTCGTGAGCCCTATCGCCGCAGTGTCGAAGATCTGCTGAGCGAACTTGAGGTTAACCCGGCACGCGGGCTTGAGGGGGCCGAGATTCCCTCCCGCCTGGCTCGCTATGGGCGTAACGAGTTGCCCGAGGCCCCACCGACGCCGGCCTGGCTGCGTTTGCTGGCCCAGTTTCGTGATCCGCTGACGGGCCTGTTGCTGGCGGCCACGCTGATCTCCTTCATTGTCTGGGTGATCGAGCGTGATGAGGCCCTGCCCTTTGAGGCCCTGGCCATCCTGGCGATTGTCATTCTTAATGGTGTGCTCGGCTATATCCAGGAGAGTCGCGCCGAGCAGGCCGTGGCGGCCCTGCGGGCGCTTGCTTCGCCCAGTGCTCGCGTGCTGCGCGACGGGCAGCCGCAGACGGTCGCTACCGCTGAACTGGTACCCGGCGACATCCTTTTGATCGAGGAGGGTGATACGCTGCCCGCAGATGGCCGGGTGCTCGAATCGATTGCCCTGCGCGTCGCCGAGTCGACCTTGACTGGCGAGAGTAGCAGTGTGGGCAAGGATAGTGCCCCGATCAACGAGGACGTCGGCCTGGGTGACCGGCGCAATACCGTCTTCAGTGGGACAGCAGTGGCCTCGGGTCGTGGGCGGGCCGTGGTGACCCATACTGGCCCGCAGACGGAGATTGGCAAGATCGCCGATTCGCTGCAGACCCAGGAGGACGAGAGTACGCCGCTGCAGCACGAACTGGAGCGCGTCGGGCGGCTGTTGGGCATTGTGGTGATTGTGATCGCCGTCGGCATGAGCCTGACGATTGTGCTGCTGAGTGAGGTGCGTGAGCTGCGTGAGCTGGTTGATGTGCTGCTACTCGGTGTGAGCCTGGCGGTGGCGGCGGTGCCGGAAGGCTTGACCGCAATCACGACGATTGTGCTCTCACTGGGCATGCAGCGTATGGCCCGGCGCAATGTGATCGTGCGTCGCCTGGCCGCGGTTGAGGCGCTCGGGTCGACTACGGTGATCTGTTCAGACAAGACTGGCACGCTGACACGCAACGAGATGACGGTGCGTACCGTGGTGACGGCCAGTGGGCGCAGTGAGTTGACGGGCATTGGTTATGAGCCGCGTGGCGAACTGACCCAGGCTGGCGCGGCGGTGCAGGACGCCGGGCTGCGCAACGAGGTGGCCAAGACCCTGCGGGCCGCTTACCTGGCCAACAATGCGCGCCTGGTACAGGAGGACGATGGCTGGGCCATCCAGGGCGACCCGACGGAGGGGGCCTTGTTGGTGGCGGCCCAGAAGGTCGGCCTGAGTGATGCTGAGCTGAATGAGCGTTTTCCTCGCGTGGGTGAAGTGCCCTTCAGCTCGGAGCGCAAGCTGATGAGCACGGCCCATGCTGACCAGGCCAAAGAGCGGGTGATGGTCTTTGCCAAGGGTGCCCCGGACATCTTACTGGCGCGCTGTGACTATGAGCGGTTTGGGGACGCTGATGATGTGCGCCCGCTTAGCGAGGCCCGACGCCTGGCCATCCTGGCTGAAGTCGAACAACTGGCTGGCCAGGCCCTGCGCACGATTGGTGTGGCCTATCGCACCTTGCAGCGTGATGCGATCCGTGGCGATCTGAGTGAGGCGGTTGAGCAGGAGTTCGTCTTCCTGGGGGTAGTGGGTATGATCGATCCGCCCCGCCCTGAAGCGGCAGCCTCGGTGGCAGTGGCGCGCAAGGCCGGGATCAGGCCGGTGATGATTACTGGCGACCACCCAACGACGGCGGCGGCGATTGCGGTTGAGTTGGGCCTGAGCAAAACCGGCGAGCGGGCGATCACCGGTGCAGAGTTGCAGCGCATCGACGACCAGGAGTTGCAGCAGGTGGTACAACGCAGCTCGGTCTATGCCCGGGTTGCGCCTGAACACAAGCTGCGTATCGTGCGGGCGCTCAAGGAGAACGGCGAGATTGTGGCGATGACCGGCGATGGGGTCAATGATGCGCCGGCCTTGAAGGCAGCTGATATCGGGGTGGCGATGGGCATCACTGGCACAGATGTGAGCAAGGGTGCTGCCGATATGATCCTGACCGACGACAATTTCGCCTCGATTGTCGCGGCGGTGGAAGAGGGACGGGGCATCTTCGCCAATATCCAGAAGTTCCTACGTTACCTGCTCTCCTCGAATATTGGTGAAGTGCTGACGATGTTCCTTGGCGTGGTGGGGGCGGGTCTCCTTGGTCTGCGCGCCGAAGCTGGCTCGGCGGTAGTCTTACCGCTGCTGGCGGTACAGATCCTCTGGATCAACCTGCTGACCGACTCGGCCCCGGCCCTGGCCCTGGGGCTGGAGCCCTCCGACCAGAGTGTGATGGAGCACCCGCCGCGTGATCCGCGCACCTCGGTGATCACACGCGCAATGTGGGTGGATATCATAACGGTCGGGGTGATCATGGCGGCTGGCACACTGATGGTGATGGATCTGTCACTGGCGGGTGGGCTGCTGCCGGGCAACGGTGAGATGCGCTACGCTCAGACGATGGCCTTTACGACCCTGGTCTGCTTCCAACTCTTTAATGTCTTCAACGCCCGCTCCGGCCAGCATAGCGCCTTCTACCATCTCTTCACCAATCTGTGGCTCTGGGGGGCGGTGCTGCTCTCGTTGGCGCTCCAGGTCGCGGTGGTCTCGCTACCCTTCTTGCAGCAGGCTTTCCGCACCGTGCCGCTCAGCCCGCAGGACTGGCTGCTTTGCGTTGGCATGGCCAGCAGCGTCTTCTGGCTGGTGGAGTTGCGCAAACTGTTGGTGCGGCTGTTCCGGCGGAGCGTAGCATAAAATGAGCACCACACTGCGTCTGGGGTTGCTGGGCCTGGGGCTGATGGGGCGACCGATGGCCCGCACATGGCTGCGGGCTGGCTGGCAGGTGTTGGGCTGGAATCGCTCGGGCCTCGACGCGGAGTTGACCACAGGCATCACGCTGGTGGCAAGTCTGGCCGAGGTGGCCCAGGCCGAGCTCTGTGTGTTGATGCTGAGCGACTCGGCGGCGGTGGCGACCGTCCTCGAGGCTCTGCGCCCACACCTGCGTGCTGGCCAGGTTGTGGTTGATATGGGTAGTTCGGACCCGCGTGATGCGCCAGGACGAGCGGCGGCGCTGGCCACGCTGGGGGTGGGCTGGGTTGATGCGCCGGTCTCAGGCGGGCCGGAGGGGGCGGCAGCGGGTACGCTGGCGATTATGGCTGGCGGCACGGACGAGGATGTTGAACGGGCGCGTCCGGCCCTGGCGGCGCTGGGCCGGGTGACCCATGTAGGCGGGCCGGGGGCCGGTCATACGGCCAAGGTGCTCAACCAGCTGATTGTCGGCCTGAGCATCCAGGCGGTTGCTGAGGCCCTGAGTCTGGCTGAAGCGACGGGGGTGGCCCCACACCTGTTGCAAGCAGCCCTGGCGGGCGGGTTCGCCGACTCGAAGGTGCTGCAGATCCATGGTACGCGCATGGCCACCCGTGACTATCGCCCCGGCGGCAAAGTCTCAACCCAACTCAAAGATCTTCGCCTGGGCCAGGCCCTTGCCGAAGCGGTCGGGCTACACTTGCCGCACCTCGATGACACGGCGGCGCGCTATGCCCGCCTGGTGGCTGAGGGCTATGGCGACCTCGATCATGCGGCATTACATCTGTTGTTGGCGTAGGGAGTTCGTAGGGGTGGCAATTTAAGCGGCCAGGCCGTATTCGGTGGCAACGGAGCGCAGGGCGTGAACGAGCTCGATCGAGGCTTCGATCTCGTCGCGATGGATAGAGACGCTCTCGATGTTCACCCCTAGAGGCAGGCGCTCAGCGAAGCCATGCTCGAGCAGGGCACGGAAATTGTCGCAGCAGATGCGGATCGAGCGCGTAAAGGGGGCCGGGTCATCAAGAATAGACCGAGCAGTGGCAGGTGCAATCGCGACCCCCAGCCAGCGGATGAAATCGAGCGTCTTGGGGCGACCGCAGGGTGAGAAGGTGAGTACCAGGCGCTGTGGGGTGTTGTCGGTAGCCGTGCAGGCATCCAGATAGTCATGCAGCAGGCGTGCGGTGGGGGCCGGGTCGTAGATGACCTGTGAGACGAAGTAGCGACAGCCATGGGCTGCCTTATGCAACAGGCGGCGGCTCTCGTCGAAAGCTGGCGAATGGCGCTCGGCAATCACGATCCCACCCAGGGTCGGGCCACCGACATGGGCTGCCGCCAGCTGCAGCGCCCGGTCGACCGGCAGCGCATCGGGGGCCGGGGTCGGCGTGGAGGCCCCGACGAGGGAGAGGCATTTCAGTCCGTAACTGGCGATACTCTCGCTCAGCCAATTGAGCCAACCCGCCTCGCTAAAACCACCGACACATTTATAGGTAACCGCCTGGAGCCTGGTCATACCGGCCAGCAGGGCGGCATAGATCCGCGGGTCGATGGTCGGGATGAAAGGGAAGGGTCGCGGCTGATCGGTGCGCTCGTGCTCATCTTGAACATCATAGACGACCAGTCCATCAAGGTCGAGACCCACGACACGTTCGGCGATCCGGCCCGCCGTTGCCTCGACGCGCTCGCTTGGCGAGCCTGCCCGTGGCGGCGTGGTGCCGTAGAGGGTCACAAATCGATACGGGTCAACCAGCCGACATGTGAGATCGGTGTCGCTGGAGATCATGCAAATGCTCCTCGTTTCAGGTGAGGGCCATGGGGGGCGAACGTGGATACTCCTCAGGGTACTCAGGGTAAGCGCCCCGCAGCGTAAAGGGATCACCACCCTGAGAGAAGAGTTGCTGCCCCTGCGGCGCATTAAGGGCCTATGCTACAATGCCGACGTGAATGCACTGCGGATCAGTCGAACCATCAGCCTGGCCCTGGCCCTGTTCAGCCTGAGCCTGAGCGCATGTACCCTTCGTAGCGCTACCTCCCTGGCCACGCCTGCCCCGGCCCTACCGACACCGACCGCGGCACTCGCGCCGGTTGGCGATGGCTATCGGCTTGCAGGCGGCTCCACGGCAAAACCTGTCAGTGGCTTACGTCAACTCAAGGCCTGGGGCGAAGGGGTGCCGGTGGCCCTGGCCCTCAGCCCTGACGGCGCGACACTCTTTGTTGCGACCAGCCTGGCCCTCCAGCGGCGCGATGCCGGTGAACTGAGCCAACTGATCTGGACGCAGCCGCTTGATTCAACACCTGCTGCTCTAGCCCTCAGCCCCGATGGCATAACGCTTGCCCTGGCCGTTGCTGAGCAGGTGCGACTTATCGGAGCGGCAGACGGGGCACCTCTTATCAGCCTGAGCCATAGCTCAGCAGTGCATGACCTGGCCTTTGCCCCAGATGGTGCGCTCCTGGCGACGGCCCTCAACGGCAAGGCGGTGGTGCTGTGGGATCTGGCCACGGGCAAACCTCTGCGCGAGTTGCGTCTGCGCACCGATACCAGCGATCAGGTGTTGCCCGCAGCATTCACCAGTGTGGCCTTTGACCCGGTGGGCACACGGGTTGCGGCCGGTGACGCGAATGGCAACCTGGTGATCTGGCGCACCCGTGACGGTACACAACTGCTGAACCGCTCGGTGGGTCTGCGGGTTGTTACTGACGTGGCCTTCACGCCTGATGGAGCGGCGGTTGCGGCGGCCTCAGAGGGCTGGCGCAGCGAAGCCGGGGCGGTCTGGGTCTGGGATACTAGCAGTGGCACCGAGCTGGCCCGCCTGAGCCTTGCTGCGACGACACAACAGCTTGAACCATTGCTCCAGCTAGCCTTCACGGCAACCGGTGATACGCTTGTGGCCGGGACGGCTTCGGGCCGTCTGCTGCGCTGGGCCTGGCCTACGGGCAAGCTCGAGCATGAGCGTCCGGCCCATATGGCGGCCATCAACACCCTGCTACTCACCCCTGGTGGTGGGATATTCAGCGCGGGCCGCGACGGGGCCATCCGCCGCTGGAATGCCGACGGCCGGCTGATCGATGAACTGGAGGGCCTGCCGGCGATCAGTGCGGTGGCTGTGGGGGCCAACCAGGTGATCGCTGCCGGTGAAGATGGCAGCCTGCATCTGTGGGATCGCAATGGCAACTTGCTGCTACAACGCTCAGCCCATGTCGGCCCGATCAATGCCCTCGGCCTCAGCCCCAACGGCCGTATGCTCGCCTCGGTGGGCGACGATGGGCTGGTGCGCCTCTGGGCCATGCCTGCCATCAGCCCCCTTGCTGAGCTTGCGGGGCATAGCGGGCCGGTGCTTGCCGTGGCGATCAGCCCCGACGGACGATACCTGGCCTCGGCGGGAAGCGATGGAACTGTGCGGCTCTGGCGTGTGCCGGAAGCGCACCTGGAGCAGATCTTCACCGTGATCGAAGCTGACGGCCTGAGCAGCACGGCTGTGCTCGGAACGGCCTTTAGCACCGCTGGGATAGTGGCTGGGACCAGCTATGATGGAACCGTGCGTCTCTTCGACCGTGCAGATGGAACGGCGCTGCGTGCGTTGAGGACAGAGGTCGGGGGCTGGCTGATCGCCCTTGCGCCAGGCCCGGCGGGGACGCTTGTGGCCCTTGATGATGCAGGCCGGCTCTGGAGTTGGGCCGCCGATGGGACGCCGAGCGAAAGTTGTGCCGTCGCTGATGCGGCTGCCCTGGCTTCTCTGAACAACGGGCAGATGCTCAGTGTCGGCCCGGCCGGCGGGTTACGCCTGTGGCAGATTGGCACAAGCGGACCAACGGAGTTGGCTGTTGCTGCCAGCCCCGGTGATAGCCTCGCCGTAGCGGCGGATGGCAGGCTCGTCGTGGTTGGGGCGCGCCTGGGCCAGGTCGAGCTTTGGGAATTGCCGTAGGGTCATTTTCAAAGGGCTCACATGACTGTTGAGATCATCACCGTTTTTGCCATTCTCGGCGTGACGATTGCCCTCTTCATCAGTGATCGCCTGCGCCTCGATCTGGTGGCGCTACTGGCTTTGATGGCTTTGACCCTGAGCGGGCTGATCACGCCGGTTGAGGCGGCAGCAGGCTTTGGTGATACGACCCTACTGTTGATTGCGGCGCTCTTTGTGGTTGGTGAGGGGCTGATGCAGACGGGGGTGGCCGCCGCCCTGGGCCGCTGGCTCGGGCGCGTGGCTGGCACGAGCGAAAGGCGCATCTTGCTGGCAATGCTGCTGCTGATCGCGCCGACATCGGCCTTTATCAGTTCGACCGGCGCGGTAGCCATTATGCTGCCGGTCGTCGTAAGCCTGGCCAATCGTGCGCAGATCAGCCCCTCGCGCCTGCTCATCCCGCTGGCCTATGGAGCGCTGATCGGCGGTATGTTGACACTGATCGGGACGCCGCCCAACTTGATCGCCAGTGAGGCCCTGGTGGGGGCGGGACGCGCTCCCCTCGCTTTCTTCAGCATCACGCCGATTGGCCTGCTGGCCCTGCTGGCCCTGCTGGCCCTGCTGCTGGCGGGCGGCAGCCGGTTGATCCCCGCACGGGTAGCACCCGGTACCGCCACGCCGGATGATCAAGCTGCCGTCTCGCTACGCGACCTGCTGATCAGCTACGGGGTGCGCGGCACCCTGGCTCGTTTGCGAGTCACGGCAGCTTCGCCGCTGGTTGGCGCTTCGCTCGCCGAGAGCGACCTGCACCAGCGTTACGGGGTGACCGTCTTCGCCTCGCATCCCTGGTCGCCCGAACGCCAGGCCCCCGGGCCAGCCCATCCAGCCTATGCCGAGACGCGCATCGCTGCAGGCGATCTGCTTGATGTGCAACGGGTCAATGGTACGCTCGAACAGTTGGCAACGGAACTGGCCCTTGAGCCCATTGCCCTGGAGAGCAAAAGTAACCTGGACGACGAGTTGCTCATCCTTGAGATCGCCCTGACGCCACGCTCACGCTACCTTGGACGTTCGGTGCGCGACAGCGCAGTACGGCGCACCTTTGGTGTCTCGGTTCTGGGCGTGCAGCGCCTCGGCCAGAATGTCACCGGTGATGTGATGAGCGAGCCATTGCGCTTTGGCGACACCCTGCTGGTGATTGGTGCGGCCGAGGCCCTGGCTCCGCTTGCACGCGCCCAACGCTTCTACAACGACTTCATTATCGCCTCAGTACCGGCAGCTCTGGAGCGCACCGACGAGGGTCCTGGTCCGCGTGCGCCGCTGGCGATAGCGATCACCCTTGGTATGCTGGTGATTATGGCTGCTGGCTGGCTGCACGCCATGGTCGCCGCCTTACTCGCCGCCCTGGCCCTTGTACTGACTGGCTGTGTGCGTCTGGGCGACCTCTACCAGCGTATCAGTTGGGAGAGCCTGATTCTGATCGGGGCGATGTTACCGATGGCTACAGCTCTGAACAAGACCGGCGGCAATGCGCTGATCGCCGAGGGCCTGGTGACAATCCTGGGGGGCTACGGGCCGCTGGCCCTGATGAGCGGGATCTTTGTGCTCACGACCATCTTTAGCCAGTTCATCTCGAACACGGCCACGGCCGTCTTGATGATGCCGATTGCCCTGGCCAGTGCGAGCCAACTTGGCTTTGCGCCCGAACCGCTGCTGGTCACGGCGGCCATTGCGGCCTCGGCGGCCTTCGCCACACCGATTGCTTCGCCGGTCAACACGATCGTGCTCAAGGCTGGCGGCTACAGCTTCGCCGATTATGCCCGTATCGGCATCCCGCTACAACTGATCGTGCTTGGCATCTGCCTGCTGGTGGTGCCACGGCTCTTTCCGTTTTAGACATAGTTCAGAAGGGCTTGATCGTTTGGGCTTGACCGCCACATCGCCACAGCATCATGCAGCAGAGCCCCAGCCTACTCATCGCTGCTTGCGCGTCGCCTGGCCCGCTCTTTGGCAGCCCGCAGGCGGGTCAGGGCATCTTCGGCAGGCGCAGGCGGCGCGGCTGGTGTGCTGCTCGACGGTGGCGGCGGGATAGGCGGCTCGACCGGCTGACGCCTGGCGGGCGGCGCAGCCCCGATGCGCGCCCCGGCGCGCTGTTTGGCACTCTGTAGCTGCTCAAGAGTGGCACTGGCAGCAACGACGGGGGCCGGACGCGGCTGTACGCGCAGCCCGAACCAGCTACGGGCCGCATCAAGGTCGGCCCGGCGCAGGAGCAGCCGGCGCAGGCCGATGTCAAAGGGGAGCAGCAGCAGCGCCAGTAGCAGCAGCGGGAGGCCAATCGCCTGGGCCTGGGTGACATGGCCCGCCAGGGGGGCAAAAGCCTCGGCGGGCTCGGCAAGACGCGACCCGCCCGTCAACGCAGCCAGTTCATCAAGCAAGGCAGGATTAGCCTGGGTGCCGCGGTACTCCGACGAGTAAGGCACAACCATGCCTGCGGTCTCCTGGATCACCACACGATCGCCCGTCGTGCCGCTAATCTGCACTAGGTAGGTACCTGGCGGTGGGCTCTCGATGCGGCCCTGGTAGGCCGCAGGGCCAACCTGGGGCAGGCTCACCTCGTGGCGTGTACCATCGCTGCCGATGACTGTAGCGTTGACTACCAGACCCCCCTCATCGGGGCCAGTGGCCAGGCGCAGGGTTGTCTCGCCGCCAGCGACGACCACCTCGGCGGCAACCTCCTGGCCGCCACGTACCGGCAGCACAGCTCCGACCAGTTGTCCGGCAAAGCGTGGGAACTCGGCCCAGGTGATCCAATCCCTGGCCCAGCGGCCTTCGGTATCACTCAGCCAGGCTGCGCTGCGGCCCAGACCGTACTGCCAAAAAGCCAGGATCGTCTGCTCCTCGTCGGTCTCGATCACGACGCGGGCGCTGGCTTTGGGCGTACTGCCGTTAAAGCCATAGAGTGGCGGCAGGCCGTCTATCCCGGCCAGCACCGGGCTTTCGCCGACAACGACCGGGGTGAAGGGCCGTTCGACGATGTAGTTACCAACCGTAGTGATCGTCTCCTGCACAAAGATCTGCGGCACAGCGGCCATATCCTCGACCGGATAGTAACGACCTCCGCCGGTTGTGGCCAGGCGCTCAAGGTAATCGGCTGAACCACCGCCCGCCGCGATCACTGAGAGGGTCATACCCTGATCACGCAGGCGCTGAGCCAGGTCGGTCTGGTCGCCGCCCGAACTCCAGCCATCAGTGAGCAGGATCATATGTTTGAGGCGTGCATCGACGCCTTGCAGCAGACGTTCGGCTTCTTCCAGGCCAGCACGCACATTGGTTGTGCCAAGGGGCTCAACGTCAGCCATTGCCTCGATCACCTGGTCGGCGCTGGCCCCAATGGTGGCGGGCATGGCTTGAAAAGCCTGGCTGTCGAAAGTGACGACGCCGAGGGTGTCCTGAGGGCCAAGCAGGGCTGAAGCCTGGGCGACGGCCTCTTTGGCGATGTCGATCTTGCGGCTACCTGTCGACTGGATCTGGGTACTATCGCGGCTGGGACTGGCACAGTGGCAGGCGTCCATGGAGCCTGACTTATCGATCACAAAGACCAGGGCGAGGTTCGGGCGCTCTTCGCGGTCGCGTACATCCATATAGACCGGCAGGGCCTCTTCGAGCGGAGTACGGCCATAGCCGCCCACCCCGAAGCTATCATCGCCGCCAACCATCAGCAGGCCTTTGCCAAGATCACGCACGTAGGCGGGCAGGGCGGCCATTGCAGCAACAGGTAGCGCACGGGCCGGCGTATTGAGCAAGACAACACTATCATAGGCACTGAGTCCGGCCAGGTCACTGGGCATCAACTGGGGGGCAATAATCTCAGGCACCATACGGGTTGCGGCGAGGGCGTTGAAGAGTGGGAGGGCCTCATCGCGTTTGGCAGCGACGATCAGCACGCGTGGCGGGCCCTGCACCTGGATCAGCGCGGCAGCCTCATTATTCTGCACCCGGCCGTCGCGTTCGGGCTCGATCTGCACACGGTAACGCTGAAAGCCCTGCCCGCGCCCCTCAATTGCGAAGGTCACCGCGTTTGCGCCGGGCTGCAAAGCAACCTGCTGCTCCTGCAGCACCCCGCCATCGCCGATCAGGCGCACGGTGACCTGCTGGGCGACCGTGCTCTCAAGCGTCGCAACAAGTGTCGCCTGCTGGCCCTCACGGACACGGGCGGGCGCTTCAAGGCGCTCAACCAGGGCCTCGGCCTCGCCCCGCTGCAGAGCCAGATCGACGATCGTGATCGGCACAGCACGGGCGGCCGCCAGGCGTGCCGCCTCAAGGGCCTGGCCCTCATTCTCACCGCCATCGGAGAGCAGCACCAGGCGTTTCTGCGTTTCAGCCGGAAAGAGGGCCAGGCCAAGTTGGATGGCTTCAGCGAGATTGGTACGATTGGCGATCGGGATCGAACTGATCCGCCCGAGACGTTGCTCGCTACTAGGAGCACGCTCAACCAGGGCATTGCCGCCAAAGACGACGATCGCCGCCTGATCATCGGTGGGCATCGCTGCGAGGGCAGCCTGGATAAAGCTCTCGGCCTGGGCGCGCGCCGAGGGCGGCAACGAGTCGCTCCCGTCAAGCAAAAAGACCGTGGTGATTCGACTGACCGGCAGCACCAGTTGTACCCCGGCAATGGCCAGCACAAGCGCCAGGGCGATCAGCGTCCGCAGGCCCAGGCTACTCCAGAAGCGCCAGGGGGCGAGGCGGCGCGGGGCCAGCAGGGCGATGGACCAGATCAAGGCCACGGCCCCGAGCAGCCAGAGCATTTCGGGGTAGATAAACGAGAGACGTGGCATAAGCCGTTTCCGATCGCGCTGGCAAGACTGGGGAGGTTCAAGAACAGACGGGAGCCAACAGATTCTACCCCAGTCGCAGGCCGCTTGGCAAGGCGCATGCCCTTTAATTCGGATCATGAATAGACCTCACAGGTCTGTGCGGCCTGTGAGGTCTGAAGTACGCCTCTCTGCATCCAGGTAGGCGCTACTCCTAACGATCCTTGAGTGCGGCCACACCGGGCAGCAGTTTGCCCTCGAGCAGTTCAAGCGAGGCACCGCCGCCGGTCGAAACATGCGACATCTGAGCGGCGAGGCCAGCCTGTTCGACGGCCGCGACGGAGTCGCCACCACCGACGATGGTGGTCGCGCCACCGGCAGCGGCAGCGGCCATCGCGCTGGCAATTGCCCGCGTGCCGCCAGCAAAGGGGGCGAGCTCAAAGACACCCATCGGGCCATTCCAGATCAGCAGTTTGGCCGCTGCGACCTCGCTGCAATAGAGCTCAACCGTGGCTGGGCCAATGTCAAGGATGCGCCAGCCAGCAGGCACGGCATCAGCGGCTACCACCTGGGTCTGCGCATCGGCGCTAAAGGCATCAGCGATGATCGCGTCGACCGGCAGCAGCAGGCGCACTCCGCTAGCGTGCGCCTTGGCCATCAGGGTTGCCGCCGTCTCCAGGCTCTCTGACTCGACCAGCGAGTCGCCCATAGCCTTACCCTGAGCCAGGAGGAAGGTGTTGGCCATGCCGCCGCCAATCAGCAGGGCATCAACCTTGCCGAGCAGATTGTCGATCACGCCAATCTTATCGCTGATCTTGGCTCCGCCAATGATCGTCACAAAGGGCCGTTTTGGTGTCTCCAGGGCTCCACCGATATATTCCAGTTCCTTCTCCATAAGGAAGCCAGCTACGGCAGGCAGGTAGTGGGCCACGCCCTCGGTCGAGGCATTGCCGCGGTGGGCCGTGCCGAAGGCATCATTGACATAGACATCACCGAGGCGGGCCAGGGCCTGCGACAACTCGGGGTCGTTCTTCTCTTCACGCGGATCAAAGCGGGTATTCTCCAGCACCAGCACCTTACCCGGCCCAAGGGCCGCTGCCGCTGCTTCAACCGCCTCGCCAGTGATCGCATCAACCGTACGCACCTCGCTCGCTTCGGGCAGCAGTTCGGTCAGCCGTGCAACCACCGGGCCCATGCTGTACTTGGGATTGACCTTGCCCTTGGGGCGGCCCAGGTGCGACATCAAAACGATCCCATTGGCACCCTGTTCGAGCAGGTAGCGAATCGTCGGCAACGCCGCACGGATCCGCGTATCGTCAGTCACCATCCCCGTCGCAGCCTGCGGGACATTGAAATCGACACGTACAAGGGCTCGTTTGCCAGCCCACGCCACATCACGAACGGTCTGTTTGTTCATTGTTCACCTACCTCATTGGCGTTCACCCCACGCACAGCACCCAGACCAGGCTCAGGCGCTGCATTGGGGCAAGTGCCCTGGGGATCTTCCTCGCTTACGGTAGAACTCTTCCGGCGCGGGCCATTGTAGCATACCGTTCTTGGGCCTGAAGCACCTCTTGAACTGACCCACAAGGGCAACGGCAGGGCTTTTGAATGGGCGTATCTTCAGGGGCCTGGTGGCGGTACAGGTTGTGTAGGAATCGCAACCACTACAGGAGGCCCTATGAGTGACCGTGTGCTCTCTACCGCCACCGCCCGTGAAGCCATCACCGCCTTCCAGAGCATCGTCAACGGCCCGCTGGTCGAGCAGATCAGCCAACTCAACAGCAAGGGCCAGATCCTCAGCCAGCCCAACAACTGGGATGGGCGCAGCGCCGCCGAGTTTCGCAGCCACTGGGCCGATACGCACCAGAAGCTGATGAGTACGCAGCAGGCACTCGAAGAACTGCGCCGGCAGATTGCCCAGATCAACGCCAACATTATGCAGGCGGGCGGCAATAGCTAGACTAACCTATCACGGCGCTGCCATGTCCGCAGCGCCAGGAGGGCCATGCATGCCCACGGCTTGAGCAACGTCCTGATTTATGCCCCCGGCGCTACGCTGTGGTGTGTGAAGCTCACAACCAGCCTACTCAGAGTGCGAACGCATCCTGAGTAGGCTGAAGCGCAACGCAGGCCGTAATGAAGGTGCATTCATGGTTCGCGGTTGGCTTAAGCCCTGCCTGGACGCCCATTGCACCAGCATAGAGGGCATGTCTGGTGCCCCCTGACCGTGCAGTAACTCTGCCGTGCGCCTCACCACCCGACCGGCGTACGGCTCTTTTTGTCGCAGGAGGTTGATATGTACGCCAGTAGCTCGGCGCAACCTGCGGAGTTGGCACGCTACAGCCGTGCCGGGAATTCAGCCGGTGCGCGGCTGGCCGCCGAGGCACGCCATCTCGATGCAGCCCTGGTGACATTTTGGGCCCGCTGCCGTGAGTATAACGTCCCGGCTACCAACAATCTGGCCGGGCGTTTGGGGCAGTTGGCAATACAAGAAGAACGCCTGGCCGTGTGGGTCGCCAGCATTGCCCATGGCTTTGTGGTCGCCGATCACGGCTCGTCGTCGCACAGGGCGCACGCCACCAGGCGTCCTTCTGACCCGCGTACGGCCCTCTGGAACCATGAGGCGCGTGGGCTGATCTACTATGTGCGCAGCCTGCGCATCCTCATTGATACCCAGGGCCTCAGCTGGGTCTACCAGCATGGCCTGCTCACGATGGCTGTCGGTACCGGGGCCTTTGCCCATGCCACGGCCGTGGGGCGTCTGAGCACCAGCAATGGCCTTTCGCCTCAGGTTGGTGCGCCCGCCCACGATCTGCCCGACCAGATCGAGCAGTGGCTACAGACCTTCTGGTACGAGAGTATGCATCACGTTGAGCCAGCCCTTTTTCGCCAGCTTGGTGCCGAGATTGATGCGCTCAACCTGAGCTTTCGTCGCCAGCAAGGCACTGCCCTGGGCCGTCCCCGGAATACCGACACGCAGGCTGAACCAATGCGCAACCAGGCGAGTGGGGCGCTTGATGTCTCCGTAGCTAAGGCCTTTCCTGTGAGTATGGATCAGCTGCATGATCCCCAGCAGCCCTTCCAGCCCGTCCCAGCCGATGCACTCAGCGGCGAGCATAGCGCGATTAGCTATTTTCCTGGCGAACAGGTGCGCCTTGAGCGACTCAATGCCGCAACCGGCGAGTATCGCATCAATATCGCCGGATTGAACCCTGAGCAGCCTACCGCCCCCAACAATCTCCAAGCGGTCGCGCTGACCGCGCAGGGCGAGCGTGAGCAGAATCACTACTATCGCTATGTCAGGGCGCAGGTGCTGCGTGATCTCGAACGCATCCCGCCGGGCAGCACGCTTCACCTGCAAGGCCACAGTATGGGCGGCGGCATGTGTTTTCTGCTGCGCAATGACCCACAGGTGCAGCAGCGCCTGCTGGATGCCGGAATCACCGTCGGGAGTGTCGTCACCTTCGGGGCGGTGCGGCCCCAGGGCTCTGCCGGGCGGCCCAATCCGCAGCCAGGTGACCCCTTTGCCGATGCCGAAGAGCGCAACTACGTTAATCGTGACGACAGCCTTGCCCGTAATGTCGGGGCTGGCCACGACGATGATCCGACCGTGATCATGATCGACAACGGCCAGATCGATGACCCCTCGCTCGCGCATGGCGATTATGAGAATCCCGCGAACTATGTCGACCTACCGGACGAACTGCTGCAAATGCCCTACCTGATCGACCCTGCGACCTATGTCGTCTATGGGTCGCCGTCGCCCTTGCCCGCCGCGCCTCTGCCCACGCCCGGCCCGACTCCCTTGCCTGCTGGGCCGCCGACACCCACGCCGACACCCACGCCGACACCCACGCCGATACCCACACCCACGCCGATGTCGATGCCGAAACCGAGTCGCCAGTCGCCACCGTAAAGAAGGTGCAACGATATGTCAGGCTACCCCAACATGACCGATGTGTGCTGGGATCATGGCGCGGCGGCGGCGGCAATCGCCGCGCTCAACCGCGCTGCCGACGAGATCGAGCAGGTCGGTAGCGAAAGCGCTCAGGCGGTATATGCCGCATCAACTAACTGGGCAGGGTACTACCGGATCATGTTCGACCTCCAGCGCGGTGCTCTCGATCGTGATGGCTGCCAACTGGCCGCCGATTGTCGTGCTGCAGCCCACGCGGTAGCCAGGGCCGACCAGCGCGCGCGCGAGGAGCAGGCCCGCCGTGTCCGCGAACGTGAGGAGTGGGCCCGTGAACAAGAAGAGCACGAGCGCCAAGAGCGACGTGAGCGGGAAAAACGCCGTGCAGGCACAATGGTTTAACCGCCCGCCTCGGCTGCGCCCACGTTGGGCCGCCGAGCGGGTTGATCTGCCTGAGCCAGCGACTGCGTCCAGCCTACCCCATACCGACCTGCTCACCTTGCTGGTGCCCCTGGCCGGGGCTGGCATCTTTGCCTGGGCAGCCGGGATGAACGGTGGCAATCCCCTGCTCACCGCCTTGCCCATGGGGGCTCTGGCCGCGCTTGGCCTGGGGGCTGCCCTGGCCAACCAGCGCGGCGCAGCCCGCCGGGCTGCCGCTGAGGCCGCCGAGCGCCGGGCGGTCTTTGAGGATTTACTCGAGGCGGCCCGTGCGCGGCTGGGGCGGCTGCATGACCAGGAACGCACGGCGCGCCTCTACCTCTGGCCTGCACCAGCCGAACTGCTGCGGATTAGTGGAGCCGCCACTACCGAGGCCGCGCCTGAACCACGCCTCTGGGAGCGCCGGCCCAACGACGACGATTTCCTTGATCTGCGTGTCGGTTCGGGCAACCTGTCTGCCTCCAGCCAGGCCCAGGTGCCGCCGCCCGCAACGGGTGGTGCCGTCGACCGCCGCCTCTTCCGCGTCGCCGCCGAGTATGCCACCCTGCGCCAGGTGCCGATCAGCATTCCCCTTGCTACGGTTGGCTCGCTTGGTCTTGCTGGCTCACGCCCGACGGCGGCGGCCCTCGCCCGCGCCCTGCTCTGGCAGGCCGCTGTGCTCCACGCGCCAACTGATCTGCGTATCGTTTGCCTCTGCCCGCCCGACCAGGCCTCGGCCTGGGAATGGCTGCGCTGGCTGCCGCACACGGCCCCGCTCAGCAATGACCCCGCCCCCGGTGCCCGCATGCTTGCCGCAACCCCTGAGGCGACGATGCATCTGGCCAGTGATCTGCTCGACCTGTTGAGTCGCCGGCGTGAGCGAAGCGACCAGCGTAACGCTGGTGCGCTACCCACACCACGCCTGCTGGTGCTGATCGACGGCACTGCGCTGATTCACAGCCTGCCAGCGCTTGATGAAGTGCTGCGTCACGGCCCGCCCCTGGGTATGACCAGTCTGGTGCTTGCCCCAGCTTGGGCCCAGATTCCCGAAAACTGCGGCGCGATGCTTGAGCTTGAACCCGCCGGCGTCCGCTGGACCCGTGCCGGTGACCAATGGCCGCGTGAGCGTTTTACGCCGGATCAGGCCGACCTGGGCGCAAGTGACGCCCTTGCTCGTCGCCTTGCTGGCGTGCGTATGGTCGAGAGTGGCGGGGCACAGGACATCCCCCGTGGTGTGCGCCTCTTCGACCTGCTGGGGATCGGGAGTGAGGCCGATCTGTGCGCACCGCCGGCCTGGACCAGTCCGCCCAGCGGCGCATGGCGGCCCGATGTGCCAATCGGTGCCGTGGCTGATGGTGAACCGGCCTGCCTTGATCTCAACGAGGGGCGTCACGGCCCACATGGGATCATCGCCGGGGCGACCGGGGCTGGCAAGAGTGTGCTGCTCCAGAGCATTATCGCCGCGTTGGCGGCCACACACGGCCCCGAGCGCCTGCAACTGCTGCTGATCGACTTTAAGGGCGGCGCGGCCCTGCAACTCTTCGCCCCGCTCCCCCACACGGCCGGGCTGGTCACCGACCTTGAAGGCCGTCTCGCCGAGCGGGCGATGACGGCGATCAAGAGCGAGCTGCGCTGGCGCAAGACTCTGCTGAAGCGCACCGCCACCGAACATGGCGTCAAGGTGGAAAATATTACCGACTACCGCGTCCTGGCTGAGCGTAGTGCGCTCGAACCGCTGCCCAACCTGTTGATCGTGGTTGATGAGTTCGACGAACTGGCCCGCGGCAACCCCGAGTTTGTCACCGAGTTGGTGCGCGTCGTCAAACAAGGGCGCTCACTGGGCGTCCACCTCCTGCTCGCCACCCAGCAACCCTCACGCGCCGTCAGCGATGAGATCCGCAGCCAGCTCAGCTACTTTATTGCCCTTCGTCTTGGGAGCGCCGAAGATAGCCGCGAGATGTTGCTCAAGCCTGATGCCGCCTTCCTGCCGGGCGACCTGCCGGGCCGCGCCTACATGCGGTTTGGCAGTGAGGTGCGCCTGCTCCAGGTTGCCCAGGTGACTATGCCCTATCGTCCTGGTGGCAGCCAGGGTGCGGCTGGCCCACGGGTGAGTTTTCTGCGCGATGGGCGCGAACAGGAGGTGCGTCCCGGCACGCCTGAGCCGGTTCTCAGCCATGAGACTGACCTTGATGTGCTGGTACGCGCCCTGTGTATCGCCGACAAGGCCCGCCAGCACTGCTACGGCAACTGGCAGCCACATCCGATCTGGCAGCCGCCCCTGCCCGCAGCGCTCAATCTGGCCACCTTGCTGGCGGCCCAGTCCACCGCTCCAGCCTGGATGCACCAGCTGATCGGCCTGCTCGACCTGCCCCAGGAGGGCCGCCACGAGCCCTTTGCGGTTGATCTGAATGCCGGGCACCTGCTGGTTGTCGGTGCCCCCGGCAGCGGGAAGACCACCCTGCTACGCAGCCTGGCCCTTGGCCTGGCCTGGAACCACCCGCCCGACGCACTCTGGTGCTACCTTGTGGACGCCGGTGGCCAGGGCCTTGGCCCCCTCGCCGGGATGCCCCAGGTCGGGGCCCACATCCAGGCGCGTGAGCCCGAGCGGGTACGTCGGCTGCTGCGGATGCTCGATCAGGCCGTGCGTGAACGCCAGGAACTCTTGCGTGCCGCCGATGCGCCCGACCTGCCCGCCTATCGCGCCCGTAGCGGCATCAAACTCCCCGCGATGCTGATCATCTTCGACAAACTTGCCGTGCTGCGTGAAGAACTGTCCGATGGCTCGGGCGAAGATGCCCTGATCGATGGGCTACTGCGCATCGCCCGTGTCGGACGCCCACTCGGCATCCACCTTGTCGTCAGCGCCGACCGCGCCGCCGACCTGAGCTACCGCCTGCTGGCCCTTTTTGAGCAGCGGGTTGCCCTGCGCCAGGCTGAGTTGCACGAGTATGGCGACCTGCTCGGTGTGCGGGTGAGTGCCCAGATCTCTGCGGGCCTGCCGGGGCGTGCCCTGGTGGCCCATCCCGACTACGGGGCCGTCGATCTTCAGGTGGCCCTGCCGGGGCTGGCCTCCACGACCATGCTCGCCCCCGAAAGCGAGGTCAGCACCGACCTGCGCGCTGGCGTGGCGGCAGTCAGCGAACGCTGGCGCGATTACCCTGACATGGATGCTGCTGGCCCACCTCCGGTGCTGCTCCTGCCCGACCTGGTACCCCTGGCCGGCCTGCACGCTGCTGCCGACATACCAACTGAGCCAGGCGAACTGCTTGCCCCCATCGGGCGCGAGAACCAGGGCCTTGGCCCGGCCTGGTTGCGCCTGAACGCCGAGACAGCCCACGCCCTGGTGCTCGGACCACGACGCAGCGGCAAGACCGCCACCCTACTGAGTGCTGTCCGCGCCCTGGCAAGTCGCTATGGGCCACAAGCGTTTGCCCTCTACCTGCTTGATGGGCCACGCGGCGGCCTGCGCCCCCTGCGTGATCTGCCCCAGACGGCATACTACGCTCACGATGAAGCCGGTGCTGCTGCGCTCAAACAGGCCCTGCTCACCGCCCGCAGCAGCGGCGGGGCTGCCACCCGCCTGATCCTGATTGACGACTATCAACTCTGCCGTGAGCGGATGCGCGCCCAGTTGAGCCAGAGCTTCGGCGGCGAGCCCAACCTGATCGAGCACCTCTGCGAGATTGCCCAGCTTGGCGGCCAGTATGGCGAACACCTGATACTGGCGGCAAGCGTGGCCTACGCCGACGATGCGCTCCTGCGGGCCCTTGACGCCGCGCGGGCCGGGATCGTTCTGTGGCCCGGGCGCTTCGAGCCAGGCACACGCCTGCTGGGCGTCAGTCTCCCCCTTGCCGACCAGCGCAACGCCGAACAGCCGCCAGGGCGCGCCATCCTCGTGCGTGAGGATGAACAGCAGTTGCTCCAGATCGCCCTGAGTTGATAAGGTTCCCCCATGCAACTACGCCAGGAGACGCTCACCGTCACGCTGCACTGGTCAACACCCGTCGGTGAACAGACAACCACCGTTCTTTGCGAGGACAGCCCCCCCGCCCAACTGCTCCCACTCCTGCTGCAGGGCTGTGGCCTTCCCGTCGTCGGGGCTGACGGGCACGGCTACAGCCTGCGCCTGGGATCTGCCAACGGGCGGCGCTTGCCCGCCGGTGAGCCACTGAGCGCGGCGGGGGTGCGCAGCGGCAGCCACCTCTGGCTGAGCGACCTGCCGGCGGCAATCCGCCAACGCTGGCTCTTGCGCCTGCCCGCCGGTTGTGAATGTGTCGTGCCTGAGGGCGGGGTCGAGTTGACCCGCGCCTGGCTACTTCAGGTACTAGCCCTCTTCGCCCCGCCAGCCTATAGCCACGAGCTGAATCTGCTCACCCGGCGCATCTCGGCCTACGCCGCCGTCTCGAAACGCCCCCACTGCACCCTCCGCCCTGGCCCAGACGGTTTGAGCGTAAGCACCACCCGTAGCGATGTTACGACCCTGCTCAACGGCACACGGCTCGTCCCTGCCGTGCCCGTGTCACTCAGCAACGGCGACCGGCTTACCCTTGGCGATGAAGGGCCGACCCTGCTACTCTCTCGGGTGGAGGGAGAGATAGTTGCCGGTGCATCGAAAAATGCTCATCCAACGCATCCAACCTGGTCGGACTGAGTCCGAGCGTGCGTATCGATCGGCTTGTGCGTTGCACCAGAAGGCGGTACGATAGATGCAACTGATGTGAAAATGGGAGGATTTGGGAGGGCCATGCCCTCCCAAGAGAATCTTTTTCATCACGGTAGTGTGCGGCGAAGCCGCATAAGAGTCTATTGGGAAAAAGCCCAGATGGAGCTACACTTTCTTGGCGGTGCAAGCGGTGTGGGCGCAACCTGCCAATTGGTACGTCTGGGCGGACGTACCTTCCTGGTCGATGCCGGTGTGCGGGTTGATGCCGCCGACCGCCTGCCCGATCTGGCCGCTCTGGCTGGGGTCAGCCTTGATGCCATCCTGATTACTCATGCCCACGCCGACCATATTGGGGCGCTGCCGCTGGTGGCGATGCACAGCCCGGCGACGCCGATCTACGCCAGCCCGGCCACCATTCGCCTGATGGAGGTGATGCTCGGTGATGCCGTGCGCGTGATGGCCCGCCGTGCCGCTGATGAGCTCGAACTGCCTCTCTACGACGAGGCGCTGGTGGCCGCCGTGCTCCGCCGGCTGCGCCCGCTCCGTGAGGGTCTCCAAAGCCTGCCCGAACTGCCCGCCATCGCCGTCCACGCCAATCGTGCTGGCCATATTGCCGGGGCGGTCAGCCTGGGCTTCGAGGCCGCTGACGGACGGCTGGTCATCTCCGGTGATGTGAGCGCCACCCCTCAGCGCACCATCCTCGGCGCGGCCCTGCCTGCACCACGCCGCCCCGACCTGCTGGTGCTCGAAAGCACCTACGGCGCACGCCTGCACCCTAACCGGGCGCTGGAAGAACGGCGCCTGGCCGAAGCGGTGGCCGAAGTGATCGCCCACGGCGGGCATTGCCTCATTCCCGCCTTTGCCCTCGGACGCGCCCAGGAGGTCATCCTGATTCTGCGTGCCGCGCAGCGCGACGGAGTGATCCCGCCCTTTCCCATTGCCGTCGATGGGCTGGTACGCGCTGTCTGTGGGGCCTATGCTGCCTTCCCGGAGGCCCTGACGCCGTCTCTGCGCCGCTATATTCTTAATGGCGGGCGGGCCTTCTTCAGCAGTAGTATTCAGCCAATTGAGGCACCCCAGGCGCGCGAGCGCGTGCTGGCCGGGCCACCCTGTGCGATCATCGCCTCTTCGGGTATGCTCACCGGCGGCCCTTCGGTCTGGTACGCCGAACGTCTGGCTGCCAGCCCCCATGCGGCGATCTTCTTCAGCGGCTACCTTGACGAAGAGGCCCCGGGCCGGCGTCTGCTCGACCTGGCCGACGCCCCCGTCGCCGAGCGCCGCCTCAATCTGAACGGGCACGAAGTGGCTGTGGCCTGCCAGGTGGGCCGCTACAGCCTCAGTGCCCACGCCGACGGCGACGAACTGGCTGCCATCGTGCGAGCGCTCCAACCCAAAACAGTCGCTCTTGTGCATGGCGACCCCGAGGCTCGCGCTGCGCTAGCTGTACGCCTGCGCGATATGGCCGAGGTGCTGACGCCCCGTGACGGCCTGGCCCTGAAGGTGGCCTCTGCCCGCGGTGGGGGCCGCCGGGTCGAACTGCCGCCCGTTCCCGCTGCGCCGCCCCTGGCTCCGCTCGGCGCTGGCCAGGCCCCTGATAGCGCCGGTCTCGAACGACTCTGGCAGGCCCTGCGTGACGGCAGCGGCGTGCAGACGTTTAGTGTGCGTGAATTGGCGCGCAGCTGGTATGGGCCTAGCGCCGACGAACAGCAGGAGGCCGCATTGGAGGCCCTGCTTGAAGCTGGCAGCCCCTACTTCACTGCGCTCCCACACGCACCCGGCCTCTGGCGCTTGCCCGCGCCTACCGAAGTGCGCCGCGCCCAGGCTGCCAGCAACAGCGGTGGGCGGCGCGGCCCCCGTCCCGACAGTAGCGCCATCCAGGCACTCATTGAGCGCCACCTCGGCGCGGTACCTGATCTGTACCAGCGCAGTGTCGATCCCGAAACTGGTGCCGTCACCCTGCGCTACTTCTTCCCGGCCCTGGCCGCCGAGCGTGATGCCGCAGCCATCGCCCAGATCGCCGCAGCCATCGCGGCCCCCGTCACCGTCTGGCCTCACCCGCACCAGGGTCAACTGGCCGCCGTTGCGCTTGAAGTGCTGCCAGCAGGGCTCAGCGCCGAGCGTGCGCCGGCGATCTACCTGGAGGCCGGACGGGTTGAGGTACGCTGCACCGGCAGCGCCGACCTGCAAACGGTGGCCGCCGCCGAAGCGGCCTTTGCTAGCCGTACCGGCTGGCAGTTGAGCATACGGGCACCTGGCATTGTCGCAGTGCTCGCACCCGCGCACCCTGATCAACCCAGCTTCGTCCCGCCGCCCGATGCCCATCCAGCCGAGCTCAACTTTGCCCTCAGCACCGCCCGCACATGGTTCGCCCCCGCAAGTGGCTGCTACAAGGCCAGCGCCGACCAGGGCACGCTCACGGTAACGCTGCGCTTCCACTTCCCCGATACCGCCCGTAGCCGCTACGCCAGCCAACTGGCTGAACTGGCCGCCTATATCGGCTGGACGGTACGGCTCTGGCCGCAGTCACACCAGGAGGCCATGATGCACGCTGCCCGCGAGAGCCTGCCCGAGGGGCTGCATGCGCTTGGGACGCCAGCCCTGCGGCCAACCCTGCGTGAAGTTGAGCTGCGGGTGCAGGGCGAGGCTCCCGCCGAGGCGATCAACGCCGCCGGGGTTGCTTTTTATGAGCGCACCGGCTGGAGGCTCAATCTACGACGGGTTTAGGGGGTTTTTGCATTACCCCTCGGAAACCGCAACCAACCGGTATCAGGTAACGTGCCTGACCCAGGCTATACGCCCTCCTCGACGCCCCGGATCGGCTTTCTGGCCGCCGTGCTCACCATTGCGTCAATGTTGATCGGGCTCACCCCGGTCGTGAACTCGTAGCGCCCGTAGAAGTTGATGTGCTGCCAGGCCACTGGCGACACATAGGCCATCTGCTCTGCGCCGACGGTGTCGCCGGCGGCGAGCTTCGCTTCCAGGATGCGCGACAGGATGACCGAGTTGTAGTAGATGATGCAGTTCGTCAGCAGCCGATTGCACTCGCTCCAGAGCACCTGCTCGGCGGTCGTCCGGTAGCGCAACTTCCCGAAGTTCGCGTGAGCAATCGCTCGGCGCAGCTGATGATAGTTCTCGCCCCGGTTCAGCGCTCGCTGCACGTGCTGCCTCAGCACCGGCGAGTCGACGTATTCCAGCAGGTACAGGCTGCGGAAGATGTGGTCGTATTCCCGCAGCGCCTGGCTGGTCTTGTTCCGCCGCGCATAGGCGTTCAGCTTGCGCACGATGATGCTCTGAGTCGTCGTCTTCAGCGCCAGTGAGGCAAAGATGCGCCGCAGGTTGTCCCACTTGGCGATGATCAGCTCGGTCTTCAGCTTGCGGATCGGCCGTAACAAGAGATCGGCGTAGGTGCGCGGGTGCTGGAAGCCGTACAGCCCCGTCCTGACCTTCTTGGAAAGATTGCGGTAGCGGGGTGCAAACTGGAAGCCGAAGACGTGGAGCAGGGCGAAGTTGGCCTGGTTGGTTCCGTTCACCTTTCGTGAAGTGAACCGGACGAGATACAGCGGTTGTTTGACCAGAAGCGGGGTCTAGTATACCCGATCCACTCCACAGAAGGGACATTCTGTGGAGTACAATGGTATCATTCAGTATAGGGTTACCCAGTCAACGGATTGACGGTTCTTCGTTCATGGGATAGTGTTCCCCGGCTTCTTCGAGGAATACTCCCTGGAAAGACGAAGGGAAACAGCGGCAATTTACCGGTTGTTTTCTCGTGTGTCTGCTCTCCTAAAGATAGCGGCGTTTCGTCTCTCGTTCGCATACTCCACTTCATAGGCGCACACCTCACGGTACAGGAATATCTATGCGCTCGCCATCGCGACGCCTTAGCCAGCTGCTTACCTTCTTCACCTTGGTTAGCCTGTGCGCCTCACTGCTTCCCATATCACCTCGTACCGTGGCGGCTGCTCCCCAACGATCCGTACAGGCAGCACCGCTTTTGTCATTGCCGTCCATTCCCACACCCGCTACTGCGGCATCAACTGGCCTGCCTTCAACCGCCATTGACCAGCTGCGGGCTCGCTTTGGGAATCGCCACACCCGGAGCGGTCTTTTCGACGGCACCTTCCGCACCCCAGGCGTTCAGACCGATGCACTCGGTGGAGCAACGCAGCAGGCAAACAACTCGATCATTGGCTATCAGTACATAAACACGTACGTTATCCCGGCAGGCATACCTCGTGACAGCTTGCGCTTTGATATCACATTAACCAACGATGGTATTTATGGCTCAGGTGCCGGTATCTCCATCCGTGCTGCCGGTTCAACGACCTGGGGTTCTGAGGAAACAATCTTTGACGGCCCGCAGGCACCAAGTAACGGGACGCCGGTTACGAAAACCGGTACGAACCTGCAAGTAACGCTTGGGAACGCGGTCCCCGCTTCTTCTGCCATGGAGATTCGTCTCCGTTGTTGGACGGATAACCGAAGTAATAATACCTGCACCTGGTCGAACCTTCGGATCTTCCAGGATGTTGCTGGCTGGCAAGCTCGCTTAAGCAAGCCATCTGACTGGTTCACCTACGAAGTCACGGACGGTGGACTTGATGGCATCGGACCGAATGGGGATCGGGGTGCGTTCCTCGGGATCAGGCTGCGCGAGGCCGGATCCGGAGGCCGCTATTCCTCCTCCTCCGTACTCCGCGGCCCCTCGGTCACGCTTCCTCCATTGAGCAGTAGCGATGTTCTCACGGCCAGCATGGCGTGGTCGCGTGTCTTTGATGACCCAACCCCGTTTGGCGATAGTGGTGGGGTAACGGTTCGATTTACGCCGGAAGATAATAGTGGCGCCGTGGTACTGGTGAGTGTGCCCAGCACCAGCGCTCTTACCCCAACACCGTGGACCCGTGTTACTGGCTCCCAGCTTAACGCTACGTCCCTTGCTCGCATCTCGGGAAAGCGGGGCTGGTTTGAGATTGTCAAACCGCTTGGGGGCTCCAATCACACGATTGCCCTTGATGATGTGATCCTGACCCTCAATGGGCAACCGCTGGTCGAGGTGCCGTTCTTTGCGGATCAGTTCAATGGAAAGTGCCCCTGCGATCTCGGCGGGAGCATGCAGATCATCTTTGGCGATCCCGTTAACACGTTTTCTGGTTCCTTTTCTTATCAGGCGAGTGATATCGCCCTTGCTGCTGAGGGGCCGACGCTCAGCTTTGGCCGCACCTACACCTCGCTCTTCGCAAATCCCGCGCAGTATCCCAGCACGACGTTCGGAACTGGGTGGCGACACAGCTTTGAGCACCGGCTGACTCCCGCCGGTCAACCTGGTGGCAGTCCCGGTGTTGTCATCTACGAAGTCCCGAGCGGGAACCGCCTTCGCTTCACAGATATCGTCGGCGACGGAACGCTGCCCGCCCTCCCTGGTATTCACGCCACCCTGGTTCGAGCTGCTGATCGCTACACGCTTACCCAGCGCGATCAATCGCAGCTCGTCTTTGATGCTCAGGGGCGGCTCATTTCGCAGCGCGATCCGCAAGGTCATCAGCAATCACTTCAGTACTACGCTGAGCCCGACGCCATTCGCGATGGCCAACTCGCTCAGGTGACTGACGATGTGACTGGTCGCGGCTTGACGCTTGACTACGTCGCTATCAATGGCGCGCCGCGGCTCACGCGAGTCGGCGATACCGCTGGGCGCAGCATCAGCTATACCTACACCGCCGACGGTGATTTGGCGACGGTGCAAGACCTCCGTGGGGGAACGACAACCTATACCTACGTCTCCGGGTCGCACCTGCTTGCCTCGATCATCGACCCCGTACAGGTCACGCAGGTCTCGAATACCTACGATAGCCAGCAGCGTGTCAGCCAGCAGCTTGACGCCACTGGGACGCGCACGACCTATAGCTACGCCGCAACGGCGGTCGGTTCGGCAACAACGATCACGATTGAGAAGCCAGGCGGGCAGCCGGATGTCCTGGTCCATCATTACCGTCTGGACGGCTCGCTTGAGTACCAGGAGCGCAACGGGCAAATCACTCAGTATGTCGCCTACGACTCCAGTGCTGCGCCGAGTGTCATTGTTAACGGCAATGGAGCAGGGGTCGATGTCCGCAATAACCTGGTCGGTCTGCCGCTACGCGTGACGGATGCGACGAATCTTACCTCTGCGATTCAGTACCGGTCGGATCATCGTCCAAGCCAGGTTACGACTCCCGATGGGATTGTGGTGACGGCGACATACGATGCGGCAGGCAACCTTTCCTCGGTTCAGCAAACTGGTGGAACCCTCCGCCTGACCGACACCTATGCCTATACTGGTGATAACCGGCTCGCCGAAGTTCGCTCGGCTGATGGTGTGGTGTCCCGTCACGAGTATGACGTAGCAGGGCAGCGTATTCGCACCACGTTTGGTTTTGGCACCACCCAGGCCCAGGTGGTGGAATACGGCTACGACAGCCTTGGTCGGTTGACGACCACAACGATTGGCGTTGGGACAACTCTGGTGCGTACGGATCGAACGGTCTATAACGACGACGATACAATTCGCCAGACCATTCTCAATGACAAAGACGGCGGGTATGATCCGAACAAGCCCGATGAGGATCTGGTCACTGACTACGGCTATGACCTTCTTGGGCGATTAATCTGGACGCGGACGCCTGATAATCGGTACGATGCCACAGGCTATGATACGCAGGGGCGTGTCATCTGGACGGTACAAAACCTGACCGGCTATACCGGCGGTACGCTGCCCGCCACCCCGCCCGCCTATACGCCAAGCCTCCCTGACGCAAATATTGCGACGTTCTATAGCTACGATGATCTTGGCCGGCTCAGCCTCGTGACCGAGACGGGCATCCTTGACGGGGTTCTGGATCCACAGACGTTGCGCTTTAGCTCATCGACGAGCCGCATTACGCGTACGGAATACGACTCACAGTCACGGCCCGTCACGGTAACCCTCAATTATCGGCCAGACCTGCCCGCGACAGCCGACACCAATGTCCAGCTCATAACCTACTACGATGGCGCCGGGAATAGTGCCTGGCAGCGTGACGGGCTTGGGCGATGGATGCGCACGGAGTACGATGCGGCAAGCCGGCCAATCACGGTCACAGCGAACTTTGAGAATGGAAACCCGCTCACGGTCGAGGCTTCCAACCAGAGTTGGACCGATGGAAGCGACAGTGATCTGATCACGGTAACCCGGTACGACACGGTTGGTCGCGTCAGTCGTGTCATCGACAACTACGTTGACGGGACGTTCACGACGACGGAGCCTATTACTGATCGGGTGACCCTCTATGGGTACGATACCCTCAGCCGTGTAACGTCAACGACGCAGAACGCTATTGCCGGTGTGAGCGGAACGGCCCTCAACCGCCGAACCGAAGCCCGCTTTGATGCGACAACCGGGCGGCTTATTGGCACCAAAGACCCGCTCAATCGCTGGGACAGCTTCCAGTACGATGTGCTGGGAAGAGTAAGCGGCACAACGCAGAATTGCCAGAGCACGACTGCACCCGTTTCGTGCAACGCCTACATCGCGACGGCGCGTGATCGCAATATTGCGACACGGACGTTCTACGATGAGCTTGGCCGGATCGCGTCGACCGTACAGAATTACGTGGATGGTACCTTTACGGCAACGAAGCCCGACGAGGATATTACCACGCGTACGGTCTATGATGGTGCCGGTCGCCCCACGTCGAACGTTCAGAATGCGGTTGATGGGGCGCCTGCGAACGCGCAGACGAACGTCACAACGCAGGCTCGCTACGATGCACTGGGCCGCGTGGTGGAAGCCATCGATGCGGCACAGGCACGTTCGTATGCGACCTATGATGGCCTTGGCCGGGTCATAACCACGCGCGATGCCAATAACCGTGACGTGCAGCGTGGCTACGATGGGACAGGTACGCTGCGCTGGACGAGGCGGGCTGATGGCCAGATAACCTTGTTTGCCGTCGACGGCCTGGGCCGGACGCAGCAGACGGTGGTGAACTACGTTCCGGCTGGAACGGGCACCGATCAGAATTTGACCGCGACCGTGACCTATGACGTTGGAGGGCGCCAGCAATCCACGACGGATCCAGCCGGTCGGGTGACCCAGTTTGCGTATAACCTCCGCGATGAGCTCGTGGGCGTGACCGAGAATGTCTTAAGCTCCTGTGCGCTAGAGCAGACCGACTGCAACACGGTCACGCAGTACCGCTATGACCGTGTGGGAAATCGCACGGTCATCATTGACGCAAATGGACAGGTACGACGCTTTGCCTATAACGCTGCCAACGAGCAAACCAGCGCGACCGACGGCATCGGCCGGGTGACCGGTTGGCTCTACGACGCTTTTGGCCGGGTAACACGACTGGACGATCCCCGGGGCGACCCCTTTGACCTCATCTTCCAGTACGACGGCCGGGATCGCCGTACCAGCATTGCAGCTGGAAACAGTGCAAATCTTACGACCATCACGATGGCGTACGACGCACTGGGGCGCCGAACAGGTCTTGTTGACGGGAGTGGGACGACATCGTTCCAGTACGACCCCCTGGGGCGAACTGTGCAGGTGCAAGCTCCTAAGACAGGGCTTGTGGCCTACACCTACAGCCCTCGCGGGCAACGAACAGCGCTCCAGTACCCTGGGGGCGCCACTGCGAACTACACCTATTACCCTGATGGTCAGCTTGCCACCGTTGCCAGTGGTGCCACGACGTTGGCGACCTATACCTATGACAGCGTGGGTCGCCTCGACTCGGCGCAGCGGGCCAATGGCGCAACAACGGCATATCGCTACGACGGCGCAGATCGCCTGCTCGATCTGGAGACCACCGCAAACGGCACGACGGTAAGCCGTTTCCAGTACCAGGTTGATCGGCTCGGGCTACGGCTTGCCGCGGACGAGACGATTGGCACGGCGATCCGAAATGTCCAATACACTTATGATGGCTTACTCCGGCTCACGGGAGCGACGGAGCAGGGAAGCACAACCAGCAGCACCGCATACCAGTACGATAAAGTGGGTAATCGCGTTGAGGGTGGCACCTCGTATGACGCCGCCTACCAGCGTAGCGGTTGGCAGTACGATGCCGCGGGCAATGTGTTGTCCGATGGTACGACAAACTTTCGCTACGATGCCCTCAACCGCGTGACACTCACCGCGACCAGCGGTATCTCTACAACACATATCTACAACGGAGATGGGGTTCTCGTCCAGAGTGGCACGGCAACGTACACGCAGGATCTCGGAGTACCACTTCCACAAATTCTACAGACCGGCGGAGCGAACTATTTCTACGGCCATGAGCGCCTCGCCGCCCAAGTCAGCGGCACCACGACGTGGTACGGCACTGACGCACTTGGTAGTGTGCGGCAAACCCTTGACAACGTCGGAGCGCCTCTGGCCAGCGTTAACTACGATTCGTGGGGCTTGCCTCAAGGCAACGTGATCTCACCCTTCGGCTTCACGGGTGAACTGCAAAACGCTGCGGGGCTGACATACCTCAGGGCACGCTGGTACGCTCCAAATGCAGGGTCGTTTGTATCGCTTGACCCCTATGAGGGCTATCCCACACAGCCCTACAGCCTACACCCCTACACCTACTCACATAGTAACCCTGTGAACTGGACTGATCCATCGGGGAAGTGCCTTGGTTGGATGTGGGGCGACCCTAGCTGTCAGTTTGCAGGAACTGATTACACCAGGTATGACTACGCGGGCGCCGGCCAAGTCGTCGTTACTGGATTGGGAGTAGCAGGAACCATTGTAGCTTGTGCCGGTACAGCGGGTGTAGCGTGTGCTGCTGGTGCTGCTGGTGCTGCTGGTGTAGCATCTTGGGGTAATCAAGCATTAAACAACGCTGGAATGCCTGTAGACCAAGCAATGTCAAATATTAGGTGGAGTGAAGTTGCGCGGGAGGCAGGAATTTCGGCAGTTACAGGTCCCTTAGGTGGACTTGCCGGACGAGGAGTCGTGAGCATTTGTTACACTGGCAACTGGTGTAGTGCCGCAATCGGTGCTGCAATGGGTACTACCAGTTCAGGTTCAGGACAAATACTAAGAAACCTCTTAGATATGGATCCTCAAACCAGTCTACTAGACGGGTTACTTGAGGCCTGCGCTTTTGGTGGTATTACAGGCGGTCTAGTGGGACGCTTTCTTATTCGACTGCCTAAATTAGGCGAGTATGGCGAACTACGAGGTACGTTTCCTCGAAACAGCAATATGCAGGCTCATCATCTCAATCAGAATGCTGCTTTCAAAAGCATTATTCCTGAAGATGAAGCGGTTGCGGTGGGGCTACGGGGTAATGCTTTTAGTGAACCTGCAACTCCTCATTACAGGTTTCACACACGCATGGAGCAGTTTTGGGATCAATTCAGAAGGGGAGGGGCACGTTTTGGTCAAATTCCTTCGAACGCGGAATACAGCAAGGCTGTGTACGAAAGTTCTAGGTATTCGCGCTTACCAGATATATATGCCCGAGCCCTTCAGGCAGCTGCTAAGGCAGATAGACTGAAGTACGGATTGCAAGAAGCAGATCCCGTACCAAGAGTACCTAGACGAATTCCACAGCAACGGTAACTGTATTTTTAGGGGTATTTGGGGGCAGAAGCTCAACACTTGGTTTCTGCCCCCTTGCAAAATCAGGAGAACTTTATGAATGAGCGTGTGAAGGCCACATTGGCTGAATTAGAACAAGTCACTTGGTTTTATGCGGTTGGACATCATGATACAGAACAAGCCATTATTCTTACTTCTTGGCAAGAGGCTGTCGCCAGTTGTAACTCACAGGAGTGGGACGACCTTTTACTTGAAGCAGCGAATAGATACCGCTCAAGTCTGCTTAGGCTTTCCAGATCTCATTTTGTCAAATGGAATACTGTAGTCGAAGATTTAAAAAAATATACCGAGCCCCTGGTTAAGCGTAAAATGGATGAGGCGGTAAGCTCATTAGGTGTTCCAAAAGATATTGAAAGTACAGTTCAATGGGATGTACTACATTTAGCAGTAGAGGCGGCGTTTGCTGATGTTTGCCCTCCTGGTTTCTATGCAAGTCAAGCATTCTGGTATGTTAAGGGGCATTTTCCCTGTGGATGGCAAGGAAACTTTCCTGAGGGTAAGCTTGTCATATTCTAAAATTGGCGCCTGCACGGTCTCTTGACCAAGGCACTTCAGGAGCATCCTACACCACCGTCCGATACACGCATTATAAGACACCGCCCCATTTCTCCGCGTCCGTATGCGCTACTCCATCCTTGCCCGATACAACCTCTACGTCAGTCCACGGTCGAACCCGAAATACTTCCCCACGGCCTCTATACACGATAAAGTTTAGTTGTGGTTTTCGAGGGGTAATGCAAAAACCCCCTACCCCCAGGGTTTTCGGGTGGTGGTGTCCCCCTCGCTCGCACAGATGTCCTGATTTCTGGTTACTGAGTCCTGATTTCTGCATGCTGAATCCTTACGGGCCAGGATTAAGTGGAAAGCGTTTTTTTGCAGGAGCGGCAGCAGGCAACGCGCCGTAGGCGCGAAGCGCGATTTTTTTGGTGAGCAATCGCCCGGGAGCGCGGGCGTCCCGCCCGCATACG
>CAZQCG010000035.1:0-41010 GCA_964592425.1 uncultured Chloroflexaceae bacterium
CTATCCTACCAGCTCCAGTAGTAGCATAAACGTTCTGGGTAAAGATATGCCGCTGCGGAGAGGGGGCTGGGGGGTAAGGTCGGCAATGGTACCATTCAAGACAAGCGGCCCACTAGTGAACAGCTTGATCGCAGCGATCGCACCCTGGTTTGCTGGCGGGGAGAGGGAGATTCGAACTCCCGAGGGTTTTTTAAGCCCTACTCGTTTTCGAGACGAGCACGTTCAACCGCTCCGTCATCTCCCCGTGTGACCGGGCTATTATACGCTGCCTGCAAGCAAAGTCAAATCCCAAAGCTTTCTCCGCAGGGGCTTTGACAAGGGCCGGGGGGGCGCTACAATGGTGGTAGCTTCCAGGCACTTGCGGGCGGCATCCCTATGACAACACAGCCTGCGCGGGCCGCTGAGGCACTTGCCCTGCTCGCCGAGGCGACCCATATTCTGCATAATGAGCAGCCCCTCCATATGCGGGCACACCGCTTCTTTGAGTTGCTGCGTGTCGCTGTGCCGTTTCGTGATGCCCGCCTGACATGCTGGCTCCAGTCGGCCCAGCCCGGCACGCTGCGCCAGCAGTACTACTCTGCCGATGGCTGGCCCTACCCCTGGGACGATGGCCTGACGCGCAGTGTGGCCCTCGCCGGGCGGCTTGAGCAGCGTGCGGTTGTGGTCAGTAACCCGGCCGCAGGCGGTGGCCATGCGCCGGTGGCTCGCGCCGGCTATCTCGGCGCGCCGATCATCTGGGCTAAACGGCTCTGGGGCGTGCTCGAACTGCGCACCGACCCGGCGACGCTCGTTGCGCCCGACCAGCAGCAGTTACTTGATGCCCTCTTACCGCAGCTGGCCGTTGCTATCGCCCGTGCTGGCCAACGTTTGCTGCCCGCCCCTGTCGGGGCCAGCGACGGCGAGACGCCCACCGGCCTGACGCTCCCGCCACGCCGCCAGCAAGAGTTGGCCCGCATCGATCGCAACCTCGAAGAGATGCTCGACCTGCACGCCTTGCTCAGCCTGTTGTTGCGCCGGGCGCTTGAGGCCACCGGGGCTGAGGCCGGGGCCGTGGTTCTGGTTGACCAGGCTGCCGGTGAGTTGGTGCTGCAGATTGCCGAAGGCTACCCCGCCGAGCTCTGGAATAGTCTGCCCGCTCAGGCTCGCCAGCGCCTCAGTTGGGAGACTGGCCTCGCCGGGCGGGCGGCCCGCCTGGGTCGTGCTCTGCTCCTGCGTGATGTTGCCCGCCACCCTGGCCTGCCGCCTGCCGGTGCCGATGCGCGCGCCGAACTGGCTGCCCCGATCATGATCGATGGGCGCGCCGCCGCTGTGATCGTGCTTGACAGCACCCGCTCCAATGCCTTCGGCGAAGAAGAACTGGACTTCGTGCGGGCCATTTGCGCCCGTGCCGTCCACCCCCTCAGCCGGGCGATGCACTACCAGGAGGCCCTCGAGAGCGCCAACTACCTGGGCCAGGTTTTTGCCAATTTGCCCACCGGCCTGGCCCTGCTCGATCCCAACGGCAAGGTGCTCCGTGCCAACCCGGCCTGGGCGCGCCTCTGGGGTCTCAATGGCCAGCACCAGCGCAGCCCCTTCCATGTCGGGCTTGACCTGATCGAGATCCTGCTGTCGCGCCTTCAGGCCCCGCTGAGCCTCACCGACTTCTGTACCGGTGACCAGCGTACTCCTGAGACGGCCCAGAGCACCCGCGTGCGTCTGCAAAACCCCACCCAGGAGTTGCAGATCCTCTCGGTTCCTACCCACGATAGCCAGCAGATACTCACCGGACGTCTCTGGGCTGTCACCGATGTGACCCGCGAAGGTGAGGCCGACCGGGTCAAGAACGAGTTTGTCTCGATAGTCAGCCATGAACTGCGCACGCCGCTCACCTCCATTCTCGGCTATACCGAACTGCTGCTCAACCGCGAGTTCAACCCGGCTGAGCGCAACCAGTTCATCGGTACCGTCTATAACGAGGCCAGCCGACTTTCCCAGTTGGTGGAAGACCTGCTCAGCGTTTCGCGTATTGAAGCGGGCAAGCTCAAGTTGAGCCAGTGGCTGACTTCGCTCAACAGTATTGTGGCCGAGTTGACCACCCAGCTCAATACCCAGTTGGCCCGCCACCGGATGCTGCTTGATGTGCCGACTGGTCTGCCCCCCGTCTATATTGACCGCGATAAGATCAAACAGGTAATCTTTAATTTGTTGACTAATGCGATTAAATACAGCCCCCATGGCGGGCAGATCACCCTGCAGATCAAAGAGGCCCGGCTTGAAGATCTGCCTCCTGAGCATCCCCAGGGGCGCTGGATGCGCGTGGCCGTTACCGATGAAGGCATCGGCATTGGTGAGGATGATCTGCCGCGCATCTGGGAACGCTTCTACCGGGTTGACAATACCAATACGCGCCGTATCGGTGGCACCGGCCTGGGCCTGAGCATTACCCGTGCCCTGGTTGAGTTGCATGGTGGGCGCATCTGGGCCGAGAGCGAACTCGGCAAAGGCTCGCGCTTTAGTTTTACCCTGCCCATCCCCGGCGCTGACCTGTCGCGACGTAGCGGTTAAAGGGAGGATTTGATGGTGCAATCGATGGAGCCCCGTCTGCTCTGGATGCCGTCGGAGGAGCTACAGGCGCGCAGTAACATGCGTGCCTACCTGGCCTGGCTTGCAACGAAACGGGGCCTTCGCCTCAATACGTATGCCGAGCTCTGGCAATGGTCGGTGGACGAACTGGAGGCTTTCTGGGCCTCGCTCTGGGACTATTTTCAGCTTGAGTCGGCCACTCCCTATACCAGTGTGCTTGCCAGCCAGACGATGCCCGGTGCCCGCTGGTTTGAGGGTGCCACGCTCAACTATGCTCAGCATATCTTCCGTCAGGCTACCCCCGACCATCCCGCCCTGCTCTTCCAGGCAGAACGCCAGCCGCTGACGGCGATCAGTTGGGCCGAGCTCGCAACCCAAACGGCAGGCCTGGCGGCCACCTTGCGCAACCTTGGGGTTGGGCCAGGTGATCGTGTCGTCGGCTACCTGCCCAATACGCCCCATGCCCTGATCGCCTTCCTGGCAGCGGCCAGTCTGGGGGCAATCTGGTCAAGCTGCTCACCCGACTTTGGCAGCCCAAGTGTGATTGACCGCTTCCGCCAGATCGAGCCCAAAGTGCTGGTGGCCATTGATGGGTATGCCTATGGCGGTAAGGCCCACGACCGGCGCGCCTCGGTTGCTGAGATCCAGGTGGCCCTGCCCACCCTCCAGGCGACCATCTTTGTGCCTTACCTTGACCCGGCTGCCGGCCCTGAGGGCCTGCATGGCTCGATCATCACCTGGGCCGCAGCCCTGGCCACCCCCGGCCAACTCGAGTTCACCCCGCTGCCCTTCGACCACCCCCTCTGGGTGCTCTACTCCTCAGGCACGACCGGCCTGCCCAAGCCGATCGTCCAGAGCCAGGGCGGCATTCTCATTCAGCACCTCAAGGAACTGAGCCTGCACCTCAACCTCAAGCCCGGTGACCGCTTCTTCTGGTTTACGACCACCGGCTGGATGATGTGGAACCTGCTGATCGGTGGGCTGCTGGTGGGCAGCACGATTGTGCTCTACGACGGCAGCCCCGGCTACCCTGAGATGGGGGCGCTCTGGCAGTTTGTTGAAGCCAGCGGTGTCACCTTCTTCGGCACCAGCGCTGGCTATCTCAGCGCGCTGATGAAGAGCGGCGTTGAGCCCGGTCAGGCCTACGACCTGAGCCGGCTGATCGGCCTTGGCTCGACCGGCTCGCCCCTCGCCCCTGAAGGCTTCGAGTGGGTCTACGCACATGTCAAGCAGGATCTCTGGCTTGCCTCAGTCAGCGGTGGCACCGATGTCTGTGGCTGCTTTGTCGCCGGTGCGCCCCTGCTACCCGTCTATAGCGGCGAGATCCAGTGCCGTGCCCTTGGTGTTGATGCCGAGGCCCTCGATACCGATGGCAACAGTGTAACCGGGGTCATGGGCGAATTGGTGATCAAACGCCCGATGCCCTCGATGCCGATCTACTTCTGGAATGACCCTGATGGGCGGCGCTACCGCGAGAGCTACTTCGAGATCTATCCGGGTAAGTGGCGGCATGGCGACTGGATCGTGATCAACGAGCGTGGTGGTATCGTCATTTACGGGCGCTCAGACAGCACGATCAACCGGCAGGGTGTTCGTATGGGTTCAAGCGAGATCTACCGTGCGGTTGAAGCCCTGCCCGAAGTGCTCGACAGCCTGGTGATCGACCTGGAGGGCCTGGGCGGGGCCTCCTATATGCCGCTCTTTGTTGTGCTGCGCGAAGGACTCAGCCTGGATGCAGCCCTCGAACAGAAGATCAAACAGACCATTCGCACGGCCCTTTCACCGCGCCATGTACCTGACGCCATCTTTGCCATTCCCGACGTGCCGCGCACGCTCAGTGGGAAGAAGTTGGAGGTGCCGGTCAAGAAGATCCTGATGGGCGTGCCGATCGAGCGCGCCGCCAACCCCGACTCGCTCAAGAATCCTGAATTACTGCCCTTCTTTGTTGACCTGGCGGGCAAATTGCAAGATCGCCAGGGCTGAGGGAAATCTAGATGGAAGATATGCGTCTGCTGATCTACGCCTTTGACAGTGCCGACCAGGCCGGTGCGGCGCGGGTGGCCATCGAGCAGTTGGATCGCCGCCTGGGTGCGCCCAACGGACACTTCGCCGTCGTGCGCCGGGAAGCTAATGGGACGATCAGCCTGCGTGAGCCACGCGACATCCGCCAGGAATTGGCCACCGTCGCTGCCTCGGTGGCTGGTGGTTTGACCTGGTTCGTCTACACCTTCGTCGGGCTGATCGGCACCCCTCCAGCGATTATCGCCGAGCAGGTGGCTGACGAGACCACTCATCGCCTGGTTCACGACAGCGGCTTCCCCAACCATGCCCTCTACGAAATTGGCCAGGCCCTGGCGATCGGCAGTGCCGCTCTGGTAGCCCTCGTGCCAGCCGTTGAGCGTGATGCCCTGGTGACGGAGCTTGAACGACTGGGTGGAAAACTCTGGGAGCATACGCTGCCCCCGGTCGTTGTCGCCGAGCTACGGGCTAGCGATCCAACCCCTTAGAATCAACCCGGGGGGCCCCCCCGCTGGCCCCCCGGAAGTACAGGCCCGGTGTTTCCCACCGGACTCAGCACACTTTCTAGCTCATCAGTACCTGGCGCTCGTTCTTACGCATAATTGCGCAGACCCCACTGGAGGCACAACGTGGGCAGTGCTCGTGCAGCAGAACGGGCGCTAGCTCACTATGCAGGTTCGGCGCTTGCAGATCCATCGCCATCAGATTCTGCATAGCCACACTGCGGATCATCGCCAGGGCATAATCCACACGCATCAACTGCTGCTCACTTACGACACCACTGACCGTGATCGTATCGAGGGCCAGCACGAGATCAACGACGGCACTGTCGAGTGCCCCACAGCCCATAGTTGAAAGATCAAGGGCCACCCGCCGAGCCAGGGCCGCAAAACTCTGGATCGCTGCGGGATTCCACGCACCAGCAATGATCGAGTCCCAGGCTACCGCGATTGAGCGGAAAGCCTCGGTCATGCGGTAGACATCAATATCCTGCTCTGACAGTTCCCGCGGTAAATATTCACGCTGGCGCTCAACTCTGGTCATCACTGCCATTGTGGGTGCCTCCTCCGGGGTGCTCCATCAGCGTGTGGCGGAACAGCATGTCAGGCTTCTATGCAACACTCGTCGGGTCAGCCATAGGACGAGGAGCCTTCGGCGGTCGGGATGCCGGCCCCATTGCCGGCACCCCGTCCGCTCCAGATAAGCATACCAATCTGGTTCCTTTATGACACTCCGTATAACTACTGAGCAAGGCTAGGCAACCTTGCTGAATGGCTTCTAGCACTCCGCCGTCAGGGAGCATACGCGGAAGTCAGGTTTCCGTAGACCGCTTCGGGAGTGATCTGAAAACCCCATCTGTTTCTACGATTTTTTTGTACTCAATTGGTGAGTACAAGTGGAAAATGCCATGTATGTGGCGCAGGAGTCGTCGTCAGCCGCAGATTGAAACGTAATTCCGGCATCGTCGGGTCGTTGCTGTGCAGCACAATGGCCCCACTGGCTGGCCAGGCATAGCCGGACGAGGCGATCCAACGGGCACTTGCCGTCAGGTTTGTGCTGGCACCTGGGTCCAGGCTGGTTGTCGGTTGGCTCACACGTAGCCAGGCGGCGCTAGGCGGTTGGGGCCGCAGTTCGATGCTCAGCCCGTCGCTCAACCCCAACCCGCTGCGACAGCCCAGACTCTGGATCACCGACGAATCACGCTGGAGGCCAAAGCTGGCCGACTCGCCTACCGCCAGCTGATCCAGGTTGCGGTAGTTCAACCTGATCCGCCCGTCAGGTTGTAGCAGAAGCTGGAAGCTGAAGCGTAGGCTCGGGTCGCTCGTAAGGGCGACATGCTCCCAGCTTACCAGGGTGCCCTGGGTCAGTCGCGCCAGGCTGATCCGTGCGCCGGGCTGGTTCGGGTCAAGGTCAACCCGCAGTGCGGCAATTGCTGCACCAGGCGTCTCACGGGCGGGTAGACAGCCCCGTACAAAGCTGCTGGTCAGATCAGGTACTACGCCCAGGCTCACCAGCCCGTTGGCTGTGACCGCAAGCTCTTCGTAGATCTGGTCGTAGAAGCGGAAGGGGAAGCCAATTGGTAGCAGTGGGCTCGCCCCATCGTTGCTGAGGGTCAGGCTGATAGCTGTCGTTGGTGGTGTGAGCCAGCCTGCCGACGGGCCATCAACCTCGTCGCTGCGCCAGACACCATAGTGTTCATTGGGTACACTCAGGCTATAGCTCAACGGTTGGGTGCCCTGATTGAAGATCGGAATATGCACGTTCTCTTGTTCAGGAAAATCAAGGCTCAAGCTGCGCGGTGTCGTATCGGCGGCGATCAGCGGTTGGTCGTTGGATAAGAGAAAATTAAGGTTGAGCTGCTGGCTGGTGGTCAGCACCAGGGTGGTCGAGGAGGTGATATGCGCCGGTGCGGTGGCACTCAGTGTATAGGGCCAGGTTGCCGGCGGCAGGGTGATCTGGTAGGCTCCCTGCGCATCGGTGGCCACGCTTGCGCCGCCAGCCACCTGCACCATCGCCCGCAGCGCGGCCCCATCGCTGGCCCTGGTCACCCGCCCGCTGACCGTAGCATAACGGGCATCATCGGGCACAGTGAGGCTCACCGGCACGATCAGTGGAGGGATGCTCAGGTCATTGCTATGTACCAGTAATCGAGCCTGGTAACGCCCGGGGCCGGGCACCCGGCGCGCATCAAACTGCAGACGCACCTCGCTCGTCGCACCTGCGGCAAGCTCAGCGACGCTGCTGGTATCCAGGCTGAGCCAGGGTACATCGACGCTGACCTGGGCGACCGCCCCGTAGACATCCAGCTCGCCATAGCCGAAGATATTGTTTGGCACACTGCTCGGCCGGCAGGCAGCAAAGGCTGGCCCATCAAAACGGCTGCCGGTCGCAATCGGTTTGGCATTGGCGGCCAGGGCCTGATAGGTATGCTCGTAGTCACCGATCAGGCTGGGGTTGGCCGACCAGAGCAGGGCTACGGCCCCGGCCAGGTGCGGTGTGGCCATCGAGGTGCCGCTGTTCGAGCCGTACAGACGTGCATCGGCGACTGTCGAGACTACCCCGCTGCCGGGGGCGACCATGTCGGGCTTGATCCGCCCTTCGGGGCCGGGGCCGATACTGCTGAAGCTGGCCAGGTTGCCGAAGCTGTCAATGGCCCCGGCGGCCGTCACATCGGCATAGTCACCCGGTGACTGGATCGTGCCGCAGTTGACCTGGTTGCCCGAGTTGCCCCCCGCAAAGACCGGGTAGATGCCAGCGGCACGCCAGGCCGCCACGTAGCCGGTGTACCAGAGGGCATTCTGGCCGGCAGTCCACGAGTTATTGATCACATGGGGGCGCAGGTCGGGCCGCGCTGAAAGCCCGGCGGGGTCGGTTGGGGCAAGCAGCCACTCGGCGGCCAGGATCAGATCCAGTTCGCTACACTCGCGGGCCGAGCAGGCGCGGGCGGCGATCCAGTTGGCCCCCGGCGCAACGCCAACTGCTGGCTGCTCGGCGCTGCTGCCACGAGCAACCATGCTGCCCATGGTATGGGTGCCATGGTTGCCTGAATCGACCGGGGCGGCCTGGCCGCCGTAGGGGTCGTACCAGTTGTAGCTATGGCGCAGCACGCCTGCCTGATTGCCACGATAGCCAGCCAGCAGGGCCGGGTGATCGAAGCGTACGCCACTATCGATATTGGCGACCGTAATGCCCGCGCCGCGCACCCCAAAGTTAGTCCAGACGCGGTTGGCCCCGACACGGGCAATATTCCAGCAGGTCGCCTCGGCATCGGCACCACAGGCGACCGTTGTCTGCAACGACGCAGTGGCCTCCAGCCCATCAAGCTGCGCGACCCGCAAGGCACGTAATTCGGCCACCGAGGCGAGGCTGCTCAGGGCAGTCACATCATCGGCGTTGCCGCGCAGCGCCACCGCGTTGATGATCCAGAGCGAGCGGTATGCACGACCACGGGCCTTGAGCAGTGCCCGTAGCGGCTGTTGGCTCGCCTCGGCGTGGGCGCGTAAGGTGGTATAGACATAGGCCCCCCGCGCGGCCCAGTCGCTGAGCGCGTAGGCTGCGCCAAGGTCGGCCTGTGCGCCCAGAAAGACCAGGAATTCACTTTCGCTGGCAGGATCATCGGCCTGATCAATACTGATCTGTGGATCGATCAGCGGGCCGGAGCGACGTACACCCGCATCACCGGAGGGCAAGGGCACCTGTGTCGGCCCATCTGGGGCGGCGAGAGTGGTGGCAGGCATCAGGGCTTCAAAGAGGCGCGCCGATACCGGAACGACGCCGGTGTTTCGCAGGCGCAGACTCGTCGTGCCGGTTGTCCCGAGGGCCAGACTCAGCTCAACTGCGTCCGGCTCACTCCCCAACGTCAGCCCACCCGTTGCATCAGCAAGCTGCGGGTGAGCCAGCAACGATGCCAGCAGCACAACAGCCAGGAGCCAGCCAGGGCGCTGACGAGCGGGGCGATCCATAGCGTCCTTGCAATCCTATAGGTACTTCTCTGCCCGGATCACCTCGGCATCAACGGCATAGACGATCACGGCGAAGTCGGTAAAGTAGTGCTCAGCGACATAAGCCATAATGCGCTCAGCAATCGTCGAGTTGACCAGGGTCTCGATACGGATATTCTGGCCTTCCATATCGATCACCGGCATACCACGGGTGCCTTCACCATGCACCTCACCCGACACCGTATAGCCGCGGGCCCCAAGTTGTTTTAGTTCACGCACCAGACGATCTTCCAGGATCGCCTCGGCGATGATCGTCACCAGTTTAAGCTTGACGGTCTGCATGATCACGACCTTGTTCTCATGTTGGATCTAGCGGAAGAGAAGCAGCGATAATCCATAATAGAGCGGAATTCCGATCGCCAGGTTGAAAGGAAAGGTAATCGCCAGGGAGGCTGTCAGGTAGAAGCTGGGGTTAGCCTGGGGTAGGGCGATGCGTACTGCCGCCGGTGCGGCGATATACGAGGCACTGGCAGCGAGTGTACCAAGGACGACGGTCCCGCCAGGCGAGAGGCCAGCCAGGCTGCCGAGCCACATCCCGACAACGCCGTTGATCACCGGCATGATCACCCCGAAGCCGATCAGGAAAAAACCCACTTTACGCAAGTCACGGAAGCGTCGTGCCGCCACCATGCCCATCTCGAGCAGAAAGAGGGTCAGGGCACCGCGAAAGGGATCAACGAAGAGCGGGGCGACCTGGGTCAGGCCCGACTTGCCAGCCAGCACACCGATCACCATGCCGCCAATCAGCAGCAGAATACTCTTGCCGACCACCAACTCGCGCAGCACCTCGCCCCAATTGCCCCCTTGACCGAGAGCGACACGGGCGATCAGCAGAGCCACGATGATTGCCGGGATCTCAAGCACGGCCACCAGGGTAGGCATAAAGCCCTCGTAGGGCACGGCCAGCGCATCAAGAAAGGTCTGCACTGCGGCAAATGTCACCGCCGAAACTGAGCCATAGTGGGCGGCAAGGGCGGCCGCATCGGCGACCTCAAACTTACCCATACGGCGCAGGATCGTATACACAACGACCGGAATGGTGATTCCCAGGGCCAGGGTTGCCAGGGCCGGCCCCCAGAAGCTACTGAGTGGCGTCTGCGAGAGCTCGGCCCCACCCTTGAGCCCGATCGCCAGCAGGAGATAGATTGACAGGCCGGTGTAGAGCTCCTCCGGGAACTTCAGGTCACTATGCACCAGTGTCGCCACTACACCCAGCACAAAGGCCAGCACCATCGGCGAAAGCAGGTTCAGACGGATGACATCAACAATCTCCAAACACGCCTCCTTGAAACAAGCTACCAGACCACATCATGCCGATCGCAACACACGCTTAGATTGTAACATGGCTACCCTGAGCCTTATTAGCCCGTGATCAGCCGTTGAAGCTGGCGCGCCTGCTGGAGCACCCTCCATGGCGGGGGGGCCGGGGCCAGCCAGCGGCTCAGGCTGCCGATGGCGGTGGTGCGGCGGGCCTGGATCGCCCGGCGCTGGGCACGCAGAGCCGGTAGCTCGCTGAGGGCTGCGAGGCGTCCGGCGGCAATTGCTGGCTGGCGTTGCAGGGCGGCATAGGTGAGCGCGAGCAGGTCGTAGGCGATTATCTGCGGCAGGCACTCACGCAGGATCGGCGTCGGCATGCAGCGAATGATTACCCGCAGGCGGTTGCGCCCAAGCAGGTGTTGCTTGAAGGGGCTGCCCTGGCCAGCGCTAGCTGAGTAGACATGGCGTGCGCGTGCCCCGGGTGCCAGGACACAGGCCCAGCCGCGCAACTGTGCCCGCCAGGCCAGGTCGGCATCTTCGAGATAGCTGAAAAAGTCCGGCTCGAAGTTGCCCACATCAGCGATCAGCTCGCGGCGCAGCAGGGCCAACCCACCGCTTGCCCCGAAGATCGTCGTTGGCAGAGGCGGCAACTGGGGCCGCTTCAGCCCGAGGTGCAGGTCGGTGGCGACCCCGTCACGCTGAAAGACGATCCCGGCTGAGGCAACATACTCTGGGCGGCGGCTGAAGCAGAGCACACCAGCGGCAACCCCCGCCTCCGGTTTCAAGCGTAAAGCCTCCCAGAGGGCGGCCACACAACCCGGCTCGGCCAGCGCATCATCATTGATCAGGAGCAGCAGGTCGCCACGGGCAGCTTCAATCCCCGCCGCCGTACCGCCAGCAAAGCCGCGATTGGTGGGCAGGTGTAGCACGCGTACATCAGGCGCATAGTGTGCGGCCCATGCGCCAGCCCCATCGCGTGAGGCATTATCTACCAGCACAAGCTCATCGGCAGGGCCAAGCTGCGCCCGCAGCGCACTCAGACAGGCTGGCAAATAGCGCAAGCCGTTCCAGGTGGGAATGATCGCAGAGATGCTCGGACGGCTCACGGCAAGCCCTGTTGGCATGTTTCAGAACCGCCAGGCGCGTTTGAAACATGCCCTATGACGCGAGCAGTGTGATCGGGGGGACTGGTGGGCCGCCCGGGATTCGAACCCAGAACCCGTCGGTTATGAGCCGATTGCTCTGCCGTTGAGCTAGCGGCCCCAAGCACACCTAATTATAACAGAGTGGACATGCGCTCATGGTAGAGTAGAGCAATCAGGTACACTCTCCCGTGCAGCGGTTTTAAGAGAAGGATTTAGGCGATAGCAAAGAGAAAATAGCCCGAGCGCATCAGTACGCGGCGAGTGACGCTGAACGGTAAACCAGCTCGAAACCTTGTCTAAGAGCGGAAAGAGCTTTTGGGTCAGTAGCATTTCTGGCCCACCAGCAGCAGCATTGAGCGAGTGGCTGGCAGGGCTGCGGTAAGGGCAGCGAAGGCCCCTTTGGCCAGCACCCGCAGGGGATGGCTGCGCAGGCGTGTGCGCTCCAGCCCGACGCGCTCCCAGGGTGCCTCATACTGGCGGCGCACCACGCGCAGGCCCGCCTGTTCGACCAGCCAGGTCAGCTCGCCCATCGTATAGGTGCGGGCGTGGGTTGTATAACGAGCCTCACCCTCCAGGCACATCTGGTGCTCAAACTCAGCGCGGGTACTCAGGCTCTGCCAGAGCAGGGCGCGCAGAATGGTACGCAGGCGACTCTTGGCATAGAGCTCGTTGGGGGTGGTGATCAGCAGGCGTCCGCCGGGGCGCAGCACACGGGCAAACTGGCGCAGCACCGGCAGAGGCGAGTAGAGCAGGTGCTCGATCACCTCGGAGAAGACCACCCAGTCGAAGCTCGCCTCGGCGAAGGGCAGTGCCTCACGCTCAAGATTAGCCTGGCGTACCTCTACGCCCAGACGTTCCCAGAGCGCCCGCCGCCGTTGCGGATCGAGATCGACGCCACTGACACGGTAACCCGACTCTACCAGCAACTCGGTGAAATGACCGGGGGTCACTCCCACCTCAAGCACTGCCGCACCGGGTGGGGCTTCTATGGCCTGGAGCATAGCGGCAAAACGATAGCGGTGGAGGCGGAAATAGTCCGCCTTGCCGTCAGCCTCGGCGCTACGCTGCACCTGCGCAAAAAGGCTCGTTGATGCAAGGTTGCTGCTCATAGGTTCTATGGTGGTAACCTGACGTAATCCTGGCCAGCTCGGCTAGTGATCAAAGGATTGCTCTTGTCCGCCTCTGGCATTCATGACTTCGCATGACGTGCTGCAACGGCAAGGCTGCTATAGTATCATGGCTCTGCGCATGCAGCGAGTCGTGCAGCAGCTTCCCGGAAGCTGTCGCCTTGCCAGGAGAATACGATGCAGGAGAAGCCCATCAGTCCATCAGTGCCACGCCCCGAGTGGCAACGCCTGTTGCTGCGCTGGTTGATCAGTTCACTCGGGATTTTCGCCGCCGTCTGGTTAGTGCCTGGGATCCACTTCAGCGGGCCAGGTTGGCACATTGGCGTGGTCGCCCTGGTTTTCGGCCTGCTCAACGCCCTGCTGCGCCCTCTGATCTACCTGCTGACCTGCCCGCTGGTCATCCTGACCCTTGGGCTCTTTGGGCTGGTGATCAACGCCGTGCTGCTCGGGCTCACCTCGGCGCTCGCTGATCAGTTGGGGATCAGCTTTCACATCGATGGCTTCTGGCCAGCCTTCTGGGGTGGCATGGTCATCTCGATTGTCACCACCCTGCTGAGCATGCTTGCCGGTGATACGAGTGTGCGCGTGGTGCGCATGCAGCCTCCGCCTCAGGCCTAGCGTGTGTGTAGATCGATCCACTTGCAAGGCATCATCAGCCCTGATTGAGTGTACGCCACCAGGCCACGCCTGCGTGTTATAATAGGCCGCGGTGAGCAGGGAACCATCCAGGCTTCCCGGAAGATTGCTTAGCACGAGGCCGTCCATGCAGAACTACTGGCATGATCTTGAGCCGGGGCCGAACATCCCCGACGTCATCCAGACCGTGGTCGAGATCCCCAAAGGTTCGCGGAACAAGTACGAGTTCGATAAACGGATCGGGGCCTTCAAACTCGACCGGGTGCTCTACTCGGCGGTGCAGTACCCCGGCGACTATGGCTTCATGCCCCAGACCTACTACGATGACGGTGATCCTCTTGATGTCCTGGTGATGACCAACCTGCCCACCTTCACCGGCTGCATTGTCGAGGCTCGCCCGGTCGGTGTCTTCCGCATGCTCGATAAGGGCGAGCCCGACGATAAGATCCTCGCCGTCCTCCAGTACGACCCTTTCTTCTCCAGCTTCCAGGACTACACCGACCTGCCGCCGCACTACCTCAAAGAGGTTGAGCACTTCTTCACCGTCTACAAAGACCTTGAGGGCACGCGGGTAGAGCCGGTTGGCTGGGAACATGTTGACGTTGCCCGTCAGCGCATTCAGTATGCGATCAACGCCTACTGGGATATGCGGGCCGGGCGAATGCTCAAGCGTAGTTGACGCAGGGCATGGCGGCACGTTCCAACCGTTCGTCTGCTCATCGCACCGCCTATTCGGCGGGAGGCGTGATCTTCCGCCTGGTAGAGCGCCAGCCTGAGGTCGCCCTGATCGCTACCGATCGGGGCGGCCGTTGGGGCTTGCCCAAAGGCCATGTCAATCGCGGTGAGACGGCCGAAGCCGCCGCCCTGCGCGAGGTTGCCGAGGAGACAGGCCTCGAAGGGGCGATCGTCTGTCATTTAGCGACGATTGAGTACTGGTTTCGGGCTGGTACCGCCCGTGTGCATAAATATGTTGACCTCTTCCTGATGCGCTATGAGCGCGGCGAGGTGCGCCCCCAGGAGGCCGAGGTTGATGATGCACGCTGGTTTCCCCTTGATGAGGCTCTCCGGCTCGTCTCCTTCGAGCGTGAGCGTGAGGTGCTGAATCAGGTACAGGCCATCCTCGACGAACACGATGCGGCGTGATATGCCCGACTACCTGATCGAAGTTAGCCTTGAAGTGGGCCTGGAGGCAAGCATCAGCGCCTCCGGGCTTGATCCAGCGTTGGCTGAGCGGGCCGTGGCGGCGGTACTCATAGCCGAGGGGTTGCATGGGCCGCTCGAGGTGGGCCTGCGCGTGACTGACGATGCGCGTGTGCAGGCCCTCAACCGCGCCTTCCGCGGCGTTGATGCCCCCACCGACGTGCTCTCCTTCGCCGATGATAGCGAGCCAGGCATCTTTGTCGCCCAGCCCGGCGCAGTTCGTTACCTTGGCGACATCGCCATCTCCTACCAGCGTGTGCTGGAGCAGGCCGCCGCTTACGGCCACAGCCCTGCCCGCGAACTGGCCTATCTTGCAGCCCATGGTGCGCTGCACCTGCTTGGCTACGACCACGAGCGCGGCCCCGCCGATGCGGTCGCTATGCGTGTGCGGGAAGAGGCGGCGATGGCCGCCCTCGGGCTAGAGCGTTGATCAAAAAGGAGCTACCCTCATGACCGGCTCGCTACGCGACTTCCTCGAGATCCCCTACGACCAGTTGGAAGAGTTGAACCTGGAGGCGAAGACCAAACGCCTGGCGCGCACCCCTGTTGATGAGGCCCGTGAGACGCGCATGCGCTACCTGGCCGATGAGAAGCGCATCAAGGCCGTCACGGTCTGCTTCACCGACCTCGAGGGGCGGCTGCACATGCTCGACTACGACAAGAAGTTCTTGCTCAGTTCCGCCGACAACCTCACCTTCGATGGGTCATCGATCCGCGGCTTTTCGGTGCAGGCCGAATCGGATCTGCGCCTCGGTATCGACTGGGCCGCCTTCTACTGGCTCCCCGCTGATGTTTTTGGCCCCGGCAAGGTACTTGTCTTCGGCGAAGTGCAGGAGCTTGATGGCAAGCCCTACCGCGCCGATATGCGGGCGCACCTCAAACGCTACACCGAACAGCTCTACCAGCGTGATGGCACCATCTGTAACGTCGCTAACGAGATCGAGGGCTTTCTCTTCCGTGGGCGTTATGCCGAGCAGCGCTACCGCGAACTGGGTGCCTTCGATTTTGTCTCAACCGGCGGCTACTACCATACCCTGCCGAACGACCCCCTGCGCATGTTTATCGACATGGCTGCCGAGGCCCAGCGTGCGATGGGCTTTGCCAATGAGAAGGATCACCCTGAGGTCGCGCCGTCACAGTTCGAGATGAACTACAGCTATACCGAGGCGACGGTGGCCGCCGACCAGGTCTTGCTCTACAAGCTGATCTGCCGTCAGGTGGCCCATCGTCTCGATATGACGGCCAGCTTTCTGCCCAAGCCGGTGACGGGCGTCAACGGTAGCGGGATGCATACCAACATGTCGCTCTCGCGTGGCTCGACCAACCTCTTCTGGGACGGCGCTGGTGCCGAGGGCCTTTCAGCCCCTGGTTGGGACTATGTCGATCGCATCCTGGCCCGTGCCCAGGGCCTCTGCCTGGTGCTCAACCCCAGCGTCAATGCCTACCGCCGCCTCGACCCGCACTACGAGGCCCCCAATCAGGTCAAGGCTTCGGCGATTGACCGTGGCTCGATGGTACGCATCCCTCTGGCTAACCATCGCTCGGCGCGCATCGAGGTGCGCTCGATTGCCCCTGACGCCAATCCTTACATGGCCATCTACAGCCTGCTGCGGGCGGGGCTTGAAGGGCCAGCCCCCACCGACACCAGCCTGCGCCAGGGGCTCACCATCCTTCCCGACAACATCTACGATGCCATCGAGGGCTTCCGCGCCGATGGCTTCCTGCGCGAGATCCTCGGGGCCGAAGTCCATGATCGTTATATCGAGCAGAAGTTATCCACGGCCCAGCGCTGCCCGCGCCTGCTCGGCACGCTGATCAAACGGGCCGAGGTGCAGTTCCATCACGAGGTGACCAACCAGCAACTCTGGAGCAAGTTCTAAGCAGCGCTTGTTGGAGGCACGCAAGAGGGGCGAAGCAGGATTACCTGCTTCGCCCCTCTTTTGATCGCCCAAGGCTGACGGGTGGGTAGGCTGCCCGTCATTTTTGCTCGGACAGCAGACTAGCGGCCAGCCTGGTCAACCCGAGCCTGGACCCAGAAGTTCTTGTTCAGGTCGCCCGTAGCGATCAGCGTGTAGGACCAGCCCGACTCGAAACGCAGGGCTGGCGTGGTGAAGACAACTGCCGAGCTACCGGCGGGGCTGATGTCGAAGCTGTAGGTGCCTGCCGGAACCTCGACCGTGGCGTAGCCCTTGAAGGGCGCATTAGCGACGACCACCGAACTGGTGCCAGCCAGCTTGATATCGACGGCAGGAGCGTTCGGGCTGGCGTGGATCACGCGGACACGTGTTTTGCCGGCAGGTACCGGTGAGGTATCCTCATCGAAGAGCTTGACCTCAATATCGTTGAGGAAGTTGACTGCCCCGATCGTACCAGCATAACCGCCACTCACCTCAAGTGGCCCGGACAGGACGGCCTCGCTGATCGGGCGGCCGGCCGGGGTGATCGCTACATCATAGGTGCCGTCGGGCAGCGCAAGCGGGCTGCTGTAGGCGAAGAAGGGCACGTTGGTGAGGACGGCAGTACCGTTGACATAGACATCGACGGCCGGGGCATCGGGCGAGGCGTGCATCACACGAACCATGTTCATGGTCTGGGCGTTAACCGCAGGGGTCAGCACCGCTACCGCTACCAGAGTGATCAGGGCCAGAACGAGACGACGCATACGAGCATACTCCTTGTCAATAGTATGTGCGAAACCTTTGCATCTATGTCTACGTAGCAGCGCCCGGTCTGGATGTACGATCTTCAAGCAAAGTGGCGGCTCTAGATCCAATACCTTTCAGATAAGCTCACGCAAAGCCGCAAAGCTTCTGCGTCTGATCGGCCTTGATCGATCTGCGCTTGCCCCTATTTGCAAAGTATTGGCTCTAGATCCGATCCCGTCGGCGGTAGCGTGCAACCATCACCGCTCCGGCCAGGCCCATTGCCATCAGGGCGATGCCGAGGGGCATCGTCGCTCCGCCTGGGCTACTGCCGCTGGTATCGGGTAGGGGCGGCGGCGTGGGCCGGGGGACGATAGCGGTGGGCGCTGCGGTAGGCAGCACTGCTGGTGGCCGCGTCGGCGCGACGGCGGTGGGTGCGACAGCGGTGGGTGCGACGGCGGTGGGCGGGACTGCAGTGGCAGGCGGTGGGTAGGCCGACGGTACGGCGGTGGGGGCTGGTGGCCCGGCCGTGGGTGCTACAGCCGTCGGCGGCACGGCGGTCGGTGGTACGGCGGTGGCGGGCGGCGGGTAGGCGGTGGCCTGCTGCACGACCCTAGCGACGACGCTACAGTCTGTTCCATCACAGGCATAACTTGCCGGCGTAGTGAGCTGGAGGGTCACGAGCAATACGACGAGCAGCAGCGGCAGCGACCAGCGGTGCAGGGCCTGGATCATAGTTCTCACGGCACTCCCTCTCTCTTAAATCGAGTAACCCAAGGGCGAAGCTCCAGGGCTTATGGGCGGTGCTGTCTGGAGCGGCCCAGTAAGTAGTGCTTCCAGTTCGGTACCGACCGGGTAGGGTCGCTCACCAGGCGGTACCAGCAGGAGCCCGTTCGCGCCGCGTAAGGAGATCAGGCGCGAACTACCCTGCTCACCAGTGCTATAGGCTTCCAGCGCTGCGCCAGCCAGACAGACATGCACACGTTGATATTCAGGCCGGTCATCGGCGGGCTGGATGGGCGTGGCGAGCCGTACCCGCGCCCGTGGGCGCCAGGGCCTGCGATCACCCTGCAGCGCCCGCAGGGCCGGGCGGACAAAGACCTCAAACGAGACCAGGGCGGAGACCGGGTTGCCCGGCAGGGCAAAGACCAGTTGCTCGCCGATGGTGGCAAAGGTAGTCGGCTTGCCGGGCTTAAAGGCGATCCGCCCAAAGTGGATCGTGCCCAGCGTGGCGAGGAGGGGCTTGATCAGGTCACGGCTGCCCATACTCACGCCGCCACTGCTGATGAGCAGATCGGCCTGCTGCAGACCATGGGTGATCGCCGCGTGTTGGGCCTCATAGCTGTCACGGGCAATTCCCAGCGAGATTGGCTCGGCCCCTGCCTCACGAACGGCGGCCAGCAAGGCGAAGCGGTTGGCGTCATAGACTGATCCCGGCGGGCGCGGTGTGCCCGGCTCAAAGACTTCGTCGCCGGTGGCCAGCACAGCTACACGCACGCGCCGGTAGACTGTGACCCGAGTGACGCCCAAACTGGCGAGCAGGGCGATCGCCTCTGGCCCGATCAGCATACCAGGGGTGAGCACACAGGTGCCGCGGGCGATATCCTGGCCAACCTGATGAACATAGTCGCCCGACTTCACCGCACGCAGTACCTGCACTAGCCCTTCGTGCTCCTCGCTCTGCTCAACCGGGATCACCGCATCGGCACCAGCGGGAAGGGGGGTGCCGGTCATAATCCGTGTGGCCATCCCCGGCCCCAGGGCCAGCCCAGATGAACCACCGGCGGTCAATTCGGCTACCACTCGCCGGGGGCTGAGCCCATCGGAGGCACGCATGGCATAACCATCCATCGCCGCTTTGGGCAGATCAGGTACGGCCTCAGCTGCAAAGATCGGCTGCGCCAGCACGCGCCCGTCGGCTGCGAGTGTGTCTACCTCTTCGCTGCCCAGTGGTGTAACGCGATCCATAATCAGCGTATGGGCAACCTCGATTGGCACCATCGCATAGGGGGATTCGCGCAGCATCTCGGTCATTGGCAGACCTCGCAGCGATCCAGCGGTATAGGCTAAGGATGCTGCGTATTCTACCATGGATATGGGCTACTACCGGCGGTGCCAGAGATAGACCGGAGCCGGGCCAAGGTTGATCCGCAACCGACCCGTTTCGGCGGGGAGTGTGGTTGCCGCGCCATTACGGTCGATCAGGCGGGCAGTTGGCGCACTGGTGGCCAGGTTGGCCCGCGCCCCCGGCGGCGACCAGAGAATGTCGAGGGCTTCGCCGCCCCGCTCCAGGCGCAGGTCGTAGATCTCGTGACCGTTGATCAGCGCCAGGCTATCGATCCAGATCGTGCCTTCGCCTACAAAGCTATCTACCAGGTCGTCAAGCACGATCGCCTGCAGGGCTGCCGGAAAGTCGATCCGCCGATTGCCGCCCGGCACGATCACGTTGCCCGCTTCGACTTCGCCGCCAATGGGCACCCGCAAAAAATGCCAGCCGGGTGCCCCCGCCGGGCCAAGCATAAACTGCAACACTTCGCCCTCGGTATCACGCAGCCAGACTTTGAGGCCATGGCTGCTGCCGTCACCGTAGACCCAGGCCCCGATGGCGTAGGGCTGCCCCGGCAGGCTGATCGGCTGGTCCCGCTCGAAGGCGACATAGTCATTCTCGCGGCTGAGGAAGCGGTAGCTCAACTCAGCCGAGCCCCGCCCGCTGTGCGAACGCTCGCCTGGGCGCATGTCGCCGTTGGGTTGGCTCACCCGCCGCCAGCCGCGCACGGTAGCGAAGTCAACCAGCGTCTGTTGCTCAAACATGTCGCGCCGGGCCACGTAGGTCGCGCCAGCTACCTGGCGATTGAGCGTGCGCAGGGCCTCGAAGGCGGGTTTGCGCTGGCTATAGTCGGTACGCCCGCTGCCGATGCGTACCAGCCCGTAGGGGTTGCCGGGGTCGTCTTTGAAGCTGTACCAGAAGATCTGCTCAATCCCCGCCTCCCAGAGCATCAGGCAGGCGCGCACAAGATAATTGGCCTGGCTCTCTTCATCAGCGCGCCCGTTCGCGTCACGGTCGCTTGGCCCGCTGGCCCAGCCGATCTCTGTCACCCAGATCGGCTTTGCGCCGTACTGCTGGGCCAGGGCTCGCACACCCTCCGCCGCTGCGGCCAGGTTGCCGTCTTCGGGTGCGTATGGGTTGACATAAGGGTGGATAGCAAGCACGTCGAAGCTGCCCCAGCCGCCATACTCGGCGACTTTGCGCAGAAAGCTCGGCTCGTAGGGGTTGATCCCGCCGATCAGGATGCTCGCCTCGGGGTCAATCGCCCGGATCGCCGCCGCTGTGCGGATGAGCAGGCTGCTGTAGGCGGCCGCGTCGGGCGTTGGATGCCAGAAGATAGGATGATCCGGCTCGTTCCAAATCTCCCAGTGCTTGATATAGCGACGGTAGCGGGTGACGACACCACGCACGTAGTTGACAAAAGCCTCCTGGTCGGGCGCATAGTAGGAGACATCGTTGGGGGTGTCGGCGCTGTAGGGGGTGGCCCAGCCAACCGACGGGCCAAGGACGCCGAGCACGTTAATCCCCCGCCCAAGCAGGGCGCGCATCGCCGCGTCGGTGAAGGTCCAGTCCCATTGATCCGGGCGTGGCTGCACCCGATGCCAGTGGAAATCTTCGCGCACCCAGGTAACACCCAGTTCGCTCACCAGGCCAGCGGGTATGTCCATCGTTGAAGGATCGGGGTAGCGGGTCGCCAGATGGCTGTTCAGGCCGAAGCCCTGGCTCGGGGCCGGGCTTACCGGCACATAATGCGGCACAAGCGGTTGAAGCGGGCTCGCGGCGGCTCCGCCGGTGAGCGGCAGCAGGCTCACCAGGAGGATTAGCAGGCGCAGAGGGCGGGCAGTATGGGCGCAGAGGCTGGTCATAGACGCTTACTCGTTGATCGTGATGAACGGGCCTGGATGGGCCGCCCTGCTGCTGATCGGCTCCTCAGGGGTGAGCAGCCGGGCTGCGGGTGTCTGGTAATACCCGCTCAGTGTGGCGCGGGCCAGGATGACCTGGCTGTAGACGCCTGGAGCGAGCGGTGTCGCCCCCAGCCGTACAATTCCTGCCGTGGTTGTCGGCAGGAGGTGAAAGGGTGCCTGGGCTTCACCCGGCACGCCCCGCAGCCCACCCGGCAGGGCGACAGCCAATTCGGCGCGCAGCAGCGGGCGCTCAACGACCACGCTAATGCGCAGGCCCACCAGTTGGCCAACCTGCACTGTCGGCGGGTCGAGCGGCTCCCCGCTGGCCGGGTCGATCAACTCCTGGTCGATCAGCAGATCTTGCTCAGGTGTGGCTGTCGTCGGCAGGCGGTAGGCGAGCAGGTAGGTCGCCGTTGCTGGCGCAACAACGCTCAGGCGTGGGCGTTCTGCCAGGCTCGTGAGGGGCAGGGTCGTGCGCAGGGTCGCACTGATCGGCCCGGCGGCACCGATTGGCTGGCCGTCGATGTTCAACTGGCTCGGCACGGCTGGCTTGCCTGGCGCACTCGCTAAGAGTGCCGCCGCGACTCGCGCTGCGGCGTAAGGCGTCGGCCAGCCCTGGTCATTCCATGCCGCCAGCAGGGTCAGGCTGGCAGCTTGTACTTCAGACGAAGCCAGGCGGCCCGTCTGCAAAGCCTGGGTCGCCGCAGCGGTGACCTCGGTTGGGCCACGCGGGAGGAGGCCGGGCATGGCGGCAAGCCAGCGCACGCTGCGCTGGCGATTGTGATCACCGGGCACTGTCTCGGCCAGGCTGAGGAGCCGTTCAAGCAGGGGCTGGCGCTGGGTGACGGGCAGGGCCAGGGCCAGATAGGCCAGCCCATCGGCGTCAAGTTCGTTGATCGGTAGGGCTGCGGCGTCCGGGGCGGGCCGCCCGGCGCGGGCCAGGACATAGGTGATGTAGGCGTGCAGATTGGGCTCGGCCGTGGCTGTTGCACGCTCCAGGTAGGCGATGGCACTAAGGTTTGGCGGGCCGGGTAGGGCCAGAGCGCTGCGGGCTGCCACCTGGGCTTCGAGCACAAAGGCTGTGACAAAGGGCGAAGAGGGCGTCTGTGGCCACCAGCCCCAGCCTCCATCAGCGGCCTGGGTGGCTGCCAGGGCCTCAAGCGCCCGGCGTGCCTCGGCCTGCCAATGGGCCAGTTCGGCCCCTGTGCTCTCTGCGCTCAAGCCTGCTGCCAACAGTGCCAGGGCTGCTTGCCCATCATTGCCCGCTGCCGGTTGGGCGGCAAGCTGGCCGGCCTGGTCGGCCAGGGCCGCCTGCAGGCTCGGGCTCAGGGCGATCACTAGGTGGCCCTGGGCCTGGGGCTCTAGCTCAAGCACCAGGCTGCGCCCCCCCCCGCCGACGATGGTCGTCGCCCGGCCGATTGGTTCGATGGGCTGACTGATCAGCATACGCCGGCTCAAGTAGCGTTCGCCCTCCGGCCCGCTGAGGCTCAGGTTCAGCTGGGCCTCGGCAAAACCGCCACGTGCAGCCAGTTGCCGACCCACCTGCACAACCGCTCCCGGTGCCAGGCTGAGTGTCTGGGTGAGCGGCGTGGCAGGCGTCAGTTGCAGGCCGCTGGTGTTGATGCGCAGGCTCACTTCGCGGGTGAGTGGGCCATGCTGCTCCAGCCGCAGGTGCAGATCGGCCCGGTCGTCGCTGGTGAGGTGGCTAGGGGCGCGCAGGGCGTAGTTGAGGGGCTGGCTGGTGGTGATCAGGCTACTGGCGACGGCGACGCGCCCTGTGTCATCGATTGCGTAGACGCTGATGTGCCAGTTTCCCGGCTCGTCTGGCAGGCTGATCAGCCCGCGGTTGAGCCCCTCGCGGCGAACAATTTCATGCACGGTGGCGCTGGCGGTATCGAGGGTGCGGGCTGGCCCACTCGGAGTTGCGGGAGGCGGGCCTGGTATGCCGAAAGCGGCGGCCACGGAGGTATACAGCGGGCCAGGGCTAAAACGTTCCAGGCCTACATCAGGGATAGGAATGGCCTCTGGGCCGATGGTTACAAGCAGTTCACTGGCTACCAGCGTACCGCCTGCGCTGGTGGTGATCGTAAAGGGTGCCGTGGTTCCCGGCAGGAAGGTTGTGGCTGGCAGAGCGAGTTCTAGTTCGAGTGGCGGCAACGCTGCCTCGACGGTCAGGCTGGTCGCTCCGGCCAGCCAGCGGTCGCCGCTGTCAACCAGGGCCGTGACACTCAAGCCGGGGGCCAGGTCGGCGCTGATCGGCAGTGTGATCACCTGACCAGGGCGCAAGGCCATGCGTTCGGTGCGCAGCAACTCACCACGTTCCAGGGTTAACACCAAGCTGCCACTGGTTACCGGGGCGGCGATCAACAGGCGGGCCACCTCGCCGGGACGGTAGCTGTCACGGTCTGCCACCACGGCGATCCTTCCGCCATCGCTCTGCCACTGACTGAAGCGCCGCCCGTAGACCCAGAGTTGGGTGCGCGTCGGGGGGCCGCCAGCATCGGCAAGCACCTCGTACTCGCCGGGGTTGAGTTGTACCAGTTGAATTGTTGCACGCCCATCGTTGCCCGCAGTTGCCTGGCGCACAAGCAGCGGGGCGCTGCTACTACCAACGCGGAAGATCTCGACCCGCATAGGCTTGCCGGGGACAGCCTGGCCACGCTCATCGAGGGCCAGCAATTCGAGGTTGCTACGCTCGTCAGTGGCGACCAGGCGACTGGGCAGCCTGAGGGCCAGGTAGGTCGGCCTGGCACCGAGTGTTCCGGCCGTTGCGGCAGCGGCATAGCCCGCCTCGGTGCTGCTGTGTGCCCACAGCCGGAAGCTACTGGGGGCGCTCGCCTCAGGCGGCAGGGCCAGGCTGAAGCGCCCTTCGGCGTCGGTCAGCGCCTGGCCAGCCAGACTCCGGGGCGTCGTTGTGGCCAGCGGGCCAAGCACGAAGCCCGGCGGAGGGTGAGGCGGGCTGAGTGGATCGAGGCGCAAGTTCCAGTCGATCAGCTGGTCGGCCAGGGGCAGTCCCACGTGGATGGCGCGTACCTGCAACTCGTTCGGGATCCCCGGCTGTGCTGTAAGGCTGAAGCGCTCTTCACTCGGGGCCACCAGCAGCACTGGCAGGCTCAGGCGCTCGTCGCCAATGGTGACGTTCAGACGATAGTCGCCGCTGTTCAGCTGTGGTGCGAGGGCTAGGCTCCCACTGATCGTGCCGCTTGCGTTATCGATCTGGCAGGGCTCGGCGGCCACCAGAGTCTCACTAGCCATTGCCCGCAACTGCATCCGGCAGCTACTCGTACTGGGCGGCAGGACAAGTTCACCGCTGGCTTGTTTGAAGCGCGTGAAGCCACGCAAGCTGAGCAACTGGCCGGGCTGGTAGGCTGCATGATCGAGACTGACCAGGCTGCGGGCAGCGGGTAGTGGGGCGGGCTGGGGAGCAATCTGCCACTCGGAGCGGGCCACGGCCGGCCTACTGCCGGTGCTCAGGGCCAGGATCGGGGCATCCAGCTCTGGCAGGGTGGCCGTCCAGAGCCCAGCGGGATCGGTCAGCCCGGCACCGAGCAGGGTGTCCTGGGCGTAAAGGGCCACCGGCAGGCCATTCAGCGGGGTACCTTGCGCATCAGTAGCCGTAATCAGCGCGAAGGTGGGGCCACGGCGCAGCGCCAGGCGTACATCGGCAACGAGCAAAAGCAGGTCGGCCCGCGGCCCTTCGGGGCTGTTCACGCGCAGGTAATAGGCTCCGAGTGCCAGGGCCTCGCCATCGTTCAGGCCAACCGGCACCTGCAGGCGGGTCGGCTGGTCGTCAGGTGGGCCAGGGCTGATCTGCCAACTACGGACGTGTTGCTGGCCATAACGTTCGGGCTGAAAGGCGGGCCACTCATCGGGGCGCAGGGCCAGGGCCCGCAGCAGACTGGCCTGGTCGAGCGGGTAGAGCTGCAATTCAAGCCGGGTGAGGCCGGTAGTCTCAAGCTCAACGAGGGCAGTGCGGCTCACTGGCAGGCTCACAAGGCCTCCGACGGCAGCGGGAACAGCCAGAGCCGGACGGGCTGGGGCGCTGCGCACGGGCACTTGGATCGTCGTAGCGAGGGGTATTCCGGCGCGGTCGGGCGTCCCGGCCGCCAGGCTCAGCGTATAGCTGGTTGAGGGCTGCAAGGCCGGGCGCACGCGCACCTCGTTGCCATTCACCCGCAGCTCAAGCATGTCGGCCGGCGGATCGAAACGCAGCCCGGCCCGTAGCGTCAGCTCGTCCATCGGTGTACTAAAGACCAGGCGGAGGGCCTCGCCGGATGGCAACACCTCGTTCTGACCAGGGAAGAAGGCCGTCAGGTTCGGCGCAGGCCCGACACTGAAGCTCCAATCGGCTGGCGGCGGCGGGCCAGTGGGCAAGGCGAAACGCACCGTATAGCGCGTCTCATAGGCCCAGCCGTCACGCGGGGTGAAGGTCAGCACCTGGGTTGTGCCGAGCAGGCTGCCCACCAGTTCGCCCGTGATCGGAGGGGTGATCTGGAGAGCCTGGCGGGCCAGGTTGAGATCGAGCGGGGCAGCGAGAGTGAGGCTGAGGGGTGTGCGTGGGCTGATGCCACCGGTGCCGTTCTCAGGCATCTGGGCCAGTACAGCTGGCCAGGCGGTGACAAAGCTCCAGCGAAAAGGTGTCCCCAGGGCCACCCCGCGCAGGTCGCGCAGGCCAGGGTCGAGCGTCACCTGGTAGGTAGTAGCCGGGGCCAGGGCGGTTTGCGGCTGCAGCAAAAGGGTCTGCTGGTTGATCCAGCGGGCACGCAGGGCCTGCGGCGGGTTGAGTTGTAGCGCAGGCACGGCAGCCGGGCGGCCTACCGCCGTCGCTGGCACCATGGGCTGGCTGAAGCTGAGCGCCAGAGGCGTGGTCGCAGCCACACCAACACCCTGAGGCATAGCACTCACCACGGCAGGCTGGGTTGCCGTGTGGAAACTGACCTGGGCGGGCGGGGCGAGCGCACGCCACCAATGACTCAGGGCCGTGCGCTCGAGGCGCAGGGTATAACGTGTAGCCGATTTGAGGCTCTGCGCAGGGTGAAAAGTCAGGCTACGCCCATCGGGCGACCAGATGAGTTGTCCCGCTACCGGCGGATCAAGCTGAAAGGCCGCCTCAGTCGTGGCCCGATTCATCGGCGTACTAAAGCGCATCACAAGCGGATCACGCGGCGGTACACCGACCGCGCCATCAGGCGGATCGACCGTCGTCAGGCTCGGCGTCTGGGCCCAGGGGCTGAGCGGCATCAGCAGGCGGGCAGCGAGCGCCGACAGCAGGATCAGCACCACACCGCCGAGGATGATTGTCCAGATCCGAGCCAGGAGGCGCAGTAAGGGCATCGTCACTTCATACCCTTCGTCTCGCGCATACGCTCTGGGAGTATACCATGGGCGCAAGGTGAAAATATGGTAGGATGGCCTGTCTACACTCAATACGATTTTTTGAGGACTGGAGATTCTGGTGAGTGACGAATCATCAACGAGCCCCGACTACGACGACGATACGAACGACAAGTTTAGCGATCCTGAGCGTTCGGCGGACAATCCACCCCTGCGTATAGACGACCAGCCGGAAGATGATGGACGCAAGCGCCCGACGCTGCCGGTGATTATTGGCTCCGTATTGTTGCTGGCCGTGATCGGGGCTGGCCTGGCCTGGCTGATCCCTTCCGGCCCCGTCCGTGAGTTTGATCAACTTGATCCTACCGCGCCAGCGGTGAGTGATGCGAGCGGTACTGGCGGTACGGACGTGCCTACTGCGCTACCCCTGGCGCAGCCCATCGGCACCTACACCAGCACCGAGGTGATCGCCCAGGTTGGCGGCGCACCGATCACCCGTGGCGATTTTGTGCGCGCCTTCCAGCCCGGCTCAGATCCGAATGAGACGCTTGATCAGCTGATCCAGATCGAGTTGGTGGTGCAGGCAGCCGCGACCGAGGGCGTTACCGCCGATGAAGCGGTGGTAACGACGCGGATCGCCGAGATCAAGCAGACCCAGGCTGGCGGCGACGAAGCCCAATTCCAGCTGTTACTCGACCAGGCTCAGGTCGTCGACGAGGCCGAACTGCGCCGACTGCTGCTGCGTGATGAAGTCATTCAGGCCATGATCCTGCGCCACACCACGGCTGAGCAGGCCCATGCCCGCCACATTCTGCTCTCTACCGACGGGATGAGTGAGACGGCCCAGCTTGAGCAGGTGAAGCAGGAGGCCGAGGCCCTGCTGAGCCAACTCCAGGGTGGGGCCGATTTTGCCACCCTGGCCAGCGAGCACTCGGACGATCCCGGCTCGGCGCAGGAGGGGGGCGATCTGGGTTGGGCCTTGCGCGGTGTCTTTGTCGAACCGTTTGACGAGGCGGTCTTCAGCATGAGCGCAGGCGAGTTGCGCCTGGTTCAATCGGATTTCGGCTGGCATATCATCCAGTTGATCGATGCACCGGAGGTGCGTCCGCTTGAGAATGCGGATCTGTTGCAGACAACGCCCGGCCAGCAAGCCTTCAGCGAAATCTTCCTCCCCTGGATCGAAGGCTTGCAGCAGGCCGCCGAAACCAATCAGAGCATTGTTCGCCTCATTCCCACCGAGCAACTGGTCAGCCAGCCCTGAGACGCTCGTACTCTGTCCGACCAGGTCTGACGGGGTGTAGATTTTTCTTGGGGCGGGCTTTGCCCGCCCCAAGCCCCTCCCAAGCCATCAGGATAGACGGGTTGTAGATTTTTCTTGGAGAGGGCATGCCCGCCCCAAGCCCCTCCCAAGCCATCAGGATAGACGAGGGGGTTTTCGGGGAGGGCGAGCCCTCCAACCCGGCAAACGAGTCTGAGAACCGCTGTAGACTGCAGGTCTCAGTCTGCAACCTACTGCGCCGGTCAGCGTTGATCATAGTAGAGACGAAGCCCATGTCCTTGCATCAACGCGGAGACTCGTATGCAGCACACTTCCGGTTCATCCTTAAGGAAACGGTGCTGGCCTGCGCTCTACAGCGTAGGCCGCCGTTCCAGTCTGTACAGCGCCTTGATCCTGATCCTTGGCCTGATCCTCAGCGGTTGTGGGGCCGGATCAACCAGCAGTAACGTCACAAGCGTTCCTGCCGCAGCGACAAACGCACCTGGTGGGTCTGCGCCGACCCCGACTGCCGTTCCGCCAGATCTGCCGACCAGTGTGCCGAGCGCAGCCCCGACTGCCACATCAGCACCCTCGGCTAGTGCGACGACGGGGGCAACGGCAACAACCGCCGCGACCGCGACGACGGGGGCAACGGCAACAACCGCCACGACCGCGACGACGGGGGCAACGGCAACAACCGCCGCGACCACGGTGGCGCGCATCCCTGATGAGATCTTCTACCTGAGTGAGGGTGTCCTGACGGCGCTCGATCCGCAGGGAGGCGCGCAACGCAGCCTTGCCGACGAGGTGAGCGCTTTTGCTGCGACGGCAGATGGGCAGCGGTTGGCCCTGGTACGGGGCACTGGTGTGGAGGCTGAGATCTGGCTGATCGAGCGGAGCGGGGCTAACCTGCAGCGTCTGACCAGCAACCAGCAGGTTGAAGCAGGGCTCAGTTGGGCACCTGATGGACAGAGCCTGGCCTATGTTGCGGCTGCGGCAGCCCGCCCGGTGGTGCCCGATTGGCAAGGCTGGAGTCTATGGTGTGACGAGGCAGAAGTAAGGGTGATCGAGCTTGACCCGGCGGGAGCAACCATCAGCGGCGAGCAGGTGATCGGCACCGGCTGCGACCCGGCCTTCAGCCCTGACGGGCGGCGGATCGCCTTTGCTACCCCACCGACGCAGACGGCCCCTGGCGGTAACTTTCCTGGTACGGTAAATGCCATTCGTATCGTCAACCGCCAGGGTGCCAACGGCTGGGATGTCGCGCGGGCAGGTCTGAGCGATGCTGGCCAGGCGGGGCTGCTGGTCTACGGGCCAGCCTGGTCTCCAGACGGCACGCAGATCGCCTATCAGCGTTTTGTGGGCTACCAGGCCCTGGTTGATCTAAATATGACCGAAGCCAGTAGTTCCTTCGAGCGTCGGGGCGAGCCGCTCGGCATTGGTGCCGGTTGGATGATGACGCCAGTCTACGCGCCTGATGGCAGGATGCTGGCGGTCAGTGATTACGACTACAGCGATGCCCGTGGCTTCAGCGGCTACGATGTCTGGTCCACCAGCCTGCTCGACCTGAACCTGACCGAGGAAATGGTGCTGCCGAGTGCCACGCTAACCATGCAGGCGCATAAGGCGCAAGCTTTAGCCTGGGCCACGGCGGCGGCGTGGGCACCGGAGGGAGACGATCGCGCCGTGGCCCTCCCGCTGGGTTGGCGGGCAGGCTTGAAGCTGCGTGAGCCCACCTTCCCTACGCCGGGGCCAGCCGAACTCTGGCGCTGGTCGCCCGGTAGCGAACCCACGACCCGGCTGGCCACAGGACTTGACTATGGCACCCCGCTGCTCTGGTTACCGGCGCTGGCGGGTGGGTAGTTTATAGTCCACCCGAGCTATTCCCTGTGTCCTGCCTTGCCATCGTGGCAATCAACGCTCATCCAGCCACTTGAGGGCCTGGGCGAGTGTCGCCAGCTCGGTGGGGCCGACGGGATCTTGCAAGCGTAGTACGGCTTCGTGCAGAGCAAGGGCCTGGGTAGCATCAGGAGGATTGGGGATCAGGTTGAGCATTGCTTGTAGCAGAGCGACATAGGGTTGGGCCAGATCGCCAGGGGTGAGGGCGGCGGTCAGCAGGGCGAGATCGGCCTCGATCTGGTGGCGAGCAGCTGGCCAGACAACGGTGGCAGGCAGTTCGGCATAGAGGGCCAGCAGGCGGCAGAGCCGCCCAACGATCGATAGGCGGGTCGGTTCAATCGCAAGGGTTGCTGCAACCCGGTCGGCAGCCGCTGGCGTGGACAGCACAGATACCTCTGCGCTGAGCGCAACTGGTGGGGGGCGTTGGGCGTCCAAAACGGTGGGCAGTGGTGCAGGTGTAAGGCCCGCAGGCGCAGCCTGGGCTTCCAGCTTGAGCAACTGACGCAGGCGCGGCAAGCCAGCGATCAGCAGCTGCTCGATCTCGCCGGCATAGTGCAGCCAGGCTCCTACCTGCATACGAAAAGGATCGGGAATATCGCGTTGACGTCCGGCTAACTCGCCCAGGCCGAACACCTTTGCATCGACATAACGTATACGTAGAACACGAGCGACCCCGCTGTCGACCGCGATCAGCAGGGCGGCAGTGGCCACATGGGTCTCGTTGAGCAAGCGAGCGCGGTGAGCATCAAGGTCAAGGCCATAGACAAGCATGGCTGCTCGTGCCTCAGATTCGGCAGGAGCTTCTTCATGACCAACAATGCCAGCTGAGCCAAGCGTACAGGTCAGGCCGTCACGATCCAGCAGGCGTGTGAGCAGAGCTGCCGTAATCGGGGCTCGCCCGGTGTCGGCAGCCCCGACGATCAAGATCAGTGGGGGTGATTGCATAGAGTGCAGGCTTCAGGGTGGCAAGCAAGATCACCATTACGAGGGGTATAATACCATTTCGGCTTGCCTATTTAGGAGTCTTTAGATGACCACAACGGCTCCATCTCCCAAGCGTCGACGCAACGGGCGACGCCTGATCTTCATTGTGGGTGCGCTGGTACTGCTGGTAGGCCTGATCGCCACCCTGGCCTTTAATCTGCTGGCACGCCAAGAGGCACCGGAGAGCCTGCCTGCCGGTTGGCAGGTTGTCCCAGTGAGCAGTGGCGGGATTGCGGCGAGTGTGAGCGCCACTGGCAATATTGAGCCGCAGGCCGAGGCCAGCCTGCGTTTTGCAACTAACGGTACGGTGGCCGAGATCCTTGTACAGCCCGGTGATACAGTGGAGGCAAGTCAGCCGCTGGCGCGGATCGACAGCGAGGGCTTAGTGTTGCGAGTTGAGCAGGCCCAGGCCGATCTGCGCCAGGCCCAGGCCGAGTTGGAAGGTTTACTGGCCGGTGCCAGCGAGGCGGAACTGGCCGAAGCAAGCGCACGGGTTGAGCAGGCCCGCCGGCAGTACAGCCAGGCTTCCGCCAGTGTGAGCCCCGCCGAGATCGCGGCGGCACGGGCCGACTTGGAGAGTGCGCGCGCCCGTCTGGCGCGCCTGGAGGCTGGCCCGGCCAACGATGAATTGGCCAGTGCTAATGAGCGTGTGCAGAGCGCCCGTACCAATCTCGAGAATGCACGGGTGAGTCTGAGTGCGACGAAAGAGCGTGCCCGGATCGACGTGGAGACGCGGGCCAACAATCTGCGTAATCTGCAGGACGAGTTTAGCCGGATCTACTGGCAGAATCGTGAGCTTGAGAAGTTGCCCGGCGAGTTGCCCCGTGAGCGTGAGGATCAGGAAGTCACTGCACAACGGGCGGTGGCTGATGCTGAGGCAGCGCTGCAGGCAGCCCAGACGGCCTATGACCAGGCGCGCCAGGAGGAGATCAACTCGTTGCAGGCGCGTGAGGCGGAGCTGACCAGCGCCGAAGCGGCCCGTACCCGGCTGCTTGATGGGGCCGAGGCTGAAGATCTGGCCAGCGCACAGGCGGCGGTGCAACGGGCCCAGGCGACCCTTGAGCAGTTGACGGGGACGCAGCGTCAGCGTGAGTTGGCCGCTCAGCAGACCAATATTACGATCGCCCAGGCCGGGCTGGATCGTCTGCTGGCCGACCCGACCGCCAGCAACCTCACGGTGCGCCAGGCAGCTGTCGCTCGCGCTGAGGTGGCCCTGAAGAGTGCTGAGCGTGACCTGGATCTGGGTACGCTGCGGGCTCCCTTCGCAGCGACGATTGCCGATGTGACGATGCGGGTGGGCGAACCCGCTGATGCGACGGCAAGCATCGCTGTGGTTGACCTGCGCAGCTTCCATCTCGACCTGCCGGTCGATGAGCTCGATATTGCTCAGGTGCGCAATGGACAGCGTGCCGAGATTGAGCTAGACGCCCTGCCGGGGATGATCTTCGGCGGTGAAGTGACCAATATTGCCCCCCAGGCAATCAGGAGTGAGACCGGCACGACGACCTATAAGGTGACGGTGACGCTTGATGCGGGGAGCGAGGGTGTACGTCCCGGTATGACGGCTGTGGCGGCGATCATCACCGACGAGAAGCAGGAGGTGGTGCTGGTGCCGCGCCGCGCCGTGCGGGTTGAGCAAGGCCAGAGCTTTGTGCTGGTGCCGGGTGCGATGCCCCAGGTGGCCCTTGAGCCCGAGGCGTTGCCTGGCGAGCGCCGGGTGATCGAGGTGGGCCTGAGTAATAGCGAGATGGTCGAGGTGCTGAGTGGGCTGACAGCTGGTGAAGAGGTGTTGGTGCAGGATGTTGTGACGACCTTTACCCCCTCTGGGCGGCCAAATCAGTAGTCTGTATTGATTTCGGACGGAGTAAATAGTACCGCGGGAGGGAGGGCGTCTCGCCCTCCTATCCGGACGGAGTGAATAATATCGCAGGAGGGAGGGCGTCTCGCCCGCGCTCCCAGGAACCCCCTACGGACTTCCGCCAGGCTGTACTAGGGCCTGGGTAGGGCTGTACGACGGATGATCTCCCCACCTGCATATGGCGTTGCGGTGGGCGGCTCGGCGGTGGGTGGCTCGGCGGTGGGTGGCTCGGCGGTGGGTGGCTCGGCGGTGGGCGGCTCGGCGGTGGGTGGCTCGGCGGTGGGTGGCTCGGGCACACTAGTCGAGCTTGGCTCGGGGGGCGCAGTTGGCGTTTCGCCCGTAGTCGGCGTATCACTCGGCAACGGTTCCAGATCCGAGGGGGTATTAGTCGGTGGCGGGGGAGGAGGGGGCGGGGGCGGCAAAGCTGGCCTGGTAGCCGTCGGCGGCTCAGGCGTAAAGGTGATCGCCTCAATGGTGGGCAACACCTCAGTGGGCGTTGCGGTCGGCGAGCGCTGCGGGGTGGGTGTCGCACTGGGGCGAGGGGTGGCGCTGGGGCGAGGGGTGTCGCTGGGGCGAGGGGTGGCCTCGTCTGTGGCACTCGGGAGTGCCGAGGGACTGGAATCAGGCAGGGTTGGGGTTGGGCTCAGGCTACTGGTTGGGGGAGGCAGGGCCGGGCCGCCGCCCAACATCCCGCCATTGCTGATCAGGCCAAAGCCAGCCACGGCGTAGATTGAGAAGATGATGGCCAGGAGGCCGATCAAGAAGAGGTAGATCATACGGTCACGGGGCGGGAGACCGGAGAGCCAGCCGCGCAGACCGCCGACAGTCATAACAGTGACCGGCACAAGCCGTGGATCAGGTGTCGTAGGTACCGTTGAAGGCAAGCCTGAGCCCGTGTATAATGGGCACCTGATATGATCGGGCGCAAGACAGAAGGCTGTCTGGTAGTCCGGCTGGATCAGGGGGATTTCCTGCGCCTTGCCGGCTGCATAACAGCGATGCTCGGGGGTTGGCGATGCAAAGCGGATCGCCTGGTTCTGCTTGAGCCCGAGATATGGGCAGTGGCCCGTTGACTCAACCATAGTGTGGAAATACTCCGACAGTGACGCGGACACTCGCATTATAGACCGCTGCAGAGACCATCGTCAAAGAAGCACAGGGCATGTATGCGGATCCTCATTCTCTCTGACATTCACTCGAATCTTGTGGCACTTGAGGCTGTACTTGCCGATGCTGGCAGCTTTGAGGCGCTCTGGTGTCTTGGTGATACGATTGGCTATGGGCCGCGACCCAACGAGTGCATTGCGTTGATCCGGGCCCATGCCACCGTTGCGATCAGCGGCAACCACGATCTTGCCTGTCTGGGGAAGATTAACCTGCGTGATTTTAACCCCGAAGCGCGTAGTGCCAATCTGTGGAATGGGGCGCAGCTTGAGGATGAGCACCGCGCATGGCTTGAGGATTTGCCACCGGCACGTCCGATTGACCAGCGCTACGCGGTCGCCCATGGCAGCCCACGTGAGCCGATCTGGGAATACCTGCTCTCGACCGAGGCAGCGGCGGCGAACTTCGAGGCTTTTCATGAAGATATCTGTTTTATCGGCCATTCCCATGTCCAGCTTGGCTTTCGTCAACGCTACGGCTATGATCGAGTCGAGCGTTTCCTGCCGGATTTGCAGCGCCATCCGCCGCGTGGTGTGACGGTTGATCTCAGTGGTCATTGCCGCTTCCTGATCAATCCCGGTAGTGTTGGTCAGCCCCGTGATCAGGATCCGCGGGCTGCCTATGCCCTGCTTGATACCACAGAAGCAACGCTTACCTTCGCCCGTGTTGCTTACGAAGTTACCCGCACCCAGCGCCAGATGGTCGAGTGCGGTCTGCCGGGATCGCTCATCCGCCGTCTTGAGTATGGTATGTGAGCGACAGCATGGCTTCTCTTTATTGAACGTGCTCAGGGCACAACTACGCATGACGTTGATGATAATTAGCTTATCGATGCCTGGTGGGGCCAGATAGCCCTGCTGCTGAGGCATAACAATCTGGCTGTAACCGCCTCAGGTGAGGTGCAACTGGCCCGTGGCATCCCCTGCTGTGGTCGTGCAGATAATGGAAGCCCCTGAAGCGTATGCAAAAACCGACCGCTGCGACAGCCTCTGCTGACTCGCAACTGCCCTGGCCGTTGATCGTCGTCGCGTTAGGTGCCCTGGGGCTTAGCCTGTTGCTGACCGTGCCGAACGACCCCGAGTGGTGGAAGGTAGTTGTCCTGGGGGTTGTACAGGGCATCACCGAATGGCTGCCGATCTCTTCGACTGGCCACCTCTTGATCGTCTCCGAGTTGCTTGGCTACACAGGCAGCATTGGCGGCACCTTCGAGATCTTCATCCAGCTTGGTACGGTAGTGTCGGTGGTGGCCTTTTACCAGGCCGACCTGCGCGGGCAACTGGTGGCCGTGCTGGGGCGAAGCAGTGCCGAGGCCGCCAGGGCGACCCGGCGGTTCTGGCTGGCGATCTTGATCGCCTTTGTGCCTGCCGCAGCAGTCGGGCTCCTCTTGCGTGACCTGATCAAGCGTGTGCTGTTTGAGACGCCGACCGTGATCGCCGCGGCGCTGATCGTTGGCGGGGTGATCTTTTTGCTGATCGAGCTAGGCCCCAGGCGCACCGCCACAACCAGGACGATCGACAAGCTCAGCCCCTGGCAGGCGCTCTGGGTCGGCATCGCCCAGATCTTTGCGCTCATCCCCGGTATGTCACGCTCGGGCTCATCAATTATTGGCGGTCTGCTGGCCGGGCTCGACCGGCAGACCGCGACGACTTTTTCATTCTACCTGGCCATCCCGACCCTGGGCGCGGCAACGCTGGTTGACTTAGTAGGCAGTCTTGATCTCATCCAGCCCGCCGACTGGGGCCGTTTGCTGCTGGGGGCGGTAGTCGCTATGATTGTTGGCTACCTGACGATTGGCTGGCTGCTGCGCTACCTGGCCCACCACAACTTCGTCGTTTTCGGGATCTACCGCATCATTGTCGGCGGGCTGATCCTGGCCCTGGCTGCTGTTGGGATGCTGGCGTAGCAATCTATCACTCACCCACGAATGATTGCCAATACCTCATCGCGTTTGGCGGCCATTTCGGCAGGGGAAGCGACTGACTCGAGGTTGAGGCGGATGAGCGGCTCGGTGTTGGAGCCACGCACATTGAAGTGCCAGCTGTCATAGCTAACCGAGACACCATCCATACGCTCGATCTTGCCGTCGCTGTAGCGCTCGGCGAGGGCGGCAAGGCGGCCTGGGACATCTTCAACCTTCGAGTTGATCTCGCCGGAGATAAAGTACTTAGCCTCAAGCTCTTTGAGCAGGTCGCTCATCTTGACCTTGCGTGTGGCGAGCATCTCCATCAGCAGGAGTGAGGGCAGCAGGCCCGAGTCGGCGTAGAAGAAATCCTTGAAGTAGTAGTGGCCGGTGACTTCGCCAGCAAAAACGGCGTCTTCGTTGGCCATCCGCCGTTTGATGAAAGCATGGCCGACCCGCTCCATCAGCGGGGTGCCGCCATGGGCGCTGATCAGGTCGGGCACGGCCCATGAGGCGCGTACATCGTAGAGGATCTTGGCGGCGGGGTACTTTTCGAGCAGGTACTGGCCCATAATGGCGGTCAGGAAGTCGCCGGAGATGAACTCGCCGCGGTCGTCGACGGCGAAGAAACGGTCGCCATCGCCATCGAAGAGGAAGCCGATATCGAAGCCCTCAGCCTTGACCCGGGCCTGCAACTCGGCGCGGTTCTCGGGCATTAGCGGGTCGAGGCCATGGTTAGGCAGGTTGCCATCAGGATCGAGATACATACCGGCAAAGCTGATTGGCAGGCGCTCGTAGATCTGCTGGAGCACCGGGCCAACCATCCCGTTGCCGGTGTCGGCGATCACGCGCAGGTTGCATCCGCGCAGAGCCTCAACATCGATCAGCGAAAGCACCTTTTGGACGAAGGGCTCCTGGAAATCGTGAGTCTGGATGCTACCCTTGCGGCCAGGGGTGGGAAAAGCCTCCTGCTCAACCAGACGGCGCAGATCCTGGATGCCCTCGTCGCCGCTAAGCAGATAGGGCATCTGGCGCACCATCTTGAAGCCACTGTACTGCTTGGGGTTATGCGAGGCAGTGACCATCATGCCGGGCAGGCCGAGGGTGGCGCAGGCAAAGTAATACTGGTCGGTGCTGACCATGCCAATGTCGGCGACATCAGCCCCCTGGTCGGTGATCCCACGCGTAAGGGCCTCGAACATCGCCGGGCCTGAGAGACGCATATCACGCCCGACGATCACCGTCTGAGCATCAAGGAAGGTGACAAAGGCACGCCCGATCATGTAGGCCGCTGCTTCGTTCAGGTCGGTCGGATAGATCCCACGAATATCGTAGGCTTTGAAGATCGACGGATTGACATCCATAAAAAGACTCCTCCTTTGTAGCGAGTACGGCATCGCCACGGCGCGGGGACGGTTCGCCTTTAGGCGGCAGGGGAAGCGCCGGGCAAGGCGACGTGTTCACACTGCTCCTGGGAGTGAGGGCAGCTTGCCCTCATAGGCACGACAAGGGCGGGACGCCCTCGCTCCCTGGCTGGTGGGTTACCCCACGTGTGAACAGTTACGGCAAGGCTTCCTATTGCGGTAAAGCGAGAATTGTGATACAATGGTGCTAATGGCTGCTTTGGCAGGCCAGTCGCGTCTTCGGACGCCGCACCTGAACAGTTGGATGTGTTGCTGGTTGTGTCGCTCAACTCCTGCGGCACGTAAAACATGTCGGGTGTTCCTTGGATGGTGCAACATCTTGGCTCGGATCGAGCCGTCAGGCGTGAACGTAGCGGGTTGCCGCATGCGTTGCCTGAGAAGCCGCTGTGAAGGCGGTTGGTGGATCGGTGGCTTCGGCCTCCGAGAAGCCGCCTGCTTGAGCTGGTGGAGTGATCACTGTCTATGCTCCTCACGCTTGGACGGCATGCCTAGCGCTGCCGTCGCTGCCAGCCCTTATGCTACCATAAAATCGCTACGGGGAACCGCCGCAGCCGCCTGGTGTTTGGGGCGAGGGGGGAGGTTGGGTGGTGTCTAGATTGCGCCATCACCTGCTTGGGCCGGGCTGGCTGCTGAAGCATAGCCTGGCCGGGCTGATCCTGATCATGCTGGTGAGCCTGGGCTTCTGGCAACTCGGGCGTCTGGAGCAGCGCCGAGCGGCCTATGCGGTGCGGCTGGCCTTGCTGGCGACACCGGCGGTGCCTTTGACTGGAACTGAGGCCGATCCGGCGGCGCTGGCCGGGCGCAAGGTGCGCCTGCAGGGATTCTGGCTGAATGAAGAGAGTGTGGTCTTACGTGGGCGACGCTCGGAGCGCGGGGTCGATGGAGTTCACCTGTTGACCCCGTTGCAACTGAGCGGCTCGGCGGTAGTGGTGCTGGTTGACCGGGGCTGGCTACCAGCCAACCAGCAGAGCCCGGAGGCCCTGGCGGCCTATGCCGTACCCTACGAGGTAAGCCTTGAGGGATTGGCCTGGCCGCCGCAGCTACGGCCCGCCTCGCCCCTGGCTCCGCGTGATCTGCCACTGCCCGGCGCAACGCGCATTCCCGCCTGGGTGCGGGTCGACGTGCCAGCTATGCAGGCGCAGGTGAGCCTACCGCTGCTGCCGCTCTATGTCGAGGCTCTGCCAGACGCGGATGATCCGCCCCTGCCGCGTCCGGCTGACCCGTACCGGCTTGATGAGGGGCCGCACCTGGGTTACGCCCTGCAATGGTTTAGCTTTGCCGCCCTGCTGATCGTGGTCTATGCGGCCCTGATGCGCCAGGAGTTGGGCCGTGGGCGTGAGTAGGCGTCTAACGCTCTTCCGACAGTTAGCGGAGCCTATCTCTGTTATACTGGGGGAGGGTATCTCACACCGCAACAGCCAATGTTGAAGCTAGCGTGCAAGAGGGTTTGAACGATGATCAGTGGAGTCACACCGCAGTCCGCTCCGGCCAGCAAGGCCGCAGTGATCGAGGTTGACGAGGGTAATTTTCAGCAGGAAGTGATCGAGCGCTCGAAGCAGGCACCGGTAGTGATCGACTTCTGGGCACCCTGGTGTGGTCCGTGTCGCACTCTGGGGCCAACGTTGGAGCGGCTGGCTGGCGAGGCCGGCGGCGCATGGATGCTGGCCAAGGTCAATGTCGATGAGAACCAGCGCCTGGCCCAGGCTTTCCGGGTGCAGAGCATTCCAGCAGTCATGGCGGTTTACGAGGGCAAGGTGGTTGACCAGTTTGTCGGTGCCTTGCCCGAATCTCAGGTACGAACCTGGCTCAAGCAGTTTGTCCCTGAGCAGGGCGGCTCGTTAGCTGATGCGGCACGGGCACTTGAGGCGAGTGATCCGCAGGGGGCGATTGCCCGTTACCGGCTGCTCCTGGGTGACGATCCGGAGCATGCCGAGGCGCTCTTCAGCCTGGGGCGGCTGCTGCTGCTGCAGGGTGAGCCCGAAGGGGTAGAGACGCTGCGCCAGGTGCCTGCGAGCTCGCCCTATTTTGCTCGTGCCCACGCCGCGCTGCCTCTGGCTGACCTGCTGGCAGTTGTTGGTACCACACCGGTTAGTGATCTGGAGACCCGCTATCACCAGGCGGCGGTGGCAGTCAGGGACAGCAACTACGCTGCAGCAATTGACGAGTTGCTGGCGCTTATTATGCGCGACCGGAGCTTCCGCGACGACGGGGCGCGCCATGGGCTGCTGGCCCTCCTGGCGGCGCTTGGTGACGAGCATCCCCTGGTGGCCCCGGCGCGCCGCCGCCTGGCGAACGCCCTGTTTTAAGCCCGCTAGAGAACAGGTCTGACCGGCAGCAAAGACCTGTCAGACCTGTTCTCTGCCGACCTCATCAGAACTGCTATAACATCAACGAGCGCGCTCTTTGCTCCTCAGAGCGCAAAAGCGCGGTAGTTGAGACTGGGAAAGGGACCATCGAGCTCTTCAAGTTGTTCGAGCAGGAAGAGGTCGGTGCTGTCGATCTGGGCATGACGGGCCAGTTCAGCGACCTGCTCGAAGCGGCTCAGGTAGGTGTGCCAGCGTTCGCTGTCGGGGTCGTCGGTGCTACCGGCACTGAGCAGGGCCGGCCAGTCGCTGGTCTGGGCGAGCAGGAGTTCGCGGGCGGCCTGGTTCAGGGCGCGTTCGTGCAGACCCTGGGCGCTAGGATAGGTCGTGGCGAGTTGTACCATCTGCGCTTCGGCGGCGTGGAGAGCCTGCCAGTAGGCTTCGGCCTCGGCACCTTGCCAGCCAGCATGGCCGCCAACGGCCCACGAGCCAGCCTGGAGTTGGGTGCTTATCTGTGGGCGATGGCTGCGCAGGTATTCGCCCGGTGTGGTCAGGTTGAGCTGGGGTAGCGTGGTACAGAGGGTGAGGACGGCCTGGAGCCAGGTGGTGCCCTCGACCCAGCGTGGGCCGATCTGGGCGGCATCGAGCAGGATCAGACAGAGATCATCGTCTGGCCGTCGTTCGCCTTCAGCAACTAAGATCTGGGTGAAGTGGGTGGCGTGCTCCTGGGCCCGGCGTAGGGCGTGGTAGGGGTCGTAGGTTTCGCCGCCCCCGCTGGTGTAGCCATGCGGATCATGCGGATCACGGTAGAGCGGGTCGCCAGGGTAGCCCAGTTCGGGCGACCAGACGTGACGGGCAAGGGCGGCGTCGGGAAAGAGGACAGCCAGGCGCCGCGGAACGATCCAGGCCGGCTGTGGCGGTGTCTCGGGTGGTAGGCTGCTCGGGTCGGCCACGATATAGCGCAGTTCAACTTCGTCGGCAAGCGACTCAAGGCCGGGTCGCCAACCGCAGCCAGGGAGCCAGAGGCCATCGGGGCGTCCCAGGTGGCGTGTGGTATGCAGCATACCGTGCTCAATCTGTGCACGGACCGACTCGTCGCGGGCGAGTAGGGGGAGATAGGCATAACTGGCCGCCCCGGCCAGCGGCTCAAGCACACGCGCCACGACCAGTTCGCGTAGTTTTTGCACCAGCCCACGGTCAAAACGCTCGACAAAGGCTTGCAGGCGTCGGCGGCCCCACTCGATGTAGAAGCGCTCGAGATAGGCCGCGTGATGATCGGCGCGAGCTTCGGCAGCCTGCAGGGCCGCCTGGCGCCGTTCGATCAACTCTTCCAACCAGATAATGAAGTGTTTTTGGACAACCGGGTCGATCAGTTGCTCACTGAGGAGTGGTGAACAAGCCAGGGCGATGCGCGGGTTTAAGCCAGCACCATGCAGGTCAGAGAGCATTTCGGCTAGTGGTAGCAGGCCCTGGCCGATCAGCGTATGCAGTGCCTCCTCACCAATTGGCTGGCGTCCGGCGCGGCGCAGGTAGGGCACATGGGCGATGATTAGAAAGGCGATCTGCATAGGCTTTTTCACACTTAGCTTGTTGGATTGGATAAAAGAGTCGGCTCCGGCTCAGGTGAGGGTAAGGGTATCTTGCTCGGCTCCGGTAAGAGTGTCTTGCTCGGCTCCGGTAAGGGTGTCTTGCTCGGCTCGGTGGTCGGGGTGAGACTTGGCTCGGTGGTCGGGGTGAGACTCGGCTCGGTGGTCGGGGTGAGACTTGGCTCGGTGGTCGGGGTGAGACTCGGCTCGGTGGTCGGGGTGAGACTCGGCTCGGTGGTCGGGGTGAGACTCGGCTCGG
>CAZQCG010000035.1:41110-50866 GCA_964592425.1 uncultured Chloroflexaceae bacterium
GGCTCGGTGGTCGGGGTGAGACTCGGCTCGGTGGTCGGGGTGAGACTCGGCTCGGGCGTCGGGGTGAGACTCGGCGTGGGTGGGGGAAGGCTCGGTGCGGATGTGGGTGGAGGCGGCCCGACGGTGGCTGGCGCGTCGGGGGTTGCTGGGGGCGGCGTGGCAAGCGGGGTGGGGCTGGCCGGGAGGGTAGGACTCGGCAAGGTTGGGAGAGTGGCACTCGGCAAGGCGGGTGTCGAGCTGGCCAGTGGGATGATGGTGGTGGGTGAAGGGCGCGTGGGGTTGGCAAGGCTGCGGGCCAGGCCAAAGAGCAGTAGCAGGGTAAGGAGCACCAGCACCCCACCGATGATGATCAAAGGCAGGGTATTGTTTGGCCCGCTACGCTCAGGAAATGGTGGGCGCAGGGTTGTTGCACCCGAAGGCACACGGCTGCCGGTGAGGGGACGGGGCGCTGGCGGAACGTTATGACTAACAAGCGGGTTGCTGGCTGGGGCTGGTGGCGGTGGGACAAGCTGCGGTGGGCGTGGAGGCGGTGGGGAGGGGATCGGTGAGTGAATGGGTGGTACGGGCGGACTTCCAGCGCTTTCGGCTAGCCCGGCCAGTTGCGCCTGGGGCACCACTGGCACCCCATAACGCTCAGCGATCTCACGCAGGGCGGCAACCAGGGCGTTGCCGGTGGGATAACGTCCCTCGGCACGTTTGGCGAGGGCGCGGGTGAACACCAGATCCAGCTCGCTGGGCAGGTGAGCCAGGATGGAGGAGGGTGGTGGAGGCGGGAGTTGGGCGTGGGCAACGATCAACTGGGGGGTTGAGCCGGTGAAGGGCACCCGTCCGGTAATGATCTCGTAGGCAACGACCCCAAGGGCGTAGAGGTCACTACGTCCATCAACACGGAGCGCCTCAGCCTGTTCAGGCGAGATATACTCGGGTGTGCCCATAAAGACGCCGGTACGGGTGAGCCGTTCACCATCGGAGTCGGGCGTCTGGGCAATTCCGAAGTCGGTCAGCAGCACCCGTCCATCGTGGTCAATCAGAATATTATGGGGCTTGATGTCACGATGAACGGCACCCAGTTCGTGGGCATAGTCGAGGGCGCGGGCCACCGGATCGAGCAGGGCCACAGCGAAGCCCAGGCCAAGGGTGGCCCGTTCTTCGAGGATGCTATGCAGGCTACGGCCCTGCACATACTCCATTGCGATGTAGTAGAGGCCACCATCTTCGCCCACATCGTAGACGGCAACGATGGCGGGATGGCGCAGATTCGCAGCGGTCGTCGCCTCACGGGCAAAGCGGCGCACAAACTCTTCATCAAGGCTGAGCTGGACGGCGAGAATCTTGAGGGCCACCCGGCGCTGGAGCAGGGTGTCAACTGCCAGGTAGACACGGGCCATCCCGCCACGACCGATCTCGGCGCGGATCTCGTAGCGGCCCAGCCTCCGACCGATCAGGCTCGTCACGGGTAGGCAAGCCAGGGTGGTATTTGTACCGCCCTGTATGGTATAATTGAGGCGTTCTAGCGCGATTGTACCACATCGCCCAACGGGTGACAAAGCACAGGCCAGCTGGCCTGTGCATGCATTGGTTTACGAGAATATAGCGACGAGGAGCGCCGGCATGGTTGCTGCGCCCGCGCCAAAGTTAATGATCAAGCGTCAGGACGGCCAGTATCGTGAGCTCGAGTGGGAGAGCGAGCAGATCACGATTGGCCGAGATGCCGCGAACCATATTGTGATCGATCACCCCCTGGCCTCACGCCGCCATGCGCGGCTTGAGCGCAGCGAGGATGGCTATCTGGTGCGCGATCTTGACAGCACCAATGGTACTTTTCTCAACCAGCAACGGGTCGAGGGTACGGTGCATCTGCACAACCAGGATCAGATCATCATCGCCGACACGGTGATCGTCTTCCAGGATCCCGAGGCCACAGTGAAGGGGGTCTTGCCGCCGGAATTGTTGCGGGCGGTGCGCGAGGAGTTGCGGGTTGATGGGCGGGCCAAAGAGGTCTTCATCAAGGGCCAGGCCTTGCAACCGCCGCTCACGTTAAAGGAGTTTCAGCTGCTTGAGTTGCTCTACCAGCGCAGCGGCCAGGTGATCAGTAAAGATGAGATCGCCCGTCAGGTCTGGGATTACGAGGTCTTTGACTACAACGCGATCGATGCCCTGGTCTACCGTTTGCGTCAGCGGATTGAGTCCGATCCGACCCATCCGCGCTACCTTTTGACCCAACGTGGCTTCGGCTATAAGCTGGTGACCTCGCCCGACCAGGCGTCGTGAAGACGCGCTGGCCAGGCCCTTGCAGTGGCCCAACACAGCACCTATGATCAGCATCAGCCTGACGGCACCTGCTCGCCTTGCTGGGACGGTAGCGATCCCTGGTGATAAGTCGATCTCTCACCGGGCTGTGATCTTCAACGCGCTGGCAGCGGGCCAGGCGCGGGTGACCAACTTCCTTGCCGGTGCCGATTGTCTGGCGACGATTGGCTGTGTACGGGCGCTGGGCGTGCAGGTGCAGTATGACGGTGAGGCACTGCTGGTGCAGGGAGTCGGGCGACATGGGCTGCGTGAGCCAGCCGAAGTGTTGGACTGTCAGAACTCCGGTACGAGTATGCGTCTGCTGGCGGGCCTGCTGGCCGGTCAGCCCATGTTTGCCGTGCTGAGCGGCGACGCCTCGCTGCGTTCGCGCCCGCAGCGTCGGATTGTGGTGCCGCTACGGGCGCTGGGGGCGCAGCTTGATGGGCGCAATGACGGCGACCGGGCACCCCTGGCGGTGCGCGGTGCCGTGCTACAGGGTGGCAGCTATGCCTTGCCGGTAGCCTCGGCCCAGGTCAAGTCGGCGCTGCTGCTGGCGGCCCTGGGTGGCACAGGCCCGCTCACCCTCAGTGGCAAGATCGCCTCGCGTGATCATAGCGAACGGATGCTCCAGGCGATGGGGGTGGATCTGAGTCTGGGCCTGGAGACAATCGTCCTGCAGCCACCTGAAGTTAATGATCGTCCGGTTCCGCTGAGCTTGCGTGTACCCGGCGACCCCTCTTCGGCGGCCTTCTGGTGGGTTGCGGCGGCCATCCATCCTGCGGCAGAAATTACAACCACTAGCGTCTGCCTGAATCCGACGCGTACCGGTGCGCTTGATGTGCTGCAGGCAATGGGGGCTGCGATCACGATCAGCAAGCGGCGTGATGAGGGCAGTGAGCCAGTTGGTGATGTGACGGTGCGCTCGTCGCAGCTGCGGGGGACGCTCATTGCAGGTGAACTGATCCCGCGACTGATCGACGAGATCCCCGTGCTGGCCCTGGCCGCTGCCTGTGCTGAGGGTGAGACGCAGGTGCGTGATGCCCAGGAGTTGCGAGCCAAAGAGAGCGACCGCATTGCCACGGTAGCTGTCGGCCTGGCCGCCCTGGGGGCGACAGTTGAGCCCACCGCCGATGGGATGCTGATCAGTGGGGTGGGCCAGCCTGCCCTGCGTGGCACCGCCCTTGAGAGCCACGGCGACCATCGCCTGGCGATGACCTGGGCAATTGCGGCAATGGTTGCCAGTGGCACGACGACGATCAGCGACCCGACATGTACGACGGTGAGCTACCCCGGCTTCTGGGAGACCCTGGCCGGGCTTGCTGGAACGTCCGACACCTGGATCAGCCAGGATTTCTAACGACCTGCCACCCTGGAGTGATCGATCCGGGTCTTGTCTGCTCTGTGATCATTTGCGCTGAGTGCTGGTGGTGATTTATGAGCAACAGCTATACCTTTACCATTGAAGTTTACACCTCTGTTCTGGTCATCACTGGCAGCTATGACCTGCCTATCTACCGGCGGGTGAGCGATGCGCTCAACAGCCGGATGCACCGCTACCTGGCCTTGCGGGATGCCTCGGTCGCGCCAATTGGGCGTCCGCAGCATGTACAGCATGTTCCGCAGATCCTTGTGAACTGGAGCAATGCGCTGCTGGTGGCGACACTCAGTGAGCCGCAGCCGCCGACCGGCTTTACCCCGCCAGCGATTGCGCGTGATACCCAATCGATGATGTTCTTTACCGATGCCTTTGCGCTGCGGGCTGACTTCTATAAACGCACCGACCGCGAGTTGGTAGAACTACTCGCTGACATGACCGACGACTTCATTCCGCTGACGCATGTCAGTATCTATTCGCATCAGGGTGGCTCAGCGTTGAACCGCAGCTTTGTCTGCCTGAACCGACACTATATTCAGGCCCTCTATGCTGTGGGGGCCCAGATCGCTAATGCCCCCCTGCCTGCCTGGCTCGACCGGGAGCGCCCGCAACTGGCTGTGCTCAGGCCAACCCCGCCACCACCGCCCGAGGCCTCCCCCTCTGGCAAGTCTGGTGAGGATCGTCCGCGGGATGGGGGTAAGTCCACGAAGCCAGAGCGACATTGAAGGAGATCGCCCGATGAAGATCCTCGTAACCGGCGGTGCCGGGTATATTGGCTCAATGACCACGGCTGAACTTGTTACCGCAGGTCACCAGGTGGTGGTGCTTGATAATCTTTACCAGGGCCATGCTGCCGCGGTTCACCCGGAGGCCAGTTTCGTGCAGGCCGACCTGGCCGACCGAGCTGCGCTGGCCAAGCTTTTTGCCGAACACCCCGATTTTGATGGGATTATGCATTTTGCCTCCTACACCCTGGTTGGCGAGAGCATGGAGCAGCCGCTGCTCTACCTGCGCGATAATTTGGTGAATGCGGCAAATCTGCTTGAGCATGCAGTAGCTGCCGGGGTTCGCCGTTTTATCCTCTCTTCCACTGCCAACCTCTTCGATGAGCCTGAGCGTATGCCGATCGATGCCAACAACAAGATCGTGCCTGGTTCGCCCTATGGTGAGTCGAAGTTCTTTATCGAGCGTCTACTCTACTGGTTTGAGCGCATCTATGGGCTGCGTTATGCCTGTCTGCGCTACTTCAACGCCAGTGGCGACACTCCGAACCGGGGCGAGGATCACCATCCAGAGACACACCTGATCCCGCTGGTGCTGCAGGTGGCCCTTGGGCAGCGCCCACACATTACGGTCTTCGGTGATGATTACCCGACGCCTGACGGTACCTGTGTGCGCGACTATATCCATGTGATCGACCTGGCCCAGGCCCACATTCTGGCGATGGAGTCGCTGGATCGGATCGGCTCGCGCAAGTACAACCTGGGCAATGGTAGCGGCTTCAGTGTGATGGAGGTGATTGAGACGGCCCGCAAGGTAACCGGCCACCCCATCCCGCATGTGATTGGTGCACGGCGACCTGGTGACCCCGCCGTGCTAGTCGCCTCCTCCGAGGCGATTCGGCAGGAGCTTGGTTGGCAGCCACGTTACGCGGATCTCGAGACGATTGTACGCTCGGCCTGGGAATGGCACCAGACGCATCCGCACGGCTATGGTGACGCGGGGTAGCCGCGATCGCTATGCGCGTTCCTTCGCAGATCGGCAACTATCAGCTTGAGCGCATGATCGGCCAGGGTGCCTCGAGTGAGGTCTGGCTGGCGCGCCATACGCACCTGCCAGCCTATACGGTGGCGATCAAGGTGCTGACGGTGCATGAGCCGGAGTCATTGCAGCGCTTCGAGCGCGAAGCGACGATTACCACGCGCCTGCGGCATCCCCAGATTGTCCAGTTGCTCGACTACGGCTTCCACGACCCGTTCCACTATGCGGTACTTGAGTATGTGGAGGGCAGTACGCTGCGTGAGGTGCTTGACCGACGCGGACGGCTGCCCTTGCCTGAAGCGGTGGCGATCTTCGGCCAGATTGCGGCTGCGCTCGATTATGCCCACCAGGCCAAGGTGATCCACCGTGACATGGCCCCGGCCAATATTCTGATTGCCGAGCCCTCGCGGCGGGCCTTGCTGACCGACTTTGGGATTGCCCGTGAGCCGAGCCAGTCGATGACGGTGAGCGGCACAATTATGGGTACACCGGGCTATCTCTCGCCGGAGCATGCGCGTTCGGCGGCGAGTGTTACCCAGCGTTCGGATATCTTCGGCCTGGGGGTAATATTCTATGAGATGCTCAGTGCCAGTTTGCCCTGGCCCGAAGTGCCGCCCCCCCCGGCAACGCCCGACTTTGAGACGGTGATCAGCCTGCGTGAGCGGGGGGTGCAGGGCATGCCGGCTGAGATCGACCGGGTGCTGGCCGTGCTGCTCGCGGTCGAACCCTCCCGTCGCTACCCGACGGCCACGGCTGCTGCCGATGATCTGAACCGCATCCTCACCCGACATCAGACGACGACCCAGGTGCTTAGCCCCGATAGTACACCTCTGGCACCTGCCCCGGTTGCCTGTGAGATCAGCGGAGTGGCTGCCAATGCGGTTGAGCAACTGCTTGGTGCCGAGTTGGACAGCGCGTTGATCGAGCGGGCCCACCGGCGGGCTGACGAGTTGGGCCATCCCGCACGAGTTGAAGATCTGCTTGATGCCTGGGCTGCCCAGAGCTTTTTACGCATGCCGATGCTTGGGCGGATGGCGCGCATCCAGCGGATTGCCAGCCGCAATGTCTACTTCTACCAACTGCGGGTGCTCTACGAGCAGCGTTCGGCCCTCGCAGATGACGAGGAACCTGACCATAGCGCAGAGGTCTTCCCGTTCGAGTTGGAGCTGGATCGCTGGGCGGTGAATCTGCCGCAGGTAAACGATTTTGGTGACCAGGCAGGGGGCAAACTGCGACTCCCCGGCTCGACACGGGTTATCCCTTGTTATGATTGTCATGGGCGCGGCCTGAACACCTGCCCGACCTGCCAGGGTCGTCAGCGCGTGTATGTGACAAAGCCGGCAGCGCCGACCGACAGCGGGGGGCGCGTGGCTGCCCAGCCAGGCCAGAATGGTGCCGCAGCCGATGCTTCAGCAGCGACCAGGGTGGCCGAGCCGGAGAAGATCCTGGTGGCCTGCTCGACATGCAGTGGCCGCGGCGGGATCAGTTGTGAGCGCTGCGAGGGGATTGGGCGGCTGGTGCAGCACAAGAGCTTCCGCTGGAGTCGCCGGGCGCATCTGTTCAATGCCGAGGATGATCTGCCCGTTCTTGACGAGGGCTGGTTGGAGCGCTCGTGTAAGGCCGAGCCGGTCTACGCAGTGCGCCAGGTAGGCGGGATGCGCCCCGAATGGATGCAACTGGAGCCGGTGGCGGGGCTGATCCGCTCGGTTGAAACCCAGGTCAATGATCAGCAGCGGGTGGTGTTGAGCGAGTTGAGGGTCTTGCTGTTGCCAGTGACCGAGGTCGTTTTTGACCTGGGTGCGCTTGGCAAGGGTGAACTCTACCGGCTGATGATCTACGGTTTTGAGCAGGTGATCCCGCCCGACTGGCGCTTTTTCAACTGGGAGCGGGTGATCGGGCTGGCTGTAATTGGCTTTCTGCTGGTGGTGACGCTGGTAGTGGGGGCTTTTGCGCTCTTTGGTTGACGCACTCGTCACTTGTATTACTACCACTGCACCGTGACGGGCGTACCATTGGGGGCCCAGTCGTAGAGCCAGGCGGCCGCGTTGAGGGGCAGGTTGACACAGCCATGGCTGCGGCGCACACCGCTACCGAACTGGTTGTGCCAGTAGGTGCCGTGGAGGGCCACTCCGCCGACGATGTACATGGCGTTGGGCACGTTGGGTACGCTCCAGCATTCGTCACCGGCACAGCCTTCCATGGTCTGTGAGCGCACTTTGGCGTAGATGGCGAAGCGACCTACGGGGGTGTTGAAACCGTCACGCCCGGTTGAGACCGGCGCGTCGTAGACCATCTCGCCGCTGGCATAGGCGTAGAGCCACTGGTCGCTCAGGTCAACTACGATCGTCTTGCCACTGCTGCGGGCGACAGGGGCTGCGACAGGGGCAGGGGCAGCAGTAGGGGCAGGGGGCGGCGGGGCAGGCGCGGGGGCGGGATCTGCCGGGGCGGGGGCAGCGGTGGGGGCGACCGGGGCAACTACAGCCGGTTCGACGGGGGCGGGGGCGGGGAGGGGTTGGCCGCTGGCATCGACGGCCGTGGCACCGGCTGGATCCACCGGGGCGGTCGGGAGGCCGCGCAGCAGGGCCAGGTCGCGTCCGAGGGTAGCGATCTGCACGGATGGGGTAGCGGCGGTGCCAGCCGGGTAGTGTTCGAGGCGGGCGCGCTCGAAATATTGTACCAGGGCCATCTGCGAGCCGACGTACTCCCAGAGCGCGGTGCTGATTGGCAGGCCGAAGACCTCGACGCCGCCGTTGGCATCCCAAAAAGTGGCGAAGGGCTCAGCCAGGCTATAGCCAGTCTCGCTAAAGAGGCGGGTACCTTCCGGTGCGGCAAGGCCAGCAGGGGGTGGACTAAACTGTTTCCAGAGGGTCGCGGCATACTCGGCACCGAGACGCCCGCGCAGGATGGCCCCGCCATATTCAGGATGCAGTTCGAGGCGTCCGCGCTCGAAATATTGGACGATCAGCCCGTCTGCTTCGAGCGGGGGGGTGACGGGGGCTCCAAGGGTCAGGGGACCGTTGCTGGTGCGCCAGTGATCGAGAAAGCCCTGGTCGTTAGCCAGGCGCTGGCCGGTACTGACGAAATAGAGTGCCTCGCCTTGAGCACGGCCAGGAACAGGGCTCAGCCAGATTCCAACAGCCAGGCCGCAGAGCAGGCTAGCAAGGGCGGCGGTAAGCAGGCGGTGGGTCGTCCGAGAGAGCATAGCATCCCCCAATCGCGCAGACAAAGCAACAGGCCAGGCCGGAGGGGCCTGGCCCGATTATAGCGGGCATAACCTGACTGTCAAGGAATGCTCGCCATTCTCTCAGGGCTAATGCAAAAATACTGCGTGAAGCCCGGAGAGCAAAGGGCCTACGAAGCCTGGCTCCAGGCTGGCTGGGGCACGAGGTTGGTGCGGTAGGTGTTGAGAACCTCCTGGCCATACTGCCACGAAGCGACAGCGAAGAGGGCCTGGGCAATGGTCTGGGCGATCTGCTCGAACCAGATCATACCGATATTATCGAAGGGTATCTGGGCCAGTTGCGACATAACTAGCACGACAACCAGGGTGGTAAAGAAGAGCGCCCCGGTGAGCCACAGCTTGCGACCCCAGGAGGCGAAGGTGAGCATGAGCAGGATGGCAAAGTTGGAGAGGGTGGCCAGCAGGATCAGCCCGACGCGCCAGGGCCCGCCGTTTATACCAATGACGGTGGAACCGATGGCAAAGAAGGCGATCACCAGTAGCGGGACGAGCCAGGGGTTGCGCAGGGGAGGCTGGCTGCGCAGGGTGCGTCGGATCTGGTAGAGCGCCCAGGCGAAGAGGGTGAAGCCGGGGGCGATCAGGGGGAAGAGCCCCAGGTTGAGAACGGGAAGGTCGGGGCCGCCGGCTGCCATAATCAGCTTGCCAGTGGCTTTTAAGGTACCGCCGGCGATAGTCAGGATCATGCCGATCAGCGCCATACGCCCCAGTTCGCGATCCATCTGGTTGATCATACTGGTCAGCAAACCCAGACCGATTCCCGAGAAAAGGACGGTCATGTAGTCCTGAAGGGCCAGGGGCACTGTGTACACCATCGTCGGTACTCCTCTGCATTACCTTACCATTGCTTGTGCCCCCAATTATATTGAAGTGCCGTTTCATGTCAATCTTGTGTCTATATAGCAAGCGAGGGCAGGGTCAAGAACCCAGGGCTGATGATTTTTCAGAATTAAAACGGGTACCCGTCGCATCGGTAGACCTCGCAGGTCTGCCAGACCTGCGAGGTCTGGTTTACCGGCTTTAATGCTTGAAATCCATAAGCACCTGGGCTTGCGCCTCACCCCGAAGGGTGGGCACCAGAGGCCGTCTGACG
>CAZQCG010000036.1:0-46562 GCA_964592425.1 uncultured Chloroflexaceae bacterium
GGCACCGGGGCGCGTCCTAGTCACTTGACGTAGTCCCTACCGCGTATCGGTCTCCGGCGTACCCTTGCTATCCTATGCACACCTTCGGCGGAAGCTACCTCCTCGTTTTACAGCTCGAGCAACCCATGCTCGAGCTGCCCATCGGGCGTCTCGGCTGCTTTAACCTGGCAGCGGGCTACTATCTCTATGTGGGTAGCGCCTTCGGGGCGGGTGGGCTGGCGGCCCGCCTGGCGCGTCACCGCCAGCCGCACAAGCGCCGCCCGCACTGGCATATCGATTACCTGCGGGCCGTAAGCCGTCTGTATGCAATCTGGTCGGTCGTTGATCCGACCCGCTACGAATGTCTCTGGTGTCGCCGGCTTGCCGCAGCACCCGGCCTGAGCATGCCGATGCCCGGCTTTGGGGCAAGTGACACCGGCTGCCCGGCCCACCTCTTCTACCTGCCCACGCCACCCGATCCGGGCCTCCTGGGCATGCTGATCGGCATAGACGGAGCCTCGGCTAGCGAGCTGTAAAATCCTTCGTGCCCGCTGCAATGGGCAAAGGTAGTTGTCATACGACTATCTGCTATTGACAAGCAAGAAGTGCCCGCGTATAGTGCGGTGACGAACATACTCTCTCATTGCTTCAGATATACCAGGATTTTTCGTATGGGCGATAAAGTTGTCATCGTCGAGTCGCCGGCCAAGGCGAAGACGATCCAGAAATACCTTGGGCGTGGCTATCGAGTCACTTCAAGTATGGGTCATGTGCGTGATCTGCCAAAGCGTGATCTGGCCATCGACCTTGAGCATGATTTCCAACCGGAGTACGAGATTACCCGGCAGAAGGTGGTTAGCGATCTGCGCCAGGCGGTGCGTGACGCCGAGGCGATCTACCTGGCGACTGACCCGGATCGAGAGGGTGAGGCGATTGCCTGGCATATCACCGAGGCGGTACATGTGCGCCGCGGTACGCCGGTACACCGGGTGGTCTTTCAGGAGATTACCCGCAACGCTGTGCAGCAGGCCATTCAAAACCCGCGCCCGATTGATGCCAATCTGGTCTATGCCCAACAGGCCCGTCGCATCCTCGACCGGCTGGTAGGTTACCAGATCAGCCCACTGCTCTGGGATAAGGTCAAACGCGGTATTTCGGCGGGGCGGGTGCAGTCGGTGGCGGTGCGCCTGATTGTTGAGCGCGAACGTGATGTCGAGGCGTTTACGCCGGTTGAGTACTGGTCGATTGAGGCTGACCTGCTCAAGCAGGGTGGGACGGCTCCTCGTGACGCATTCCGGGCTGCCCTGATCGAGCGTGACGGTAAGAAACTCGACAAGTTCGCGATCGGCACCCAGGCCCAGGCTGCTGCAGTAGTTGCCGACCTCGATGGGGCCCGTTATGCTGTTCAGCGGGTTGCTCGTAAGGACAAGCGGCGTGGGCCCGCCCCGCCTTTTACGACCTCGACCTTGCAGCAAGAGGCCGGGCGCAAGCTGGGCTTCAGTGCCAAAAAGACGATGACCCTTGCCCAACGCCTCTACGAGGGGCTTGATATTGGCGGCGATGAGGGCACGATCGGCCTGATCACCTATATGCGTACCGACAGCACTAACGTGGCCGGTGAGGCCCAGGCCGAGGCGCGTGAGGTGATCAGCGAGCGTTTTGGCCGCGAGTACCTGCCTGACAAGTCACCCGTCTACCGTACGCGCTCGAAGGGGGCCCAGGAGGCTCACGAGGCCATTCGCCCGACCAGCAGTGCTCGTAGCCCTGAGTTACTTGGGGCCCGGCTAGAGCGTGACATGGCCCGTCTCTACGAGTTGATCTGGAAACGCTTTGTCGCTTCGCAGATGGCCCCTGCCATCTTTGACAGCACGACCGTCGATATTGCGGCCCGCACGGTCGCTAGCCTCGCCTCCTCGGTACCGGCCCCCTACCTTTTCCGTGCTACCGGCTCAGTGCTCAAATTCCCCGGTTTCCTGGCCGTCTACAATGTTAGCCTGGACGAAGGTGAAGAGGACGAAGACAGTGAGCGCCGCCTGCCACTGCTGAGTGAGGGCGACCCCCTCAACCTGCAGCAGTTGCTGCCCATCCAGCACTTCACCGAGCCCCCGCCGCGCTACACCGAGGCCAGCCTGGTCAAAGAGCTTGAGCGCCTGGGCATCGGGCGGCCCTCTACCTACGCCTCAATTATCTCAACCATCCAGGATCGCGAGTATGTCGCCCTGGCCGAGAAGAAGTTGATCCCCACGACCCTGGGACGGGTGGTGAACGATCTGCTGGTGGCCCATTTTCCGAAGATCGTTGACTATGACTTCACCTCCTCGCTCGAACAGCAGCTTGACGATATCGCCGAGGGAGCCAAAGCCTGGGTACCTGTGCTGCATGAATTCTACGGGCCTTTTCAAGAGACCCTGGCTAATGCCCAACGCGAGATGCGCAATGTCAAGCGCGAGGAGATCGTCACCGACCTGCCCTGCCCTAAGTGTGGCCAGGGCCAACTGGCAATCAAATTCGGGCGCAACGGCGAGTTTCTCTCCTGTACGCGCTACAGCCGCGATGGTGGTGCCGAATCGTGCGACTTCACCAGCGACTTTCATCGCGACAGCGAGGGCCGGATCGTCCTGGACAAAGCCAGCGCACCTGAAACCAGCGATGTGCTGTGCAATCTCTGCGGGCGGCCAATGGTGATCAAGAAGAGCCGCTTTGGCCCCTTCCTGGGCTGCTCAGGCTACCCTGAGTGTGCCAACACCCGCCGTATCGGCAAGGACGGTAAGCCGGTACCCCTGCCCCTGCCCACGGGGGTCGCCTGCCCCAGGTGCCACGAGGGTGAACTGCTGCAGCGGCGCGGCAAGTTCGGGCGTCCCTTCTTCGGCTGTTCGCGCTATCCGAAGTGCGACTATCTTACTAACAGCCTTGAGGAACTGGCCCCGGCACAGCCCGATCCGGCCACGGCAAATTCAGCCGCTGATCAGGTCAAGCAGCCCGCTGCGGCTAAGCAGCCTGCTGCGGCCAAAAAGCCCGCTGCGGCCAAAAAACCTGCTGCGGCCAAAAAGCCCGCTGCGGCCAAGAAGAGCGCCTGAACGCAAAACGGAAAGGCCGCCTTCGAGGCGGCCCTTCGCGCTCCCCCGCGCCGATGGGGATGTAAGGGCGATACGCAGTTCCAGACCTGACAGGTCTACAAGACCTGTCAGGTCTCAAAGCGTCACTGTATGGCCTACTTAAGCCAGGGTGCGCCGACCGGCAGAACATCACGCCCGAAGACATCCAGGAAGACCAGGTGGGCCATCACATACCAGGCCATCGCTGCACAGGCCATCAGTTCATAGCCAGCCACCACGGTCATACCAGGGAAGCCGAAGTGGGCCAGGTCAAGCAGGATGAAGCCGATCAGGAGCAGGGTGAAGGTCACGGCGAGGGCACCGTTGACACGCATCGAACCGACCCAGAGGATGCCGGTAAAGAGCGTCCAGCCGACCAGGAACCAACCCACATCGGTGGTGCTCGAGGGGAAGATCTTGAACTCGTTGCCGATCAGCAAGAGGGCCAGCGAGATCCAGAACGAGCCGTAGGCGGTGAAGGCAACATAGCCAAAGTTATTACCCGTCTTCTGCTCCTGCAACCCGGCGATAAATTGGGCCAGGCCACCGAAGATCAGCCCCAGCCAGATCACCGGGCCAATACCGGCCCAACCGACATTGTGGAACTGCAACATCATCGTCGTTAGCCCGAAGGCGGCTAGCCCGACGACAGCCGGGTTCCCAACTTTCGGCTCAGCCTGCGTCTTGACGGCGGTGACGGCTGGCCTGGTTACGTCGCTGGTGGCCAGTTTCCCTGCGTGCCCGGTAAGCATCACAAAACTCCTCATGGTCATTGGGCGTGAAAATAAGCCCGATCTGCACACATTACCACTACGGTTACCACTGAAACGCTGTGATCACTTGCGGAGTGATCATTGCTTGATCTCATATGACGACAATGGGGCCTGCTTCATCATACACACAAAAAAACTGCTCGTGAGATACGAGCAGTTAACCCTACAACGAAAGCGTGACAACTATGTAAATTTGTGTAAAGCTCTGGTAAAAGCACTTTATACAAAGGCAAAGTATGTAAGATTTGTGTAAATTTGCGGTAAAGATGCTTTTGCAGAACCTTTTGGCTGTACTTGCAATGGACATGCACAGCGACAGCAAGTCCTCTCGCTTAACGATCAAGTACTTCGCACACCTTACGGGCGAGCGAGTCAAGCGCATAGGGCTTCTGCAGAAAGGCGATGCCCTCCTCCAGGACGCCATGCTTCGCAATCACATCGGCCGTATAGCCCGATGTGAAGAGCACCCTCAGGTTGGGATAGATCGCACTGAGTAGTTCGGCCAGCACTCGCCCGTTCATACCGGGCATAATCACATCGCTGATCAGCAGATCAGGTGGGGTGGGCAGCCTGCCAGCGGCCTCAAGGGCCTCTTCCCCGTTGCGGAAGGCATAGACCTGGTAGTCCTGGGTGGTGAGCATCCGCGTGGCCACGGTGCGTACGGCGTCGTTGTCCTCAACCAGCAAGACTTGTTGCGAGTTGCCTAGTGGTGGTGGCTGGTTTTCGCTTACGGTGGTGTTGGTGAGGGCATCAATCTGCGGCAGGTAGATCGTGAAACATGTGCCCTGATCCGGTTGGGAAGCAACTTCGATGTGCCCGCCGTTTTGTGAGATTGCACCGTAGATCATGGCCAGCCCGAGCCCGGTGCCTTTACCCAAATTTTTGGTGGTGAAGAAGGGCTCGAAGAGCCTGGTTCGCACTTCGGTGCTCATGCCTATCCCGTTGTCGGTGGCATGCAGCACAACATAATCACCTGATCGCCCCCCGATCAATCCTTCAGTGTCGGCGTTGTCGCAGTGGACGACAGTTGTAGCCAGCGAGAGGGTTCCCCCATTGGGCATCGCATCGCGGGCGTTCACGGCCAGATTGAAGATAATCTGCTCGATCTGGCCGGGATCAAAGTAGATGTTCGGCAACTGCTCAGCCAGGCTCGTCTGCAGCACAATATCCTCGCCGAGCAGTCGGTGCAGGATCTTCTGGACGCGCAGAATGACTTCGTTCAGGTTGATCACCTGTGGGATGATTACCTGCTGGCGTGAGAAGGCCAGCAATTGCTGAGTCAGGCCAACCGCCGAGTCGATCGCACGGTGGATCTGTTCCAGGTCAAATTGGATCGAGCTCTGCGGATCGAGCTTGATCTGTGCCAGGTCAACATAGCCCTTGATCACCGTCAGCAGGTTGTTGAAATCGTGAGCCACTCCACCGGCCAGGCGCCCGATCGACTCCATCTTCTGGGCCTGCAGGAACTGGATCTGCAGACGCTTGGCTTCGCTGATGTCAAGGATCGAACCCACCATGTTGAGTGGTTTGCCAAGCCCATCATAGACGACATGTGAGGCCGCCAGACCGTCAAAGCTACTGCCGTTTTTGCGTCGTCCAACCAACTCACCCTGCCAGGTGCCATACTGGCGCAGACCCGCAAGCATCTCCAGTGCTCCGGCAGGCTCAATGAAATCCAGCGGCAATTTGCCGAGCACATCCTCTGCGGAGTCGTAGCCCCACAGGCGCAAAAAGGCCGGGTTCACATAGATCGTCTTGCCATCAGGATCGGTAAAGATAATCGCATTGAGCGCCGTGATGATCGCCTGATCTCTGATCCGCAGGGCCTCTTCTGCCTGTTTGCGCTTACTGATGTCGAGGAATGAGGCAACCATACCTAGCGGGCTACCGCTGCTGTCATAGAAGAGGCTGGCGTTGACCTGCAGGCTGCGTGTGCTACCGTCGTTGTGCAGCGCACTCAGTTCGCCGAACCAGGCGTGCTCATGCTGAAGGGCTGCGATTACCTCTGCGGCTGCCTCGGGTGGATTCCAGAAGGAGATCGCCGGGCGTCCGAGAACCTGACTCTCATCAACGTAGCCCCAGAGATCCAGGAAGGCCCGGTTGACATAAGTCAGATGCCCTTCCGTATCAGTGATGGCGATGCCGTTGAGCGAGGCGGCAATCGCGGCCTCTTTGCGCAGCAACTCATCGATAATCTGGCGTTCGGCATGGCTCTGCTGATCAGCCGCTCGTTCAGGCATAGGATCGCTGTCTGCTTGCAACACGCCGGCACTCCTTTGGGCAGCTTCGGTATGACTGGTATGTCGGCTCAGGCTTAGCTTGATTGTAGCATAGGGCCATTTCCCAACAATGTGGCGCTGGAACGATGGGGAGCGACGATCAAGCTGATGCGGCCCGGCTGAACGCATCGCTTATGGAAATAGAAAGAGGCGTAGCCGCTTTTGTCGCAGGCTACGCCTCGCCAATGTTGTCTTGTAGGGAGTTAGAGGGGTGTAGCACCCTCTGAGAAAACCTCAACCCACCTTAGATTGATGCCAAAAGCGAAGCCCTAATTATTCGTAGCCGGCAGCACAAACCAGGATGCAACGAGGCCGGTGAACATGACGAGCGCGATGATCAGTTCCATGGAGATCTCCTTAAGCAAAGGTGCCACATCACGACGCAGGGATAAGATTCAGAGTTGATAGGCCGTCTCACCGTGCTGACTGCTATCGAGGCCACGGGCCTCTTCTTCCGGCGAGACACGGATACCAACGATAAGGTTGATCACCTTGAGCAGGATGAAGGTAATCGTGGCGGCATAGACGGCAACCACCACGACCGCAATCAACTGGGTGAGCAACAGACCAGGATTGCCATAGAGCAGACCGTCGTTGCCAGCGGGATTCACCGCCTTGGTGGCGAAGACGCCTGTCGCCAGGGCTCCGATGATCCCGCCGACCCCGTGGACGCCGAAGACATCGAGAGCATCATCGACCCGTCCACGCACCAGCACCTCGACGGCGAAGAAGCAGCTCAGGCCAACGATGAAGCCGATAATGATTGCCGCCATAGGCGTGACGAAGCCTGCGGCCGGGGTGATCCCAACCAGGCCAGCAACAGCACCTGCGGCCGCGCCGATCACACTCGGGCGCTTGTGGCGCACCCAACTGGCCGTCATCCAGGCCAGGGTGGCCATCGCCGCCGCCAGGTGCGTATTGACGAAGGCCGAGACAGCCAGCGTACCGGCACCGAGGGCACTCCCGGCGTTGAAGCCGAACCAGCCGAACCAGAGCAGGGCCGTGCCGAGAATGGTGTAGGTGGCGTTATGCGGATCCATCGGCTCGGAGCCGTAGCCGACACGTTTGCCAAGGACCAGAGCGCAGACCAGGGCCGAGATGCCCGACGTGATATGCACCACGGTGCCACCGGCGAAGTCGAGCGCCCCCATGCCGCGGATCCAGCCGCCAACGGCCCAGACCCAGTGGGCGACCGGGGCGTAGATTAGCAGGAGCCAGAGACCGGAGAAGATGATGAAGGCTTTGAAGCGCTTACGCTCAGCGAAGGCACCTGAGATTAGCGCCGGGGTGATGACCGCAAACATCATCTGGTAGACCATAAAGGCCTGGTGGGGAATGGTTGCGGCATAGTCAGGATTTGGTTCGAGACCTACCCCATTCAGGCCGATCCAGGCCAGGCTGCCGATGAAGCCCCCGATGGACGGGCCAAAAGCGAGACTGTAACCGATCAAAGCCCAGAGCACACTGACGAAAGCCAGCATGAAGAAGCTGTGCATAATCGTCGAGAGGGCATTTTTCTGACGCACCAGGCCGCCATAAAAAAAGCCTAGGGCCGGGGTCATGAGCATTACCAGGGCACTTGAGATGAGGATCCAGGTGGTGTCGGCTCCGCTAATCGCGTCCAAGAATGACTCCTTCTTGCAGTACGGGGCAAGAACAATACAAAACGCCCATATCCATACATTGTATGGATATGGGCATCATCGCCTAAACAACATAGTTGGAAATTGTACCCTGTTACAGGCTTTTGGCGGCACCACGACAATATGGTTGCCACTGATACAGGGGGTAAAAGGCTCTTGAACACCCTTAGTATAGGCGAGATATTCTTGATGATGCTACAGACAGGCTGTCCAATCATGTGGCGAACTGAACTGGATCTTTTGTACAAAGACCCGCTAAAACCTACACTTTGCTAACACTCTGCTAGCGTAGCTACAACAGCGTGCTGGTATGCTGATCTCAGGTTGAACGAAGGGAGTGATGAAGAGCATGGAATTAACAAACGCAACGCGCCAGTGGGGCCAACTGCTGCTGCCGGGCCTGTTGCTGGCGGTGGTGCTTGTGATTGTCCTGGCTGTAGCTTTGCCAGTGGCAGCCCTGGTTTTAAGCCTGGCCTTGCTTGGCTCGGGGCTGGCAATGGTTGTCCAGCGGGCGGGTGCTGCTGCCCGCAGCGTCGAGGCGGCCGTGCGTGGTACCGCCGAGCCTGATGCGCCGTCTCAGCCGACCCTCAAACTGGAACTGGCCGAGGGGGTTGTGCTCAATGCGCGCCCGGTGCCGCTGGCAGCGCCAGGCGAGCACACGCTGTTACTTACCCGTGAAGGCTATATCGTGGTCAATGCTGAGGGGCAAGTTTTGCATCGCATCGCCTAAAAACGACCACGTGGTTAATATGGAGGGGCGCAGTAGCGTTAGCTGCTGCGCCCCTCCGGTGTCCTGACGTGCGCCCCTCGCTTCACGCGAGGGCCTGGGCGATCAGGCGCGCCAGAAGGTCGGCCTGGTTGAGGGCGACGTCAACCCCCATCGCCGGGGTGAACATCCAGCTGTTGTGCGGGTTGTTGATCCGGGCAACACTACGCGGCACTTCAAAGGCGAAACGGGCCAGGCTGGCGATCACCAGGTTGGTCTCGTCGGCACCCGTGACGGCGGCAACCATGTCGACGGTTCTGATGCCAGCCGCTTCAAGCACCCCGGGATCAGTACCGTTGCCATGGATCCAACTGGCCTGCGGTGCAGCGTGGCGCAGCGCCACCAGCACCGCCTCGCGTGCTTCAACCACCGTCACTTGAACGCTCTGTTGCAGCAGCAGACCAGCCAGGTAGGAGCCGACCTCGCCGCCGCCGATGATTAAGACATGCATCGTTGCCGCCTTTCAACACTGGCCGGTGTGCTGGCATTGCAGCATACAGCTTTGCGATGCCTAATGATGCAGAAGCGCCGTCAGGCGTTCGGCCGCCCCGGCAACAACAACCAGATGGACGAGATCACCAGTCTCGAAACGGGTCTCCGGCTGGGGGAGGAAGGTACGCCCACCTCGTCCAATGGCGATCACCTGTAATTCGCCGATGCGTGCCAGGGCGCTCACCGGGCGGCCTATCAGCAGAGCCGGCACCGTGAGCTCCAGGATGTCTACGCCATGACCAAGACTGGCGACCGGCTCAAGCTCAGAGTAGCTGAGCAGTTCGGCAATGCGGTTAACGCCCCAGGTGCTGGTACAGACGGTCTGAATGCCAAGGCGCTGGTAGATCTCGGCGGTGCGTGGGTTGTAGATGCGGGCAACGACCCGCGGAACGTGGAAAATCATGCGCGCCAGGCGCACGGCGACGATATTCACATCGTCGCTGGGCGTCACGGCGGCCAGGGCGTCCTGTCGCTCAATACCTGCCGCAAGCAGCACCTGGCGATTGAGCACGGCACTGTGGATAGTGCGCCCGCCAAAGCCGTTCGGTAGCCGGGCCAGGGTTGCCTCGTTGGGGTCGATAATGGTGACGTTGTGGCCAGCGAGATCCAGGCGCTGGGCCAGTCCGGCACCGATACGTCCACAGCCAAGGATGATTACGTGCATAGCTCACCTCGATCGCGTGTCGGGCTGGCGGATGATCTGCAACTTGCCATTGCAACGCCTGGCTCAACTGTCGGTATGGGTTGGTGTCAGAGCGCCCCGTGCCGGGCCTCCGCCAGTGGTGCGGTGCCGCCGTACCAGCCGGGCCAGTTGGCCGGCCAGCCAGAGTACGGGCATACAGCACATCAGCAGCAACCAGTGCCATGCCGCCAAAGGGGCCGTGCCAAAAATACGCTGAAGCCAGGGGAGATAGACCAGGGCGACGATCAGGGTCAGTTCGACAGCGATGCCGATCCAGATCAGGCGGTTCGGTGCGGTGGGGGTGTGGCGGTCACGCCTGGCGCGCTGGACGAAGAGGTTGCCCACCTGGGTCGCCACAATCGCCGCCAGGGTCATCGTGGTAGCGGTCTGGTAGAGCAGGCCTTCGCCGGGCAGGTCGAGCCATTGGCCGAAATAGCCAGCCCCCCAGTAGGCCGCGTAAAAGGCGAGCAGCGCCACTATGCTCTGGATCAGGCCCAGGTAGCCCAGGGCGTAGAGCAGCATCGGGCGGGTGATGATATGCTCGTCGAGGCGGCGGGGCGGGCGATCCATCACCCCTGGCTCGGCTGGCTCGGCCCCCAGGGCCAGGGCGGGCAGCATATCGGTGCCCAGGTCGATCGCTAATACCTGCATCACCGTGAGCGGCAGGGGGATCCGCCCACCACTCAGGGCAAAGAGCACAAAGGGCACGGCCTCGGGCACGTTGCTGGTAAAGATGTAGGTAACAAAGCGCCGGATATTGGCGTAAACCGCCCGCCCCTCTTCAATCGCATGCACGATCGTGGCAAAGTTGTCGTCAGTAAGGATCATATCAGCCGACTCGCGGGCCACATCGGTGCCGACCATACCCATTGCCACACCAATATCGGCCTGCTTGAGAGCCGGTGCATCGTTGACCCCGTCGCCGGTGACGGCAACAACGTGGCCCATGCCCTGCAGGGTGGTGACGATGCGCAGTTTATGTTCAGGGGCGACCCGTGCAAAGATCACTTCGTCTTGCAGTGCGGCCACCAGTTGTGCTTCACTGAGGGTATCAAGCTCGGTACCGCTGACCAGGCGCGGCTGGCTGCCTTCGACAATCGCCAGGCGTTGGGCGATACTGGTGGCGGTGAGGCCATCGTCGCCGGTGATCATCACGATCCTGATTCCGGCCCGGTGGCATTGCGCCACAGCGGCGGCCACCTCCGGGCGGGGCGGGTCTTGCATCGCCGCCAGGCCCAGAAAGACCAGCTCACACTCAAGGGCCTCGGCGCTGCGTGCCGATTGTCTGGCAGGCAGTTCGCGCATGGCCACACCGAGGACACGCAGGCCCTCGCGGGCAAAACGATCCTTGGCAGTGACGATCGTCGTGCGCAGGTCGGCATCAAGGGGCAGTGTATTCCCGTCGATGCGGACGCTCACACAGCGTGCAAGCACCTCGTCGGGGGCCCCTTTGGTATAGAGGGTCAGGCTCTTACCGCCAGGGCGATGGAGGGTGCTCATCAGTTTGCGCCGCGACTCGAAGGGGATCTCGTGCAGACGCGGGGCAGTGGCGCTCTCGCTTGCTGGATCGAGGCCCAGTTTGCGGGCGGCAACAACCAGGGCCGCTTCAGTTGGATCGCCCAGGATCGTCCAGAGCGGCTGCCCCTCGGCGCTGCTGGTGTCAGGGGGAAGCAGGCGCGCATCGTTGCAGAGGGCGGCTGCGCGCAGCAGCAGGCATAGATCAGCGGGCGGTGCGGCAAGCGGCTGGTCAGCCTCACGCAAGCTGCCCTGTGGGTTATAGCCGACCCCGTCGAGTTCATAACTATGGCCAGCCGCCCAGATCTGGCGCACGGTCATCGCATTCTGGGTCAGGGTGCCGGTCTTATCGGTGCAGATAATCTGGGTACAGCCGAGCGTCTCGACCGCCGAGAGGCGTTTCACCAGGGCATTGCGGCGGGCCATACGCTGCACACCGATAGCCAGGGCCAGGGTAACGGTTGGCAGGAGTCCCTCGGGCACAAAGGCGACGATCATGCCCATGGCGAAGATCAGGCTCTCGGCGAGGCTGATGCCAGCGACGCTGATCGAGAGCAGGAAAAAGGCGACGCCGACGGCGATCGCAATCATCGTCACGGTACGTGTAACGCGGCTCAGTTCACGCTGGAGCGGGCTAGGTGTCTCGGCGACTGACTGGGTCAGGTGGGCGATCATACCGAAGGCACTGGCCATGCCGGTGGCATAAACAAGGGCCTTGCCAGTGCCAGCGACGACGGTGGTACCGGCAAAGACGAGGTTGGGCAAGGCGGTGCGTTCGGCGGCAGGCGCGGTGTAGGCTTCGATCCCCTTGGAGATCGGACGCGACTCGCCAGTGAGCGTTGCCTGGTCTACGCGCAGCTCGGCAGCCTCAACCAGGCGTCCATCGGCGGCAACCAGGTCGCCCTCAGCCAGGATCAGCAGGTCGCCAGGCACAACCTCGGCGCGGGGAATGGCCTGGACAACACCCTCGCGTAGTACGCGGGCCTGGGCGGGTAGGAGGGCGTGCAGTGCGGCGACGGCACGCTCGGCGCGGTACTCCTGCCAGAAGCTGAAGAGGCCATTGATCAGGTTGACCAGCCAGATGGCGACGCCAAGCTCGGGCATCTGGGCCAGAAAGCCAATCAGGCCGCCGGCCCAGAGGAGCAGGGCCATCAGGTGGGTAAAATTCTCGATCAAGACCCGCATAAGCGGCTTGCGCCGCACGGTCTCGAGCGTATTGGGGCCAGCGCGGCGCAGGCGTACGGCAGCCTCGGCGGCCGAAAGCCCACGACTACTCGTTCCAAGGGCGGCATAGGCCTCACTGACCGTCTGCCGATGGAGATCCTCACCATCAGGCAAGCTGGTCACAGCTTCCGCTGCATGCCCTTCCATGGGATGCCCTCGATCCTGCTGCAAACTGGTAAAGCCAGCTGCGCGTTACTGTAGCTCCAGGATATCAGGAATATGCATTATTTCAAGTAGACATACGAAACACGCTTACCCAGCGCCATCCTTGCAGGCACTGCCACGGCCTGCTATAATCCACGCCTGCAACGACGATGGCTGCGCATATCCCCCTGGGCCGGTGGACATCCTGCGCATTAGGTGGCACCATAGGGCGCACCGCCCTCGTCCCGCTAAAGGACGAGGGTTTTTCTATGTCAATGCTTGACCCGGTGCTTACAGGGCTGCGTGAGGGCGGCCTCAGCCTGGCCTATAACCTCTATGTAGGCCTGCGTGGCATTGGGCGGCAGCTGACTCGTCCGACCCAGGTGGGGGTGCGCGTGATCGCGCCGCGTGATGAGCGGGTGCTGCTCGTGCGCCATCGTGGCGGACGTTTGCCCTGGTCGCTCCCCGGCGGTGGTGTCGCCAATGGCGAGAGTGCTGCCGTCGCCGCCCTGCGTGAGCTGCGCGAAGAGAGCGGCTGTAGCGGGCGAGTGCGGCAGCTCCATGGTCTCTTCCATAACTTCAACGAGGGTATGAATAACTATATTGTGATCTTCGTCTGTGACCCCGAAGGTGAGGCGCGCCCACTCCATGCCGACCTTGAAATTGTTGAGGCGCACTTTTTCCCCTTCAACGACCTGCCGCCAACGCTTGACCCCGGCAGCCGGCGCCGGATCGAAGAGTATCGTCGGGGTGCTACGGGCCTCTACGGGGCCTGGTAGAAAGAGCCACTGATGCCCTACACGCCCATTATCGCCACCCTTGGTTATATTCTTGCGCCAGACGGTCGCCATGTGCTGATGGTGCATCGCAACGCCCGCCCTGATGATCTGCACCTGGGCAAATATAATGGCCTGGGCGGCAAGCTCGACCCGGGCGAGGATGTTGTGGCCGGGATGCGCCGCGAGTTGCATGAGGAGGCTGGGATTGAGGCCCAGGCGCTGCAGCTGCGCGGTACAATCAGTTGGCCGGGCTTCGGCAAGGGCGGCGAAGACTGGCTCGGCTTTATCTTTACGATTACGACCTTCAGTGGCAGCCCGCCCGCCCGCAATGTTGAAGGAACACTGGAATGGGTGTCGCTTGATCGGCTGCTTGCCGGTGAACTACCCCTCTGGCCCGGCGACCATTTCTTCCTGCCGCTGGTCTTCAGCGCCGACCCGCGCCAGTTCCACGGGGTGATGCCCTATCAGGACGGGCAGCCGTTGCGCTGGAGCTATAGCCTGCTTTGAAAAAAGGGACGCCTCAATGCTCGACATCAAGCTGTTGCGTGAGCAGCCGGAATATGTGAAGACCCAACTGGAGCGCTTTGCGGTTGATGGGGCCATCGTTGATCAGGTGCTGGCCGACGATGAGCGCCGTCGTAGTCTGTTGCGCGAGGTGGAGGATCTGAAGGCCCAGCGTAATACGGCCTCGAAGGCGATCAGTCGCCTGCGTGATCCCGCTGAGCGGGAGGTGCAGATCGCCGCGATGCGTGAGGTCGGCGACCGGATCAGCATGCTCGATAAAGCCGTGGCCGAGGTGGAAGAGGATCAGCGCACAGCAATGCTTGAGATCCGCAATCTGCCCCACCCTGATGTGCCCGACGGCAAGGACGACAGTGAGAACCCGGTGATCTACCAGGAGGGGGAGGCCCACAGCTTGCCCTTCCCCGCGAAGCCCCACTGGGAGCTGGCTGAGCAGTTAGGGATCATCAACTTCGCCCAGGGCGTTAAGCTGGCTGGCTCGCGCTTCTATGTGATGCGCGGCATGGGTGCGCGCCTGCAGCGCGCGACCATCCAGTGGCTGCTCGACCTGCACCTGCGCCAGGGCTACGAAGAGGTCTATACGCCCTTTGTGGTGAAAGAGCAGGCGCTCTGGGCGGCAGGCCAGTTGCCCAAATTCCGTGACAACCTCTACCGCGACGAGGAGTCGGGACTCTGGCTGGTGCCGACGGCCGAGGTGCCGGTGACCAGTCTCTACGCCGATGAGATCCTGGAGGCCGACCAGTTGCCTATCCGCCATGTCGCTTATACGCCGTGCTTTCGCAAAGAGCAGCTGAGCGCCGGGCGCGACGTGCGTGGTATCAAACGCGGCCACCAGTTCGACAAGGTTGAAATGTACCTCTTCGAGCGCCCCGGCGAGAGCTACGTGGCCCTTGAGAAGCTGCGCCGCGACGCTGAAGAGTGCGCCCGCCTGCTCGGCCTGCCCTTCCGCACCAAGCTGCTCTGTACGGGCGATCTCGGTTTCGGCTCGGCCAAGACCTACGATGTGGAGGTCTGGGCCCCTGGCCAGGGCGAGTGGCTTGAAGTCAGCTCGTGCTCAAATGTCGAGACGTTCCAGGCCCGGCGGGCCAATCTGCGCTACCGCCCGGAGCCCGGCGCAAAGCCCGAGTTCCTGCATACGCTGAACGGCTCGGGCCTGGGCTTGCCGCGCACGATCATTGCGATAATGGAAAATTATCAGCAGGCCGACGGGTCGATTATGGTGCCTGAGGTGCTACGCCCCTATCTGGGCGGGATCGAGCGGATTGGATAAGCCAATGGCTGTGTTGATCAACCTGACGACCGCCGAGCACGGCGGTAGCCAACCCCTCTGTGGCAGCGGCGATCACACTGCCTGTGGCCCTGACTGCGGCTGCGGCTGCCCCTATACCGGTATGCGTGAGCATGGACGGATCGAGCCGGTCGCCGCGGTTGAGGCGCGCTACCCTGATGAGTGGCTTGCCTTTGTCATCCCGCCCGGCGAGGACGAATACCATCCTGAACAGGCGCTGCTGGTAGTGCATAGCCCTGACCCCGACGAGGTCTGGGATGCCGTGGCGCGGATCACCTTCAACCAGGTGGTGCATGTCTACTTTAATGGATCACTTGAGCGCTATCTGGAATGCGTAGCATCCTGAGCAGTCCTCTATGCTTGATGATCGTACACGCTTACTCTTCCCAGCCAGCGGCAGCACTAGCTTGCCGCTGCTCTTCGTGCCGCAGGTGCTGCGCTGTGTTGCGGCAGGCCCAGGGGGCCACCCGCTGACGGTGTTGCTCGATACGGGCACCGATCCTTCGGCGATTGACCTGGGGTTGGCCCGTCGGCTTGGTCTGCGCCTGGGCGATTTTGCCCGCGGCTCCGACGCGGCCAGCGATGAGGTCAGCTTTACCGAGAGTGTTTTGCCCTGGCTGCGCCTGGGTGAGCTTGAGCTGCGTGATCTCTATGTGCTGGCCTTTGATCTGCGCCGGGCCCCGTTTAAGGTTGATCTGGTGCTGGGCTATAACGTACTCTGCCGCATGGCCCTGACCGTTGATTATGCAGCCGGGCGGCTGCGCCTCGATCACCCCGATCTTGGTGCGCCTGAGCCCGGCCCAGGCGGTGTGAGCTTGCCGTTGCACTTCTTCGAGCACTTTCCCGCTCTGGCCGAGACGGCCTTGCTCTGCCCGGCCATACCCGCTGCCGAGGGTGCGGCCCCCACTCGCATAGCCCTGCCCCTGCTCACAATCGATACCGGCTCAAACGGCGAGCTGACCCTGAGTCCCGATCTGGCGGCGCAGGTTGGGCTGCGCCGGGGTGCGGCCCAGGTCACTGACGGCGAGGGGCACGGTTTTGTCGAGCGGGTCAGCGTTTTGCACGGCCTGACGGCGGGGCTGTGTCTGGGGCCTTTTGAGCTCCATGACGTGGCCCTTGATACGCCCGAGGTTGAGGCGGGCGATCTGGGGCGGAGCGGGCGGGCGAACGGTGGGAACCGCTTGCTGGCTCGCTTCGCCCGTGTCAGCCTTGATTATCGGCGGGCGCGCTGTGTGTTGGAACCACGGGCTTAGACGCTGTGCTTATGCGCCTGCTGGTTAGTGTACTCCTCTGCCTGGTGCTCACTTCGGCAGGGCTGCCGCTGGCGGTGGCTCCACCGTCAGGCCCACCTTTAGCTACACCCTCCTGCCCGCAGCCCATTTACCCCGACACGCCGCAACTGCTGACGGCGCTTGCCGGTGCCTCCTATGCCTGCGCCGAGGAGCTGGCCACCGCTCTGCGCGACCGGGTCGGCCCACCCGAAGTGGCCAGCCTGCTGGCGCTGGTGCGTAATAACGCCATGCACAGCCTGGCCCGGCGCAATGCCCTGCGGGTGCTCGGGCGCTTGGCCGCGAGTCCGCGTGGCAGCCGCGCCCACGAGCTAATGCTGCGCTCCTATGCGGCCGAGGTGCGCGCCACGCTCGAGGCGTTGCTGTATCAAACGCAGGACAGCTTTCTGCTGCAGGATGCGATCTGGATGCTCGACAGCTTCTTCTACCCCGCCTTCAGCGCGGCAGCCGCCCTTGAAGAGCTTGCCCTGGCCCCCGGCCCAGACCCGGCGCTGCGCTACCGCGCAGCAAATGCGCGAACCCGACTGATCTTTGCCCGCGCTGGGCTGCTTGCCCCGGATGATCTGGCCCTGCTTGAGGCCGGGCTGCGTGCCGACGATCCCGGTGTGCGTGCTGCTGCCGCTACGGCGATCAGCGTCCTGCGCCCTGCTCGCCTTGATCCGCCGATGCGCGCCGCCCTTGAGATCGCCCTGGCCGGCGCCCTGGCCGCCGAGCCGCCGCTTAGCCTGGCCCCTGATGCCCCCGACTTCTATGGCGACGGGCTGAGCGGCTTGCGCGAGAGTAACCCGACCAGCCTGACGGCACGGGCGGCCATCGCCCGCGCTCAGGATCAGCTGGCGGGCGATGGCCCACACCTGGCGCAGTTGCGCAGTGCCTACGAGGCCCTGGCCCTGCCGGAAGCCCTTGACGATGGGACGATCCTTCTTCGTGCTGGCCTGCCGTCGGCAGAGCTGCCCGCCCTGCGCGACGAAATGCTGCGCGTACAGGCCGCCTTTGCCCAAATAGTCGGCCCGGAACTGGCGCTGCCGCTTGCCGACGAGGGTGGGCGCAGATTGACGGTGCTGATCTTTGCGCGCCAGGGTCTCTACCGCGACTATATGCGCGCCTTTACCCCCTTCAGCATCGATGTTGATGGTACCTACGATGAGACAACGGCGACGCTCTACACGCATGCCCGCAGCGCCACCCAGAGCAGCAATACGCTCACCGAGAGCCTACGCCACGAATTGGCTCATCACCTGGCCGCCACGCACCTCTTCCCCGGTCATTGGCAGGAGCCAGGCTACCACAGCCAGCCGAAGGGCTGGGCCGACGAGGGCCTGGCCGAGCTGTTGGCTGGCCTGAGTGCGAGCGGGCCAGCGCCGCGCCCGGCCCAACTCGCCCGCCTATGTGCCCGCCCGCTCCCGCCGCGCCTGGCCGAGTTGCTCAGTCGGCGTGCCGGTTACGACCAGTTCGGCAGCTTCGACTATGACAGCGCCTGGGCCTTCACGGCCTACCTCGTCGCCGAGCAGCCAACCGCCCTGCGGCATCTCTACGCCGCCTACCGCACCAGTAGCTACCGCCTGGACGCCTGGGCAGCGCTTGCCGGGCTCAGCCTGACCCAGGCCGAGGCTGGTTGGCATGCAGCATTGCAGCGTTGGTGCGATAACCAGAGCTTGACTCCTCCGCACGGGCTTGTGGATTTTAACATGTAAACCAGACCTGGCAGGTCTAGCAGACCTGCCAGGTCTCCCGGTATACGCTGGTGCTGGATGCTTACATTCCCGCAACCAGCGGCAGGTAGATCGGTAACGATGGCCTGCTACCGCCTCGTATCAGCGGTAGGTAGATCGGTGGCGGCCTCTGCGCATTGGTCACGTTAAGCTGATAGGGGCCAAGCGAGGTCTGGTTGCCATTCTGATCAACCGCCAGCAGGGTGAGTTGGTAGGTGCCTGCCTGCGTGAAGTCACCCCTATAGATCCAACTGAGGTTCTCACCGTTCCTGGTCAGCTCGAGGTTTTCACTCCATTGCTGGCCTGAGCCATCCTCAACCAGCATCGTTAGTGAGGCTGTACCCCCATCACTGAGGCTGCCACCCAGGATGGAAGCACTGCTATCCAAGGTGAACTGTGCGATCTGCCGGGTGACGGTCACGACTGGGGCGACGTTATCCAGCACATAGGCAAGTGGGTTCAGGGTGAGCAGGTTGCCCTGGCTGTCGGTTGCGCTGAGGGTCGCAGTGTAGACGTTGTAATCGCTGATCGGTAGATTCGGCGGGCTGTAGAGCCAGCTGCCAGTGGTGGCTGCTGGTAGCACATCCCGGTGCAGGCTGAGGCGACTCTGCTGGTAGAAGCCAATATCCTCCAACCAGATGTCGCAAATGCACAGTTGCCAGGTGCCTGCAGCCTCCTCGCCAGCAAAGGACCTTTCTGAGAACCGCTGTAGGTACTCTACGGGGAAGTTTAGAACGGTTTAATTACCACGCCATTACCAGAATTTTTTAGCTCAGCGCCAGCAAAATCATCTGCGCAAGCACAATTTTGGTGATGGTCGCCACCGGGTAGACCGTGGCATAACCGATGTTCGGCAGATCATTGCCCGTCTGTTCATTAGCAAAGGCCAGCACAGCCGGCTGGGTCTGCATACCAGCCAGGATGCCAATACAGAGGCCCAGAGGAATCTTCAGCAGCTTGTGACCAATGAAAAGCATACTCAGGCCAGTGATGAAGGTAATCAGCGCCCCGGCCAGGAAGATCGCCAGGCCACCATTGGCGAAGGTGCTCACAAAGCTGTAGCCCGAGCGTGTGCCCACCCCTGCCAGGAAGAGGGTCAGCCCAAGCTGGCGTAGGGTCAGATTGGCACTATAGGGCAGGCTCCAGATGATCGGGCCGCTGCGCTCAAGCCAGCCCAGCACCAGGGCCACAATCAGCGGGCCGCCCGCAAAGCCGAGCGTAAAGCTAGCGCCCCCAGGGAGCGGAAGCGGCACGGTGCCGAGCAACAGGCCCATCGCAATCCCCAGCCCAAGCGAGACCACGTCGATCTCCGAGAGGTGGCGGTACGAATCGCCGAAATATTTGCTCAGCGCGTCAAGGTTTTCGCGGCGGGTCACCACGCGCACGCGGTCGCCCAGCTCCAGCACCGTATCGCCGTGGGGCAGCAGGTCGCTATCACCACGGCGGATGCGCGTAATAAGCGCCCCCTGCGTGCGCGGCAGGTCAAGCTCACGCAGGCGCTTCCCGGCCACCGCCGGGCTCGAGACAAAGACGCGCCGGAAGTCGAGCGTATGCCGGTCAAGCTCAAGCGGCTCAGGGGCCGGCTCACCCATCGCGGCAATCACCTGCTCAAGCTCCTCCTCGCGCCCGATCACACTGACCAGGTCGTTCAGGTGGATGTAACTATCGCTGGTCGCAATCGCCACATACCCATCGTGCTGCACCCGGCTGAAGACGACCGTCCAGCCCTTGGTACGGATCAGCTCGCCGAGATTACGCCCATCGATCTCAGGGCGGGTCACCCGCAGCGTGCGACTGACCAGGCGCTCTCCACCTGAGCCAAGCTCCGGGCGTGCGCGCGCCTCGGCGGCATAGTCCACCTTCCAGAGCCGCTGGAGCAGGGCGATCACCAGGATCAGGCCCAGCACACCCATCGGGTAAGTCAGCGAATATCCAACCACCGGCTCAGCCAGCAGCGCATCGCTGACCGGGGCAAGCGCATTCCGCTTGATCTGTTCAAGCACCCCTGCCAGCGCGGGCGTATTGGTCATACTCCCGGCGAACATCCCGGCCGCCACAGGCGCACTCAGGCCGATCAGCCAGGCTGCGCCCACAGTCAGGCCCGCCCCAAGCAGAACGACGCCCAGCACCAGGCCATTATCACGCAGGCCCTTGCGCTGCAGCGAGGCGAAGAAGCCAGGCCCGCTACTCAGGCCGATCGTATAGACAAAGAGCACCAGCCCCAGCAGGTAGACAATCTCGGGCAGCTTCAGATTCGGGTCGAGCGCGCCAAAGGCCAGGCCCACAAAGAGCACCGCCGCCACCCCCAGGCTCACCCCGCCAATGCGGATGCGCCCGATCAGGTAGCCAATCGCCGAGACCGTGAAGAGTAACAAGAGCGGATTGTTGATCAGTAGTTCGATCATGAAGGATACCCGTTTTAATTCTGAAAAATCATTAGGCGGCAGGAGAAGCGCCGCGCAAGAGGGCTACGTCAAAGTTGTAGCCCATCGTACTACTCTTCCTAAAGAAGTCACCAAACCCGTGAGGAGGAGCACGCTGGACCAGCCACAGTATATCAGCCTGCGTGAAGCCCTCGCCGCCGTTCCTGACCCACGGATATTCCTGGGTTGTCCTGCTGACCGTGATCGCGACCGGGTTGGCGAGTGGACAGCAGACGGCACGGGCGATAGCCCAGTGGCTGCACCTCTCTGGACGACAGCGATGATTTTGCCGACGAAGTTGCGCGCACACGCCAAAATAGTGCGCTGGGTGAGCCGCTGGTTGATCACCTGCGTCCACTGCTCTGGTGTGGCCGTTCTCCTGGCTGATTGTGTCCCCGCTCAGCCTGCCCTTCTACCGGCACTGTCGCTCCCTCGGGGGGCCGCAGGCGCCACATACGATCCACGATGATCAGCGTCACCGTCATAATGGCCATAGCGGCGTACACGCCCGCCGTAACCGGCAGCCAGAACCCGGCGGCATTGTTGACGGCGGTGTGTAGCAGCACGACAAGCCAGAGAATGCCCTGCGTGCGGTTAAAGAACCAGGTGAACAGGATCGTGGTCGGAATCGTCGTGACGATGCGCAGCAGAATGCCGGGCAGGCCGTCAGGAAAGATGCCGTGGTAGACACCCTGGAGGTGAAGCGGTACGTGCCAGAGGCCCCAGACCACACTCAGCAGCAGGCTCGCGACCAGTGGGCTCTGGTGGGCCTGGAGCCGTGGCAGCGCAAATCCGCGCCAGCCAGCCTCTTCGCCCAGTGGCCCGCCGTAGAGTAGCGTCGCAACGAACGTGGTCACGAGCAGCGGCAGCAACTCACGCGCCGATTCTGTACGGGGCATAGGCGGCAGCGGCTGCCCCAGCAGGGCAAGCAGCCCGAGCCCCAGTATGCTGATCATTACCGGCAGCAGCAGCGCTACGAGGTACCAGATCAGCGGCGCCCGCCAGGCGGTGAGCGTTCGGAGGAGCGCGCGTACGCCGCGGCGGCGGCTGAAGCTGCTCCAGACGATCCAGGCTGGCAGCAGCGTGATGGCTAGCCATAGTAGGGCCGCCACCAGTGGGCGCGGACTGGCGAGGGGGCTCGACGCAAGCGTGCTATTCAGCCACACGGTTCCCGCGAGCACCCCGCCAGCCAGCCAGAGCCGGCGGCGTGGCGAGACCGGCACCTGCCGCTCGGGGCCAAGCAGCCCGGCGAGGGCGATTGCGGCCAGGGTTGGGCCGTAGGTGGCGACGATGCCGAGCCAGCGGGCGCTGATCGGGTCGGTGCCGGCAAGCATAGACTGGAATCCCCAGAGGCTCCAGGAGAGCGCGAAGGTCAGGCCGAAAAAGGCGAGCAGCGCGTGTCGCCGAACTAACGAGCGCAGTTGTGGTGTGCTAGGAGCGACGGCGCTCACGGCGCACGCTGCCGGATCGAGCCCAGGCCACAAACCTGCTCATACAGCTCGGGGCTACCGATGTACGCGATGCTGTCGCCCATCCAGCTCTCTTTGTAACTGTTCACACGTGGGGGAACGGGCATTGTCACGCTGAGCGGAGCCGCACGGCGCAGCGAAGCGTCCTGGTCGGGAACGCCGGTCATGTCGCCGGGACGCTTCGCTGCGCTCAGCGTGACCGAAAGGCGGGCTTCCGTAGGAGCAGTGTGAACAGGTACCTCTCTTTCAAAAATTGACTTTTCGCTCGCATCGGTAGACCTCGCAGGTCTGCCAGACCTGCGAGGTCTGGTTTACCGGCTCTGGGAGCCGTTCACATTCCTAGCGTAGTGCATAGCGATCACCGCCCAGCGCGCGACGCACAGCCCGGAGGGCGGAAGGATCAGCGGTAGCGAAGAGGAGGGCAGTGTGGAAAGTGGAGAGCGCACGTGGCCGGGGGGTGCGCGAGGTGGGCGGTAGACCCAGCATAACACGCGCAGCGCTGGTGTTCCAGCGGGCAAGACCGCGCCTCTGATCGCCAGACACCTGACCTTGTCAGGGGAAGCCCTGTGGCTCCGATGGGCGCATCGCCTGGCGATCAAGCTTCATCGTGGGCCTCTGCTTGCTGCCCATGCCCGCGGCAAGCTGGCCCAGATGCTAGGCCGCCTTGCTTAGGATGAGCACATCCATCAGCCCGCCAAGATCGCGAATCCCATCGACCACCACAATTGTTACGCTCATCACCGCCGCGATGCCCATGACGATCAGGCCCAGCAGCTTGCCCGTGCGATCCAGTTCCTGCTGGAGCGGCGTCGGGTCGCGCCTGGCCTGGTGGAGGCTGATGTTCGACTACACAGCACGCTCCGCGTGATTACCCGAGAGGCTATCGGCACCCACCTCAACTGGCCATGACACCGCCAACTCCTCCGCCGTGAGCACACTCAGCGCAATCGGCTGGGACGTTCTGACAATCACGGCATCCTTGCCTACAGTCTGGACGTCAATGGCCCGGAAGACCTGCGGGTCAGCACCGCTGAACGGACCGTGCTTCAACTCAAAGCCGACGATAACGCCGCTGCGACCAACGTACATATCACTGACCGTCCCAACCTGCTCGCCCGTGACGCTCATCAGCTTCTTGCCCGTAATCTGCTGGGCGCTCTTGCGCAGCGCGATGATCTCGCTGTCGTCAGCACTGGATTGGAGTGGCCTGGTGCCATCGATGACGACGAACTCGCCCATCCCAAGGATTTGCTCCATGCGCACGACCTGCTCATCGCGTGAATGCTCGCTGGTGAGCACCAGCGCCACAATCTGGCGGGCCTCGGGGTCGAGTACCACCTCATATACGCTCGCGACCTGATTACCCGTCAGTTGGCTGATCACCCGCTTCCCGAACAGCTCGTTCATCTTCTGCATATTTGTATCCTTAATCCATAGAAATGTGGCGCTGGTATGCGCATGGTGGTGACCAGTGATGATACCCTCAGCGTAGCACGGGTGCAGCAGCCGGGGAAGCGGGGTCAGCAGGCAAGAACGAACCAGGGTTTCCCCGACGCTGTCCACGAACAGCGGCACTCCCACAGGGCAGTTTCCCTCACAAGGTCAGGTTCCTCCCTGAGCGTCGGGCAAGGTGGCCCTGAGAGCCGCATAGGGCTGGACATCGCCGCGGGAGCCCATGGCCACAATGGTGATCTTGCGCATAGAGCACAAACCTCCGTGCCAGTTTCGAGAGGCCACCATTTCCATAGGGCTTGAGCAAAGTCCGCAAGAGAACGCGGATCGCGCTGATCTGACGGATTGACGCGGAGCTTTTTGCTGCATAGCAGCGCGGATCTGTTCCATCTGCGCTATCCGCGTGCGATGGTCTGATGCGACTTTGCTCATGCCCTGACCATTTCCACGGATCGCTTGCGTTAGCACTGCTTTGTGCTATACTGCCGCTCACCGGCTTATTTCGAGAGACCAACATTTCCACTCCCCGCGACAGATTTGCTGTCTGCCTCTAAACCCGCTATGGGAGAGGGGGTTGGGGGGTGAGGGCTGGCGCGGCAGTCGGATTTGCATCAGCCCTGTGGCTCTGCGCATCCTCACCTGAGCGTCGGGAGGCTGGCAGATCCTTTTCTCGCCACATAGCCTGACTTTCGCCTACCCTGCTGCACCGTCCACCTGACCAAAGTCAGGTGCTATCTCTGGCCATTGGCAAGCTCACTTTTGCGACGCCAAAAGGAATACTGAGCAGGAGAGCCAACAATGGTGGATAGGTATGGATCAGGCTCATGCAACAGACTCGTCAGACGCGATCTGTGTGGCCACGTGTATGGATTGCCCCAATCACCTTTGATCGGCGCACCAGCGTGGCCTTGCTCGCGCCGCTGCTGCTCTATCTGCTCACGCTAGCGCCGACAGTCTATAACCTCGACAGCGCTGAGCTCACCACCGCCGCCGCCACGGGCGGGCTCACCCGGGCCACTGGCTACCCGCTCTACCTGATAGTCGGCGGCCTGTGGTCGAAGATTCCGATCGGCGACGTGGGCTACCGTATGAACCTGCTCTCGGCGCTGGCTGGGGCGGCCACGATCGCCCTGGCCGACCGCATCCTGCGCCGGCTACAGGTAGGGCCGTGGGCGGCGCTGGGGGCCTTGGGACTGCTCACATGCGCGCCCTACTTCTGGTCGCTCGCGCTGATTGCCGAGGTGTATACCCTGCACACCGCCCTGATGGCGGCGATCATCCTGTTGCTGCTCCGCTGGGCTGATCTGCCCACGCCCGGTCGCCTGGCGGCCCTATCCCTGCTGGGCAGCCTGAGTATGGGTCACCACCTGGCCACCGCTCTGCTGGTGCCGGGATGCCTCTGCTATGTGCTTTGTGTCGCCCCGCGTCGTGTGCTGTCTCCGCCCGCCCTGACGCTAATGTCGGCTGCGGGCCTGCTCGGTCTGAGCATCTACCTCTACCTGCCGCTGCGCGCCGCCGCCAACCCGGCCTTTAACTACCTGGGCAGCTACGACGCCACCGGCGTCTTCACCCCGCTACGCCTGAGCGACCCGTCTACCCTCTGGTGGCTGATCCGCGGCGGGCCTTTTACGCACGAGATGCTCGGCTACAGCCCGGTCGGGCTGCTGCGCGAGACAGGGCGCTTCGCGACCCAGCTGGCGCAGAGCTTTTTCGTCTTCGGGGTGGTGCCGGGACTGCTCGGCATGGCTGCTCTGTTCAGACGCGACTGGCGTCTAGGATTGGCGCTCCTGCTGATGTTCCTGTTCAGCGCCGGCTTCTATATCGGCTACCGGGTGATCGACAAGAACACCATGTTCCTGCCCACCTACCTGATCTGGGCGCTCTGGCTGGGCTACGGCTACCAGACGATCCTCTCCTGGCTTGATGCCGACATGGCCGTCTGGGGCCACCGAATCGTCGCCGGGGTGATCGTCGCGCTAGTCATCGCCGCCTGCCTGTGGAACTGGCCCCTCGCCAGTCGCGCTGGCGACACCAGCGTCCGCCAGCGCGGCGAGCAGATTCTGGCTGCCGCCGCGCCGCAGGCCCTGATCCTCGGCTGGTGGGAGACCACGCCCCTGGTCGAGTACCTCCAGTTGGTTGAGGGACGTCGCCCTGATATCCAAGCGATCAACCGCTTTCTGATCAGCGACGACGACCTGCAGACCCTGATCGAGCGTGAGGTAGCACGCCGACCAGTCTATATCGATAGCCCGACCGCCAAGATGGTGCAGACCATGTGGGTTGAGCGGGCCGGTCCACTGTACCGCCTCCTGCCCCGCCCTTCTGATACCGCCGGGGCGCTAGAGAAGTAAGGAGCGAATGAATGAGTGCCTCTCACATCAGCCAATGGAAGCGTCTGGCCATCGCCCTGAGCCTTGTGCTCGCGGGCATGGCCCTCATCCCCTACATCGCCCTGCCGTCCGAGAGCTTCAGGTGGCAGCTCTTCGCCGGTGTCTATGGCGAGGGGCCGCGCCTAGCGATCAGCTATGATGTCGGCGCGCCCGGAAGCAGCTTCACCGTCACGGGGTTTAACTTCCCGGCCAACCAGTCGATCACGATCAAAGCGAACGGCCATGTGCTCGGCTCGACCGTCAGCGACGATATCGGCGGCTTTCTGATCCACATCACCACTGACGCTGGCACCGACGAGGGCGTCTACGAGATCGAGGCCGAGGTTGAAGCTCAGAGCAGGAATGGGTTGAGCGCGGAGCGTACTTCCGCCAACGTTCGCCTGGTGCTGCGTGCCAACGCGGCGGTGCGCACCGCCGTGGGCAGCGCACCCGCCTTCGCCATGCCCGATGGCATCGCGGTGCATCTGGTCTTTATGCCCCTTGTTGCGCGCTGAGGCTAAGACAGGGGCACCTGCGGGCTCTGCCCGCAGGTGCCCCTTGCTCGTATGTGTAGGAGGGAAGCTGATGCAGCAGAGCGAGCGGGCCGTGCCGGTCGTCACGCGGATCGCTCGCTTACGGGTAGGCCCCTGGCTCTGGGTGCCCCTGGCGGCCTTCGGCGTCAGCCGACTTGTCGTGGCACTGATCGCCTACCTGGGCGCATCGCTCTTCGCCGACTCGCCCACTCCGCTCTACCACCTGTTTGGGGTCGACAACGTCCTGCTCGACGTCTTCGCCAGCCGCTGGGACACCGGCTTCTACCTGAGCATCGCCACCGACGGCTACCGTTACCACGGCGTGCCACTTCCCTCGGTGGCCTTCTGGCCCCTGCTGCCGCTGCTCATACGCGCCCTGGGCGGCCTTGTGGGCAGCCCGGCGGTAGCTGGCCTGCTGATCGCCAACGCGGCCCTGCTCGGCGCGGCCATGCTGCTCTATCGCATCGCCGCCGACGATTGGGGCGAGGCGGTGGCCGAACGGGCCGTCTGGTACATGCTGATCTTCCCCGGCTCGCTCTTCGGGTCGGCAATTTACAGCGAGTCGCTCTTTCTGCTCTGCGCCCTTGGCGCACTCTACCTGGCCCGGCGCGGCTTCTGGGAGAGTGCGGCCATGCTGGCCTTTGCCGCCGCCCTGAGCAGATTTGTCGGCATCATCGTCGGCCCCATGCTACTGCTGGAGTGGTGGCGTCAGCGCTCGCGCCCGAGCGGGCCGCGCCCGCCGCTATCGGCCGCCCTCGCCGGACTTGGGGCACCCCTCGGCAGTGCCGTCTACATGCTCTACCTCCAGCGCCAGTTTGGCGACCCGCTTGCCTTTGTCCATGCTGCGGCAGCATGGGAGCGCGAGCCGACCTCGCCGTTGACGATGATCGGCGAGCTGCTGCGCCAGCCAGCCGAGGGCTGGGCGGTCGCCCTACTCGCCGGACACCTGCCACTCGACAACTGGATCGATCTGCTGACGGTTCTGGCCTTCCTGGGCATGGCCCTGGTGCTGCTGGCAGAGCGCCGCTGGCCCGAGGCTGCTTTGATGCTCCCAGGCGTCCTCATCCCGCTCAGCTCCGGGCTGCTCATGAGCCAGCGGCGCTATATGTGGGTGCTCTTCCCGGCCTACATTCTGCTCGCCCGCTGGGGCACCCGTCCCTGGGTCGACCGTCTGATCAGCGCGATCTTCCTCGCCGGCCTGGCCCTATGCACGGCGCTCTTCGCGAATGGCTACTGGGTCGGCTAACGTGGATCACCTCGGAGGCGGCGCACTCGGCGGAGCCGTGATCGCACGGCGCCAGGTGTCGTTCGTGCCGGTGGCGCAGGCCACCGGCGCGCCGATGATCTGCACCAGCACCGGCTCAGCCATCGTCAGCACCTTCTCCCCGGCCCGCAGCCGCAACTGGAGCCGGGAAGCGCGGGCGCGGTCGTCATCTCGGTACGGACAAACGAGAGTGGCGCGGTGATAATCTGGCGTACATCCCGATCGCCGCAGGCTGGGCAAGCTGGGTGTAGGCCTGCCTCCTTCTCAGCGATGGTGGCGCGGACATCAAAGCGGGTGTCACACGTCTCGCAGGCAAAGCTGTAGTAGGGCATCGATGAATCCTCTCAGCAACAGGACGAACGCCGCGCCAGCTGTGCGAAGTTGAGGCCAAGCAGCTCGCTGACGGTGCCGTTGACCCTGGGCAGGTGTGACAGGGCCTGCTGCTGCGCGGCAATATAGTCGCTAATCGGCACGCTCGCCTCCAGCTGGCGCTGCAGGGTGCGGACCCGGTCGAGGTCAAACTGGGTAATACTGCCGTCATCCTGGCGCACGCGCAGGTCGCGCTGGGCGCTGCTGAACTGCTCCAGCAGGGCCGTGGCTGACGCGTCGGCGGCGAGCGCCTCCTCGGCGGCGGCATAGGCCACGAAGGGGCGGGAGGCGCTCAGGGCCGCCGCCAGGGCGTCGGCCGCGTCGCAGACGGCGGCGGGAAGGGTCTCGGTCGCGTTCAGCTGACTCATAGTGTGCTCCTTAGCCGCAGCAGCCGCCACCACAGGCGGCCGCGAAGTCCAGCCCGATCTGCGCCGAGAGCCGGTCGCCCACCGCCTGCATCAGGCTCACCAGCTCGCGCTGGGCCATCAGATAGGCGATGACCGTCGGCTCCTCCTCGTAGGCCCGCCGCAGCCGGTCGAGCTCTGCCCGCTCCTCGGCCGAGACCGCACCCAGGGTCAGCAGCACACGCAGGCTCTCGGCGCGCGTCTGGTAGGCGTCGATCGCGCAGCGGGCCACGACATCCTCGCGGAGGGCCGTGGCCGCCTGCTCGAACGCCTGGAAGACAACCGTCTCGCTCAGGGCGGTGGCGAAGCCGCGTGCCGCCGCCTGCTCCGCGACATCCAAATCCAGGTCAGTGCTCAGATCCACGCTCATGCTCATCTGCTCCTTATCGCTCACTCACGGTCGCCACGCCCGCCCCGTACAGCTGCTCGCCCAGCTCGGTCAGCAGCACCAGCCCCTTGATCTCCTGCGACAGCAGGGGGATGGGCAGCACCGGCGCGTCGAAGCGCGCGGGCAACTCGGCAAGGTAGCGCGCCTGTATCGCCCGTCGCGCCTGGCCGAAGGGTGTGGTCGCCGCCGCCGCCGACAGCACGTAGTTCGCCACCACCAGCCCGGGCTTGATACCCAGGGTGCTCAACTCGTCCGCCGCCCGCGCCGCCTCGAGGATCGGCGTGGCCTCAGGGTACAGCACAAAGGCGAAGGTGCTCTGGCGCGGGTCGCGCATCAACTCGATCACCCCGCCGAAGCGCGCCTTGGCTACGTCATCGGCCGCGGCCCCATCCACACTGGCGAAGACCTTCACATCCAGCTGCTTGCTCCAGTCCATCGGCAGCTCGAGCATGCGCAGGGTATGGCCGGTCGGCGCCGTGTCGAAGACGATGACCTCCCAGCGCTCCTGGGCGGCGTAGTCGATGAACAGGTCGAAGGCGGCGATCTCCTCGGTACAGGGCGAGTCCAGCTCCTCCTGCATCACGGCGATCGACTCGGGGCTGCGGCCGCGCGCGCGGGCATCAGCGAGGATGCGGCTCTTGTAGGCGTCGCCGGCAGCCTTGGGGTCGATCTTGGTGGCGAAGAGGTGCTCGACACCAGGAACCGGAGCGACCGCGTCGCCCACCGGCACGCCGAGCACGTCGCCCAGGTGCGCTGCCGGGTCAGTGGTGAGCAGCAAGGTTCTGAGGCCCTGGCGGGCCAGCCACACTGCCGTCACGCAGGAGGCCACGGTCTTGCCCACACCACCCTTGCCAGCGAAGAAGATCGTGCGCCGCCCGCCGTCGGGCAGCAGGCGCGGCAGGATCGCCGTAAGGTCGACCTCGAGCGGCGTGATGCGGTCGGCGCTCGTCGCCTGGACAGCCAGCCCTGTCGCATCGCCGCCGAAGAGCAGCGCACCCACGGCACGTAGCCGCTCGACGCCCGTGATCTCATCCGCGAGCAGCGGCATCTGGCGGGTGGGCAGCGGCAGCTCGCGGGCGATCTGCGCCAGGTAGCCCTGCTGCATCGCCCGCCGCGCGGCGAAGAGCGGATTGGCCTCCTCCTCGGCAGGGATGACCCCGTTGACGATCAGCTCCTGGCTGGCGATGCCCAGCTTGCCCAGTTCCTCCATGGCCCGGCGGGTCTCCTTGAGCGAGGTCGCCTCGGGCTGCAGCACGAAGGTAAAGGTGGTCGCGGCGGGGTCACGCATCGCGGCGACGGCGCGCTCGTACTTGTGCTTGGCGTCCTGGATGGCCGCCGCGGGGCCGATGCAGGTCTGGCCACTGCCCTGCTCGGCCACGTCGATGCTGCGACTCCACTCCACCGGCAGCTCGATCAGGCGCAGGGTGTGGCCGGTGGGCGCGGTGTCGAAGACCACCACCTCGAAGGTCCCACCGGCGTCCGAGGGCACGTCAAGGAAGTCGGTGAAGCGGTCGAAGGCGGCCACCTCGGCGGTGCAGGGGCCGCTCATCTGCTCCTCCATCACCGCCACCATTGCGGGCGGGAAGATCGCGCGGAGCGGGGCCAGGGCACGATCCTTGTACTCCTCGGTGGCCCGGTCGGCGTCGATCTCCATGGCGAACAGGCCAGCGACACCGGCAATGGGGGTAATCGCGTGGCCGATCGGCTGCGCAAACACATCGGCCAGGTTGGAGGCCGGGTCGGTGGTGACGATCAGGGTGCGCCGGCCGGCGTCGGCGTGGGAGACCGCCGTCGTACAGGCCATGCTAGTCTTGCCGACGCCGCCCTTACCCGAGAAGAAGAGGAACTGGGTCACTGCGCGCCTCCGTCCAGGGCCGCCTCGACCTCGGCGCGAGTGGGGTAGGCGCCGCTCTTGATCACCACGCCGCGCACGGCGGTGATCGGCAGGGCCTCCATGTTGCGCTCGCGGATGAGGCGCATCACCTCGGGGTTGCCGACGAAGGCCTGGGGCTGGCTCTGCATCTGGTAGCGCTCGACGTAGAGACCGCGCTCCTTCAAGGCCAGCACCAGCTCGTTGGTGTCGAGGAGGGTCTGGTCGAGGGCGGGGCCGCAGAGGCCGGTCGGACAGCACATCGGCGGGTCGTAGAGCGCCACGTCGGCCTGGGCCGGGGCGGCGGGGCGGGCATCAAGCAGCGAGATTGTGCTCATCGGGGAGTGCTCCTCATAAAGGCCGAGCGCAGCCAGTGGCTACGCGGGGATGGCGGCGGATAATGGGGCGAACAGGCAGGCCAGGGCGTCGCTGAGGACGGCGGGGTGGGCCAGGGTGAAATACTCGTGGCAGGCGAGGTGCTCAGCTTCCTCGGCGGGCGGGCCGGCGAAGGGCGGGTGCTGGCTGGCGTGGCACTGCATCGCGCAGACCTTGGCCTGGCGGTGCGGGCCGACATCGATGGCGGCGACGGTGCCGCCTGCAACATCGGTAGTCGGGGTCACGCCGCAGCCCTGGCGGGTGGCCTCGGAGGGCGTAATGTAGTAGAGCCTGGCGTCCGGGATCGCGGCGGCGTTAAAGGCTGCGGTGGCGAGGCGGTGGATGGCGAGGTGGTCGGGGTGGCCCGAGATGCCGTCGGGGCCGAAGGTGATCACCGCGTCGGGGTGATGGGTGATGATCAGGGCGCGCAGCCGACGCCGCACTTCGTCCGGCGGGGCCTGCTCCAGCGCCCCGTCGGCATAGCCCAGTGTCCGCACCTCGGCGATGCCCAGGGCCGCGGCGGCGGCGTGCAGCTCGGCGTCACGGATGGCTGCGACCTGCTCGGGTGCGAGCCCTGGGATACCCTGCTGACCGCTCGTGGCGGTGACCAGCGTGATCGTGGTGCCCTGGGCGGCGTACTTCGCCAGGGTGCCCCCGATCGGAAAGCTCTCGTCGTCGGGGTGGGCCAGGATAACCATCAGGGATCGGCGCTGCATTGCGGTACTCCCTCGCGCTAGCGGTTCGACGCCGGTTGAACTATTGCCTGCAATGATGGGCCGATGCTGCACCTGCCCACCGAATGGCTTAACGGTAGCCGATCGTGATCGTGTCCGCGGGCACGACGCTGCTCTGCGGGCCGCAGGTTGGCCGCCGGGGCTGGATGCGCGCCGGGTCGAAGAAGGCGCCAAACGCGGCGTTGAGCGCGTCGAGGGTCTCGCGGCGGATGGCGTAGTAGACCCAGCGGGCGTCCACGGCGTCGCGCTCCACCTCAACCAGCCCGGCCTTGCGCAGGACGCTCAGGTGGTGCGAGATCAGGTTCGGGGCCATGTCGAGGTGGTCACCCAGCTCACAGTTACACTGCACACCCTCCAGCAGCAGGTTCAAGATCTGCAACCGCCGGGGCTCGGCAAGCACCTTGAGCCAGCGGGCAAGCTGCTGGAGATCGGACTGCGTATCAACCGTCATGGGGATCCCTCGCCTATACTTCAACTGTTGTTGAAGTATAGGCGATCGGGAGCGCAGCTTCAAGCCCAGAACGGTGTACATCTCGCAACCCACCATCCCTATTGCTACGCCACCACCAGCAGCCATGGTTGCCGCCACGATGATCGCAGTGGTAGTGGCTGTTGACAATCAGGGTGAGGTCGGCGGGGTAGTTCACCGTGCCGACCTACCCTTACCGGCTCGTCGACGTCTTCACAAATACCATCGATCCTGGTAAGATCTCCGGCGAAACGTTACACGCCCAATATGTACCCGTTCGTTGTGCCTCGCTTATACCCCGGCAGCCGTGATATCCTGCTAGGAACGCGGTTGCAGGCGGCACACCGGCGCAACGTGTCGCCCTGAGGCCTGCACCCATGCCGGAATCGCTGCTCACCACCAAGCACCACTGTCCCGCGCCTGCGCCAGATCTCATACTGCGCCCGCAGGTCACCGGGCTGCTCGACGCTGGCCTGCGCGGCCGGCTCACCCTGATCTCGGCACCGGCTGGCTTTGGGAAGACAACGCTTGTCGCGCAGTGGCTCACGAGAATAGAGAATAGAGAATTAGGAATAGAGAAGGCTGATCCTAATTCTCTATTCAAGGTGGCGTGGCTGTCGCTCGATGCGGACGACAACGTCCTGCTGCGCTTCTGGGCCTATGTCATCGCCGCGCTGCAATCGGTCGCGCCAGGCGTCGGGCGCGTAGCTCAGGCGGCCCTCCAGGCGCCGTCGGCTCTCCCCATCGAGCCGGTGCTGACCACCCTTGTCAACGACCTGGTCGCGCTCAACACGCCGCTGCTGCTCGTCATGGACGACTATCACCTGATCACACTCCCTGCGATCCACCGCAGCGTGGATCTCCTGCTCGACCATCTGCCGCCAATGGTGCGCCTGGTGATCAGCACGCGCGAAGACCCGCCCCTGGCGCTGGCGCGGCTACGCGCCCGTGGCCAGCTCACCGAGATCAGGGCAGCCCAACTGCGCTTCTCCGCCGGTGAAGCGGCGGTGTTTCTGAACAGCGCTCTGGCGTCACCTCTGCCCGAGCCAGATATCGCCACGCTGGTGGCGCGTACCGAGGGCTGGATCACCGGGTTGCGGCTGGCGGCCCTCTCGCTCCAGCAAACCACCGACCGGCACGCCTTCGTGGCAGCGTTCAGCGCGAGTGACCGCTTTCTCACCGACTATCTCGTCGATGAGGTGTTGAGCCAGCAGCCACCCCACCGCAAGGCTTTTCTCCTCCAGACTGCCATCCTGCATCAGCTGTGCGGCCCGCTCTGCGATGCCGTGCTTGGAATAGAGAATAGGGAATTAGGAATAGAGAAAGCCGAACAGGTGAGGGACAATGCCTCGTTTGCGCTGTTCACTGTACAACACCCGGGCAGCTCGTACAGCCAGCAGATCCTCGACGAGTTGGATCGGGCTAATCTGTTCCTCGTCCCCCTGGACCACGAGCGTCGCTGGTTCCGCTATCACCATCTGTTCGCCGAGTTCCTCCGCTTGCGGCTACAGGAGGCGGAGCCTGAACGAGTAAGGGTGCTGTACCATCGGGCGAGTGCCTGGTACGCGGCCCATGGGTTGTCGCGCGAGGTGCTTCGCTACGCCCTTGCGGCTGCGGACTATGCTCAGGCAGCCGACCTGCTTGAGGCCTTGATCCCAGAGGTTCTCGGCCAGGAGGCGCCGGATGTCGTATTTGACTGGCTGACTGCCCTGCCCGCGCCGGTGCTGCGGCAGCGCCCCTGGTTGTGTCTGCAGTTCGCCTGGGCGCTGACCTTCGCCGGGCGTATGGCCGAGGCCGCCGTATACCTCGCCGTGGTTGAAAACGGCGACAGCGCGGCAAACGGGTCGGCACGCGAGCGGATCGCCGGGCACGTGGCGGCCCACCGCGCTTACTTGCACTTTTTCCAGGGCGAGTTCGCGGCGGCACAGCAGGCGGCGCGGCAGGCGCTGAGCCAGCTGCCAGCGAACGATCATGTGCTGCGCGTGCGCACCGCCGTGATGCTCAGCAGCGCCTTGCGCCTCATCGGGGAACTCCAGGCCGCCGAGAATGTGCTGACTCCACTCGCGGGCGGCATTGAAGCGACCGGCAGCATCTACACGGCGACGCTCTACTACGCCACCCTGGGCATGATCTACCAGGAGCGGGGGCGCCTGCACCAGGCCATGGCATGCTTTGACGCTGCCCTGGCCTTCGCCATCCGGCAAACCGGCCGGCCAGATACGCCCTTCACCGGCTTTGCCTATCTGGCGATCGGTCACGTTCAGCGTGCCTGGAATGCGCTGGAGGCGGCGTCGGCCTCGGTCGCCCGCGGAATCGCCCTCTGCCGGGAGTGGCAGCAAGCCGACGCGCTCGCGATCGGGCTGATCGAATACGCAGAGTTGCAGCAGGATCGGGGCGAGCTTGTGCTGGCCCAGCAGGCGCTCGCCGAGCTGCGTCAGCTCGTCACGACGATGGCCTCGCCATGGGGACATGCCGAGGTTCAGGTGGCGCAGGCCCGGCTGGATCTGGCGCGCGGCGATCTGGCCGCGGTCGACAGCTGGGTGCGGACGAGCGAGGTTAGCGTCGAGACGGGTGCCTTCGGCACCCGTCTCGACGACGTCCAGAGCCTCGGGCAGCTCCTGGTCGCCCGCGGCGACCATGTCGGTGCCGTGCGCTGCTTCGCTCGCCTGGCCGACCAGCTCCGCGCCGCCGGGCGCAGCGATCGCCTCCTGACCACCCTCGTCTGGTGGTCGCGCGCGCTCGCAGAGCTGGGGCACCACGAGGAGGCGCGAGCCGTGCTTGACGAAGCGCTCGCCCTTGGCGAAGCCGGGGGGTATGTGCGGGTGTTTGTCGCAGGCGGCCCGCCGGTCGCCGCACTCCTGAGCAGCATGAAGGACGAAAGCGGAAGGCAAAGCAGCTACACCGCACGGCTGCTGGATGCCTTCCATCCGCCGCCCCAGCCCGATCTGCATCCTGCATCCTTCATGCCGCATCCTTTGGTTGAGCCGCTGCATCCCCGCGAGCTGGCGATCCTGCGCCTGATGGCCGCCGGGCTTTCCAACCAGGCCATCGGCGCCGAATTGGCCCTCTCGGTCAATACCATCCGCTGGTACGCCAGCCAACTCTTCGCCAAGCTCGCTGTCGGCGGGCGTGGCGCCGCCGTGGCGCGCGCCCGCGAGCTCGGGCTACTGCCGTGACCGCCCCCTCGGGCAGCTCTGGCTTCCAGTTCAGCGGAGAAGCATCCGCTTCAGTAGAGCAAAATTCGTGATGTTATGCGGCCTTGACAAACACGGCTCAACGTGTACACAATGTAATCACATGTACACCACTGAAGGGCACCCCGATGAATATGATTATCAAGACCCGGATGGTTAAAATAGGCAACTCACAAGGCATTCGCATACCGAAAGTCCTCGTCGACCAACTCGGCCTTGCCAGCGACATCGAGCTTGAGGTTCAAGACGGCCAGCTGATCATACGCTCCGCACGCCGCGCCCGCCTCGGTTGGGACAACCAGTTTCGTCAAATGGCGGAGCGCGGTGATGATCAGCTCCTCGATGCCGTCCTGCCAAGCCTCTCGACCTGGGATGAGGAGGATTGGTCGTGGGAGTAATGCGCTTTGACGTCTACCTCGTGAACCTTGACCCCACGGTTGGTGCCGAAATCCAGAAGACCCGTCCCTGTCTGATCATCTCGCCCGATGAGATGAATGAGTATATCCAAACCGTGATTGTCGCCCCGATGACCAGCAAAGCCAGAGCCTATCCTTCCCGCGTTGCAACGCAATTTGAAGGAAAAGACGCGCATATTGTCCTCGACCAGATCCGCACTGTCGATAAGCGTCGCCTGGTCAAACACCTTGGTCGCATCTCTGCGACTGCCCAGAGCGACGTGTTGGCCGTCCTTGCCGAGCTGTTTGCCGAATAACGCCTTTACGCAGCGGTGTAAAGATCGATAACGTTCGCATCGAGCGTGTTCGCAGAACGATACAGAGAGTGATCTATGCTGCCGTTACCTCACTTCCTTCGTGCCGGTTCTCTCCTGGGGATGCTTGGGGCGCTGCTGATAGCTTGCGCTGCGCCGCCCACCCCATCGTCCACACCAACGCTGCCCGCGCCCGGTGCGATAGCTACCGTCGTGCCGACGGGTATCTCGCCGGTGCCGGTGCCTCCCGCCCCTGTGGCCCGCGCATACACGTTGGGCCAGGCTGACGTGACGGTGAAGGTGGCCAATGACGTCGTCGAACCCCTGGAGCTGCGAGGCACCATCGCCGCGCCGGACGGCCCAGGGCCGCACCCGGTGGTGCTCGTACTCCACGGCAGCCACGCCGTCTGTCCGATGCAGCCCCAGTCCCCCGAAGAGCCGGCGATCTGCCCCCAGGCGACCCAGTTCCGCAACGACCCCGGCCTCGGCTACCTGCTGGAGGCGCTGGCAGCCCAGGGGGCGCTCGCCCTGGCCCCAGATCTGAACACCGTGTTTCGGGCGGAGTTCGGCGGGCTTGAGCAGCAAGACGAGCGCATACAGTTCGTCATCAAGCGGCACCTGGAGCAACTGGCGGCTGGCGCACCCGCGTTCGGGCTCAGCCCCGGCACCAGCGTGGATCCGACGCGCCTGTACCTGATCGGCCACTCCCAGGGCGGCACCTCGGCCTTCCAGCTCGCCGCCGCGTGGGCAGACGGGAGCCCGGCCCGCGGCCTGCTGCTGATCGCTCCGCCCGTGCCGGCCGGGATCGACGTCGCCCCGCCGCTCGACGTGCCGCTGGCGGTGGTGCTGCCCGAGTGCGACGGCGATGTCTCGTTCCTTGAGGGTCAGCACTATGTCGAGGCAGCTCGGCTTGACCCTGGCCGGCGCAGCACGGCGGTGACGTACTTCCTACAGGGCGGCAATCACAACTTCTTCAACACAGCGGTCGCGACCGACGATAGCCAGAGCAGCTTCAGCCGCTGTCTCCCCGAGACGCCGCGCCTATCCAGGGAAGGCCAGCAACACTTTCTGGCCACCCTTGCCGCGGCGCTGCTCGCCGCCTGGGAGTCCGGCGACATCGATGCTATCCCCGGCTTCGAGCTCGCCGAGCCTGTCCCCGCCACGTTATACGGCGCGCCAACTCTGGTCGTGCCGGTTCGCCCTGCGGAGCAGCGCCGCCCGATCCTGCCCGGTGTTGCCAGCAGCGAGTTGAGCACCAGCCCGCTGGGTGGGGCGGTGCAGGTCGACGGCGCGGAGCTCGACTTCTGCCCCTACGGGATGGCGGGCAGCGGTAGCCCGTGCCGCCCGGGTGTGGCAAACCCTGGGATGCCCGCGCAGTTGCATCTGGCCTGGGGCGCAGCGGGCGCGGCAGTTCGGATCACGCTCCCGCCCGCGTTCGCTGATGCCTCGGCGGCCAGGGCCCTGCAGCTCCGGCTCGCGGTTGACCCGCTCGACCAACGCTCGCCAGCGGGGGAGGCGCAGCGCCTCCGCGTCATCCTGCGCGACCGCGACGGCGGCGAGGCCGCGCAGCTCGTCACGCTCGCGTTTCCGCCCGGTACGGTCGTGCGTGAGCGCTGGTTCGGCCACGTCTTCCCGGGCACAGCCCGGCTGCCCCTGGCATCGTTCTCCGGCATCGCCCTGTCGCGGCTGGCCGAGGTGGAACTGCGACCCGAGCGCCCATCAGGTGCCATCTTCCTCGCCGATCTGGAGCTGGTAGCGGACAGTGGGCCGATCAGCGGGCCGCAGCTACCCTCGCCCTTCCGCAGTCTCAGCGGCGTGGCTGCCGTGCCCGAACTGAGCGCTGCGCCCGTGGGCAGCACGCTCATCGTGCGGCTAACTTTCGCCAGTGCCAGCGGCGAGAGCCCTCGCTTCGTTACCATCCAGCCCACCCCGGTCGAGGGGACGCCGCCCTTCCCATTTGTACTTCGCTACCATCAGGCCGCGATCGACGAGCGCTTGGACTACGTGATGGACGCGGACCTGCAGCTGCCGGACGGGCAGTCCTTCAGCGTGCCTGTGCCCGTGCCAGCGATCATCGATGGTGCGCCTCAGGGGCCGATCGCCCTCGAGTTGCCGCGGGTCGTGGTAGTGACGCCCACGTCCACCCCGACAGACGCCGCCTTCCAGCTAACAGTACGTGCGCCCGCGGGCCAGCCCGTGCCAGCGGGGGCACTGGTCAGCGTCACCCTGTCGCGCCTTGACGCCAGCGGTATGGGCGTCGACACGCTCGCCGTCGTCAGCGAGACGGTCGGCGATGAGCCTGCGGACAGCCTCCAGATCGAACTACCCTACGTCAGCAGCGCAGTCGTGCCGGGGGCGACGTACGGTGTCAGCGTCGATGTGTTCGCAGCAGATGGCTTCCCGCGGCTTGCGGGCTCAGCGGGCAACATCCCCATCGATCTGGCGGCTACGGATGCGGTCGTGCAGCTCACGCCCGCCTCGCCATAGGCCGAGTTGTGGCACAACGGTCGGCGTTTGGGTGACAACCCGACCCCGACCGCGTGCGGTGTGGGGGTTTTGGGAGCTGCGAGCAACGGTCAAGGTAACTGTTCACACGTGGGGTAACGGGCGTTGTCACGCTGAGCGGAGCCGCACGGCGCAGCGAAGCGTCCCGGTCGGGAACGCCGGTCATGTCGCCGGGACGCTTCGCTGCGCTCAGCGTGACAGAAAGGCGGGCTTCCGTAGGAGCAGTGTGAACAGGTACCGGTCAAGCTGGAATGGCCGATTCTGAACTCTTGTCTAAGGGATGCTGGTCGCAGAGGATGGATCAGGAGTTGATGGCATGAACGATCCGACAAAAGCGCAACGGGTGGCCCGGCGGCTGGATGGTCGCATGGGCCTCAGTAGCAGGCGCTGGGAGCAGCTTATTGAGACCGTAGGTGCCCTGGTTCTCTCCCTAGCGGCGCTGCTCACCTCGTGGAGTGGGTACCAAGCCGGTCGCTGGAACGGGGTGATGGCGATGAACTTCAGCCAGGCTGGGGCCTTGCGCGTCGAGTCGACACGGGACACGACGCTCGCGGGCCGGCAAACCCAGATCGACCTGCAGCTCTTTGGGAGCTGGCTCGACGCCTATGCCGCAGGAAACCAGCAGCTCGCCACTTTCTACAGGGAGCGGTTCCGCGAGGAGTTTCAGCCAGCGTTCGAGGCCTGGCTCGCAAGTAAACCGCTCACCAATCCCGACGCGCTCCCCAGCCCGTTTGATCAACCCGAGTATCAACTCGCCGCAAACGCAAAGGCCCAACAGCTCGAGGCCGAGGCAGCTGCCGCATTCGAGCGGGGCACGCAGGCAAACCAGATCGGCGACGCCTACGTCTTCAATGCCGTGCTCCTCGCCCTGGCTCTCTTCTTCGCCGGGATCGCGAACCGCTTCGCCGGGATCGCCGTGAAAGGCACCCTCCTCGGTATGGGTCTGCTCTTGCTGCTGATAGGGTTGTTCACCATCGCCGGCTTCCCAATCAGCTAACACCGCTAATGCGCTGCCAATCGCACAGCGCACCGCGCGCTCGTGCCGTGAGGGATACCGCATTCCCAAGCGGTGACACCCGTCTTCCGAGACGAAAGCAGGCTCTGATGCGTGAGGCATCGCGGTGCATGTTCTATCGGAGGTCGGCCCGGGCATGGAATCTGCGGAGGGCACGGGGGTGAAGGGGGACAGGGATCGCCATGACTAAACTCTGCTTTGAGTCCGCCAGCGCCCTCGCCCGGCGCATCGCCGCCCGCGAGGTCTCCGCCGTCGCAGTGCTGGAGGCCCACCTGGCCCAGATCGACCGGGTCAACCCGGCCCTCAACGCCCTGGTGCAGTCCGACGTCGAGCGGGCGCGCGCCAGCGCCCAGGCGGCCGATGCCGCCCTCGCGGCGGGCCACGCCCCCGGCCCGCTCCACGGCGTGCCCTTCACCGTGAAGGACTGGATCGACGCCGCCGGTCTGCCCTGCGCCGGGATCGACCCCCAGTGCCGCAGCCGCATCCCAGCCGCCGACGCCACCGCCGTCACCCGCATGCGCCAGGCCGGGGCCATCCTGCTCGGCAAGACCAACGCCATGACCGAGAGCCCGGTCTACGGGCGCACCAACAACCCCTATAACCCGGCCTACAGCCCGACCGGCAGCAGCAGCGGCGAGGCGGCCCTGATCGCCGCCGGCGGCTCGCCGCTCGGCCTCGGCTCCGACTCGGGCGGCAGCATCCGCCAGCCCGCCCACGCCTGCGGGGTGGCCGGGCTCAAGCCGACCGCCGGGCGGGTGCCGCTGACCGGCCACTTCCCCTTCATCAGCGCGCTGAATGACCCACGCACCGTGATCGGCCCGCTCGCCCGTCGGGTCGAGGATCTGGCCCTGGCCCTGGCGATCCTTGCCGGGGTAGACGGGCGCGACCCCAGTGTGATGCCGGTGCCGTTGGGCGACTGGCACCAGGTCGATGTCGGCGCGCTGCGGGTGGCCTGGTACACCCACCACGCCGAGGCCGCGCCGAGCCCGGCGGTGGCGGCGATCTGCCGACAGGCCGCGCAGGCGCTCGCGGATGCGGGCGCGCGGGTGGTCGAGGCGCTCCCGCCGCGGATCGAGGAGGCCTACGACCTGACCCGGCGCTACTGGCGGCGGCCCGAGTCGGCCTCACCGGATGTCTGGGTGCCCGACGGCACGGTGCGCCTGAGCAGCCTGGAGGTCGAGCAGCACCTCTTCGAGTGGGACCGCTTCCGCCGGGCGATGCTGGGCTTCCTGGCCGACTACGACCTGATCCTGACCCCGGTGGCCGAGCTACCGGCGACGCCCCACGGCAGCGACGTCGGCGGCATCCCCTACACGCTGCCCTACAGCCTGACCGGCTGGCCGGCGGTGGTGGTGCGGGCGGGGACCGCGCCGGATGGGATGCCAATCGGGGTGCAGTTGGTGGCCGGGCCCTGGCGCGAGGATGTGGCGCTGGCCGCCGCCGGGTGGGTTGAGGGCACGCTGGGCGGTTGGCAGCCGCCGGGGGCACGCGATGTGGCGACCCAGACGGCGGAGGCGTCTTGCGTCTAGGACATGATTACGCGCCGCGTGTGCGGGGCACTGTCAGCCACCGTCGCCGGTGGTTTGCCTTGCCCCATCAGGGCCGCGTACCCTTGCCGCCCCGCTTAGCCGGTTCACGGCTGACGCAGGCCCCGCGCCTCTTCGGCCAGGAGTTGAACCCGACTACCTAAAGGTGTTTACGGTTGTTCTGGCCGAGGAGGTGTCGGTGGCGTTACGTCAGCTACCGGCGGCTGCTCCTGCACGCGGTGCATCGCCGCGCCGGTGGCCCGCGCCGCCGGGTCGTCGCTGGCGAGGAGTGCGCCCGCCACCCGGTGCTGATCGACCAGGCTCCGGTTCTGGCTCAGCTTGGCCTTGCCCTCCAGGTGCGTCACCGTCAGGATGAAACCGACAATGCCCTGGAGCATCCCGGCGCGGTAGCGCACGGAGAGGCTGTCCCACTGCTGCTCGTAGGTACCCTCGTAGGCCTGGATCACGGTGCGTACCTCGTCCTCCAGCGCTGCGGGGTTATCGGCGGCGTGCAGGCTCTGGACCGGGCCTGCCGCGTGAACCGCGATGTAGTTCCAGGTTGGGACATTCTCGCGCTGCTCGTAGTGAGCCGGTGATATGTAGGCATGGGGGCCCGTGAAGATCGCCAGGCTCTCGCCCGGGCCAAAGGCGTGCCAGTGCGGGTTGGCCCGCGCCAGATGCCCGTGAAGGGTCACGGCATCACCATTATGCCGCACGACCACGGGCACGTGTGAGGCGAACGGCGCGCTGTCGAGGATCGATACCAGGGTGATGAAGCTGTGGGCCTGCATGAAGGCGATCAGCTCGTCGAGGTGCTGGGCGTGAAAAGCGCGGGGGATGTACATCGTCTCTCTGTGCTCCAGTTCCAAGGGTTTAGCCGTGCCTACTCGGCGTCGAGCACCTCGGCTACGCTCACCTCGAACCCTTCCAGAAGCCTGGATACCGCACGATCCCCACGGAGGAAAATCCCATGCTCTCGGTAGGCCTCACCCTCTAGTACGAGAACCGTAATCGTGCTGTCAAAAGGGTTAACGATCCAGTACTCGGGGATGCCAGCGCTAGCATAGTCTGCTCGTTTGACCTTCGTATCACGCTCCGGGTCGTCCTCGCTGACAACTTCGACGACCAGATCTGCGCCGAGCCAAAAGCGATTTTGGCGTCGTGGATCACGGGCATCACGAACCAACAGGATGTCAGGTTCGCGATACTTCCCCGCGCGAACGAGCACCCGCAAGGGGGCAAACCGAACCTTGCCGCCAATCTGCTCGATGAAGGCTTTGAGCGCGAGAAAGAGCCATTCAAGCAGTGCCTGATGGTTATCGGTCGGCATCGGGAGAACCTCGATGTAGCCGTCGGTGTACTCCAGCAAGCGGTTTGTCTGGTCGCTCAGCAGCAGATACTGCTCTTCCGTCCAGTGCCCCTGGAGTGGGTCAAGGCTCAGCACGAGGTCAGCACCCTTTTCCCAACTCAAGCGCAGGTTTTCCTGGCGTGTGTCAATTGCCATCGCCCGTACCTTCCAACGTGACCGCCGCTATGCACAGAGTATAGCCGGAGTACCACCCTCCACGCAAAGCTGCAACGCCGCAACGCTTCTGCGTCTGATCGGCCTTGATCGATCTGCGCTTGCCCCTATTTGATACGTATTGCCCCTAAAAGACCTCGCCAGCCTTGCATTGAAAGTTGCCGTAGCTGCCGGATCTGCCCGGCGCTTCATCGTCGGCGACCCTGCCATGCAACTCCTTGATACCCTGGCTGGCACCATACTCACGCGCGTCGCTGCTGGCGAGCACCTGGCCCACCCTGGCGAGGTGCTGCTTGATGCGGCCGCGGTCACAACCCTCGGCCTGGACGCCGTTGTTCATGAGACCCGCAGCGACCCCCATCGGGCGGGCCAGATCCTCGACGCCCTTGTCCGACGGGTTCAGCAACTCCTTGCGGCCCGCGACGGCGTGCTCCTCCAGGTCACTATCGGTGACAAAGGTTCCTACCTCTCATAGAGGGCGAGCGGAAGATGCGTCGGGTGCCGCACAAGCCTCGGCAGCTCGTGCGCCACACAGTGTGCATACTATGGCAGGAGTCCAGGGGCGAGCCAGCGGATGAGCAGCGCGATCAGACCGCCGCCCAGCACCAGCCAGGCCGAGTTGAGCTTGAGGCGGAACAGTAGCACCGCCGCGATAATGGCCAGCAGCGCCGTTAGCCAGTCGACGATCGCTGCTCGAGCCAGTTCCCACAGCACCGCCGCCATCAGTCCCAGCGCCGCGACGTTGACACCGTCAAGGAAGCCGCCCATCCAGGGCGAGCGCCGCAGCATGGGAACGAGCGGGTTGACCGCCGCCACGAAGAGAAACGACGGCAAGAAGATGCCGATCGTGGCCAGGGCCGCCCCAGGCAGGCCAGCGACAATGTAGCCGACAAAGGTAGCGGTGGTGAAGACCGGGCCGGGGGTGAACTGGCCAATGGCGATCGCGTCGAGCAGCTGCTGGTCAGTGAGCCAGCCGAGCCGCACCACGAACTCGTTGCGCAGGAAGGCCAGCAGGACGTAACCGCTGCCATAGAGCACGGCACCGATCTTCAGGAAGCTCCAGAAGAGCTGGCCAAGCGACACGGGCGCTGCCTGGGCGAAGAGGAGCGGGGCACTGCTCAGGGGCAGCAACAGCGCAGCCACCCCGCCGGCACCACGGCTGAGACGACCCAGGTTGCGCACCAGCATCACAAGGATACCACCACCGAACAGCAGCGCCAGCTCGTTGAAGCCGAGCAGGTAGAGCACGAGAACCACTACGCCGACGGCCGCCAGGAATCGTCCCTTGACCGCCGTCTTGGCAAGACCCCACAGCGCCTGGACGACGATGGCAATGATCACCGGCTTGATGCCGTAGAGCAGCCACTCAAAGGCCGGGCGGGTGCCGAACTCCACGTAGGCCCAGGCGAAGGCCAGCACGATCAGTGCCGCCGGCATAATGAAACAGACCCCGGCGGTAATCATACCCTTCCAGCCGGCGCGCACCTGCCCGACATGGATGACCATCTCGGTCGAATTGGGGCCTGGAATGAGGTTCGTCGCGCCCAGCAGGTCAAGAAAATGCTCGTCAGTGACCCACTTGTGCCGCGTGACCACCTCGTCGCGCAACATGGCGATATGTGCCGCCGGCCCCCCGAAGGCAGTGAAGCCGAGCCGCAGGGCCAGCAGCGCTACCTCTGTCACCGTGCCACGCGGTGTGAGCGCGCCCTCCGCCTCCACTACACGCTTCTGCACCAGTCTCCTCCTCCATGGGGCGCTTTTTGTATCCCACATGCGCTGTCGTTGCCAGTATACGTTGATCAAGCACCGGTGAATGCGAGGATACTCACAAAGCTTGGAAGGCCAGCAGTCCAGCGCTCCGCAGATCCCGGGTTGCGACCCTACAACTAACTGTTGGTGAGCAGGTTTCGCTTATGGTCTGGCGGCGAGGGCGTCGCAGGGCCAGATCGTACAGCCATCAGCGCCCTGGCCGCAGCCAGCGCCCACGAGTCAGATAAGCTCACGCAAAGCCGTAAAGCCGCAAAGCTTCTGTGTCTGATCGGCCTTGATCGATCTGTGCTTGCCCCTATTTGAAACGTATTGGAGCTAGTACAGCGTTCCGAACGTTCGTATCCCGTTTGTGGAGGTGTCGACCTGTGGAGTTGGAGGCTCCCGGTTATCTCCACTGCGAACACCCGCAAATGCGGGCGGATTCGGGCCAGATCGCCCTCGATCTGGCCCCTCTCTGTGGCTCTCCAGCACGACGCGTTACGCCTGTGCTATAATCCCGCCCAAACCCCACCTCTCGTTGCGCGCCCAGCGGGTGCCCGGAGCAACCCGGTGCTCCACGCGCTGATGCTGCTCAGGGCGGAGTGGACTGTGTGACGGCCTTTGCCTGGGTTCTCGACCAGGGCCTCACGGTTCTCGGCGCGCGCTCCTTCGACGACGGGCAGCGCCACGCTTGCGAGGTGGAAGCTGCAGCTGCCGTGGCTGCTTCTTACGAACTACCCTACCAGACTCTCGCCCTCGCCCCGATCTGCGGCTCGAGCCTCACCGACTTGGGCGGCATCCCCCAGAGCCGTGGCCTTCGCGCTCTCACCGAGACAGTCGCGCCCACCTACGTCTGAGGCCTTGACATGGGCATCAATACCCTCCGCTGGAACCGGCTGCGCTATCGCATCTATGCGCCAATCTACGATCTGGCTGCGGCCCCCTTTCATGCTGGCCGCCGGCAGGCGATTGATACGCTCGATCTGGCAGCGGGTGAGCACGTCCTGATCTTCGGCTGTGGCACAGGTCTGGATCTCCCCCTGCTGCCCGGTACGGTCGATATCACCACCGTCGATCTGGTGCCGGCGATGGTGCGCCGCACCCGCCGTCGCGCGGTGGAGCTGGCCCGTCCCATCCGCGCGGCGGTGATGAACGGGGAGCAGCTGGCCCTGCCCAGCGCCAGCTTCGACGCGGTGCTGCTCAACCTGGTGCTCGCCGTCGTGCCTGACCCGGCGGCCTGCGCCCGTGAGGTGGCGCGGGTGCTGCGCCCAGGCGGGCGGGTGGCGATCTTTGACAAGTGGCTCCCGGAGGGTGCCACACCTGGGGCGGCCCGGCGGGCGCTCAATGTGCTCACGAACACGGCCTTCACCGACATCAACCGGCAACTTATCCCCATCCTCACGTCCGCTGGACTGACCCTGGCGTCGCGCGTCCCCATCGGCCTGGGCAGCGCCTATCAGGTGGCGCTCGCTCGGCCGGTGTCCGGGCGCGCCTGAGATGAGCAGCCGGCACCCCCAGCCGATCTCGTTATCTACGGGCTGTCCGCTGAGTTTCGACGCTGCCAATGCGCGTCGCGCCCGAAGCTGTAAGCTCGTCCACGGGATCCGCGTGGTTGCCCAGGTCGGGCTGAGCGGAGGCCATGTCGAGAGCGTGGCAGATCAGCTCCCGCTTACTGTCGGCTCGGTGGGGCGAACGACTGGGCGGTCGCCGGGGACAGGGCGGTGCAGGGCGCTGGCGGGAACTGTGACAACGGCGACCGTATTGCCAGGCAGATCAAAGAATTCTACACTATAGTCAAGCTCTAGACCCAATACCTTTCAGATAAGCTCACGCAAAGCCGCAAAGCCGCAAAGCTTCTGCGTCTGATCGGCCTTGATCGATCTGCGCTTGCCCCTATTTGCAAGGTATTGCGGCTAGAACCAATACCTTGCAAATAAGCCGCTCGCGACCGGCCTTTGCCCCCTCACCCCCGGCCCCTCTCCCTCCAGGCATATCTTTACCCAGAACGTTTATGCTACTACTGGAGCTGGTAGGATAGGGG
>CAZQCG010000037.1:0-45369 GCA_964592425.1 uncultured Chloroflexaceae bacterium
CGTTCCTGGTGGATCACCCGGGTCGGTGATCACGTCCTATCCGAGCCTGCTGACGGTGTTCCGCGCTCGTCTGGGCGAGGAGATCTACGAACAGATGTTTGATGGGATCGTCGCGCAGACCCGCGCAGCAGGTCTGGTCAAAGATCGCCTGACGCCGCATCCAGCACCGGGTGGATACGGGCAGGAACGAGCGCTTCCGCCTGCTGGTGCCCCCGGTGCCTGGTCCGCCCACTCCGTGGCCCGCCTGCCGCAAGCCACCGGACGCCAGGTCGTGATCCATAACGACACGGCAGAGTATGCGGCGGCACGGGACGACGCGACCTCGAAGAGATATCGTCAGATCCGGCCCGAGCATCCGGCCAGTGCGCGCACGCTGGCCGATGTGGTGCACCGCCATGCGAGACGCCGGGCGCGTGCGCGCGGTCGTGCCCGTACGGGAAGTGCGGGAGAGCCCCGTTTATCCTAATCAAAAACACAAGTCCCAGATCGGCAGCATGGTGCGGGCTCCTCCGTACAGCCAACAGCGGCACCTGGCGTAATTGTAGCCAGGCGCCGCCTCGGGCGACTCACGCGGCGCGATGTTGCCTACGGGATGGTCGTGGTTGCCCCGGGCTCGATCTCGTACGCGGTCACCGGCGTGCCGTCGTTGAAACGGAAGCGATAGCTGCCCGGCAGTAACTCGAGATCCTGCGTAAAGGGTTGCCATCCGCCTGAGTTGTACGCGACGGCGACGCCACGCTCAGAGACGACCGCACCAGTCTGGAAAACGACCAGCGGGTTTTCGCCGATGTTTTGGCGGATTGTCTGCCAGCGACCATGGTAGTACATCCGGAAGCCGTATGTCGCCGGCAACAACTCGCGATTGGCCGGGGTCTGCCCACCGCCAAAGCGCAACCAGCTACCTGCGGCGTTGTACTCGACCGGCACACCCTCGATGGGGTTGCCCAGCGAGTCGCGGAACTCGACCGTCACCAGGGTTGTCTGGAAGACAACCACTGGATTCTCCCCAATGTCCTGGCGGATCGTCTGGCGACCACCGGCGTAGCTGACGCGGAAGTCGTACGTATCCGGCAGAAGCTCCTGCGTGGTCGGAGTTGAGCCCTCGCCAAAGGTCTGCCAGCCGCCCACGTTATACTCGACTGCTGCGGGCGTATCTCCCGTGCTCGCGATCGGATTACCCAGCGAGTCGCGGAGCTCGACCGTCACCAGGGTCGTCTGGAAGACAACCAGCGGATTCTCGCCGATGTCCTGGCGCAGGATCTGCTGGCGTCCGGCGTAGGTGACGCGGAACGCGACGGTTCCGGGCAACTGCTCCATTGTTGCCGCCGTGAGACCACCGCCGAACAATGTCCACGTACCGCTCGCATTGTACTTGACGGATGCACCACTGATCAGGTCGCCAGCCGAGTCGCGCAGTTCGACCGTGACGAGCGTAGTCTGGAAGATGACCCGCGAGTTCTCGCCGATGTTCTGGCGCAAGGTCTGCTGTCGACCGGCGTAGGTGACGCGGAAGCGCGTATTGCCCATAGTCGGGGCGAGGTCGGTTACCAGGTTGCCGTCGGCGCCGGTGCTGCCGAGGGGTTGCCAGCCATCGGCGAGGTACTCGACCATGCCGCCGGACAGCCCGGCGCCGGTGCTGCTCTGCAGCCGTAGTGTCACCGCCGCCTGGACGCTGGTCACCGTCACGTCAAACGAAGCGGTGGCAGTGTTGCCGGCGGCGTCGTTTGCTGCGCAGGTCACGGTCGTCGTGCCAATGGGGAAGGTGGCACCCGAGAGCGGATCACAAGTGACGGGGACGGCGCCGTCCACAGCGTCGGTGGCCGTCGGCGAATCGTATGTCACCATCGCACCGCTAGGGCCGGTTGCCTCAACAGTGATGGCGGCCGGGACATTGCTCAGCACGGGTGGGATCGTGTCGGGCTGTACGATTTCCACCGCTTCATAGGCACCCATATCGACGCTAGAGCCCTGCACGCGTGGATTGCCGGCCAGATCGAGTGGGAGCAGCTCGCTCGTGTCGCCATCGCCGTCGAGGTCGAACATGTCAGCGGGAAGCGCGGCAGTGTTGCCAGCGTCAATTGCGGGCGAGCCCGCCCGCAGGCGCAGGTCGCCGCCGCCCGCATCCACGAACAGCGGGTCGGCGTCGAGGTTGCCGCCACCATCGGCGCCCAGGGCGGTATCCCACTCTAAGCCGCTGCCACCGGAGTCCTGGATCAGACTAGACTTGAAGGTGGGTATGCTGTTGTCTTGGGAGACCTGGCTGCCGCTGCTGGCGCTGTTGCCCCACAGGATGCTGTTCTGGATGGTCGGGTTGCTGGAAGAGGAGTTGTGCATCCCACCGCCGCTGGTGGCAGCCTGATTGCCGCTGAAGGTCACGTTGGTAAGCATTGGGCTGCTGGAGTAGTTGTTGAACATACCGCCGCCATACGTGTCGCCGCCCCCACTGTCCAAGTCAGTGCTGTTGCCGCTGAAGGTCACGTTAGTGAGCGTCGGACTGCTGGCATCATTGTACAACCCGCCGCCGTACCAGAAGGTGTAGTTGCCGCTGAAGGTCACGTTGGTGAGCGTCGGACTGCTGCTAGTGTTATACATACCGCCGCCGCGCCCTATGCCATACCCTAACCACTGATAAGCGCTGTTGCCAGTGAAGGTGATGTTAGTCAGAGTCGGGTTGCTGTCATTCACATTGGCCATTCCACCGCCATCCCCGTAGGCACTGTTGCCGGCGAAGCTGACGTTGGCAAGCGTCGGGCTACTGCCCTGCTCATTGGCCATCCCGCCGCCGATACTGGCGTTGTTGCCGGAGAAGCTGACGTTGGTGAGCGTCGGGCTGCTGCTGTCATTGTACATACCGCCCCCACGGTAGGAGGCGCGGTTGGTGGAGAAGGTTACTTTGAACAGCGTCGGGCTGCTGGACCAGTTGGCCATCCCGCCCCCATTGGGAGCGCTGTTGGCAGAGAAGCTGACTTCGCTGAGGGTTGGGCTGCTGCCTTCCTGGTTGAACATCCCGCCGCCGAGGTTCGAGCTGTTACCCGTGAAGAGAACGTCGGTTAACACTGGGCTACTCGACGCGTTCGCCATCCCGCCGCCATTGTCGGCCGTATTTGCGGAGAACTCGACGCGAGTCAGCGTCGGAGTGCTCGATAAATTCATCATCCCGCCGCCGCGAAAAGATGCGCTGTTTTGCACAAAGGTTACGTCAGTCAAGGAAGAGTTGCTGCGCAGGTTACTCATACCACCGCCATTAATGGCGCGATTTCCAGAGAATACAACGTCGGATAGTACCGGGTTGCTGCTATCGTAGTTATGCATTCCACCGCCACCTATCACAGCACTGTTCTCGGTGAAGACAACTTTGCTCAGCGTCGGGCTGCTGCCGTTGTTGAGCATTCCACCGCCATAGTCATTGGCGTTATTGCTGGAGAAGGTGATGTTGGCAAGAACAGGGCTGCTGGACAAATTGAGCATCCCGCCGCCAGTACTATCAGGATAATTGGGCCCATCCGCGTTGCCGTCGATGATGGTCACGCCGTCGAGGGTGGCACCGGTGGCACCCTTCACCACATGGTAGCTATTATCGGCAGGATCGTCTGCGGCACCGATATCACCACTGAGCAGCGTCAGGTTGGCGTTCCAGTCGCGCTGCTCGCGTGTGCTTTCGGTGCCGGCGAAACCGCCATAGATCGCGACGCCGCTCGTGAGCTGGAAGCTTGCGCTGCGGTTGCTGCCGATGGTGGGCTTGTAGGTTCCCGCGGCAACCCAGAACTCCTGACCGCTGCTGGCCATGACCAGGATAGGTGCAAGATCAGTGTAGGCGTCGGCCCAGCTTGTGCCGTTGTTTGCGCCACTGGCGTCATCGTTCACGTAGATGATTGGACCCTGAGGAGGGGGAGGTGGCGCAGCTTCCACTTCGTAGGCACCCATATCAACGCCAGCGCCCTGCACACGCGGATTGCCAGCCAGGTCAAGCGGAAGCAGTTCGCTCGTGTCGCCGTCGCCATCCAGGTCGAGCGTGTCAGCGGGGAGCGCGGCACTGCTACCGGCATTGATCGCAGGCGAGCCCGCCTGCAAGCGCAGGTCGCTGGCGACGGTCGGCGCATCGCTGGGGTTGATCGGCGTGACAAACAGCGGGTCAGTAGCGATATTGCCGCCACCGTCGGTGCCTAGATTGGTGTTCCAATACTGGCCGCTACCGCCGGAGGCCTCCACCAGGCTGTAGCTGATCGTCGCTGAGCTATCCGCTTCTATGTTGATCTGACTCTGGGCGCAGTTGCCGCAGTCGTCGTAGTTGCGCCAGAAGATGCTGTTCTGGATCATGGCGGATGCGCCGCCAGTGACCTCCAGCCCGGCATGGGAGGGTGCGGCATTGCTAGCAAAAGTAACATTGGTCAGCGTAGCCTGGCCCTGCTCAAGGTACATCCCGCGGCCCAAGTTCCCGCTGACGACAACATTGATAAGGGTTGTATTGCCTCCAATAGCCGACAGGCCGCCGCCCCCTCCGCCGCTGTTGCCGGCGAACGTGACGTTCACCAATGTCAGGCTGCCGGCCTCGTTATGCATCCCGCCGCCGTAGTCGTTGGCACTGTTGGCGGTGAAGGTGACGTTGCTCAGGGTCGGGCTGCCGGCGACATTAAGCATCCCGCCACCATTACTATCTGGATAGTCAGGCCCATCCGCGTTGCCAGCGGTGATGGTCACACCATCGATGGTGGCACCGGTGGCACCCTTCACCACGTGGTAGCTATTGTCGGCAGGGCCGTCCGCGACGCCGATGTCGCCGCTGAGCAGCGTCAAGTTGCTCGCCCAGTCGCGCTGCTCGCGTGTGCTTTCGGTGCCGGCGAAACCGCCGTAGATCGCGACGCCGCTTTTGAGCTGGAAGCTTGCGCTGCGGTCAGTTCCGCTGGTGGGCTTGTAGGTTCCCGCGGCAACCCAGAGCTCATCGCCGCTGCTGGCCACCGCCAGGGCCGCCTGCATGTCGGTGTAGGCGTCGGCCCAACTTGTGCCGTTGTTTGCGCCACTGGCAGTGGCATGCACGTAGATGACGCCGGCCGCACGCACGCTGGCCGGATCCATCGAAGCCAGAGCCAGGATCCCGATCCAGGTCAGCGCCACCACCAGATGGAAGAGTCGGTGCAGACGAGTGGAAGATCCCAATAGTATGCTGCGCATAAGCTTGCTCCTTATGCTGCTCCAGTCCCAGAGCAGCCACTTCCAAGGGCACGTCGTCCCGCCACTGTACCGAGCATAGCGTCGGCAGCGTTTTGAAAGCGTTTCAACTTATGCAAGGAGAAGTGAAGAATCGGTTGAGTCAGGGGTAAGCTAGAGCCGACCCAGGTGCTGCGCCAGCTCTAGCGCACGCCACAGATGGCCGCTGGCGTCGGCGGGCGGGCCCTGGGTGGCGGCTACGACGGCTGACGTAAGCGCCGTCTCAAGCTCGGCTGGCAGCTGCTGCTGGAGGGGATGCAGCAGCGCTTGCGCCTGCGCCACGGCGGCAGCCATGTCGTGCCCGGCCAGGGCCACCGCGAGCAGGGGCATGCGTGCGGTCCACTGGAAGGGATAGACGATTGCGCTGCGCTGCCAGGCGTCCAGCGCCTGTCGACCATGGGTTTCGACCAGGATACGCTCTCCCATGCGCCAGGCAACCCAGGCCAGGTCGGCATGAGCCATGCCGAGGCAGTCGTCAAACTGGTACCGGCCTGCAAGCTCCAGGGTGCGCTCGGCATACTGCCGACAGCAATCAATCTGCCGGCTGAGCCTCGTGAGCAGGCTCAGCGTAGCGAGACAGACGGCCTGGATGCGCAGATTGTCCGTGCGCTCAGCCAGATCCAGCGCCGCACGCAGGTCGGCCTCCGCCGGCTCAAGATCGCCGTGCATGAGCCGGATGGTGCCGGTGAGCCAGCGCGCCTGCGCGACCAGCGTAGGGTCGTTGGTCGCCTCGGTCCACTCGAGGGTCTGCTCGGCCTGGGCAACGAGCGTAGCATCGACCTGCGAGCGCTGCCGCCAGCAGGTCTCTGAGAGCGCACAACGCAGACTGCGGGCATGCTGTGCCGGAGTGCCGAACTGCTTCAGCACTTCGTGCATCTTCGCCTGTTGGATGCTGATGGCGGCGGGGAAAGGACCAAGCCAGAGCGCTGTCTCAATGCGATCCAGATGAATATCCAGCCATGCACGCCAATAGCTTGACTCTTCGCCGTCAGGCCCACGCTGTTCGAGTATGACCACGGCGCTGCAATAGGCCTGCTCGGCATGGTCGAACGCCGCCTGATCCCGCCAGCTGTTGCCGATCAGCCGCTGTACCCGCGCGCGCGTAAGCACGTTGTCCGGCGCGATGTATTCGAGCCCGCGTGCGTAGGCCGCCCGCGCCTCTCCATGTTGCTCCAGCCGAGCCAGCCCATCGCCCAGGCGCTCTTCCAGCTCTGCTGACAGGGCTCGCGCCTGGTGCAACTCCAGTTGATGCGGCGCTACGGTATCGAGCAAGACCAGCGCATGCCGGCAGGCGGCCACGGCGGCGGCTGGCGCGAAGATCCGCTGCGCTGCTTCCGCTGCCCGCCTGTAGGCATGAATCGCCAGCCCCTGGCAACCGGCCTGGGCGTAATGCGCGGCCATCTGGGCATCCATGGCCCCAGGCGGATCATCGGGCAGCGCCTCCAGTGCCTCGGCGACCTTGCGATGCTGCTGGCGCCGCCGGGCCACGCTGAGCTCCTGGTATGCCACCTCGCGCAGCTTGGCATGGCTGAAGTCGTAGCTTCCGTCGGGGCGCTCGCGAATGATCCGCCGCCGCCAGAGCTCGTCGAGACCGCGCACCAGGGCGTCTTCATCAAGGTTGAGACACAACTGGGCCAGAACCGGGACGGTAAACGAGCGCCCAATCACGGCCGCCACCCCGGCGATCGCGTAGGCCCGAGGCGAGAGCCGTGCGAGCCGCCGGGCGATCACGGCCTGTACCCGAGACGGCATGAGCGCGACCTCGTACAGGCTGGTTTCGTCCACGCCACCACAGGCGTGGGCATGATGGCACTCACAGCCAGCATGGATCGTCTCGACGATAAACAGCGGGTTGCCCTCCGTCTCACGGTACACAGTTGCGCCCTGCTCTACAGACAGGGCGTGACCAGCGACCTGCGTCGCCAGAGCGACGGTATCGGCGGCGTCCAGCGGCCCCAGATCAACCATCGTGCTGTGCCCCCGCGCCCGCAAGTCGGCGATCAGATCGGCCAGCAGATCGTCGGCGTCAACCTCTTCCTGACGCACCGAGCTGACCACCAGAAGACGGTTTGGCGCATCATGATGCAGCAGGTAGCGGAGCCACTCCAGGCTCGCGCGATCACACCACTGGAGGTCGTCTACGAACAGCAGCAGTGGCGGCGCGGCGGCAAGGACTGCCCGGCGCAGCGCCTCGAATAGACGCTGGCGCTGCCAGGGCTCATTCAGCGGCCCAACCGGTGGAAGACCTGGACACTCGTCGCGCAGCTCCGGCAGCAGCCGAGCGATCTCGGCGAGCCAGACCGGGGTGAGGGTGGTACGCCTAGATCTCATGGGTTGCGCCCGCAGCCAGGCGATGACGGGGGCGTAGATCATTTCGCCTTCGCCAGGGTAGCAGTGGGCACTGGCGGTGCTGAAGCCCTGCTGCTCAGCCCAGCGCAGCAACTCCTCTGCCAGATGGGTCTTACCGATCCCAGCCTCGCCGCTGAGCACGACCAGCTGTGGCTGGCCGGACGCCGCGGCTTGCCAGCAATCCAGCAGTCGGCCCCACTCCTCCCGACGACCGATAAGCTTTTGCCTGGCGTCTCGCAGCACAGGCATTGGGCTCTTCGCCAGCAGCTGCGCGTAGAGTTCTCGCAGGGGCTGGCCCGGCTCAGTCGCCAGTTCCTGCCGCAGCTGCGCGGCACAGACCTGGTAGGTCCGTAGCGCCGCGGCACGGTCGCCGCTGAGTGCGTACAAACGCGTGAGCTGCAGATAGGCCGCCTCATGTAAGGGCTCGATCTGGAGCAGGCGCTGGGTGTACTGGATCGCCGCCGGATAGTCGCGCTGCGCCTCCAACAACGGTATCAGTCGTCCCAATGCTGCCGTGAAGCGCTGGCCCAGTCGCTCGCGATCGGGCAAGATCCACTCGTCATAGCAGCCAGGCAGCAGCTCGCCGCGATACCACGTGATCGCCGTCTCCAGGCTTATCTGCGCCGACACCTCGTCCCCGCGCCGCAGCGCGTGCTCCGCCTGGCTCAGGGCCTGCTCGAAGCTGGCAACATCGACGGTGAACGGTGCATCGTTGCGCCACTGCACGGTACGCCCATTGAGCACGAGGTAGGCATCGGCCCGTGGCAGCAGGCGGCGCAGCTGGTGTACCAGATTGCGCAGGTTTGTCTGGGCCTGGGCTTCCGACGAGTTGGGCCAGAGGGAGAAGGCGAGGTGCTGGCGCGACTGCGGGGCATCACGCTTCAGGACAAGGAGGCTCAGCAGCGCCTGAAGGCGGGGCGCGTGCAAAGTGGTGATGGGAGCGTCATCCTCAACGAGGAGGAATCCGCCCAGGAGCTGGATGTGCAACGGTCGGAGGTCCATCGCTGCTCACCAAATCCCCAGCTACGCTGGCGGATTGCAGGAGATCCAGGGATGTCTGCAGGGCCATTGCCAGATTGAGCCAGGTGTGCGGAGCCTCCTTGAGCGATGGGATGTATAGTCAGCTATCAAGGAATGAAAAAGCACGCATCAAAAGAATATCAGTACGCTCAATAGTAGATCGACATAAGCATATGTCGCGAAGAGGCTTTGCTACGCTGTGATAAGGTATCGCTACCAACCCCACACCGCACGCTGGCGGTCGGGGGTGATGCCCTGACGCAACAGTTCGGCGCGTAGTTCGCCTAGCGGACGATGCAAAACCCAGCCGCTCGCGGGCACCCCATTGCTCCATTCCCAGTGACGGGCGTTGGGTAGGTGCGCCTCGGCATACTCGGTAGACGACCATTGTGGTTGTGGCAGCGATCCCCAACCGTTCGACGATCCGCGCAAACAGGGCTGCCGGGACTAACGTCACCGAGTGGTCACGGTGGGTGAGGCTGAGCGTATTGCGCTCCAGCCACAGCGAACCCGGCACATGACCTGCGGCATACTCCGTATGATCACGCACGTCAATGATCCGCAGGTCGGGGCAGCCCTGCTGCTGGAATAGCCAGTCAGGTTCGGCGAAGTAGTCTGGCGTTGTAGTCTCGGCTTGCGGCTGGCATGGAGCCGGATTGGGCCTGGACATAGGCGCTCGCAGGGCGATGATCAGGAGTCCTGACCACCGCCCATCGCTCCCGTCAAGGTGAGAATGCTAATGAGTTCGCTGGTGGCCTGGGCACCACGCCAGAGTCCGACCAGACCGATGCCAACGGCGAACAGCGGCCAGATTTCGCCAAGTGGGGAGCGAAGGGGTTGGAGTCGTTGGGATAGCATCGTGAGCAAGCTCCTCATAACGCTGCGGGACTAGATTTATCTTAATATACTCACTCTTATTTGTCAAGTATCAATCGGCAACGGGCAGGGCTGATGCAAAGTCCGAACGAGAACGCGGATCGCGCTGATCTGACGGATTGACGCGGAGCTTTTTGCGGCAGCGCAGCGCGAATCTGTTCCATCTGCGGTATCCGCGTGCGATTGCCTGAGGCGACTTTGCATCAGCCCTGCGGCAACGGGGTGTCACGAAACGTTCTGCACGCTCCGTTCCTCCGTCGACATAAACGCCTCAGCTAGAAACACGCAGGCGACCTGCGTGCCTCTAGCTGAGGGCTTTTGCCAGACGGAACGGGCTACCGGGCACGCATGTTACGCCCCACCCTGAGCAACGATCTCCGCCGGATCAGCAAACGTGAAGAGCGGCTCGGCGGGTGGAGTCCAGCCAAGCGGTTGGAACGTCCCTCGCTGTGGATCGCGCTTGTAGAAGCCGTCGAAGTCGCCGATGGCGATCGCGCGCAGCGTCGCCACCAGCGTATTAACTTCGGCCTGCGTGCTGTACAGCCCAAAGCTCGCCCGCACCAATCCGTCCTGGCCCACCTCGCAGCCGGTCTCCTCGCGGGCTAACAAGCGCCGTACATAGGGCTGGGCGCAGAAGCTGCCGCTTCGCACGGCGATGCCAGCCTCGTAGCTGAGGATGGTCGCCACCAGGTGCGGGTCGTAGCCATCGAGACAGAAGGGGATCACGCCCAGGCGTGTGTCAGCCGTAGCCGGATCGGGATCGCCGTAGAGCCAGAGGCCGGGAACCTGGGCCAGCCGATCCAGCGCGTAGGCGGTCAACTCTGCCTCATGGGCGGCGATAGTCTCAAGCCCGATCGCCTCCAGGGCCAGACAGGCGGCGGCCAGCGCAATCGCCCCGACGGCGTTGGGCGTACCGGCCTCTTCGCGGGCCGGGCCGTCGATCCAATCGACCCGGCGTGTGGTGACTCGACGCACGGTGCCGCCGCCGACCAGCAGCGGTGCCCCTCGCTCGAACGTGTCGGCGCGACCGACCAGCGCCCCTGCGCCGTAGGGGGCGTAGAGCTTGTGGCCGGAGATCGCCACGTAATCGAGGTGGGCGGGGTCATTCAGATCGCCCAGGTCGATCCGCCGATGCGGGGCAAGTTGGGCCGCATCCACGACGATCTCGGCTCCGGCGGCGTGGGCCAGTGCTGCCAGATGGTGGATCGGCGGCATGTGCCCGGTGACGTTGCTGCCGCCGGTAACCGCGACCAGGCGCACGCGCCCACGGTACGCGTCGAGCAGGGCCGCATAGTGGTCGAGGTCGAGCGTGCCATCGTCGCATGATCGGACGTGAACCACGGACGCTACCGCGCGCCAGGGCAGATCGTTGGAGTGATGCTCCAGTTCGGTGCTGATCACCACCTGGCCAGGTGCAAAGGTCAGCCGATGGGCCAGCAGGTTGAGCGCCTCGGTGGTATTGCGCGTAAAGACCACCTGGTGCTGGCCCGCGCGCGCCCCGACAAACCGCGCGACGATGGCCCGTGCCTCTTCATAGGCCGCACTAGCCGCCTGCGACTTAAGCCCTGCGCCACGGTGAACGCTGCTATACACGCCCAGAAAGCGCTCGACAGTCGTATGGACGGACTGCAACGGCGGGGTGGTCGCGGCGTTATCGAGGTTGATCGCGGGGGCGGCCCTGCCATCGCGACGGGGCAGGAGCGTCTCAAGGCCGACAATCTGGGCGCGAACAGCGGCAAGGTCGTACACAGGCGTGGCAAGCATCGTGGGCTCCTCCGGGGGTACGCGGGGGCCGCTGTGTGATGCACAACGCCCCTTTCACATATGTGAAAGGGGCGTTCATCCAGGCTCGCCCGCTCATCTTCCAGTAGTCGCTGCCGGAATTGGCACCGTAACAAATAGAGAATGAAGAATGATGAATAGTGAAAGGAGCACAGCGCAATCCTGTGCGGCTTTCTCTATTCTGACTTCTCTATGCTCTACTTATCCGGTTGCCGAGGCTTCATCGGGCCGGTCCCTCTGCCTCTCTGGATAAGCGTCAATATGTAACTTGGTAATGCGCCAATAATATCTGACTTGCGCGAGATTGTCAAGTTCGCACGCGCCCCAACATCGGATCGATGCGGATCGCTTGGTAATATTGACAATATTAATTGATTATATTAATATTTCAGCGCAAACCCAACCGTCAGGCACCCTACAACCCACTGCTCGACCAGGGCTACCTGATCGGCTGCGCGCCCTGTACCCACCTGGCTGGTGCCGATGCACCCCGTGATGGCCACGGGAGCAGCTCCGCCAAGACCGAGTGTAGGCTCCACACCTGACCCACGCCCCGGCTCTGGTCGGCACCGCCAAGGGCACCTTTCAGGAGGCCCTCGGCCCGACCATCACGCTCGACCTGAAGACCTTCAACGCCGGTCCAGCCCTGATCGAGGCCCTCTTCGCCGGCGAGATCGACATCGGCTACATCGGCCCCAACCCGGCGATCAACGGCTATGTCAAGAGCAACGGCGAGGCGCTGCGCATCATCGCCGGGGCCACCAGCGGCGGCGCCGCCTTCGTCGTCCGCCCCGCGGCCGGCATCACAAGCCCTGCCGACCTGGCCGGCAAGAAGCTGGCCACGCCCCAGCTCGGCAACACCCAGGACGTGGCCCTGCGCTACCTGGTGAAGGAGAGCGGTCTCAAGACCGCCGATGAGGGCGGTGATGTGACCATCCTACCGACCCAGAACCCCGACATCCTGACCCTGTTCCAAAAGGGTGAGATCGATGGGGCCTGGGTGCCCGAGCCCTGGGCCACCCGCCTCGTCCAGGAGGCCGGCGGCGCGATCTTCATCGACGAGCGCGACAAGTGGCCCGAGGGCAAATTCGTCACCACCCACGTGATCGTGAGCACGAAGTTCCTCAATGAGCGGCCCGACCTGGTCGAGGCCTTCCTGCGCGGCCATGTGGACGCGGTGGAGTTTGTGAACGCCAACCCTGCGGAGGCGCTCACCCTGGTCAACCAGGAGATCGAGCGCATCACCACCAGGCCCCTGCCCCAGGCCGTGCTGGAGCAGGCCAGCAAGACTCTGGAGTTTACCTACGACCCGCTGGCGAGCAGCCTGTTCACCTCGGCCGACCACGCCTTCGAGCTAGACTTCCTGGGCGACAGCAAGCCCGACCTGAGCGGGATCTATGCTCTCGATCCGCTGAACAAGGTTCTGGCTGAGAAGGGCCTGGAGCCGATCGTGCTGCCCTGATAGGCCCACGCAAGACGCGAGGAGGCTCGGAGGGGCCGCAAGCCCCTCCGAAAGCGATCTAAAGAGGGTGTGCATGGTTGAGCGTACGGTTGGCGAGCGGTCAGCGGCGACCTTCACGAGCACTGCTCACCGTGGTCGAGACCTTGATCGAAGGCTTGCGCAAGGACACCTTCATCACCGCCACGCTGGTGAGCCTGCGCCGCCTGGCGACTTGATATGGTCGAAGTTCGTTGTGTCGCCAAAGCCGGGCCGCTGAAACAGGTCACGGGTATAGTCCCATAAGACCGGGTAGTCAACCAGGCGGCGCAGATTACACTTGAAGTGGCCGTGGTAGACACTATCGAAGCGCACCAGAGTCGTGAAGAGCCGAATATCGGCCTCAGTGAGCTGGTCGCCCACCAGGTAACGCTGGCCGCTCAGCCGCGCCTCGAGCCAATCGAGCCGGGCGAACAGCGCGGTCACCGCTGCCTCATAGGCGTGCTGGGTCGTGGCGAAACCGGCCCGGTAGACGCTGTTGTTCACCTCTGCATAGACGACAGCGTTCACGCTGTCGATAGTAGCCGTGCTGATCCCGCAGCTCCCGCACGGCCGCGGCATCCGGTAGCTCCACCAGCAGGTCAAAGGGGCTCCGCCCGACGCTGAGCGGCGCGACTCCCAACGTCGCCGCGAGGCCGTCCGGCACGTCCACCTCCACCGGCGGTGTGGCCGGGAAGTCCATCGTGATCCACGCGCCCTGACGCATACAGGTGAGCAGCCCACTGCGCGTGTGGAAGCGCGCCGCCTCGTCTGCTGCCAACAGGCCCTGCTCCCAGAGCGCGTGGGCGCTGGCGAGGGTAGCGTGACCGCAGAGATCCACCTCGGCGACAGGGGTGAACCAGCGCAAGTCATAGGCGTCGCCCGCACGCAGCAGGAAGGCGGTCTCGGCGAGGTTCATCTCGCAGGCCACGGCCTGCATCCATGTCTCGGGACGAGGCGTCGGCAGCACGCAGACGGCCGCCGGGTTACCGGCGTACGGCTGATCGGTGAAGGCATCAATCTGGACGATTGGCAAGCCCATCGCGGGTCTCCTCCGAGCAGAGCGAAGCAGCAGCGGAACCCTATCCGCGTTCGTTCCGTGGGCTCCTAGCGTACCCGATGATCGGCTGGGTCGGTTCGTGCAGGCACCTGGAGTCAGCGATGGAGGAGTGGACGATCAGCGCCAGGTTGAGTCAAAGATAATAGTATCGGCCTGTGCTATTATTGACATACCCGATACTATTTTGGAGACCAATGCGCAACCAGCCCCGTATGGACCCGCGCCTGGCCCGGCGTATCACAGAGAAGCGTGCCACAGTGGATTCACGCCGGCCTCTGCCGCCGGCGGTTCTGCGCGTGCTCCACGAAGATCTCCAGGTCCGCCTGACCTTCCACTCAAACGCCATCGAGGGCAACACGCTCAGCCTGCGCGAGACCCAGCTGGTGATCGAGCAGGGCATCACGATCGGCGGCCACTCGCTCAAGGAGCACCTGGAGGCGACGAACCATGCCGAAGCCTACGCAGCGATGGTCTCCCTGGCCGATGCCGCGACCCCCATCACTATCGCGAGCATCCTCGAGCTGCACCGCCTCGTGACCGACCACATCCTTGATGAGCCAGGGCAATTTCGACGCGGCGCCGTGAGCATCCGCGGCTCACAGCTCACGCCACCCTCGGCCCGCGAGGTGCCGGCCCTGATGGATGCATGGGTCAGCTGGCTCGACGGCGACGGCCGCCAGTACGAGCCGGTAACGCGAGCGGCGATCGCTCACCACGGCTTCCTGGCCGTCCACCCGTTCCTCGACGGAAACGGGCGCACCGCACGCCTCATGCTCAATCTGCTCCTGCTGCGTACCGGCTATCCGCCGGCGCTGCTCCTGCAAGAGTGGCGGTTGGGCTACCTTGAGGCCCTGTCCCAGGCCGACCACGGCCGCTACGAGCCGCTGCTCAACCTCCTCGGGCGGGCAGTGGAAAGCGGGCTCGACCTCTACCTGGACGCCTGCGCGGTCGTGCCTGACGAGGAGTGGCTCCCGCTCGCCGATCTCGCCAGGGGCACCCCCCACAGCGCCGAATATCTGGCCCTGCTCATCAGGAAGGGGCGGCTGGCGGGGAGCAAGCGCAGCGGGCGCTGGCACAGCACACGGGCCGCGCTCGCGCGCTACGAGGCCGAGGTGGCCGCAGGGGTCGTGCCCCGCGGCCGCCCGCGATCACAGGAGCCGTAGCGACTGACGGTGACCGCGGACGAAGGCCGCGTCGCCCCAGGACAGGAGGCCATTCGAGAATGGGGGCAGCTTAGAACGGCAGGCTCTCGAGGTCAGGATCGGGCTCCTCTGGAGCCGCCATCTGCGCAACGCGGATCAGCTCAGCGAGGGCGGCGCCGTTGACTCCGGTAGCCGCCACCAGCACTGCCAGATCTTGGGTCAGGGTATCGGCGCACGGGCAGGGCGCGAGCGCCAGGCGCAGGATGCTCCCATCCTGGGAGTCCAGCCCCAGGTCGGCTGCAAGGATGCTCAGCGGGCGTCCGGTACGTCCGACCGCCGCGACCAGGACCCCGGCCAGGGCCTTCGGGTGCTCGGCTGCGTACGCAGCCAGGCGCGCCCCGTCCGGGCCAAGCCGCAGGTAGGAGTGGCCACCACGCTGCGCGCAACACGCACGGCACAGGCGCTCGGCTGTGCGCACGGTATATGCCTCGAAGCCCAGCAGATCATAGGCGAGAAAGCGACCACACGCGTGGCAGTAAGCTTGGAGGCTGGTCTCAAGGTCAAGGCGCCAGATATCGTAGTCGAAGCGGATCGATTGGCATGCATCCAGACCGATGCGCGCCTCCACCGCCCGGATAAACTCAAGCGCCTGAGTCAGGCTGGAACGGATCTCCGCAAAGGTGTTCATCGCGTGGTGGGTGGCCGTCATGTGGTGCTCCCCTTGTTCATTGATACCGCTGGCCGACAGTATAGTACAAATATTCGAAATGCAGATCGCTCGCTAGCCGCTCGGATCGTCGGTCGTAGGAGGGGCGGAAACCTGCGTTTCCGTCACTCGCGCTGCGGCGCAGCCTGCGCTGGCGCTAGCCCTGGTGGCGGCTCAGGGGGCATCGCAACTTGCGGCGTGACGGGTGGTCCTCTTCGTCGCCGTGCGGGAACGCGGGCACTGCCCCTTCCCGGCGGGTGGAACGTCCCCACTCCCCGACGGATCAGGCGGGTAGCAGAATCATGCTTACGCGCCTGATCCGTGCCGTCGTCTGGTGGCCGTGGCCTGGGGGCTGCCGGTGGCACGCTTCGCCCGCGTCGGGCCAGGACGGCCCAGGTGGCCCCGGTCGCGTCGGTGAGGCGGCGCTCGACGGTGACGTTGTTGGGTACGCTTGCCTACAACGTGCTGATCTGGGCGCGCCACTGGCTGCTGCCGATAGCACCGCGCCTGGCGCGCTATGGGATCAAGCGATTGGTGCGCGCTATCTTTCATATGACCGGACGCGTGATCGGTGATGCCGCAGGGCAGGTCATTTAGCGCACAACGATCGGCAGGTAGGCCCGATACCCAGCCTCGGATGGCGACCTGCCGGTGCAGGTGAGGCTATAGGTCGCTGGGCTGCCGGCAGCGTTATGGTTGACCGTCAGGGTGGCCGTCTGGGGGCCTACCGTCAAGGGGGCACAGCTCACCGTCAGCTTCAGCGCGGCGCCGCCCTCAGGGATCGACAGGGTGGGCGGGCTGACGGTGAAGCTGCCCGCGCCGGCACCGGCGAGGCTGTGGCTAAGCACCACCAGCGTGTCGCTGCCGGTCTCGCGGACGAGCAGATCGACGCTCGCCTGCCTGCCGACCGTGACCAGACCAAGGTTGATTGTGCTGCCGGGCACGGGGGTTGAACCGTAGCCGGGGGTCGTAGATGCGACCTTCCATAGCTCGATGCCGGTCTCGGACGTATGCATGCGGAAGAAGAGCGTACCGCCCACGTTCGTCAGCCGCTCCGGGTTGGTGTCGCCGACGCCGACGCGCAAGTCGGCCACCAGCGCCGTGCGCTCGGTCGTCCCGTCGCTAGACCACAGCTCATACCCGTGGGTGCCGTCATTCGCGACAAAGTAGAGGGTGCCGTTGACGTCCGTGAAGTGGTGCGGGTTCGAGCCGAGGGAGCCGGGCTGGATATCCTTCACCATGACGGTGCCGTCGGCGCTGCCGTCGCTTCGCCACAGCTCGCCGCCGTGCTCGCCGTCCAAGGCTACGAAGAGCAGGATGTTGCTCACGCTAGTCAGCAGGTTCAGATCCGAGTTGTAGGTGCCGGGGCTGATGTCCTTGACCAGCATGGTGCCGTCGGCGCTGCCGTCGCTCTTCCACAGCTCTCTGCCGTCAGCGCTGGTGTACGCCTCGTAGAAGAGCGTCCCACCCACATTCACCAGCTTGCTCGGGCTCGTCCCGCTACTGTTGGGGTTGACGTCCTTGACCAACGCCGTGCCTTCGGTGGTGCCGTCGCTCTTCCACAGCTCCCCCCCGTGGGCACCGTCGTTGGCACCAAAGAAGAGCGTGCTGCCAACGACCGTCAGCGCGCTCGGGCCTGAGCTCATAAAGCCGCTGAGAACATCCTTCACCAGCACGGTGCCTTCGGTGGTGCCATCGCTCTTCCACAGCTCGATCCCGTGGAGATTGTCGCTGGCCTTAAAGACGAGCGTCCCGTTTAGGTTCATCAGCTCGTCTGGGAACGAACTGCCGCTGCCGGGCAGGATATCCTTGACCATGACGGTGCCCTCGGTGGTGCCATTGCTCTTCCACAGCTCGACCCCGTTGAGGGCCGTGCCGAAGCTGAAGTAGAGCGTCCCGTTGATGTTCGTGAGCTTGGCCGGAGCACTGGAGCTGCCCGCGCCCGCCATCAGATCCTTCACGCGGACGGTGCCGTTGGCGCTGCCGTCGCTCTTCCACAGCTCTCCTGGTGCGGAGGTCAGCCCGTTGGTGGCGATAAAGAAGAGGGTGCCGCTCACGTTCGTCAGCAGCGCTGGGGCCGAGCCCTCGTTGCCGGGCAGAATATCCTTGACCATCACCGTGCCCTCGGCGGTGCCATCGCTTTTCCACAGCTCGTAGCCATGGACGTTGTCGTTGGCCTGAAAGAACAGCGTGCCGTTGATGTCGGTGAGGTAATCCGGACTCGAGCCGTTGAAGCCGGCGATAATGTCCTTGACGAGCACTACGGTGGGGGCGGCCAGAGCCGGTCGTGCGGGCAATACGGCGAGGGGCAGGGCCAGCAACAGGACGAACACCACAACCAGACGTGCCGTGCGATGGTGAGACGTACTCCATTGCGGCGTCATTCCGGTCTCCTGATGTATACGATATCAGATCACAAAAGACAGTTTGGCACGGCTAGTGTAGCACACTTCAAGCATCCTGCGGCTGAGGCAGTGCGTCCGCACTGCCTGGCGCGACGCGAAGAGCCTGGGGCAGTACTCGGCTGGGTCGGTGTCAAGCGACACTTTTTTCTTGGCTCTCCCGCACTTTCGATACTGCTGGCGAACCCTCGCTAGGAGCCACGCTCATGTCAGAACCGGTGCCAATTTGGCAAAGGCAGAACGCCTCGTTTGGGCATGCGAGGTATCCGCCAACCAGGCGGACAGCCGCATAAAGTTGAGCGCTGTCGCGATCAATAAGTGCAGGAGCCGGGTTTTCGCCAGGCCGATGTAGCGCGAACGGCGCAGATCGCTCGTGCGCGTTGCCTGGGAGATGGTTCCTTCGGCACCGGCCCGGCCACGGTAGAGCGCTTTGAACAGGTCGGTGTGTTGGCGCTGTCGTGCGGCCTGCAAGGCCACGTAGTGATCGTGGTCACGGACACAGAGCGAGCGTTCCCGGGTGGAGGAGACACATGTTGGGCGCAGTGGGCAGGCGCGACAATCAGTAGGCGCAAACCGGATGAGCACCGCTGCATGCCCATCCTGATCCTGCTTCGGCTTCCACGACCTACTCACCTTTCCTTGCGGACAGGTGGCCTGTTGTGCCTCCCAATCGATGACAAAACACGAGGCCGCAAAGCCTTCCCCTGCGTGGGCTTGCCAGCCTGGTTCGGGTGGCACTGGGTCGATCAGATCGGTATGCGCCTGCTGACGATCCACCAGCCGCTCGGCGGTCACATAGCCCGCATCAACGAGGTGTTCCCCCGGGGACAGGTCGTGCGCCGCCAACTGGGTTTGAATCACGCCGGTCAGGGCATGATCAGGAGTGGTGGCGAGGGTGGTCTGGACATCCGTCAGGAGCTGGGGCAGATCCGAGTCGCATGTCTCCGTGAGATGCACGTTATAGCCCACCCACTCCGTCTCGCGTTTCTTGCTGGAGCGAGCCTCCGGGTCAGAGGGCGAGCTGATCAGCACCGGTGCCGGAGGCAAATCCTCGGCGATGCGCCAGCGCATTGGCTCCTCGGGGGAAACGGCGTAGAACTGCTGGAGCCATACCTGGCGTAAGATGGCCACGGCCGGCACCTCGCGCAACCAGGCCGGGGCGCTGGGGTCGTAGATGCGGGTCAGCACCTCCCGTCCGTCGGTGCCGATCTGGGCCGCCAGTTCATACCGGGCGTCTTTGCCTTCGGGCAGCCGGTATTCACTGATGGATCGGCTATACGTATCGAACCATGCCCGTGGTACCCACGTTGTCAGCCAGTTCGCATCAGCGGTCGCCAGCACATGCAGCGCATGGCGCAGGAGTTCGCCACGATGCTCCGCGAGCGCCAGGGTGCGCAGCTGGATGCCTGGCTCGCCCGCGCAGAAACGAGCGGCCTGGCGCCGTTGGTCAGCTTTGCCAATGGCATCCGCAAAGATTACGCTGCGGTGAAGGCCGGACTGACGTTGGAATGGTCGAATGGCCCGACCGAGGGCCACATTAATCGCCTGAAGCAGGTGAAGCGACAGATGTACGGATGTGCGAAGCTCGATCTGTTAAAGCTACGCCTCATGGCTTGAGCACGCCAAATGCCCCGATTCACCAAAAGTGCGCAAGAGCCAATTTTGGATTGTGGATTGTGGATCTGCTGCCACCTAAGCAATTGCTACGTTTCGTCTGACTGGGTAGCAAGGAAAGCCATGAAAACATCAAGCTCGACACGCAGCAGGCTATGAACCTCAGGCAACTCGCGCACCAGGGGCTCGAGGCGTGCCCAATCAAGCTTGAAAGCATAGGCATGGCGGAAGTAATGACGAAAGGCCATAAAGACGGTTAGACGCATTTCAAGTGGCTTGGAGATCACCGCAGGACGATGCACCGTTGGGAGCGTTACCTGCGCCAACAACGCTCGATGCCAGCGTGCGTCTTCGGGTACTTGATGATCGATCTGCCGAGCGACAGCCAGCAAGATACCCTCGAAACCGTTGTAGTACGAATGCAATACGGTGGCGAGAGCTGCCAATTCGACCACGTCAGGCGCTTGCACCTGCACCCGAGCAAGCAGTTCAGCATAGGTAGCCAGCAGCACATCAAGCTGTGCCAGTTCAATGCTAATAGCTTGAGCAAGATGCTTAGCCAAGCTGCACCAGCCTATCACTCCGCAGCAATGCGTCTACGAAGGGGCCTGACTGATCAAGATCGACCAGATCGACTGTGTGTTCAAGCTCAGATAGCAACTGCCCAAGCAGCTGGAAGAAGTGCTGCGGTGGACACCCGCGCACCGCCAGATCAAGATCCGATGTTGCGTGCATTGTGCCAGTCGTTGCCGAACCAAACAGAAAGACCGCACTACAGCCGCCTGCCTTAAGGATTGCCACCGCCCGTTGGAGGTCGCGCTGCACCTGATCATCCACATCAACTGGCCGCATCTTATGCATTGCCTGCTCCTCTTGATACCATAGCGAAGCGCCGCATCGTGGCACTGTCTATTGTACCCGCTTGCGCGGCGGCAGGGAGGAGATTCATAAGGGTTATGGGCTTGTGCGCCAGAGATGAAACTATCATGCACCCGCATGCCGCAGCACCTCAGCAGCCTGATCGGTAATACGATCAAAAGGCGATACAATCTTACCGATACCGATCAGATCCAGCACTTTGCCCATATCAGTCAGCACCTGTTGCGCATCGCCGCCATAAGCGGCGTCAAGCTCCTCGCGCGAGACCCCGGCGTAGCCGTGGGCGATGATGCTCTGGTTACGCAGTTCGGCGAGTTTATCCAGCTGGCCCATCGCCTTTTTTAAGCCAGCGAAGCGCCCCTGGTCGTTCTTATTCAGGTAAGGCTTGCCATCAGCGCGCAGGCCACCTTTGGCGATAAAGTCGAGCATCGCACTCATCACCGGGCGATTAGGCCCATCGGTGTAGCGCAAAGGCTTCCCATCAATCTTTGCAGCCTCCAGATGCGCCTTGAGTTTGCTATTCGCTTCAATCAGCGCAAGATAGCGCGGGAGATTGATCAGTTTAGCCTTCGGACTCATATCGGTCGGCATATCCATACGATTTTCAAGAATATAGCGCAATGCCGCCTCTTGAAAGCGAAAGACGCGCCCCAGAAAGTCGGCGTAGCGCCCATTCCCAAAGGTAATCCAGGCACTGGCATAGACCTCGACCAGCAGCGCGGCACTGTCAGCGGGATCGAGCAGGCGATCCAGATCTGGTTTAAGCCCGGTAAGGAAACCCCGCAATTCACCGCTCGCGGCGCGTAAGCCTTCTGCGAGCGCCTGGCGAGCACGCGCAAAATCAAAGGATTCGCGGTAGTGGGCATATTTCAGCAAAGAAAGCAGAGCTGGATCGATTTACCGTTGATCCAAGGCTTCGACATGCTGGCCTGCGTCCACTCGCGTACGGTCTGGGCTTGGAAGCTAAAGGCTGCCTCAACCCGGCGGTTGAGACAGCCTTGGTCAACCAGGGTCACCACACGGGTGATCAGATCCTCATCAGCACGCCGGCGGCGACAGGGGCTAGATATGCCGTATCAACTCGCCTACAGCACCACCCCGACCGCACGCTGAATATCCTCTTCGGCCTCGACCTGGCGCAGCACCTCGGCTGAGGCGGGCTCGTCGAGGGTGAGCACCATCATGGCCTGCTCACGGGGAGCCAGGCGTCCGACGTGCATGCCCGAGATGTTGACATCGGCGCTGCCAAGCAGCACACCGACACGCCCGATCATGCCTGGGCGGTCGCGGTGGTAGGTGAAGAGCAGCGGGCCATTGGGTGCAAAATTCACAAAGTAGCCGTCGGCCTGCACTACATAGGGCTCGCCGCGCAACACCGTGCCAAGGAAACGATGTGTCTGGCTCTCGTCGGCGGTCAGCACATTCACAACCAGCAGGCCCGCATAGCTGAGCCCATCGGGGTCGGTGCGCTCGGTGAAGCGCATCCCGCGCTCACGGGCGATCAGCGGGGCATTGACCGGAGTGACGCGCATGGGGCTATTGGCCTCGAGCAGGCCCTGCAGCACGGCCAGGCGCACCGGCTGGGTATCGACCTCGGCCAGCTCGCCGCGGAACTCCAGCTCATAGCCGCGCACCGGCTCGTGGATCAGCTGGCAGATCAGCCGCCCGATCTGGCGGCCCAGAGTGAGGTAGGGCTGTAGCACACCCCAGGCTTCGGGGGCCACGAAGGGGGCGTTGACGGCGTAGCGCGGGGTGGCCCCGGCCAGAGCTGCTACAACACCCTCGGCAACCTCGCTCCCGGCGGAGATCTGGGCCTCGGCGGTGGAGGCACCGATATGTGGCACACCGATCACGCGTGGGTGATGTACCAGCGCTGCATCGGCGGGCGGAGGCTCCTGGCTAAAGACATCAAGGGCGGCCCCGGCGAGCTGCCCGCTCTCCAGGCCGGCGAGCAAGGCGGCCTCGTCGATCACCCCGCCGCGACTGGCATTGATCAGGTAGGCACCGCGCTTCATACGGGCGATCTGCTCGGCGCTGATCATGTTACGGGTGGCCTCGACCAGCGGCACATGCAGCGAGATCACATCACTTCGGTTGAGCAGATCCTCCATCGTGACCAGTTCAACGCCAATCTGGGCGGCACGGTCGAGCGAGACAACCGGGTCGTAGGCCAATACCTGCATCTCCATGGCCCGGGCGCGCACAGCAACCTCCGAGCCGATGCGCCCAAGCCCGACCAGGCCAAGGGTCTTGCCGCGCACTTCCCAGCCAACGAACTTCGTGCGCTCCCATTTGCCACTCAGTAGCGAGGCATTGGCCTGGGGGATCGAGCGCGCCAGGCTAACGAGCAGGCCGATGGTGAGCTCAGCGACAGCCACGTTATTTGAGGCAGGCGCATTGACGACAATAATGCCATGGCTGGTGGCAGCCTGCACATCGATATTGTCAACGCCGGTACCGGCGCGCCCGATCACACGCAGGCGCTTGCCCGCCGCAATCACCTCGGCGGTCACTTTGGTGGCCGAACGCACCACCAGGGCATCATACTCACCGATAGTCGCAAGCAGGGCAGCCTTATCCTTGTCCAGATCCAGCCGTACCTCAACCTCACCGCCACGCCGCAGAACATCGAGACCCTCAGCGGCGATCTTCTCCGTCACCAAAATGCGATCCATACCATCCTCTCCTAAAACGAATTGCTGGCACCAGTAGTGGGCCGCGAGTTTCAGTTGGGCACACAGCGAGCCTCGATCTCCTCGCAGAAGGCGTGAAGGACGAGGCCGTGGATCTCTTGAATGCGAGCGCTGCTGTCGCCGGGCACAACCAGAGCGTGGTCGGCCAGGGCTAGCGCCGGGCCGCCAGCGTGTCCGAGCAGGGCAACACTGATGACGCCATTGGTGCGCGCCGCACGCAGGGCCGCCAGGATATTGGGTGAGCGGCCCGAGGTGCTGAAGACTACCAGCACATCGCCGGGGCGACCGAGGGCCTGGATCTGGCGGGCGAAGATCTGCTCGTAGCCGTAGTCGTTGGCAATACAGGTGAGCGCCCCGCCATCAGTGTTGAGGCAGCAGGCCGCCAGGGGGCGGCGGTCATTGCGATAACGCCCGATCAATTCTTCGGCGAGGTGCATCGCATCGGCGGCGCTGCCGCCATTGCCGCATGTAAGCAGCTTGTGGCCTGCAAGCACAGCTGTAGCGATCAGATCAGCCAGGGTGTCGACCGCAGCAGCCTGGGGGGCGAAGGCCTGGAGCAGATTGATCAACTCGTCGGACTGGGCACGAAAGCTGGCCATGAGCAAGCCCGTCAGCGTGGTGTCACCGGGCACTGATTATACCGCACCTGTGATCATGTGCTACAGCTGCCGTAAGAAGGGGGCGCGCAGGTTGAGCAGCAGCATGATCAGCCAACCGATCGCGGCGCTGACGGCGACAACGATGGGCACACTGCCGATGGCCTGGGCGAGCAAGCCAGCCACCATGCCACCCATCGGGCTCATACCCATCAGCAGCAGGGTAAAGACACTCATCACCCGCCCGCGCAGGGCGTCGGGCACAATCGACTGGATCAGCGTATTGGAGAGGGCCATGGTTGTCACACCGGCCCAGCCAGCCAGGGTCAGCACCATGAGCGCCAGGGGCAAGCTGCGGCTCATACTGAAGGTGATCATAAGGATGGGATAGAGCAAGGCTGCCGTGATCAGCAGCCGCCCACGGGGGGCATGTTCGCCGAGGCGGGCCAGGATCAGTGCCGCAGCCAGGGCCCCCAGTCCGCTTGCTGCCGAGAGCATGCCTAAACCGGCTGCGCCGATGCCGAGCACATCACGGGCGAAGATCGGCAGCAGGGGAATATGCACAAAGCAGAAGAGGCTGATCGCCCCGGCCTGGATCAACAGGGCGCGCACCCGTGGCTCGCTGCCGATGTAGGCCAGGCCCTCACGCAGTTGGCCGCTGCGCTGTGCGCCGCCTGGGGCAACGAAGGGCGGCATGCGCATCAAAAGCAGGCTGATAATCACAAAGATAAAGCTGAGCCCGTTCAGGGCAAAGGCTAAGCCTTCGCCGATCAGGGCCACGACCACGCCTGCTACCGCCGGGCCGACTGTCCGGGCCGCGTTGAAGATCGACGAGTTGAGGGCAATCGCATTGAGCAGATCCTCACGCCCGACCATCTCGACCGTGAACGCCTGGCGTGTCGGGGCGTCGAAGGCATTGACCACCCCCAGCAAGCCAGCCAGGATCAGGACATGCCAGACCTGAACCATGCCACTTAAAGTGAGTGCTGCCAGGGTGATCGCAAGCAGCATCGCGGCGATCTGGGTGATCAGCAACAAGCGATGCTTGGCGACCCGGTCAACCACAGTGCCGGCCGGGAGGGAGAAGAGCAGCACCGGCAGCGAGCTGATCGCTGCGACCAGGCCAAGCATAGCTGGTGAGTTGCTCAGACGCAGTACCAGCCAGCCCTGGGCTACATTCTGCATCCAGGTACCTGTCAGTGAGATCAGCTGACCGATGAAGAAGAGGCGGTAGTTGCGGTGACGCATCGCCCGCAACATGACTGGTAGGCGGCCTGAATTTGCCACAGAAGAGCTGGTTGTTGTCATAGAACTCTCGCCTGATTAGATCAGATCTTCTTAGATCGGATCTTCGTGGTGTGCGAGTGCAGCGTAGAGGATCTGCATAGTGTCATACAGCATCCTCAACTGTTCGGGACTGAGGTGATTCATACGCCGCTCGACATAGAGCCGGTGACGTGGGCGCAGTTCGTCGATCAGGGCCTTGCCGGCTGGTGTAAGCTGCACCAGAGTGACGCGCCGGTCGTGTTGTGCAGGGGCGCGGCGCACCAGCGCACGGGCCTCCAGCCGGTCAACCAGGCGGGTCAGGTTGCTATTATCGGTAACCATCTCCTGGGAGATCGTACTGAGCGGCACACCCTCTTCTGAGGCGTAGAAGAGGATCGAATATTGGGGGTTCGAGATATCATAGGGCCGAAACTCATCACGATTTAATTCCTGAAAACGCCGATGTAGCTTCACAAAAAGACGGTAGGTTTCAATCTGGGCTGAATCCTGACTGCTGTCTTGCGACATGGACGCCTCCGTCGTGCATGGTGCTGCCCGAGTCTCTTTCAGGGTAGCTGAGATTATTGGACTTGTCAACCATTTGTGGCTGGGCCGACATGACAAACGCCGTATGTCGGCCCAAGGCAGACACACGGCGTTCGGCAGCGTGGGTGGATCGTTGATCAGGATTACCGGGGCTTAGCCTCCAACCCATCCGCACGAGGCGCCATCGGTCAGAGTGCCGTCCGGTCACAATTACCAATAGAAGGCGAAGACGACAACCATCAGAACAAACGAGATCAAGCCACCCAGCCCATAGAGCACCATCGTTGGAATGGCTTCGGCGCTGTCGCTCCACTCAGGCTTCATAGCTGCTCCTTCTCAGACTGAACGCGAACCTGGCCCTATTGTACCGCCCCATGACGCATTGTGCCAGCGGCAATCCCGCCTACTTGGCGGCCCGCCGGGTCGCCACGTCGAAGATCACCGCGACGGCCAGCACGGCACCACGCACGATGTACTGATAGGCAATATCGACGCTCATCAGGTTCATCCCGCTGGTCAGCGAGATCATCACCAGCGCACCAATGATCGAGCCGGTCACGCGGCCAACGCCACCTGCCGCCGAGACGCCACCGACATAGGCTGCCGCAATCGCGTCTAGCTCGAAGAGCGTGCCCGCCGTGGTGGTGGCTGATTGCAGGCGCGAGGCGAAGAGGATGCCTGAGAGGGCTGAGAGCATGCCCATCGAGCCAAAGACGATGTAGGTGATGCGTTTGACGCTGATGCCGCTTAGCTCAGCCGCTTCGGGGTTGCCACCGACGGCGTAGATATGCCGCCCCAGCACCATCTGCGTCGTCACATAGTGGTAGATGCCAGTGACCAGCAGCATAATCACCATGGTCCACGAAAGGCCATTGTAGGTGGACAGGATCCAGGTGATCGAGCCGATCAGCAGCGAGACGATCACCAGCATAAACAGGAAGATCTCGTTGGGCAGCACCTCAAAGCCGTAGGCAACCTTCTTGCGCCGACTGCTCAGCTGGCTGGTGACGAAGAAGCCGATCGCGGCCAGCCCGATCAGCAGCGTAATCACATGCAAGCTCTCCAGGGGGCCGCCGATGGGCAGGTCGGGAACATAGCCATTGCCGATCGCATTAAAAGTGGCATCGGTAATGATGATCGTACCGGTGCCAGCCGTTGTCAACTGAAGCAGGCCGCGGTAGATCAGCCAGCCAGCCAGTGAAGCCACGAACGAGGGGATGCCGAGTTGGGCCACCGGAAAGGCGGTGATCAGCCCGGCGATCGTGCCTAGTACCAGCACCAGCGGAATCACCACCAGGGTTGGCATGCCCCACTGCACCATCGCAATCGCTGCCACGGCACCGAGAAAGCCCGCCAGGAATCCGACCGAGAGATCGATATGGCGAATAACGATCACCAGAGTCATACCCACCGCCAGCACAGCGATATAGCCGGTCTGGTTGAGCAGGTTGCTCAGGTTACGCGCCGACATAAAAATGCCGTTGGTGGTGATCGCAAAGATTCCCATAATGACGAACAGGGCGATGAACATACCGTAGTCGCGAATGTTCCCGCGCAGCACTTTGCTGAGATTCGCGAAGAATGACCCCGAACTCTTTGGCTCGATCTTCTGCGTGGCCATCCCTGCCGCTCCTTAATTGGTCGCCATCTGCATAATCTTCTCGGGATCGGCCTCTTCGATCGCCAGTTCGCCACTGACCCGACCTGAGGCGACCACGTAGACCCGATCACTCATACCCAGGACTTCGGGCAACTCGGATGAGATCATAATGATGCTCATGCCCTGTTCAACGAGCTGGTTCATCAGGGTGTAGATCTCGAACTTGGCCCCGACATCAATGCCCCGGGTCGGCTCATCGAGAATGAGCACTTCGGGTTTGACAAAGAGCCATTTGCCGAGACAGACCTTCTGCTGGTTGCCGCCGCTGAGGTTACCGACAAGCTGCTCAACCGAAGGGGTTTTAATGTTCAGCGAGGTGCGGTACTGGTTGGCCACCTGAACCTCGGCGTTGTTGTCGACAACACTGTTTTTGGCAATCGCGTGCAGGTTGGCCAGGGTAATATTCTGCTTGACATCCTGGATGAGGATGAGCCCGTTGCCTTTGCGGTCTTCGGTGACGTAGGCGATCCCCGCTTTGATCGCGTCTTCCGGGGTACGGAAGCTGCGGCGTTCACCCTTGACGTAGAGTTCGCCCTGCAATTGATAGCCGCTGGGGTTGCCAAAGATGCTCATGGCCAATTCGGTACGCCCCGAGCCCATCAGGCCAGCGAAGCCGACGATCTCGCCCCGCCGCACTTGAAAGTTCATCTCACGCAGCACCTGGCGCCCCAGGGCCGGGCTAAAGGCGCTCCAGTTTTTTACCTCGAGCACCACCTCGCCATGCTGTTTGTTGGGCCGTGGTGGGTAGATCTGTTCGATCTCGCGCCCGACCATGTGCTTGATCAGCAACGGCTCGCTCACTTCGCCCTTTCTGGCATCGAGGGTGCGAATTGTCTGCCCATCACGCAACACCGTGACTGTATCGGCGATGGAGATGACCTCTTTGAGCTTATGCGAGATCAGAATGCAGGTCACCCCCTGATCACGCAGGCCGCGCATCAGGTCAAGCAGGTTTGCACTGTCGTCTTCATTCAAGGCGGCCGTCGGTTCATCAAGGATGAGCAGCTTCACATCGCGGCTGAGCGCTTTGGCGATCTCGACCAGTTGCTGTTTGCCGACGCCGAGATCTTTGATCTTCGCCTCGGGATTAAGCTCCAGGCGCACCTTCTTGAGCATCTCGGCCGCCCGTTTGATCGTTTCGTTCCAGTCGATCAGCGCCCCTTTGCGGATTTCATTGCCCAGAAAAATATTTTCATAGACGCTCATCTCAGGGACGAGAGCCAGTTCCTGGTAGATAATGGCGATCCCAGCATGCTCACTATCGCGAATGCCCCGAAACTGTTGAACCTGACCCTCAAACAGAATGTCGCCACTGTAGCTGCCATGGGGATAGACCCCGCTCAGCACCTTCATGAGCGTTGATTTACCGGCACCGTTCTCGCCCACCAGGCAGTGGATCTCGCCGCGGGCGACACTGAAGGTGACATTGTTGAGGGCCTTCACCCCGGGAAATTCCTTGGTGATGCCGCGCATCTCCAGGATGGGCGTACTTGTCATCAGCCTGACTCCTCTCTCGCTCACCGGATGCTACCTACGGGTGTTGGCTGATCCTGGCGAAGCCAATCCATGCCAGTACCGCGTCTGAGAAAGTCTGACGGGTTGTGAGACGCCCCCCGCTCGTGGCTCGGACGATGGGTTGAAGGCGTTGGGGCGCAGCAGCGCTAGCCGCTGCTGCGCCCTTACAGGCGTGTATCGTTCCCGTCATTTTTGCTCGGACGGTGTTGGCTGAGCTTGTCGAAGCCAACACCTATGCCCACTACTTATGGCAGGCCGGTGAAGTCGCTGGCCTGGTAGTAGCCCGAGTCGATCAGCACCTCTTTCACATTGGCCTGATCGACCGTGATCACCGGCGACTGCACGGCGGGCACGTCGATCTTGCCATTGTTGTACGAGCCGGTAGCCTCAGGCTCCTGGCCGTTGAGCAGGGCGATGCTGGCGTTGATGGCGTCCTCAACGAGCGTGCGTACGTCCTTGAAGACGGTCATCGACTGGCGGCCATCAATGATGTACTGCACGGAGGCCTTCTCGGCGTCCTGGCCGGTGACGATGAAGCTGCTCACGTCAGGGTCGGTGGCGAAGACGTCGGCGATGGCACGGGCGGTGCCGTCGTTGGGGGCGAGAATGAAGACATCACCCTTGTCATCAGCGCCGGTAGCGGTGAGGTTCGACTCGGCCAGGGTCTTGGCCGTGTTGAAGTCCCAGTTGGTAGTGATCTGGCCGATGATCTTCGACTGCTCGTCGCGGGTCAGTTCGCCTTTGTCCTGCAGGGCGACCGCTTCGGAGGAGTTCTTGATCACGAAGGTACCGTCGGCGATCTTGGGCTGAAGCACCTTCCAGGCCCCCTCGAAGAAGACGAAGGCGTTGTTGTCGGAGGCAGCTCCGGCGTAGAGGAAGAGCGGGTTGCCGGTTCCCGTGGCGTTATCGACCAGGAACTGGGCCTGCTGGGCCCCGACGGCCAGGCTGTCGAAGGTGACATAATAATCGACGGCTTCGGTCTCACGGATGAGCCGGTCGTAGGAGACGACCTTGACCCCGGCGGCGCGGGCGGCGTTGGCCGACGCGGCGGCCGCTGTCCCATCATGAGGCGTGATGATCAGCACCTTGACGCCCTTGGTGATCAGCGATTCGACGTTAGCCTGCTCACGGGCCGAGTCACCCTGGCTGAAGAGGATCTCGACCTGGTAACCGGCGGCGTTGAGCGCCTCGCGGAAGCGGGTCTCGTCCTGGATCCAGCGCGGCTCGTCCTTGGTGGGCAGGATGATGCCAACCGAGAGCTCGCCGGAGGCAACAGGGGGCATGGTGGCTTCGGTCGTCGTGCCAGCCTCAAGCCCGGTGAAGTCGCTGGCCTGATAGTAGCCGGAGTCGATCAGCACTGCCTGCAGGTTCTCCCGATCAACCGTGATCACGGGCGACTGCACGGCGGGCACGTCGATCTTGCCATTGTTGTACGAGCCGGAAGCCTCAGGGGCCTTGCCCTCAAGCAGGGCGATGCTGGCGTTGATGGCGTCCTGAACGAGCGTACGCACGTCCTTGAAGACGGTCATCGACTGGCGGCCATCGATGATGTACTGCACGGAGGCCTTCTCGGCGTCCTGGCCAGTGATAATGAAGCTGCTCACGTCAGGGTCGGTGGCGAAGACGTCGGCGATGGCACGGGCAGTGCCGTCGTTGGGGGCGAGAATGAAGACATCACCCTTATCGGCGGTGCCGGTGGCGGTGAGGTTCGACTCGGCCAGGGTCTTGGCCGTGTTGAAGTCCCAGTTGGTGGTGATCTGGCCGATGATCTTGGCCTGCTCGTCGCGGGTCAGTTCGCCTTTGTCCTGCAGGGTGACGGCTTCGGAGGAGTTCTTAATCACGAAGGTGCCGTCGGCAATCTTGGGCTGAAGCACCTTCCAGGCCCCTTCGAAGAAGACGAAGGCGTTGTTGTCGGAGGCAGCTCCGGCGTAGAGGAAGAGCGGGTTGCCGGTTCCCGTGGCGTTATCGACCAGGAACTGGGCCTGCTGGGCCCCGACGGCCAGGCTGTCGAAGGTGACATAATAATCGACGGCTTCGGTCTCACGGATGAGCCGGTCGTAGGAGATGACCTTGACCCCGGCGGCGCGGGCGGCATTAGCCGACGCGGCGGCAGCCGTTCCATCCTGGGGGGTAATGATCAGGACCTTAATGCCCTTGGTGATCAGCGATTCGACGTTAGCCTGCTCACGGGCTGAATCGCCCTGGCTAAAGAGAATCTCTGCCTGGTAACCTGCAGCGCTGAGCGCCTCGCGGAAGCGAGTCTCGTCCTGGATCCAGCGCGGCTCGTCCTTGGTGGGCAGGACAATCCCGACGGCAAGGGTTTCACCGGCAGGGGCCTCACCGCCAGCGGTGGGCGCGGCAGTCGGCTCAGCGGTGGGGGTAGTGCCACCACAGGCTGCCAGCAGGATGCTCACAGACAATGCGAGCAGTGCGATCAAGCCTTTGATACGCATGGTGTGTCCTCCTAGACACAGCGATTCGAACAACAAAAGACACGACACGAACCCCAATGGGCTTGCTTGAGGGGGGCCTCCTTTAGACATGGTTCAAACCGGCTTGACCGTTTGGACGACAACCCGACAGCGTGCGGTGTGGGTGTGGTGGGTGCTGTTGATGCTGTGGGTGCTGTCGCTCAGATTGTCAAGCCGCTCTGAACCTTAGTCTTACGTGCAATATACCCCGCACTGGCAGTGTACACGCCTCCTGAAGCAATAGGCCATTATAGACGCTTTTAGACAAATGCGACAAGCGAGGTTGCAGATTGTCGTCCGGCACACTACAATGCCTCCAGGTGTTCGGGCAAAGGGGGCAGCGTATGGATCGGCAGGCTATCATTGACCGGCTCCTTGAGCATTATGAGAATCCACGCCATCATCAGCCGCTGGCTCATGCTGATGTGGTGCAGACCGGCGGTCTGGCCGACTGTGGTGATACGATCACGGTCTATCTGAAGATTGACCCGGACGGTGAGCATGTGGCTGAACTGAGTTTTGAGGGGCGCGGTTGTACTATCAGTCAGGCGTCTGCCTCGCTGTTGATCGAGTCGTTGCAAGGTGCCGTCCTGACAACGATTGCGACGATGGAAGATGAGGCCGTGCTGGAACTGGTGGGGATGGAAGTGGCCCGCTCCCGCCCGCGCTGCGCAACCCTGGCCCTTAATACGCTTAAAGGGGCCGTGCTGACCTACCGCCGGCACCAGACGGCGGCTGATGCGGTGTAAGACATGCTTCAAACCGGCTTTGCCGTTTGGACGACCGCCCCCACCACCCTCACAGCACCCACACAGTCCGGCGTTTGGGCTACCCAGGCTGTGGGCAACCGTCAAGCTGGATCGCCCGCTTCTGAAACCTTGTCTTAGGTGCAATACCTTGCACATAAGAAACCTGTCAGGTGCGGCCACGGAATGCATCAGAATGAGAACGATCATGGCTGGCCGCACCTGACAGGTTTTCTCAGCCATGTAAAGTATTGGTCTTAGGTGCGAAGGAGTAACGATGTTAAGTATTGAGCAGATTGTGGCCTATGCCGAGCGCACGATTGCCCAGCGTTACCTTTCTGGTGAGCGCGAGGGCCTGCGCCGGCTACAGCTGGCTCTGGCCGAGTTGATGGCCGCAGCGCAGGAGGCCGGTGATAAAGAGACGGCGCTGCGCTTTCGTTCGTTGGCAGCTAAGGCGGCCAATCAGATTGAGGCGCTGGAGGGCGACCGGTGAGTACGCTCGTCACGCTTGCCGACATTCAATCCGCTCGGCGCGCCCTGCGCGAGGTGATCCTGACCACGCCGATCGTGCCAGCGTCGCGTCTTTCACTTGAGTTGGGCGCGAAGATCTTTTATAAGGCCGAGAATACCCAGCACAGCGGCTCGTTCAAGATCCGCGGGGCTTACCATACGATCAGCCACCTGAGCCGCGAGGAGCGGGCGCGGGGTGTGATCGCGCCCTCCGCAGGCAATCACGCCCAGGGCGTAGCTCAGGCAGCCCAGATGCTCGGCGTGCATGCGGTGATCGTCATGCCTGAGCGAGCCCCGCTGACCAAGGTGGTTGCTACCAGGTGGCTGGGTGCTGAGGTGGTGCTGTATGGCGACAGCTTTGATGATGCGGTGGCCCATGCGCGGGTACTGCAGGAGCGCCATGGCTATACCTATGTGCATGCCTTTGACCACCCACGGGTGATTGCTGGCCAGGGCACGATCGGCCTTGAGCTGGCCGAAGCTCTGCCCGACCTGCACACAGTGGTGGTGCCTATTGGCGGGGGGGGCTTGATCAGCGGCATCGCGATTGCGCTCAAGGCCCTGCTGCCTGATGTCCGCATTATCGGCGTGCAGGCCTCCGGCTGTGCCCCCGTGCCTACGTCGCTCGCCGCCGGCTGCCCGGTGCCTACGCCCACCGCCCGAACCATCGCCGATGGGATCGCCGTCAAGTGTCCCGGCGAGTTGACCCTGCCGATTATCAAGGAGCTGGTGGACGACGTGGTAACGGTGGACGAGGACGAGATTGTGCTTGGCATCGCTCATGTGGTGCAGAACAGTCGCCTGGTAGTCGAAGGGGCTGGCGCGGCCGGGGTGGCCGCCCTGCTGGCCGGCAAGGTTGCCTTGCGCCCTGGTGAGACCGTCGCCACGGTGCTGTGTGGGGGCAATATCGATAGTAACCTGCTGGCCCGTGTGCTGGAGACGGCGATGGTGCGCCAGGGGCGCTACCTGTTGCTGCGCACCAGTGTTGATGATCGCCCCGGCGGGCTGGCCGGGCTGGTACAGCGTGTGGCCGAGGCCGGCGCAAGTGTGCTTGACCTCGCGCATCGACGAGCGATGTGGCGCGTGCCGGTCGACCGGGCGGGGGTCGAATTGGCGCTTGAGGTGCGCGACGAAGAGCATGGCCGTGCGGTGATCGCCCATCTGGAGAGCTGTGGCTATACCTGTGAGCGTGAAGGGCTGGGGGCCTGGCCGGTTTAGACCATGTTGAAGCACCTACGCCAGTTTCGCGGGGTCGAGTTCCAGCTACTGCTGACAGTGCTGCTCTTCTTTGCAGCCGGCTACCTGCTGGTGGTCGCTGCCACCCGTGAGCGCGAGTTTGTGGTCAGCGTACCGGGCATGCTGAGTATTCTCTGGCCCTCGGCACTACCGCTGCTGCTCTTTATTGGTGTCTCGATCGGGTTGAGTCTGAGCAGCCCGCAGGCCGACCAGGTGCTCTTGCCGCTGGTGGCCCTGCTGGCAGGGCTGAGCCTGATGCTAACGGCGCGGCTTGAGCCGAGCTTGAACAACCTCTACCGCTGCACCGCCGAGGATGGCACGATCTTCCCCTGTTACGAGGGCATCGCCGCTCGCCAATCACTCTGGGTTACGCTGGGTGTCCTTGGGCTAGCCATGCTGCTCTTTCTGCCATGGGATCGCCTGCTCATCAGCCGGCTGAAGCTCTCGTTGCTCGACTTTCTTGACCACTATCGCTACATCTGGCTGGCGCTAGGCCTGCTGCTGATCTTCGCCACCTTCCTCTTCGGGGTTGACCCCAACGACAGCGGGGTCAAAGTCTGGTTCAACTTCGGGCTCTTCCTCTTTCAGCCCTCAGAGTTACTGAAGATCATCCTGGTGATCTTCATGGCCTCATACCTGAACCAGCACCGTGAAGTAGTGGCGGCGGGCTACCGGCTCGGCCCGTTGAGCCTGCCACCGTTGCCCTACCTGCTGCCAATTATGGCAATGTGGGGCATCGCCATGGGCACAATCATCTTTCAGCGCGACCTGGGGGCAGCCTTGCTGCTCTTTGGTGTCTTTCTGGCCATGCTCTATGCGGCGACGGGGCGAGGCTGGTATGTGCTGGCGGGCATGCTGGCCTTTGCCGCCGGGGCCTCCCTGCTCTACCAGGTCTTGCCGGTGGTGGGGCTACGGGTGCAGGTCTGGCTGAATCCATGGGCGCTGGCCCAGGGGGCTGGCTACCAGATCGTCCAGGCGATCTACGCCATGGCCGCAGGGGGGATCTTCGGGGCGGGCCTGGGTCTGGGCGTACCGGCGATTGTGCCAGCCATCCACACCGACTTTATCTTCACCGCAATTGGCGAAGAGTTGGGCCTGGCGGGCACGCTGGCGGTACTGATCGCCTACGTCTTACTGATCTTCCGTGGCTACCACATCGCTCTGAGCATACCGGGGCGTTTTCGCGGCTTCGAGCAACTGCTTGCCGTTGGCCTGACGACGATCATCGCCGTCCAGACGCTGATCATTATCGGCGGCAACCTGCGACTGATCCCGCTGACCGGCATCACGCTGCCTTTCGTCTCCTACGGTGGGTCTTCCGTCTTGATCAACTTTCTGATCGTCGGCTTGCTTATGCGCATCTCAGCCGAGGCACGACAGCGAGTCTTCTCCGCTGTGGTGAAATAATTCCCGGCCCACAGATACCGTCGGGGGAGGCACAAGCAATCTATGGGGCACATTCTTCACACCCTCGATGCACAATTGGCCGCCTTTCGCGCTACCCACCAGCCCTCGCGCGCCATCTTCGCTGGCGTGCCCTGGAGCTACTACGTCGCGGGGGAGGGCCTCGATACGCTGCTGCTGCTGCCGGGGGCGCCCGGCGTCGCCGAGATGGCCTTCCCCTATATCGTGGCCCTGTCAGCCGACTACCGCGTGATCGCCCCGAGCTACCCCGCCTCCGTCGGCTCTCTCGATCACCTGCTCGCCGGGCTGGAGGAGTTGATCGCTACGGAGATCGGTAGGCCCTTCCACCTGATCGGGGCCTCGTACAGCGGACTCGTCGCCCAGTACCTCCTCGCTCGCGTGCCGGACTACGTACAGAGTCTCCTCATCGGCGATACCGGAGTGCCCCGCCCGGAGCGCGGCCGTGCGCTGTCTATCGCGGGCAGGGCCCTGGCCAGCCTGCAGCCGGTGGCGCTTCACGCAGCTATCTTTGCCGCCCTGACAGCGGTGCTCTGGGGGCGCTCGCCCGCTCACCGCTTCTGGCAGCGCTACTTCAAAGGCGTCGTCGCAAACCTGACAGGTGCCGAGCTCGCCAACAGGGTTCAGGTCTGGGTAGATATGGATTGCCAGAACCCGGCCTGCCTGGAGGTTCGGACGTGGCAAGGCTCGACGCTACTGATGGAGACGGTTCACGACCCTCTGTTCTCGCCGCGCGAGCGGGCCGCCCTGTGGACACGCTTTGCCCAGGCCGAGGTTCACGTCTTTCACAGCCGTGGTCACATCACGGCACTCACCCGCGCCCCTGAGTACATCAAGGTCATGAGCAACTTTCTCGCCCGCCACGCGCAGCGGGTCGTGGGCAGCGCCGGACGGATGGCCTGAGTGCAGGGCTCGCTAGCACAGCCTGCCGAACGTCCGCAGGCAGTTGTGGCCGGGGAGCGCGGGCGTCTCGCCCGCTCAGGCCGGATGCGGGCGGGACGCCCTCCCTCCCGAGTAGCGCAACCCCCAAAGTATTTCCGCTGCGCTGTACTAGTCAGATCCTCCCACAGCCTACGGCGGCGGCTCTATGGCTGCCAGGCGTTGGACGACCCCCTGCGTGCGTGGATGCTCGGCCCCGAGGCTGTTGAGGTAGGCTTGACGGGCTGTCTGCAGATGCAGCAGCGTGGTTGCCCGGTCGCCGGAGTGCTCGGCGAGCGTCGCCAGGTGCTCATAGGCCATCGCCGCCTCATACGATGGTTCATTGATCATCGCGTTGAAGCCACGCAGGGCGCGCTCAAGCAGCTCCCCGGCCCGCTCGTACTGATGGAGATGCAGATAGGCCGCGCCCAGGTCACGATAGATGCGCAGGAGCTCGTACATATGTCCCTGCACAAGATCTTCGAAGGTGGCCTGCTGGCTCAGCTTGATCGCTTCCTCCAGCTCGTCGCGTGCCCGTTCAAAGTCCCCCTCGACGAGTGAGGCGAGCCCGAAGCACCAGTGGCTCTCGACAATATCCAGGTCGTAGGGCTGCCTGATCGATCTGCGCAGATCCAGAGTCTGCTGATACCAGGCGCGCGCTTCGGCGACCTGGCCTTCGGCAAGGGCGAGGTGACCGAGGTAGATGAGGAGTTGGGCGTAGACAATGGCATGAGCTTGCTCGCTGCTGGCTTCGTGGCGCAGAAGCTGATAGTTGGCCAGCGAGCGCCAGAGGTAGCGGCGCGCCTCGGCCTGGTGGGCGGTGAGCAGGGCTGCGTAGCCCAGGTTACGCTCGAAGCGGGCGAGCGTCGGGCGTAGATCCTCTGGGGGCAGCTGGCCATCGCGTATGCGGCGCTGCAACACGAGCACCATCGCCAGCGCCTCCCGTAGGTAGCGGTAGCCTAGCTGGGGCTTGCCCCGCCCGTACATGTAGAGCACGCCCAGATTGCTGCGCGTAATCGCGGCGTTGTGTAGGTCGCCGTAGTGATCGCGGGTCGTGCGTACCAGCAGGAAGAGGCGCTCGGAATCCAGAGGGCGCCTAAGAAACTGATAGATCAGACCGAGACGCTCACGGCTCTCGGCCAGGGCCAGCTGCCGCTCACGCTGCTGCGGGTGTTGCTGAGCAAGGGCGCTACGCGCTTCAATCACCGCTTTGATCAGCGTCTCGGCTTCGCGCAGTTCGCGGGTCAGGTAGAGCTGCCAGGCAAAGCCGTCAGCGAGATCAAGCGCACGCGGGCTATTCTGGCGCTGGGCGCGTTGCACCACCAGCCGGATGTGCTCGTGGAAGAACTGCGGACTCGTCTGACTGGTCATCTCGAGCTTTTGCACATAGGTGCAGAGTGTCGCTTCAACCGCGTCATAATCGGCAGTGCTGGTCAGGGCTGCGCGTACATAGCTGGCCGTCAGCTGATGGATCCGCAGCGTAGCGTCTGCCTCACGCTCGATGAAGCCCAGATCCATCAGGCGCTTACATGCAGCCTCGAGCCGTGCCCGCTGCTCAACCGGCAGCAGCAGGCTGAGCAACTCGGTCGGTGTTGGGATACCGGGGGCCAGGATGGCGATGCGCGCCAGGGCCTGGCGGGCGACCTGGTCAACCAGGTCGTGGGGCCGCAGCCGATCGCTGCTCAGCGCAAACGCACGGATCAGGTTGGAGGAGTAGTCGCCAGGCTCTAACTCGGTGAAGGCAGGGTGTACCAGCAGCCGGTCGATCTGTTCGGTATCAACGCGCTCAATTGTGCTCACATAGTCGGCGAGGGAGTCGCCCGGGTATGCGGCCAGGTAGCGCCCGATTATAGTCAAAGCAAGGGGCAGATCCCCAACCAGCTGGGCAAGTGTATCGAGTTGGCCGGGCTGGGTGGTAGTCGGATGCAAGTGCCAGAGGAGTGCCGTGCTGTCACTCCGCGCCAGGGGCGGCACCAGCAGTTCATGGGTAACCATCGGATGGTCGGACCAGCTTTTGCGGCTGGTGATCAGCACCCGGCTTTCACCAACCTCGGGGCACCATTGCTCAATCAGCGCCTCATCTTCACAGTTATCAAAGATCAGCAAGCGGGGGAGTAGCGAGCTCCAGGCTCGTAGCACCAGCCGGACACGCCGTTCCAGCGGCATCATCTCAAAGTCGCGATGCAGTTTGAGGAACTGCTGGCCACCGAAGCGGGCGATCTGTCCAGGAATCGAGGGCGGGTCGGCGAAGGAGATCCAGAAGACGCCGCCCTCAAACAGGTTGGCATACCTGTAGGCTGCCTGCACTGCCAGGCGTGTCTTGCCAATCCCTGGCGCACCGCGTAGCACCACTACTGCCTGTGGGTAACGCAGGGTCTTGCCCACCTCCTCGATCAGCGTCTCGCGCCCACGAAAATAGGGGCTGCGCCGAAAAGGAATCTCAACCAGATCTGGCCAGGACGGCCCGGTTTGATCGTGGGCCAGCTTGCTCATAGCCATACGCAGCGTTTGGGCCTGCTCACGGAGGCTCGGCAAGATGTTCAGTTGATCGAGCAGCAGATTGTGTTTTGCGGCCAGCACCAGCTGAAACTCATCGCGCAGGTGGGGCGGCAGATCGCGGGCCAGCGGCTCTAGAAAAGCGAAGGGGGCCTCAATGATCTCCAGCAGGGCAAGCAACTCAAGCGCCGTTATGCCCCGTTCAACAAAGTTGGCCGCGCCGAGCTCGCGCACAATACTGCGTAGCAGGTTCAGATCGCGGGGGAACTGGCGACCAGTTTTGGACAGATTGTTGAACTGGTTGATGTCATAGTTCCATTCCGGGATCTTGCTGACGAAGCCTGTCTTCGAGAGTTGTACTCGTTTGATAATCCTGCTCAACAGGGCATGGGCGCGCTGGGCAGGGGTCTGTGGATCAGCAGACAGTTTCATCACACACTCCGTTTTACACCTATCTACTTTGTGTGGGGAGCGCGCGAGTGCCCCGCCGCTTGCGGCGGGGTAGTTCACTTCAAAATATAGTAGGTCGCCCGCTTATCACCGACCTTGAGTAATAGACCCCGTTCGACCAGGTCGGCCAGGTCGCGGCGGATACTCTCCGCACTGACCTCAGGGTAGTGCTCTTGCAGATCGCGGTTGGTAATACGGTGTTCGGCGGCGAGGTGGCGCAGGGCTCCGATCTGGCGTTCGTTGAGGCCCATCCGTACCCATGTGCGCAGATCCAGCTCGTCCGCAGCGGGCTCATCATCAGGGCGTCCGGTGAGCATCACCAGGAAGCCGGCGGCCGTTTCGCGGAAGACCGGCGGCGGCAGGCCAGCCTGCTCCATCTGGCGCAACATGCGGTCAATCCCATAGCCCAGCCGCTCGATCAGGCCGAAGTCGGCCAGCACCTGCACCAGGCTCTCGTTGCGTGAATAGCGTTCCTCAACGATATTCTCGACCGTGACATGGCCCGGCAGGCGTCCGGGCGAGTAGATCTCCAGCCGGTCGCTAAAGAGGGTGGCCCGAATGCCCTCGCCGCGCACACTGTAGTCGCGGTGAGCCACGGCATTCACCAGGGCCTCACGCACGACACCGGGCGGAAGCTGGATCCAATCTTCACGCTCAAGGCCGACCATACGGCTGCCTTTGCGTAGATGGGCGATCAGCCAGTTTTCAGCGCGACGTACTGCCTCCACCAGTGTATCGCGCACATCCTCGCGCTCAAAGACATCGACGCGCTCGCGCCCACGATAGTGAACCAGCGTGAGCTCGGCCTGGGGGTAGCGCGCCGCCACATTACGGGCGAAGAGGAGCAGGCCGGCATTGGTTGGGCGCAAAGCGTTGCGACGGGTGCCGAGCAGCGCAGGATCAGGCCCTTCCGCGTTGATCAGGCAGCCACGGGCGTAGAGTAGCGCCAGGGGCTCTTCTTCAGCCCCGGGGCCGATCCGGCGGGCATAGGTCTCAATCCTGACCGGATCAAGCTCATCAAGGCTTGCCTCAACGGGCTGCAGGCGCTCCCAGCTCTGCTCACCACGCTCGGCAAGCAGGCGGCGCAGCGCGTCGGGGGCCAGGGGTTGATTGGTTGCCCCCTCGCGGCGCAGGTATTTCCCATGCAGGGCGTAGACCTGGGCCAGGCCAGCGGGCACTTCGGCCAGCAGCAAACGCGTTCCTGCGAACTGCACCTCACGCGGTAGCGGCAGCACCAACGGCGGCGTACATGCCAGGGCTGCCTCGATCAACAGATCGCGGGCCGCCTCAGGATCGGCCAGGCCTTCGATCTTCGCCCGGGCCCGCCCCGTTACGCCCAACACGAGCAGGCCACCACTGCGATTGGCGAAGGCGACCAGTGTCTCAGCCAGCTCATCACGGCGGGCGCGCTCACGACCAAAGGCGAGGCGTTCGCCCTCCCCAGCGGCCAGCAGGTGCTCAAGCTCATCGACCATAACTATGCCCACCTCGCGCTAGGGCCTAGTAAAGCGGCCCGGGTCGCTGATGCGCGAGCGTTCAGTGAAGGGATTGCTCACGGCTGAAAATGCCAGCGTTCAATATTCCAGTCATAACGCGGTGAAGCCAGTTCAACCGGGCCATCAAGCGTATTGATCTGCTCGCTGAGCAGCACCGTGATACGGTCAGTCCAGAGGAAGAGGTAGGGACGATCAGCGGCAAGCTGGGCCTGGGCCTGGCGGATCGCCGCACTGCGCTCATCCAGATTGTAGAGTTGGCGCGCTGTCTGGGCATAGCGATCATACTCAGGGCTGCTATAGCCAACCACGTTGCGGGTCGAGCGGGCGTCGGCGGCACCCTGGTTGAGTTGGCTGGAGTGGAAGAGGGCAAAGTCGTCGGGGTCGTAGAAGGCAACATCGGCAAAGTCCGGGTCGCCCGCCCCGTTACTCCAACTCCCCAGCAGCAGGTCAAAGTCGAAGGGCGGGGCGTAACGGGCCAGGATGACACTCGCAAACGGGGCTGCCTCTACCTCAATCTGCATGCCAAGCGAAGCAGCCGTCTCGGCGATCTGGCGTGCGGCAAGCAGGCGGCGCTCGTCATCGGCGCGCACATAGAGCGTTGCCGTCAGGGGCACGCCATCACGTTCACGGATGGTCGCACCAGGCGGCAGACGCCAGCCCGCCGTATCAAGTAGCGCCCTGGCCGCCGGCAGGTCGGCACCAGATGTCGGTGATGCGCTCAGGTCGGCCCAGGCCCCCGGCAGGGCGCTGGAGGCAAGTTCCAGGCCCTGACCTTTGGTCGCAACCTCGACCAGGCGCGGCAGGTCAATGGCCGTCGCCAGGGCTTCACGCAGGCGTGGATCGGCAAAGGGCCGTCCTTCGCGCAGGTTAAAACCCAGGAAGTAGTAACCGTTTTCCGGGTAGGCCGCGCTTCTGACTCCTGGTGGTAGCGGTTCCAACGGGGCCCACGGCAACTCAGCCAGGTGCAAACGCCCCTCGGCCAGGGCCGCACGGGCCGCTGACGGGTCAGGCTCAACCAGCAGGTCGACCCCATCGAGCAACGGCGCACCACGGTGGAAGTTGGCGAAACGTTCGAGTCGGTAAGCCCGGCCCGGCTCAACCGAGGCGACCTGGAACGGCCCGCTGCCCACGGGTAGATCCCAGAAATTCATGCTCGCCAGGTCACGCTCTTCAAGCAGGTGGCGCGGCAGGATCGGCAGCGTCAGCAGGGCCAGCATCGGTGCATAGCGCCCGGTGAGCGTGATCACTACCGTGGCGGGATCGGGCGCACTGGCCGCACTGATGTAGCGCAGATCGGCCAGCAGGGCTGTGCTGGTCGGTGGCAAGGCCCGCAGGCGCTCCAGGGTGAAGAGCACATCATCAGCCTCAAGCGGTGCCCCATCGTGCCAGCTAAGCTTGCTGCGCAGGCTGAAGGTGATCGTGTGTCCGTCGGGGGTGGTTGTCCAGCTTTCGGCCAGGTCGGGGATGGGGCGCAGCTGATCATCAAGGCGCATCAGCCCGCTGTAGAGCAGGGCACTGGCCTGCTCTTCGCCGCGTGAGCGCGGCTGCCAGGGCCGCAACTCTGGCACATCCTCGGCCAGGCGCAGCTTCAAGGTTCCACCACGCGGCAGCGGGGTCGCCGTTGGTGGGGCCAGCGTTGCCGTAGGCTCAGCGTTGGGCCTGGCAGCCTGGCTACAACCGGCCAGCAGGCTAAGGAAGAGCACTGCCGCCCCCAGTGAAACCAGCAGCAGCCTGCGTGTGGAAAGGTAGCTCATGTGGCCCATTATACCAAGTTCCCGCCCTGCTATAATGCCCAGGTGTGGAGGTGTGTTCAAGCTGGCGTGGCCGATGCCGAACCATACGCAATCTATGAAGACCTGGCCTGCCCTCATGCTCCTGCTGTTGGCCATCCTGAGTGGCTGCACCTTTGTGCCAACGCCGGTTGAACCAGGCCCCTATGGTCTGGAAGAGCCCTTTCTGGGGGCCTGGCGGCAGACTGGTGAAGCGACGCTCGGCCCGCCGCGCACCCCGCCCCTCTGGATTGACGGCTACCACGTCCAGCTCTTCGCCCGCCATATGATCACGGCGATTGACAGCGAGCGCGCCGTGGTCGAAGCCCTCACAGCTGGCTGGGAGGCGCGTTATCCACCCGAGCTACTGGCCGCCCCCGCCGCGCCCTATCGTGCCTCGATCGAGTTGGCCCCAGGCCAACCGGAGCGAGCCCCGCCCCTGCGCCCCCTGACGGCCCTGCTGCGCGCCCCCGGCTACAGTGGGCCTGCCACGCTGCACCTCTACGATGCTGCGCTGCGCCCGGCAGGCCTCCTGAATGTCAGCTTTAACGAAGGACGCGGCCAGGTTGAACTCCTGCCCCGTGGGCGCCTCGGTACCCAATGGGCCGTGCTGCTGATCGACGAGGCGGTGGCTGGGGCCCAGAGCGCCCTCTTTACCCTTGAAGCCGAAACTGCCCTGGTGACCGGCGATACCGCTCTTGATGCCCTCTACCCACGCCTGCGCGGCTTCATGCAACAGGCCGCGGTTAGCTATGCGCTCAACGGAACCATCGTGCATGGCTATCGCTCGCCCGATAACCCTCTGCTCTGGTTGCGTGACCATGTTTACCAGGGGCGCGGCTTCCGCTATTTCGATCCCGAAGTGACCAGCCTGCTCGACGCCTTCCAGGCGGCCCAGTTGCCCGACGGCAGCCTGCCCGATGTGCTCGCCTACCCCGAACGTTTTGTCCAGGCCTTCCGCAAAGAGGTCGAGGCCGACCTTGAGTTCCTCTATGTCCAGGGTGTCTATGAGGCCTGGCAAATGACCGGCGACGATGCCTGGCTGCGCGGACACCTTGTATCAATGCGCCGGGCCATCGCCTACCTCACCAGCGACCCGCTGCGCTGGAATGCCGAGCGCGGCCTTGTCCGCCGGCCCTACACCATCGATATGTGGGACTTCGCCTATGGGCCTAGTACGAATAGCCCTGATGGTAAGCCAGCCCCCCGCCACTGGATCGATGCCCAGACCGTCTGGGCCACCTTCCACGGTGACAATAGCGGCCTGGCCCAGGCTCTCGAGTTGCTGGCGCGCATTGAAGTGCAGGTCGGCGATCCCTCGCGTGCGCCCGCCTTACGTGCCGAGCGTGAGGCCCTCCTGAAACGACTCAACGCCCTCAGTTGGAACGGGCGTTTTTATACCCACATGGTGCCTGAAGACCCGGGCTTTCAACCCAGCGGGGTTGATGCGGCCAACCAACTCAGCCTTTCCAACGCCTATGCGCTTAACCGGGGTGTGCTCGACAGCCGTCAGGGTCAGCGCCTTGTCGAGGAGTATTTCCAGCGGCGCAACTTTGACCGCGCCTTTGCTGAATGGTACAGCATCGACCCGCCCTTCCCCGTCGGCAGCTTCGGTATGGGCGGCGGCAAAGGCGAAAATCCCGGTGAATATGTCAACGGCGGGATCATGCCCCTGGTTGGCGGCGAACTGGCCCGTGGTGCCTTTCGCTACGGCAACGAACCCTACGGCTTTGACATCTTACGCCGCTACGCGGCCCTCACCGAACTGACCGGAGCCAGCTACCTCTGGTACTACCCCGACGGGCGTCCAGGCATCCAGGGGCCCGATACGATCGCCAGTGACGGTTGGGGGGCCGGGGCGATGATCGGCGCCCTCTTTGAAGGTGCGGCTGGCTTCAGCGATCGCACCAGCCGCTTCGGCGACCTGGCGCTCAGTCCGCGCTGGGCCGCCGAGCCCGCCCTGCACGACGTCTGGGCTGTTGCACGCTACGCCGCTTCAGACGGCTACGCCGCCTATCGCTGGCAGCGTGAGTCGAACAGCCTCAGCCTGAGTCTGACCGGCAGTGCTACGAGCGCCTATGTGCGGATTATGATCCCCCGTGAGATCGCCACCCTTCCGCTGCAGGTCAGCCGTGATGGCCAGGACATCCCATTGCAGATCGACCTGCTCGGCGAGACACCCTACATTGCCGTGCCGGTGAACGGTGGTGACGCCGAGATCCGTATTACCTGGTGAGGGTGGGCCCTACAGCGTGATCAGCCCCTGGCGCGCCCCGATGCTGACCGCCTCGGTACGGGAAGCGGCACCCAGCTTAGCGAAGATCGAGCCGATATGGAACTTAACCGTATGCTCGCTGATCTGTAAGCGCAGGGCGATCTGCTTGTTTGGCAGGCCCTGGCTGAGCAGGCCCAACACCTCACGCTCACGGGCAGTCAGTGCCTCAGAGCCATCGGCTTCACTCCTCAGCGGGCTACGCAGACTCGCGGCAAGTTGCTGCGGGACGGCCACATAGCCCTGCGCGGCAGCGCTCACCGCAGCACGCAACTCCTCAGGGCCCGCCTCTGGTGAAGCCAGCGCCCAACCACGCAGCGGTAACGGCTCAAGCAGCCCGGGCAAGCGCGGGTCAAGGCTTAAGGCCACCAGCGCCCCTCCCTCAGCGCCAGCCAATACCCGCCCGACACCGGCCGGGTCATCACCCGCCACCAGCACCACATCGGCGCTTGGGGCTAACAGCATCCCTGCCGCCTCGCCGACCACTTCCAGGTCATCAGCGATCAGCAAGGCACGCAAGCCTGCCCGTAAGGCCGGTGTCGGTGCCACAATAAAGATTGTCGTCGGCTTAGGGCCCACTCCCACACCTCAATTCATCAGCGTCCCCCCGCGTGGAAACTACGGGGCTTATGGTTTTTCAGAATTAAAACGGGTATCCGTCGTATCGGTAGACCTCACAGGTCTGGCAGACCTGTGAGGTCTGGTTTACCGGCTTTAATTCTTAAAATTCATTAGCCCCGGTAGAGGAAACGCGGGCGCGGCGCAAGGAGGACTCGCACTTCGGATATGCGCGCC
>CAZQCG010000038.1:0-42992 GCA_964592425.1 uncultured Chloroflexaceae bacterium
TTGACAATGCTGCGCGTGCCTTAACCTTTCACCATTAACACGTGGGTCCGCCCCTCCCCGCTGCGGATGCGGGGCAAACCAATGCGTCACACCCCGTCATACCCGAACGCCCGAAGCGCCGGGTGGCTTATGGTATACTGACGCCGCCAAGCTACTGTCTTTGCCTGAGGAGTAATTCCTGTGGAGATTGCACTCTACCTGTCCCTGATTGTGATCAGCGCCGTACTGGTCACCCTGGTCGTCATTCAGTCCCGTGCCACCGGTATGGCCAACCGTGACGCCAGTTCGATCTATCGTACCCGCCGCGGCCTCGAAAAGACCCTGCACCAGTCGACGATCGTGCTCAGTGCGGTCTTTCTGCTGCTGGCGCTGATCTTGAGCCTGCCGCTCTATAGCTAGTACTCCGTCCGCGCTACTCTGACGGGTAGAAGAGGATTTTTTCGGGGAGGGCAAGCCCTCCCCGCGCCCCTCAAACCCGGCAAATGAGCTCGGACGCTGTACTAACACTCCTTCCGAGTTACTCTGATGGGTTGGATGAGGATTTTTCGGCGAGGGCTTCGCCCGCTCAGAGCCTCTTCCGAACGCCTCAAATAAACTCCGACAGAATATCAGGCATTGGAAATGATCTAAGTGGCCCGGCGCATCCGCTGGCAAATTGTGATCGCCTTCCTTAGTGCGGTGCTGATTGCACTGCTGTTAGGTGGGCTTGCCTTACGCAGCACCTCGGTAGCCAGTCCGTTGGCTGGCGGTGTCTATAGCGAGGCGCTGGTTGGGGCACCAGTACAGCCGATCCCTCTGCTGAACGACCCGCTGACTGACCCGGTCGGACGCGACCTGCTCAGCCTACTGTTTGATGGGTTGGTGCGCATCGGGGCCGATGGGCTGATCGAACCGGCGCTGGCCGAGTCCTACAGCATCGAGCAGAGCGGCACGATCTACTACTTCAACCTGCGCCGCAATGCACGCTGGCATGATGGCCAGCCCGTCAGCGCTGCCGATGTCGTCTTTACCCTCCGCACGCTCCAGGTGCTCGAACAGGCTGGTGAGCCAGCCCTGGCCGAGTTCTGGTCGAAGCTGCTGGTGGATCGTATTGATGACTATACGGTGCGCGTGACGCTCAACGAACCCTTTGCACCCTTCCTGAGCCTGGCGCGAGTGCCGATCCTGCCAGCCCATCTGCTGGCCGGAATTCCGCCCGCTGGTTGGGCCACGGCACCTTTCGCCCGCCAGTTGATCGGGAGTGGCCCCTTCCGCCTGGCCGAACTGCGCGCAGACGGCGCAACCCTGCTGGCCAACGACGACTATTTCGGTGGGCGGCCCTACCTGGCACGGATTGACCTGAGCTTCAACGGGTTACCGGAGGGGGCACGGGCTGCCCTGAACCGTGGGGATGTGTTGGCCTTTGGTGAACGCTTCGACGGCGAAACCAATGAGGCTGGCCAAGCGCGCAACTTGCGCTCTAGCAAGGTACCCCTCGACGAGTACGCCGTCCTCAGCTTTAATCTGCGCGAGGCACCACTCAATGATCGTGGCGTACGCCAGGCCCTCGCCTATGGCCTCAACAAGGTCACGCTGATCGAACAGATCCTTGCTGGTGCAGCTGTACCGCTCGACAATCCTATCTTGCCCAGTTCATGGGCCTACAATCCCACTGCCAGATGGCCCAGCCCTGACCCGACTACCGCTGAGCGGATCTTTGGCGAACTAGGCTGGGAGCGTGGGCCAGACAGTGTGCGCCAACGCGGCAATGTCAGGCTCAACTTTGAACTGCTGGTCGATGCCGACCCGCACCGACGCGCTGCGGCCGAGGAGATTGGCCGTCAATGGGGCGAACTGGGGATTGGGGTAGAATTGGTCGAAATGAGCGGCCCCGCGTTGCAACAGCGGCTGCAAACAGGGGCCTTCCAACTCGCGCTGCATGGCTGGACACGGATTGGCCCCGACCCTGATCCCTTTGCCCTCTGGCACTCGGCTGGTCCCCTCAACTATGCTGGTCTGGCCGATCCGGAGATCGATACGCTGTTGCAGGCAGCCCGCCAGGAGAGTGAACTGGCCGAGCGCAGTGCCGATTATGCGGCCTTCCAACAACGTTGGGTTGAACTGGTGCCAGCCATTACGCTCTACCAACCCCTCTACCAGTTCACCGCCGATGCGCGCCTGGGTGGCATTGGCCTTGACGATCCCACCAATACGCTCAGTGGCCTGCTCTTCGGCCCCGAAGACCGCTACCGCACGATCACGCGCTGGTACACCGACAGCTACCGCGAGATCCAGGGCGATCTGCAGCGCCAGCCATAAAGGTTTCAGGGGTCAGAGATCAGGGAACGGGCCGAGCGCATCAGAACGCGGCGCGCAACGTCAAACGGTAACCCAGGCTGGAACCTTGTCTTAGCAAAGAAGCTCTCCTGACGCGCACGCTTGCCCTCAACGCTTCTTCTTCAGCTCTCGCCTGACAGGGTCAAATTCTGGGCGCATTTCGCGCAGGGCAACCAGGGCGCTTGCGATCAGCGGTACGGTGAGGAGGGCGGCAAAGAAGCCACCGACCAGGCTGCCCACAAAGAGACCCAGCAGGATCAGGGCTGGCGGCACGTCGACTGCGCGTGAAAAAGCGTAGGGCACAACCACATAGACCGCCAGCATGCCGATCGTGCCATCGATCAGCAGAATCAGCAGCACGGCGGTCGGGCTCACCGTAGCCGCAGAGGCAATCGATAGCACCATACCGACCAATCCACCCAGGTAAGGGATGAATTCGAGCAGGCCGGAGATGACGCCAATCTGGATAGCGAAGGGAATGCCGACGATGAGCCCGGCGAGGCTGTAGGCGACCGAGTAGTAGGCACAGATGGCAAGCTGGGCAATAAACCAGCGCGATAGACCACGGCTTACCGCCAGGGTCAGGCTGACCGTGCGTTCATGGTAGCGCTCGGGCAAGAGCAAGCGCATCAGGGCCGGGGCCGTCGTGCGGTCGGCGACCAGGGCAAAAACGACCGCAAAAGCGACAAAGGCCGCAAAAGCAAGCATGCCGAACTGGCCGACCAGGCTACCGATCTGGGTTGCCGAAAACTGGATCACGCTGATGATCTGGTCGATCAGCTGTCGACTCAGCGCACCCAGCTCAGGCAGGCGCAAATTAGCGGTAATCTCTGCTGGCAAGCTGGTGGACAGCCCTTCGAGGGTCGCAGCCAGGCGAGTGAGCGAGTTGAAGAGGATGGGCAGCATCATCAAGAAGAGGCCCGCGATCACGGCCAGGCCACCAAAAAGGGTAACGCCTGTAGTGAGCCCACGTGAGACCCCACGCCGCTCCATATTATCGGCCAGGGGCGCGATCAGCAGCGCGAGGAAGGTCGCAATAAGCATCAGCAGGAAAAGACTGCGCAACAAGGGGAGGGCCTGGATGGCAATTGCCGCCGCCGGGCCGATCGCCACCAGCGCCAACCAGAGACGTGGCGTAAGTTTGAAGGTCATACAGGACAATCCTCTCTAGCAGCGCAGATCATAGAGATCAAAGACGGGGCCATCTTTACAACGCAAACGGATGCCAGCACGAGTCTCGATATGGCACGCCTGGCATAGCCCTAAGCCGCAAGGGATTTGGCCTGCGATGGCTGCCTGGGCAAAGCCACGCTGCCAGCGCAGGCGCCCGGCCCGCAATGCGGCACCAACCGGATCAAGTAGAGGTAGGGTCAGGGCCAGCCCAACCTGATCGGCCCAGGCGATAGGGCTTTCAGCCAGGCCAGGCCGATCAGCCTGCCCAGCGGTTACAAGCAGGGCCGGCAAGGCACCCTCTCCCTCTGTGCTGCTCTGATACTCGACCGCTGGAGGCAGCAGGTAGGGCGGTGGGAGTAGATCGGGTGGGGCGGCAGCCAGGAGTACAACCGCCAGCCCATGGGCGATGGCATGGCGAGCCAGGAAGAAGAGGGCCGGTAAGGCCGGGCCGACCCCGGCCAGCAGCAAGTTACGGGTCTGGCGGTCGAGCCGAAAGCCGTTGCCGACGGGGCCGTAGAGATCAAGCCGCTCACCGGGGCTCCGGGCGGCGAGCCAGGCCAGGCCAGGCTCAACAGGCTGCACCAGAAGATCGACCGTGCCGGTGCTGCTATCAACACCGGCCAGAAAGAGCGGGCGGCGCAGGTAGGGATCGGCGCTGCCGGGGGGCGCACAGCGAAGGAGCACCAACTGACCTGGCTGAGCAACACGGGCAAGATCCGGTAGCCCCAGGCGCAGTAAAACCAGGGTTCCTAGCTCACGGCGCTCAATGAGCATGGGCTCAAGGTACGGCATGGGCCGATTGTAGCACCGATCAGGGCAGTGTGGGTGCCATGTGCTGTGCTCCCTACCGGGCCACGCTAGCAATCCTCCTTAGCGTGGCACGTCGATCCGCGGGCGCACCCAGTAGAGTCCCTGGGCGGCCGGACCGTTCGGGGCGCTACTGGTAAGCGTAAGGGGGCCACTCTGCCCGTTATAGGCCGAGAGGTCGGCAAAGATGGGCAGCAGTTTGCCGTCAGGAACTTTGCTTGTTGTGAAGATCGGCGTACCGGCAAAGCTGATCGTGACACTGATCGCCGGGCTGCTCACTCCCTGGCCAAAGCCGAGCGCCCCCACCAGGATCTGGCCTGGCCCAAGCGGTGGTACTTCATACGCGGCCTGGATGAAGGGCCCCCTGAGGGGATCGCTGCCTAAGGAGGCGACCGGCGGAACCGTCAGCAGGAGGGTCTCGTAGGCGCGGCCATCTTCCAGGGTCGCATTGGCCTGGTCGGCCCAACCACCTGCTTCAGCACCAAGGAGCGGACGACCAAAGCTCGTGCGTCCATCGTTGGTGCTCCAGGTTGCCTCGCGTGCCTGGGCAACCAGATCATAGATCACGAAGGCCGGTGGGATAGGCGCTGTAGGCATAGCAGTTGGTGGAGCAAGGGTTGGTGGGGCCACCGTTGGTGGAGCCACGGTCGGTGGGGCCACCGTTGGTGGGGCCACGGTCGGTGGAACGAGGGTTGGTGGGGCCACAGTTGGTGGAGCAAGGGTTGGTGGGGCCACAGTCGGTGGGGCCACGGTCGGTGGAACGAGGGTTGGTGGGGCCACGGTCGGTGGGGCAGCGGTTGGGGCGACGACCGTCACCGCGATGATCTGGCTGATCGTGCCGCCGGGGCCAGCAGCATCGAGTTGGAAGGTGGTACTCTCCTGCGGGCGGATCTCAGCCTGGCCGATCACCGGCACCTCGCCGAAGCGGTCGATCACCACCCGTTCGGCGTCCTGCACAGCCCAGATCACCATAGCGACTTCACCGGGAGCGACCTGTTCGGGCCAGACGCGGAACTCGTAGATTACTGGCTGACCTGGAATGGGGAACGGGCTGGGGGTGGGCAGTTCGGTAGGTGCGGCGACAGTCGGCGTGGCAAGCTCGGTGGGCAGCGGGACGATGATCGGCGCAGTTGGGATGCCAGCCTGACCTCCGCCGTTGTTGTTACCAAGCAACGGTAGGACAGCAAAGAGGAGCCCCACGAGCAGCGCACCAAAGAGCGCCAGGGGCGTCCAGGCAGGCAATGTGGCCTGCTGAACCAACTCGGCGTTGACCGAGGCAAAGTCATCGGCACCGGCGTCGGCCTGGATAGTAAAGGGGCGTCGCTCAGGGTTGCCGAAGAGGCGTCCGGCAGCTGTGACCTGCAGGGAGAGACGTGCCGACTGGCCGGGATCAAGACTGAGCTCATCCTGCTCCAACTTGAAGCCCAGGCTCTCATCATCATCAAGGAAGCGCAGGCGATAGGTGGCCGGGGCATTGCCGCCATTTCGCAGATCAAGTTGATACGCAGCAGTGGTATGGCTCTCGGCACTGGAAGGTATAATGCGCAGCTCACACGCAGCGAAGGGCAGCACGCTCCAGCGCAACTCGGCAAAGGCTTCGCGGTCAGGATGGCCAGCCAGCAGCGCACGCACACGCACGGCATACTCACCGGCCAGGGCCTCAGGCGTGCGTGGCACCAGCACATGCAGCCGCAGCAGAGTCTCGCTAGCAGGCGCGACCTGCACCGGGCTCAGATCCCCAAGCCAGGCAGCGGGCACACCTTCAACCAGCAGATGGATCTCAGCGGCACTTTCGCCGGAGTTGCGCAGGCGCAGTATAACGGTTGCGGGCTGCTCAGGGTTGAGACGGCTCTGGGGTTGCGCGGCGAGCAGAGTAATCTGGGGTGCAACAGGAGCAGCAGGTTCATCAAGCACAGGAGGCAGCGCAACCTCGGCTGAGTCGGGCATTCGAGCGGGTAGCTCGGTGACAACTGCGGCAACAGCACTAGTCGTAGCGTTGAGATCGACAGCCTGGGCTTGCAACAGGGTGTACGGCCCGATCCGCACCGGCTCCCAGGCGGCCCAGGGCACCGCCAGACCGGAGGGCAGGCGCAGATTACCGAGCAGGACCCCGCCGGGTGTACTGAGGTCGGTAACACTGAACTGCCGGCCGTCCCATTCGATGCGCAGGTGGGTTGGTTCAACGGCGGGATCATCAAGAACGAGATCCTGATCCGAGCCACTTCCAACGCTGAAGAGACCAACAGGGATCTCGACATCGCGGATTGCGACGCCCTGCAACCCGTAAAGTTGCAAGCGGGCCAGAGGAGGCGTCGCACGAGGTAGAGCCTGGCGCAGAGCCGTCGCCAGCGCAGTCGCATCGGGGAAGCGCTCTGCGGGGGCCTTGGCGAGGCAGCGCAGCACCACGGCCTCCAATTCAGCCGGGAGCTCGGGGCGGATCATGCGTGGGGGGGTGGGGGCCTTACGAAGGTGGCGCTCAATAGCCTCTTCAAGATTGGCGATCTTAAAGGGAGGTTGGCCCGTCAGCAGTTCGTAGAGCACCACGCCGAGGCTATAGAGATCAGCGCGTGGATCGAGCATCTGGCCGCGACAGCGCTCAGGCGAGAGATAGGTCGGGGCGGCGTAAGCCTCTTCATCGAGCACGACCGCCACACCGAGATCGGCCAATTTGAGCCTGGGCGGATCGCTCGCGGTCAGCAACAGGCTAGCAGGCTTGATGGCCCCATGGATCATGCCGGCGCTATGCGCAACAGCAAGGGCCTCAGCGGCCTGGGCGATCAATTCGACGCGCAGAGCGAGCGAGAGGGTAGCGAAGGAGCCGGACTGTAGCCGCTCCTGCAAGCTGTCACCAGCGACGAGTTCACCGGCGGCATAGAGCAGGCCCTCATGCTCGCCAACGTCATCGATGCTAACGATGCGCGGATCGCGCAGGGCAGCCACCTCATGCAGGGCCTGGAGGAGGCGCGGGCGCACACCGGGGCGAGTGAGCAATTCGGCGGCAAAGAGCTTCAGCGCCGCAGGGCGCCTGGACTGAAGCTGCTGGGCGCGGTAGACCTTTCCGGTCGCCCCGGTCGTCAGCAGAGCCTCAAGCTGGTAGTTTCCGAGTTGGCGACCGATCAACTCTGTCATAAACACCTGGCTAGGTACGCCACTTGTGGCATGTAATCGTCGTCCCGACTCCCTCCTGCGAATAGATCTGGAAGTCGTCCATCAAGCGTTTTGCACCGGGCAGGCCCATGCCCATCCCGCGTGACGTACTATAGCCATCCTGCATCACCAATTCGATATTAGCGATACCAGGGCCCTGGTCTTCACAGACAATCTCGATACCTTTACGCCCATGTTTTTCAACCTCGCGCACGAGCACACTCCCCGTGCCGGCATAGAGGAAGATATTGCGGGCCAGTTCACTGACAGCGGTAGCGATACGCGCCTGGTCGATTGCTCCGAAGCCGAGGGCCTTGGCCTGATCGCGAGCCATCGTGCGAGCGATAACGATATCGAGATCGCTGCGGATCGTTGCGGTCTTAGGCTGCACCATCACCGCTCTCCTCAGTCAGGCGCTGCATCATACTCAGCCCCTTCTCAAGGTTCAGGGCTGTCAGTACACGCGGCAGTTCCAGACCTAGTTCAACGAGCGTAATGGCTACGGCGGGTTGCAGGCCGGTAAGCACAACGCGGGTGCCCATCAGCCCAGCCATCGCGGTAATATCAGCGATCAGGCGACCGATAAAGCTATCGACGACATCAAGGGCGGTCAGGTCGATGATCACACCGCGAGCACGGGTATCATAGATCTTTTGGAGCAGATCGTCTTTGAACTGCACCGCCGAGGCGTCATGCAGGGCAACCTGAATAGAGGCGATCAGGATATCGCCGATCTTCAGAATGGGGATACGGAGGCTGTCCAAGCCATTCCTCCCTGGCCAGCGGCCGGCTGCGGCGCATCATGGCGATTGTGCAGGAACTCTTTCAGCACGCAGCATCAGTTTAGCCCAGGGCTGTTACCACGGCGAACACGCTAGCTGCGGCCAGCAGCGGCACACTCAGGTTATCGGTTCCGGCAGGCGAGACCGCCTCAGCGACGGCGGCGACGGCGGCGGCAACCAGAGCGGCGACGAGTGCCTGGCCAGCATTGAGCGGTGGCGTCAGCGGGCCAAAGGGTGAGCCCGGCACCAGGCTGATGGTGAGCCACATCGCCAGCGATGCGGCGACGAAGAGGGCGAGTGAGCCCTCCACCGAGCGGGTCGAGTTGAAGAAGGTGTAGTGATGGCGTCCGAGGCGGCGCCCGATGATCGAAGCCATCGAGTCGCCCCAGGTCATCGCCATGGCACCGGCGGCAGCGATATAGCCGCGATCATCAGGCGAGCCGGTGCGCCAGAAGAGAATGAAGAGCAGGGTGATCGAGAAGGCAAAGTAGACCGTACCGGGGGTACTATCCTCAGCATCCATTGAGCCAAGCACTTTGTAGCGCCAGAGGAAATAGTTGATACCGATGAAGCTGGCAAAGGGGATAATACCGATATACCAGGTATCAAAGAGGCCTAGCACACCAAAGACCGACATACCGGCACCGATATGAACGATCTTGCGGGTGAAGTCCTGGGGATAGCCTTGCCAGCGGCGTACCACCTCTGCCAGAGCAAGCAGGCCACCGGCGTAAGCGTACAAAATCCCCAGGCCAACCCAGTCACGGGTAGTCATAGCTGCCTCTTACACAACCCTACAAGCGCACAGTCTGGACGCCATCATACTCGCAGAGGGGCACTCCGTCAATCAAAGCTGCCCCTTGCTTAACCCCGCAAGGCGATGATCTGCTGGTCGATCGACTCGGCCAGGGCGGACTGTGCATCCCAGTAGGTATTGCTGCGCATGGCGCTGAAGAGCGCATCGGGGTAGCCGAAACGACGCCAGAGCCCCTCTTTGAGTGCGTGCAGGCGCGTCTGCTCTGCGGCACCGCGCACATCGAGCATCTCGTCGGTGTCAGCGTCGTGGAAGATGCGCACTACTTCGGCTTCGAGTCTGGCTGCATCAGCCGGCCCCTCGCGCCGCTCAAGCTCGGCCAGCACCGAGGGGTAACGGTCGAAGCGGTCGGTGGCCACCGTGACAATGTTATCCTGTGGCCCCAGGCCCAGCAGTTTAGCCGTCTTAATCGCACCGATCAGGTTGCAGACGGCGCTGATGCCCAGGCAGTCGCGCAGGCAGGTAGCGCCGGGATTGCGCCCACAGCCGCAGGCCATCGTCAAACCGGGCCAGCCCCCGCCAGCCAGGGCGCGCAGCCCGCGCACACAATCGGCGTCGTGAATGAGGGCCACATAGTCGGTGTTACAGAGGTTATGGATGAGGGTTACCATCTTGTCGCCGATGCCCTCGATCATATGCTGGCCCTGGCCGCCACGGAAGAGGGTGGCGCACTCACGCGGTTCGAGGGCGACCAGGCTGGCCTCGGGGTAGCGCAGCTTGATTGCGTCGCCAGCTGCTAGCGTGCCCGCCGAGCCCGGCGCAGCGACGAAGGCGGCCACGCGCCCGTTCCCATAGCCCGCGGCGACCCGCAGGGCTGCATCGCCAGTTACCAGACGGTGGAAGCGATAGTTGGGCAACAGCTCAAACTGGGCCAGCACCAGGTAGTCGGGACGGGAGACATACTGGCTATGGGTGCGCTCAAGGGTCAGAATGACATCACTCTCGCTTCCCGGCGTCAGATCAAGCTCACCGCCGTAGCGACGGATGCGCTCATAGCGCTCACGGCTCATCGTATCGGGCATGACCACCAGCGCGCGATAGCCCTTAAGCCGGCTGACATAGGCCGTACCAATGCCGAAATTACCAGTACTCGGCCCGACGACCGTCTTTGACCCAGGGCGCACCCCATCAAGCGCCTCGGCCTCGGCCAGGGTGGCATAGGCCGGGCCAACCTTGTGGCTGCCGCTGGGGAAGGGTGCCCCGACGAGCATGATGATATTGGCGGCAACGCCGGTCAGTTCGGGGGGCAGCAGCACATGGCTGATCCCACCGTCAGGGCGGCACCAGGTGAGGTTAAAGAGGTTGAGCGGGTTAAGCTCATCGTTACGCGCTGCCAGAGCCTGCGCCCGGAGCGTGGCGGGCAGCAGGGACGGGTCGCGCATCTCGGCGTAGGTCGGGCCAGGAACGATTGTAGTCATAGTGGGGGCACTTTCGGGTTATCACGCCTGGGTAAAGCTGAAGATCGTCACTGGTGATGGTTGGCCACCAATGGCACGGTAGAATTCCAGAGCGTGCAGATCGTCGTTATCAACTGGGATGATCACGGTATTGATACCAACAGCCGTTGCAGCCGCGCATAGTGCATGAACCAACTGCCGACCGATCCCTTGACGCTGCTGATCCTCACGCACTGCCAGGTCGTAGACGAACAACTCGGCCTTCTCGACGCTCGTGAGCAACAGGGTGTGGCCGGTGATACCACCAACGAGATCTTTGTCCACAAAAGCCGCGATGACCCAGAAGTCGGCCCGACCCAACAGCTGTTCAAGGTAGGCGTCGCTAAGCGGCTCAGCCTGCTCCGCAAAGACCTGTGCCATCAACAGGAAGAGCGAGCGGGCTAATTCACGGTCGGATTGATCGAGGCGGCGCGTAGTTATGGCTTTCATAACTGGTTTACCCGTTCCCAGACTGCCGGGGCAAGGCTACGGGCATGGGCCGCGTCGGCAGCGGCATCAAGGGTGAGCAGTTCACGGTCGTGCATAAGCATGCGCCCGCCGCAGATCGTATGGGTGACCTGGCCACCATCAAGGCCAAAGACGATGTGCCAGGGGGCGTTGCCGACACTCAGAGGCGTGAAGGGGTGGTAGTCTACCAGGATGATGTCGGCGGCAGCACCGGCCTCCAGGACACCAAGCCGGCGTGGGAAGAAGGTCTGGGCGATTGCTGCATTGTGCTTAATGGCCATACGTAGCAGGCGGTCGCCGGGCAGGGTGCGCGGGTCGCCGCTACTGGCACGGTGTAGCAGATAGGCCGTGTGGATCTCGGCAAACATGTTGTTGCTGAAGCCGTCGTTGCCCAGGCCAACCGTGATGCCCATGTCGAGCATATGCTCAACCGCAGCAGTGCCTACTGCATTGTTCATATTACTGCGCGGCTGGTGGCTCACAAGGGCACGCTGGTCGCGGATCAATGCCAACTCGGCCTGCTCAACATGAATAGCGTGGGCCAGCAGGGTCTGCGGGCCAAGAATGGCGTGACGAGCGAGGCGCGCGGTGGCGCGGATGGCGGAGCGAGCCAGGCTATCAGCCTGGTCGGCGGGGTCTTCGGCCAGATGGATGTGGCAGCCCACCCCAAGGCTGTGGGCCAACGCAGCACAGGCCTCAAGCGTGGCATCGTTGCAGGTGAAGGATGCGTGCAGCCCGACGGCCCCAGCAAGCAGCGGGTCGGGCCGAGCCTGCAGGCGGCGTAGGAAGCGCTCATTCTCAGCCAGGCCCATTGCAGCGCCTAGCGGCCCATTGCGATCGGTCACCTCGTAGCAGAGGGCCACGCGCAAGCCCGCCTGCCCGGCGGCCTCGGCTAGCACATCGAGCGAACCGTCGATGGCGGAGGGACTGGCGTGGTGGTCGATCAGGGTGGTAGTACCGTTGCGAATAGCGTCGGCCAGGCAGACCAGGGCACTTGAGCGGCAATCCTCAAGGGTCAAGGCCCGGTCGAGCTTCCACCAGAGCTGGGCCAGCACCTGCATAAAGTTGGCCGGGGCCGGGCCGGGGATGGCCATGCCGCGAGCGAAGGCACCGTAGAAGTGGGTGTGGGCACAGATCATGCCAGGCATGATCAGCTTGCCACCCGCATCAAGCCGCTCGGCCTCAGGGTAGGCCGCCTCAAGTGCAGCCGCCGGGCCAACCGCGACAATCGTATCGTCACGGTAGGCCACTGCACCGGGCGTGAGGATCTGCGGTGTAGCGCCAAAGGTGAGCAGGGCGCCATTGGTAATGAGTTTGAGCATGACTTACCTGATTGGGGTATTGAGAAATTGGTATAATAGATCTAGTCTTCACACGCAAGCAGGGAGAAATGCATTTTGAGCAGCGCATCTGTCTTTCAGCCGCTCCAGGGTCAACAGTACATCAACCTGACCACCTTCCGCAAGTCTGGCGAGGGCGTGGCCACCCCGGTCTGGTTCGCCATTGAGGGTGAAATGATCTATATCGTCACCCAGCAGGATTCGGGCAAGGTCAAGCGCATCCGCAACAACTCGCGTATCACGATGGCAGCCAGCGACTCACGTGGGCAGGTAAAGCCGGGGACACCAACTATCGAAGGTCATGCGACAGTCACTGCGCTGACGGCGGGTGGGCCAGGTGATCGTGCCCTGCGGGGCAAATATGGCTGGATGTACCAGGCCTTCGGCTGGTTCTGGTCGTTGCGCCGGATCACCGCCGTGATCCTGGAGGTACACCCGGCCTGAGCAGGGCCTGAATGGTCTGTCATCCCTCGTCTGCTTGCCGCCTGCCCCAGCCGTTCCAGTGGGTTCGCTCCGTCACCGGGACACGTTTTGCAGGTTTGAAGTCGTCGCCGGTATAGTAGGCCACCGGGAGCAATGCTGCCTGGGTCAGAGTATCCGGGAGTCCGAGTAGGGTGGCAGCCTCGCGCTCGTAGCGCAGGTGTAGGGTTGTCCAGACTGAGCCAAGCCCACGGGCCCGCAGCGCCAGCATAAACGACCATGCCGCTGGCAGGATCGAGCCGTAGAGCGAGGCCTGGGCGAGTGACCCATGCGTCTCGACGCGGCCCTCGTAGCAGAAGAGTACGTGTACCGGGACGCGGTGGAAGTGCTCAACCAGGTAGACGGCAGAATCCTGGAGTCGCGTTGTGGTGATATACGGCCCACCGTGGGGTCCCTGGGGTGCGCCGTAATACGCTGCAAAAGATTGGCGGTACAGCTCGGCGAGGCCCTGGCGTAGGGCCGGATCGGTGACGACAACAAAGTGCCAGCCCTGACGATCCGAGCCGCTCGGGGCTTGCGCCGCAATCTCCAGGCAGCGTGCGATCACCTCTGGCTCAACGGGCCGATCGAGGTCAAGCCGCTTGCGTACCGAGCGTGTTGTCGTGAGCAGGTGATCCACTGTGGCGAGGTCGAGCATAGTAAGCTTTCTGGTCAGGAGAACGGCATAGCGTATCCCAATGCGGTAGAGACGCCCCGGTGGGGCGTCTCTACCGCTGGGCGAGGGGCGGATTATGATTGCGGGGCGGTTTACATGGCGTTCTCGGCGAGCAACTGGCGTAGTACGTACTGCAAGATGCCGCCGTGCAGGTAGTACTGGATCTCCTGTGGCGTATCGATACGGGCGATCGCACGGAACTCGCGCACGGTATCATCAGCAGCAGTGACACGCACAGTCAGCTCACGACTAGCGGCGAAGCCATCGGCGATGGCTTCGGGCAAGCCCAGGATGTCATAGACTTCGCTGCCGCTCAGGCCCAGGCTCTCGACATGCTGGCCGGGGAGGAACTGTAGCGGCAGGATGCCCATGCCTACCAGGTTCGAGCGGTGGATACGCTCGAAGCTCTCGGCAATCACCGCCTTGATGCCCTGCAGGTAGGGTCCCTTGGCGGCCCAATCGCGGCTCGAGCCGGAGCCGTACTCTTTACCGGCCAGGATGAGCAGGGGCGTGCCGTCCTCCTTGTAGCGCATCGCCGCATCATAGAGCGGCAGCACCTCGCCGGTGGGCAGGTAGGGCGCAAAACCACCCTCGGTGCCGGGGGCCAGACGGTTGCGCAGGCGTACATTGGCGAAGGTGCCACGCACCATCGCCTCGTCGTTGCCGCGTCGTGAGCCATAGCTGTTGAAGTCCTGGGGATCGACACCGCGCTCGATCAGGTAGCGCCCTGCGGGTGAACTGGCCTTGATGCTACCCGCCGGGCTGATATGGTCGGTGGTGATGCTGTCGCCCAGGACGGCCAGGACACGAGCACCTTCGATGCTGGCTACCTGGGTCGGTGCCTCGGCGCCCATGCCAGCGAAGTAGGGTGGGCGGCGCACGTAGGTACTGGCGCCATCCCAGGCAAAACGGTCGCCCGCCGGCACAGCGATCTGCTCCCACTGGGCATCACCGACAAAGACGGTCGCATAACTGCGGCGATACATGTCCGACTGGATAGCCGTAGCGATGGTCTGCTCAACCTCGGCCTGGCTGGGCCAAAGATCCTTGAGGAAGACCGGCTCGCCAGCTTTGTTTATACCGAGCGGCTCGCTAGTCAGGTCAATATCGATCCGCCCAGCGAGAGCATAGGCCACCACCAGGGGCGGACTCATCAAGAAGTTAGCCTTGACCTCCGACTGCACACGGCCCTCGAAGTTACGGTTGCCCGAGAGCACCGAGGCCACCACCAGGCTACCCTGCTCGATAGCCGCACTCACCTCAAGCGGCAGCGGGCCAGAGTTACCGATACAGGTCGTGCAGCCATAACCAACCGTGTTGAAGCGTAGCGCATCGAGGTAGGGCGTCAGCCCGGCCTGATCCAGATACTCAGTGACCACCTTCGAGCCAGGCGCAAGCGAGGGCTTGACCCATGGGCGGGTATTGAGACCGGCTTCGACGGCCTTCTTCGCCACCAGGCCCGCAGCAACCATCACCGAGGGGTTGGAGGTATTGGTGCAAGAGGTGATCGCAGCAATCACCACGGCACCATGGTGCAGCTCGTGCAACTCCTCTTCGAGGGTAAGGGTGGCTGTCGAGCTGAGTGCAGCCGGATCGGGGGCACCCTTCGGGCTGAGGATGCCCGGCAGGGCTGCGGCAAAAGCCGGAGCGACCTGATCGAGCACGATGCGATCCTGGGGTCGCTTGGGGCCAGCCACCGAAGGCTGCACGCTGGCCAGGTCGAGCTCAAGGGTAGCCGAATACTCAGCCTGGGGCGTGGCCTCATCGTGGAAGAGGCCCTGGGTACGCATATAGGCCTCGACGAGGGCCACGCGCTCCTCGGGGCGGCCCGAGAAGCGCAGGTAGCGCAGGGTCTCGGCATCAACCGGGAAGATGCCACAGGTCGCGCCATACTCAGGAGCCATATTGGCAATCGTCGCCCGGTCGGCGAGGGGCAGGGCAGCCAGGCCAGGGCCGAAGAACTCGACAAACTTGCCAACGACACCATGCTTGCGCAGCATCTCGGTAACGGTCAGCACCAGATCGGTAGCGGTGGCACCCTCGGGCAAAGCGCCGGAGAGCTTGAAGCCAACCACCTGAGGGATGAGCATCGAGACGGGCTGGCCGAGCATGGCTGCCTCGGCTTCGATGCCACCGACGCCCCAGCCAAGCACACCCAGGCCATTGATCATCGTTGTGTGGCTATCGGTGCCAACCAGCGTATCGGGATAGGCCTGCAGCGGGCCGGTCGCACGGGGATTCTCGTCACTGGTGAAGACCACGCGGGCGAGATATTCGAGGTTGACCTGGTGGACAATTCCGTTGCCGGGTGGCACGACCTTAAAATTCTGAAAGGCGGTCTGACCCCAACGCAGGAAGGCATAGCGCTCTTTGTTACGGCTAAATTCGAGCTCTTTGTTAATCAGCAGGGCCGCCTCAGAACCAAAGGCATCAACTTGAACCGAATGGTCGATCACCAATTCAACCGGCTGGAGCGGATTGATCAGGGCCGGGTCACCACCCATCTCTGCCATTGCATCGCGCATGGCGGCCAGGTCAACCACACAGGGCACACCGGTGAAGTCCTGCAGGATCACACGGGCGGGGGTGAAGGCGACCTCTTTGTCCGGCTCAGCCTGGGGCTGCCAGCTGGCCAGGGCCAGGATATCGCTGGCCGTTACCGAGCGGCCATTTTCGGTACGCAACAGATTTTCAAGCAGGATGCGCAGTGCGTAGGGCAGGCGATTCAGCTTGACACCATGCTGTTCGAGGGCGTCGAGGCGGTAGATCTCGTACGCTTGCTCACCGACACGGAGGGTCGATCGGGCACCAAAACTATTACTCATAGCATACTTGCCTTCAGGCGCGGAAACCCAGGCGCTTCAGCCCTGGGAGGAGCGCCCTGCTTCAGCCCGCTTCAGCGTGCGCTGGTATGGGCTGGGTCTGATACGCATAGCCATCGTTCCGCTGGATGGCGCGAACGAACCGATAGGAAAGACCCTGCACGGTGCCGTTCGCGGTGGTGATGTTGAAACTCCCACGGGCACGCACGGCCACCCGACCCGTGTAGGTTCCGACCTTCTTCCCGGTCGTGACCACGGCCCTGACCAGATCGCCGGTTTGGAAGCCCTTCACACCCCGCGCGTGCTTGGGGCCGGTGCGCGGGAACCCGTACCTATCCATCCGGCACAGCTGGCGTGAGCCGTGGCCGGTGGCCCGAATCAGGAGCGGGCGCACGCCGCGAGTGTCCAGCGCATCAGGCGTACTGGCCCCGACGCACACCGCATCCGTCCAGTGGGCTTTGGGCAGACCCAGGCGCGTGCGGTTGAACCTCGTGCGCCCGCCGGTGCCTACCTCCACTGGTAAGCCCGTGGCACCAAGACGCTGGGACAACGCCCAGCGGGTGCTGTTGACCGCTGCGGCGTCCTTCAGCGGGAGGTGAGCCTGCGCCTGGATGTGCGGGTGTCCGAACTCCGCCGCCTTCCCGCTGGTGAGCAACCGTCTGGCCCGCGCCGGATGGCACGGGTCAAGCGGCTGCCGGTCGCTACTCAGGACAAACACCAACGACATGTGGATTACTCCTGCTCCGCTTGCGCGGGTAACGGGTGCCTCGACCATGCACACCGGGCTTGTCGTGCCCGCCACCTGCGTCCCTTGCCCCAGGACGACGTGATGACGAGCGACAGGGCTACGGACTGGCACACGCATCCGTAGGTGTCATGACCCGGCGGGCGTAGCCCCCCGTGCGGGACTCGGTCTGGTCAGGATAGGCGTACGGGTTGCCCCACACGCCCACGCACTTCAGCAGTAGGTTCCTGACCGGGGCTCTCCTCTGACTCAGCGGCGCGCACAGCCATCAACACGGGCCGTTCGGGAAGCCAATTATAACACGCAGCCACCGTGAGGCTCTGGCAGCACGACGCCCTGTGCTACAATAGACAACCGTCAATGGACGTTCTTCCTGATCGCGCATCGCCTATCCCTATTCTATGTATGTCATCGGCACAGCCGGCCATGTTGACCACGGCAAGTCAAGCCTGGTCAAGGCGCTGACCGGGATCGACCCTGACCGCTGGGAGGAGGAACAGCGGCGCGAGATGACGATCGATCTCGGGTTTGCCTGGCTGCGCCTGCCGAGCGGGCGCATGGTGAGCCTGGTTGACGTGCCTGGCCACGAGCGTTTTATTAAAAATATGCTGGCCGGGGTCGGTGGTCTCGACGCGGCCCTGCTGGTAGTGGCCGCCGATGAGTCGGTGATGCCTCAGACACTGGAGCACCTGGCCATTCTCGATCTGCTCGAGCTCCACCACGGCCTGGTGGCGCTCACCAAGGTAGATCTGGTTGAGCCTGAGTGGATCAACCTGGTGCGTGAGGATCTGGCCGAGCGTCTGCGCGGCACCAGCCTGGCCACTGCACCGATTATCCCCGTCTCGTCGCGGACCGGCCAGGGCCTTGATGATCTGCGGCTGGCCCTGGATCGGCTGCTTGCGGCTATGCCAACCCGCAGCAACGACCACGGCACGCCGCGCTTGCCGATCGACCGCTCCTTTACGATTGGCGGCTTCGGGACCGTTGTGACCGGCACGCTGCTTGATGGCCCGCTGGAGCTTGGTGATGAGCTTGAGGTGCTGCCACGCAGCCTGCGTGCCCGCGTGCGTGGTCTGCAAACCCACCAGCAGCGCGTGGAGCAAGCCCTGCCCGGCACACGAGTAGCCGTGAACCTGGCCGGGGTGCATCATCGTGAGGTGGCGCGTGGCGATGTGCTGGCCCCACCCGGCACACTCCAGCCGACCAGCAGGCTTGATCTGCAGCTGCGTGTGCTGGCTGACGCACCCGCGCCGATCACCCAGAACCTGGCGCTCGACCTCTTCTGCGGGGCGAGTGAGGTGCGCTGTCAGGTGACACTGCTCGATGCCGAGGAGCTGACCCCTGGGACAAGTGGCTGGGTGCAACTACGCCTTACCAAACCGGTAGCCGTTGTCCGTGGTGACCGCTGCATCCTGCGGATTGCCTCACCCAGCCGCACGGTGGCCGGTGGCAGGATCACCGACACCCACCCGCCACGTCACCGCCGCTTTCGTCCAGAGGTGCTGGCCGCGCTCGAGACCCTCGCCCGTGGCGATCCGGGTGAACTCCTGCTCCAGGCACTCGGCGACGGCCCACCGCAGCCCTGGAACGAACTCGCCGCCAGCCTTGGGCTCAGCGGAGAGCTAGCCCTGCGCCTGATCAGTACGTTGCAGACCGATGGACGCCTGTTGGTGCTGCCCGAAGAGCGTGAGCCACGCCGCAGGGCAGAGCCAGCCGGGGCCAACGATGGCGGGCTGCTGCTAAGCCCTGGCGGCTGGCGACGGATTGAAGAGCGCCTTGGGCCAACCCTACAGGCCTACCATAGACGCTTCCCGCTGCGGCGCATGATGCCCCGTGAGGAACTGCGCCAGAAGTTGCGCCTGACCCCACGGATGCTCGGGCCGCTGCTGGCCGAAGCCGCTCGGCGTACACTGGTCGCCTATGACGAGACCGGGGCGCGGCTCGCCGAGCATGACCCGCAGCCAAACCCGGCTGAAGCGCAGGCGTTAGGGACGGCCCTGGCATTGATGGCCCGCACGCCCTATGCCCCACCCAGCCCCGATCTCGACAGCGAGTTGCTAGCCTGGGCGCTGGAGCGCCGCCGGCTGGTGCGGGTGGCCCCCGAGATCTTCTTCCTGCCAGAAACCTACGATGAACTGGTCGGCTGGGTGCTAGCAACCATCAGCGCGACCGGCAGCGTCAGTGTCGGCGCGTTGCGTGACCGCTTCGGCACCAGCCGCAAGTATGCTCTGGCCCTGCTGGAACAGCTTGACGAGCGCAAACTGACCCGGCGCGAGGGAGAGGGCCGTGTGCGCGCATAATAAATGAGGAGTGGACATGACTGAGATCAGCGCACTACGTGAAGCCTTCATGGCTCATTACGGCAACAACCCACGGATGATCGTGCGGGCACCAGGACGAGTCAACCTGATCGGTGAGCATACCGACTATAACGATGGCTTTGTGCTACCAATCGCCATTGACCGGGCAACCTATGTGGCGGCCCGGCTGCGCCCGGATCGTCGCGTACAACTCTACAGCACCAACCTTAGTGCCAGCGACAGCTTTGACCTGGAGCGCATCGAGCGCAGCGCCGAGCATCCCTGGAGCGACTATGTGCGTGGTATCGCCAAGGGCCTGCTGGCACGTGACCTACCGGTGTTGGGCGCCGACATGCTGATCGCCAGCGATGTGCCGCTCGGCAGCGGGCTCTCTTCGTCGGCGGCGCTTGAGGTTGCGGTTGGCTATGCCTTCCAGCTGCTCAATGGCTTCAACCTGCTTGGCGAGGAGCTGGCCCTGCTGGCGCAGGGTGCCGAGAACAGCTTTGTGGGCATGCAGTGCGGGATCATGGACCAGTTCATGGCGGCCCTGGGCCGCGCCGGGCATGCTCTGCTGCTCGACTGCCGCGACCTGAGCTACCGGCCCATCCCGATCCCGCCCGATGTGCGCATCATCGTCTGCGACAGCGGCGTACGGCACAGCCTGGTCGGCTCGGAGTACAACCAGCGCCGCGCCGCATGCCACGAGGCGGTGCGCCTGCTGCGCGAGCACCTCCCGCGCATCAGCGCCCTGCGTGATGTGAGCCCGGCCCAACTGACCGAGTATGGCAGCCTGCTCCCGCCGGTAGTGCTGCGGCGCGCACGCCATGTCGTCAGTGAGATCAGCCGCACCCTGCGCGCCGCTGAGGCCCTTGAGCGAGCTGACCTGGTTACCTTTGGAAGATTAATGAACGAGTCGCACACCAGCCTGCGTGACGACTACGAGGTAAGCGTGCCAGAGATCGACACCCTGGTTGAGCTGGCCTGCACCCTGCCCGGCTGCTATGGCTCGCGCATCACCGGGGGCGGCTTCGGCGGCAGCACTGTCAGTATGGTCAGCATCGGTGCTGTCGAGAGCTTTACCGAAAGCCTCTCGGCCGCCTACCGCGAGCGTGTCGGTCAGGACACCACAATTCTCGTCTGCACCCCCTCGGAAGGTGTCAGTCGAGCCGCTCTATATTAGGAATCAGGACACAAACAGATGCGTTTTCGTAGTCGTATCCGGCGACGTACTGCCACCCTGGCCGAGCCGCTCTCACGGGCGCTTGTACCGCTGATCCTGGGGCTTACCAGGCGCACCATGTTGCGCAGCGGCGTCAGCAGCCACGAGCGCACCATGGCGGGCATCAATTGCCACTACTACCATCTACCAGCCCGTAGCGGGGCACTTGGCATACCCGTCGTGCTCATCCACGGGATTGCCGACCGTGCAACCACCTGGGCCCTGACCATACGCGGCATGGCGCGTATCGGCCCGGTCTATGCCCTCGATCTGCCTGGCTTCGGCCAAAGCTCCTATCCGCCAGGGCGGCGCTACGCCACCCTGGCCGAGCAGGTTGCGGTGGTACAGAGCCTGATCTATGAGGTGCTTGGTGCGGCCCCGCTGCTGGTCGGCAATTCGATGGGCGGCTGGATCTCCCTGCGCCTGGCCGAGTTGAGCCCCGAACTGACCCGTGGTGCGGTGCTGCTCGACCCTGGTGGGGCGCTGCTTGAAGGGCGTGGGTCGTGGGAGAACTTTGTGCGCACGGTGCAGGTAGCCGATCTGAGCACGGTGCGGCAGATCTACCGTCAGATGTACGGGCGGACGCCTATCCCGCTCTACCTGGCTCAACACAGCTTCCGCGAACTCTTCCGACGCGACGCGGTACAAAACTTTGTCACAGCCTCAAACGAAGAGGACTTCTTCACTGCCGAGGATCTGCGCCGGATCAGCGTGCCGACCGCGCTAATCTGGGGCGAACGTGACGCCTTTCTGCCTGCTGGCTCGTTCGAGTTCTTCCGCGACAACCTGCCCACCACCCAGGTGTTGCGCCTGCCCGGCTGCGGTCACCTGCCGCAGATCGAACGTCCACGCGAGGTCGTGCGTTTCATACGCAGCTTTGCCGAGGGGCTGAGTAATACGCCGTCCGAGCAAAACTGGTAACTGTTCACACTGCTCCTACGGAAGCCCGCGTTTCTGTCACGCTGAGCGCAGCGCAGCGTCCCGGCGACATGACCGGCGTTCCCGACCGGGACGCTGCGCTGCGCCATGCGGCTCCGCTCAGCGTGACAACGCCTGTTACCCCACGTGTGAACACGTACGGTTCGAGGCGAACTTGACAGTTCGCCTCGAACTATGCCTGATAAGATTTTTTGGAGAGGGCGAAGCCCTCTCCAAGCCTCTCCCAAACCGATCAAATTAAACTCGAACGGTTATGGATTGCGCGGATCGCCGATCGTACCCTGGTTGGCTGGATCGAGCGTAGCAGGGGCTGGCCCAATGATCCCGCTGTTGCTATCGACGATCTCGGGGCCTGGAACCGGGTTAAATTCAGTACCAGTGGTGCGCTGCAGGGTGAAACTTGTGATTACCAGATGGCCGCTGGCATTGCCCTTGGCCGTCGCCTGGTAGAAGCCGGTGGGCAGGCGCTCGTCAAGGTAGAGCACGCTGTAGAAATCACCGACCTGATCGGCAAACTGCGAGGGCAGGCCGCGCACCGAGCCGTCGGGCAGGGTCAGCCAGAGATCGACGCGCTCGTAGGGGAAGAAGAGTTGGCCCTGAACCTCGAAGAAGCTACGCTGCGGGTCGGACTGATCGGGCGGGTAGGCCACGTAGAAGTGGGCCCAGCCGGTCTGCTGCACCGGCGGCGAGGTCAGGGTGAAGGGCGTGATCACGCGATAGCCGCTGATTGTGCCAAGGATGGTGAACTGATAGCTGCCGACCGGGTTCAGCCCATCGAAGGTGAAGGCAGCCTGGAAGTCGCCCGAGGCGTCGGCAACGAGCGGCGCATTGACAGGAAAGTCGAGTACGGTGCCGTCCGGAGCCGTGACCCAGATCGAGATCGGCTCGTAGCCAAGGAAGCCCCGCCCGTTGACATCGACCCGTGAGCCCTGCGGTGCGCTGGCCTCATTGCTGCCAGTACGGGTGACAGCGGCACGAGCCAGGCCAGGATTGGCTGCTGGGCCACCGCCGGGCACAACGACCAGAGTGGCCCCAGAGACCTTACCACTGTAGAGGCCACGTCCGGTGAAGAAGTAACAGCCGTAGGGCCATGAGCCTGGCACTGCCAGAACAGTCGAAGCCTGGCCGGCAATGTTGGTATTGGCCTGGCTCAACCAGGCAAGGTTGGCCAACTGGTCAATCGTGCCATCAAGCAGCAGGGCGGCCGGAACCGTGAAGATGCGCCCATCGGGGAAGGAGATATCAACTTCAACCGGCTCATCCCAGTATTGATCGAGCTTAAGCTGAAAACGGCCACCTTGGAAAGCCGCTGGCGCTGGCGCACCGGTACGTTCACAGATGGCTGGCCCCTGGTCGGCATAGAGAGCCATCGACGCGACTGAAGCATTGGATGAATAGGCATAAAACCCTACGATAAGCGCAAGTGTACCGGCAAATATGCCGGCAAGGGCACGCCGAATGCGAAGCGGAGCCATATTGCCCCCCTCAATAGTTGCACACTCGCCAGATCGAGCATGCACAATAGACTAGACTGATCACACGATTCCTGGCGCCGGCCGCCATATGATGATATAGTACTGATAGGCTGCTGAGAGAGATAGGGTGCAATATTACGAGCGCCTTACACACGGATAACGTGAAGATGACGACGAACTATACCTTGCTCTATGATGGGGCATGCGGCATCTGTTCAAGCCAGGTCGCGACCATCGCCGCTTATGATGATGACAGGCTGATCGAGTTGCTGGATATGCACAGCTCTGAGGCCCAGGCGCGTTTTCCCCAGGTCACTCCAGAGATGGCCCAGCGTGAACTACACCTGGTCGCACCAGATGGTACGCTCTACCAGGGTGCCGCAGCGGTGCGGATGACCCTGCTCTGTCTGCCGAGCCTGCGTGGCCTGGGTGAACTGATGGGCCTGCCAGGGGTGATGAACCTGGCCCGCCCGCTCTATGCCTGGGTAGCCCGCAACCGCTACGTGCTCGGCGGGCGCACTGGCGATGTCTGCGCTGATGGTAGTTGTCGGCCAGTGATCAGTGATCAGTGACGAGCAGGAATCGAACCGTGCTCGTCCTTGCCTGAAAAGTATTGGGGCCTTAAGACAAGGTTTCGGGCTGGTTTACCGTTCAGCGTCACTCGCCGCGTACTGATGCGCTCGGGCTATTTTCTATTTGCTATCTCCTAAATCCTTCTCTAAGGCATAAGCCAGGGGAATCGGGGATCAAGGGAACAGCTCATCGTGGCACGTCCAGGGCTACTGTTGATTGGCCTGCTCAGCCTGCTCAGCCTGCTAGGCAGCCTCGGCGGGCGTACAGTCACGGCTGTGATCGCCGCACCGGCGAACCAGGCCAGCCCGATCGCAACGTCGTTCGCGCCGCAAGCTACTGCGACTCCGCCCGGCGATAGCAGCGCAAGCCCAGCACGCCCGCGGGTCAGCCTGGCCGTACTGGCGGCTCTGGTCTGCCTGTGCAACCTCTCGTCACTCAGCCTGGTAGGCGGCTTTGCTCTCAAGCGCCGCTTCGACAGCATCAGCCCCGATCCTGAGAGACGAGGCTGATCAGCTTATCCCTGAAGGGGGATGGGCAAGCTCAAGCTGTCGGGGGCAGCAGGTTGGGCAGAACGTGACGTTCCACACGGGCTAACGTTATCTTTAGCCCGGCGGCTTCTCGCGATTACTCGCGAGCTACATGCCCCGCGTCTGGGGAACTACAACGGCGAAAGGTATGCCTCAATGAGCCATACACTTCGGGTCGGGTTGTTCGTCGGCCTGTGCGCCCTACTGCTCGGCAGCGCCCCCGCCCTGGGCCAGACCGGTGCCACCAGCGTGAAGGACGAGGGGGATAACACCTGCCTGGTCGATGGAACAAAGGCCCCACTTCCCACGCTGCTCTTATCTAACGCCATCCTGGAGGATAAACGCTTTATACTCATACTGGCGGCACAGCCGCCGGCAGGGGGCTATCACGGGGAGGAAGGCACATGCGAGCTGAGCTGATCTGTGTGTTCGCCCGGCCGGGCGCAGCCCGCGAGGCGCGGCGCGAGCTGCGGGCGCTGCAGAAGGAGCTGCGGCTGGGCCAGATCGCGTCGATTGCTGTCGTGACGCGCCCAGCGCAGGATAGCATTCAGTTCGAGCAGGATGGCGACGTGGGGGTAGGGGGCGGGGCGCGTTTGGGGCTCGTGGCGGGCGCGCTGCTGGGCGCGGTGCTGCTCGCGCCCTTCGTCGGCATCCTCGTCGCTGGCGAGGCTCGTGCGGGCCTCGCCACGGCGTCGAGCACCGACAACTGGGTGCTGGCCCTGGCCCTGGTGGTGGCGCTGGTCAGCGGGCTGACGGCCCTCCTTGCGGCCATCGGCGGCGCCCTGATCGGTGGAGTGGCGGCCGCGCTGCTCAACTTCGGCCTGCCGTCCCGCGAACTCTACACGATTGGCGAACACCTCGAGGTCGGCGAGGCGGCGCTGGTGCTGCGGGTGGCCGAGCAGCAGCGCGCCCCGGTTGTCGACGCGCTGGCCCTCAGCGGTGGCGCACTGGTGCGCCGCAGTGCGAACACCCAGAGCGACGGGCTGCTGGCCGGAAACGCCGTGGCGACGAGCTTCGCCGCGCGAGCCTACGACGGCACTGGCGCAGGGCCAGGGCGGCGCCTGGAGCCAATTGCGCCGGAGGCGCTCCCGGTCGATCCGCGCCAGCGCGACCTGGTGGTGGCCGAGTGCGCCGACCCCGCGCACGCCCGCCGTGCGGCCCGCAGTCTACGTCGGCTGCGTCGCTCGCTCGGTGGGCTCGCCACAGGCAATCACGCCATTGTCACACGGGATACGCAGGGGCGGGTGCACATCACCCAGGCCGAGAACGTGACGGCCAGACGGGGGGGGCTCTTCGGGCTGGTGGTCGGCGGGCTGGCCGGCCTGCTGATCATGGGCGGGTTCGGCGCGGTTGTGGCCACCCTGGCCCTAGCCGTCAACCGAGGAACGCCCCAGGTTTCGGCCAGCGAGGGCGGCTTCATCCTCGTCGTCGCGGTCGTGTTCAGTGTCTTCGGGGCTGTCGTGGGGGCCCTCGCCGGCGGGCTGCTTGGTGCCACCGTCGCACGAGTGGTCAACCTGGCCTACAACGACGCCGACCTGCGCCAGATCGCCGAGACTGTGCCTGCGGGCAAGGCACTGCTGCTCGCCTCGCTCTACCACCACGCCGGCCCGGCGGCGGTGAGCGCCCTGCGCGCGGAGGGGGCGACGCTCCGTCACATGCCCTTGCCAGCTGGCCAACTGGCTGTGGCTGCCCTCGACGAACAGCGCAGCGCGGCGCTGAGCGCGGCTGACGCTGCGTCGCAGGAGACCCGGCGGCTCATCCCCACGCGCTCCGGCGTGCGCATCTTCGTCGACTGGCACCGCCGTGGCGAGCAGACGATTGTCTTCCTCCATGGTGCCGGTGGCGACCACCTGGCCTGGCAGGTGCAGTACCCCGCTCTGCACGGCGCAGGCTTCTCGACCCTGGCGCTGGATCTGCGGGGCCACGGCTACTCGGATCGGCCACGGGGTGCCGACGACTACCGGCTCGAGCGCTTCGCCGAGGACGTTTACGACGTGCTGGAGGCCCTGGAGGTCCGCGATTTTATCATGGTCGGCCACTGCTTCGGCGGCATGGTCGCGACCATGTTCCACCAGGCGCACCCGGGGTTGAGCAAGGGCTACCTGCTGCTCGACACTGCCGCCCACGCGCCCGCAGCGCCGCGGCTGGTGGCCACCCGTGCGCCCTGGATGATCGGGCTCGTCGGGCGTCTACTCGAACTGCTCCCGGCCGAGCGAAGGGCGCTGCTGCACAACGACATGCAGCCGTTTAAGGGCACGGGCGACATCCAGCTGAACCGGCTGATGGCCGACGCCTCCCACACCACACTGCGCGCCTGGCTGATGGTCTATCGCGGTATCGCCCAGTACGACGGCGTCGCGGCACTGCGCTCGATGACGCAGCCGGTCTGGGTGGTGGTCGGCGAGGAGGACACCGTCTTCACCGTCGAGGACTCGCAGGTGATCCACAGCCACGTCCCTGGCTCGAAGCTAATCACCGTCCCCGGCGCCAATCACATCATTGTGGTGAACAACCCGGAAGTTGTCGAGGGGCTTATCCTCGACTTCATCCACGACACCCTCGTGTTCCCAAAGCAGACGACGAGCGTCGTGCTCCGCATATGATGAGTTTTAAGAATTAAATCCGGCAAACCAGACCTGCCAGGTCTACCGATACGACGGATACCCGTTTTAATTCTGAAAAAGCATCAACCCGGCGGCACCCGTGCGGGTTTATTCGGTGGAGAGGCGGTGAACGAGCACGATGTTTGTCGCCCTGCTCAAGGCCGACCCCACGTTTGTACGCAGCGACCAGGACGCCCGGGCGGTCGCCCGCCTGCTAGTCAACGTCAGCATTGGGCTCCGGATCCAAGCAAAGATCGCCCCTGACCGCACCACGCTTGAGGAGATTGTCGCGACGGCGCTCACCACAATCGGGTGATCGCAAGGGAGGAGTCGGCACCCGCCCCCGGCGTTCAAAGGGGGGGGCGAAGAGCTTATGTGCAAGGTATTGGCTCCAGGCGAAGGGCTATGGGCCCGTCCGCCCCGCCGCGCCCTCCTCGATCAGGCTGATCAGGATAGGGTAGACCAGCTCAACTCGCTGCTCGGGGTTGTTCACATCGATCAGGTCGTGGTTGAGGTTCATGTCGGCGGGGAAGGTGTAGCGGCGCACCGTCGCGCCCCCGCGCGCCCAGTCGTCGCCGATCGCGTCTGTGGCGGGGTTGCTGACAGCGCCGTCCGCGGCGTTATTCACCAGGATGATGCTCTGCACCGCCGGCGGCCCACGCTCGGCGGCGTCCTGCACGGCGAAGCTCAGCCGTAGCAGCGCGCCTGCGGCGTGGACGGGGTAGCGCGGGTAGGCGTAGGGCGGGCCGATGATCTGCTCGTGGCGCTGGTTGTCCCACCAGAGGTAGAAGTTCGGCACCGCCAGGATGGTGCTCGCCACCGGGCGAATGGCGAACGGCGGCAGCCCGGTGAGCTGGAACAGCGGGGCGATCAACGTCACCTGGGCCACGTCGGCACGGTTCTGGGCGATCCACGCGGCAATGGTCGCGCCCATCGACAGGCCAGCCACAGAAACCTGCTCGCCCAGCCCATGGGACAGGTCGACACTGCGTGAGGCGAAACGCACCAGCTCGTCGGCGCTCAGCCCGGCAAGATCCTCGGTCAGCCGGTCGGCGTAGCCGTGGTGGGGGACACGCGGGATATAGACGCTGTAGCCCCGCGCCACAAACTGCTCGGCCAGGGGCACGAACTGCGCCGGGCAGTTTGTGAAGCCGTGGAAGAAGACAATCACCCGCTCGGTGCGGCGGCCCGGTGTCAACAGGCGCGAGGCGCAGCTGGGATTTAGCGCGGGGTCGGCTCTCTCTGCGGCGATCTGGGCCTCAATGGCCGCGACGCTGGCCTCATAATCGCTCACCAACGCCGGCTCCGCCACCAGGTCGCCCACAAAGAGCGGTCGGCTCCAGATCCAGACCCCCGCGCTCGTCACCAGCAGGCCGATGACGCACACCAGCGCGACGATCGCCCGCACGAGTGGGCTGCCCCGCAACAGGGATGCCGAGCGCTGTGAGAGCCCGCGCAGGCGTGCGATCAGCCCGCCCTCCAGGCTCGGCACGGCGGCGAGCTGCACCAGGGCCAGGCCGGCACCCACCAGGGCCAGCAGTGGGATGACGAACCAGCCACTGAAAAGCAGCGTCACGACCGAAAGGATCAGGCCGCCCACGATCTTGGCGAGCAGGCTGACCCCCAGGAATCCAGGCGCGGCCGCTCCATAGACGAGGTTGGCCACCTGGAAGACCAGCAGGTAGCCCAGCAGCGCCGTCAGTGCGCCGGCCAAGGCCCCGCGCCCCTCGCTCACCCGGCCCCTGCGGGCGATCAGCAGCCACCAACTCCAGCCGCCCGCCGCGCCCACGGTGAGGAAGACCAGCACGCTGGTCAGGGTCAGGTCGGCGGGCGGCTTGCCACCCTGGAAGAGTTGCACGACCCCCGTGGTCGTGATGGCGAAGACCAGGGCGGCGATGATTGTCCAGAGCCATTTGTCCTGGGTCGAGGCTGGTCGTGGCGATGAGGGCGGTGAAGGCGACTCCTGAGCTGGTTTCATTGATGTTTACCCTTCAGGGCGGGAAACCCACCCGTTTCCAGCGGTGGGAGGAACGCCCCTGCTTGAGCCCGCTTCAGCGCACGCTTGCACGGGCGTTCGGATTGTGGTAGACTTGCTCTATGACACAGACGCTCTCCACACGCACTGTATGCTGCAAGCTGTCGCTTGACGCTGACGCCGCAAACGCCATTCGGGCGACCGCTGAAGCGTTCAACGCGGCGGCTACCTCCTGTGCCTCGGTCGCGTGGAATGAGCGCATCACCAATAAGAACAAGCTGCACCACATCGTCTACGGCCCCACCCGCGTCACCTACGGCCTGGGGGCGCAACTGGCCTGTTGCGCCAGGGACAAGGCGGCTGAGGCGGTGCGGGCGACACGAGCCAACGGCTCGGATACCTGCCCAACCTTCCGGCCTGCGAGCTCGATCCGCTACGACGCTCGTACCTATCGCCTGCTGAGCATGGATCGGGTGAGCCTGAAGACGCTGACTGGACGCATCGTTGGGCAGCTTGTGCTTGGCGAGTATCAGCGCTGCTCCCTGTACGACACGAGCTGGAAGATTGGCGGGGCCGAGTTGGTGCAGCGTGACGGGCAGTTCTACCTGCACATCACACAGACCAAGGCCAGCCCCGCGCCTGACGAACCGACCGGCTTGCTGGGCGTAGACGTGGGGATCGTGAACCTTGCCGCTGATAGCGACGGCGAGACCTACAGCGGTGCTCAGGTACAAGCGGTCAGGAAGCGCCGCCACAAGCAGCGCCAGGAGTTGCAGCAAGCAAACACCCGCCGTGCTCGCTGGCGACTCAGGAAGAACGCCCGCCGCGAGGCGCGCTTTCAGCGGGATGTGAATCACAGCATCAGCAAGAAGCTGGTTGCGAAGGCACGCACGGCCCGTAAGGCACTCGCGCTGGAGGATCTGACGAAGATCCGCGAGCGAGTCACGGTTCGACGGGCGCAGCGCCGTGCGCGCCATTCCTGGGCCTTTCGCCAACTTCGGAGCTTTATCGCCTACAAGGCCGCGCAAGCAGGCGTGCAGGTCGTTGCGGTCGATCCGCGCAACACCAGTCGCACCTGTGCCGTGTGCGGCCATTGCGAGAAGGCCAATCGGGTTGATCAGGCCCATTTCCGGTGTCTCCAGTGCGGCCATACTGCCGCCGCCGACACGAACGCTGCCGTGAATATCGCTTCTAGGGCCGCAAGTCAGACGGCCTATCGTGCTGCGCCTGCGCGAGCAGGAGGAGCAAGCACAAGCCCAGCAGCTTGAGCGCTGGGTTCTTGACAGGGACCTCACGCTTCGGATGGTGATGTCGGCCGCGCTCAGCGTAACTGTTCACACGTGGGGGAACGGGCGTTGTCACGCTGAGCGGAGCCGCATGGCGCAGCGAAGCGTCACGGTCGGGAACGCCGGTCATGTCGCCGGGACGCTGCGCTGCGCTCAGCGTGACAGAAACGCGGGCTTCCGTAGGAGAAGTGTGAACAGTTACCGCTCAGCTGCTCCTTGATCTGCGCGAGGAGCTCGCAGGGCGCGGCCCAGTAGTCGCCGTTCTTCAGGTCAGCGCCCGGTCACCGCGTCGATCTCCGCAATGGTCGTCTCCAGGTCGGGTACGAGGCGCACGTTCAGCGCCTGCTCCAGGGCATAGCCCACCGCGATCAGCTTGGCGTCTGAGAAGCGCGGGCCGGTGAGGTAGACGCCGGCCGGCTCGTTTGAGCCCTCCAGGCGCCCGGTCGGGATGTTGAGCGCGGGTACGCCGGCGGCCCCGAGGTTGGCGTAGTTCGTGCCGAAGAGCAGCACGTCCACATTGTACTCCTTGGCGACATCTGAAAGCCACGCCTCGGCGACCGCCCGGTCGCCTGCACGCGCGGCCTGGTATTGCTCGGCAGTAATGGTGGTTGTGGCGGCACCCTCGACGTAGCCCTGCCCGTAGGGCGCACGGGCCGCCTTGTCCTCATTCACAAGCGCCACGACATCGTCGAGCGAGCTGATTGGCGCGGGCGTGCCCAGGCCGCTGAAGAAGCGGCTGATCCCTTCACGAAACCCGTAGGGGATGTAGGCGATGTACGGGGCCTGGAAGCTCGGCGGCAGCTCGCTCTCCAGGATCGTCACGACCTCGATGCCCTGGCCCTTCAGCGCATCGATGACCGGCTGCGTCGCGTTCTGGAAGAGGGGCTGGAGCTGCACCATGATCGCCTGCAGCTCCTCCGGCGTCGCTGCGGCGAAGGTGCCCGCGCCAAGCGCTCTGTCGATAAAAGCATCGAACATGACCACGCCGACGCGGAGCTTGCGGGCCTCGTCCAGCGAGAGGTACTGCGTGAAGTCGGTGGCGGCGAGCTCGGCGGCGGCGGCGGTGTCCGGGTCGTTCGGGTCGGTGGCGGCCAGGGCGCTCAGCAGCACGGCCACGTCGGTCACCGAGCGCCCAATCGGCCCGGCCGTGTCCAGCGTCGGCTCGAGCGGGATGATGTAGTCGCCGCTGACGAGACCCTTGCTGGGCCGCAGCCCGACCACGCCATTCGCCCGCGAGGGCTGCACAATCGAGCCGGCGGTCTCAGAGCCCACGCTCACGGTCGTCAGCTCGGCGGCGACGGCGACGGCCGAGCCCGAGCTGGAGCCGAGCGTATCGTAGGGGCCATGGGGGTTGCGCCCCTGCCCGCCGAGGGTCGAGAAGCCGCTCGGCATACAGGGGTCGGTGTAGTTGGCCCACTCGGAGAGGTTGCTCTTGCCGAGGATGATCGCGCCAGCGTCGCGCAACTGCGTGACCAGGAAGGCGTCGCGGTCGGCCTGCCAGTCCTTCAGGGTGTAGTTGCCGGCGGTGGTGTGCAGCGGCCCCGCCGTAGCGATGTTGTCCTTCAGCAGCACAGGGATACCGTGGAGCGGGCTGCGCACGTTGCCGGCGACACGCTCAGCGTCCAGCGACTGGGCGATCGTCAGCGCCGCGGGGTTCAGCTCCATCACCGCGTTCAGGCGACCCTCGTCGTAGCGCTGGATGCGTGCGAGGTAGTACAGCACCAGCTGCTCGGACGTAAGCGTGCCATCGTTCAGCAGCGCCTGGATCTGGGGGATGCTCTTGCCGTCGAGCGCCGTAGCGATGGCAGCGGCCTGCTCGGGGTTGAAGCCAGGCAGCGCCGGGCTGAACGGGCCGAAGTCGAGCGGTCGCTTCACGCTCACCGACGGGTCGGGGATGGGGAAGGTGCGGGCCGGGCACTGCACGGCCGCTCCTCTGGCATTGGCCTGATCGAGGAGCTGCTGAAAGATCGCGACGTCGGTCTCGGCGGGCACCTCGGACGGGGTGGCGGCGGTCGGTTCGGGCATAGTGCTCGGCTCCTGCGTAGGCAGCGCAGCCGCAGCCGTCGGCGCGACAGTGGCCGCGGGCGGGGCGGTGGGCGTTGGCGAGGTGGACACCGTAGACGATTGGGCACAGGCCGTCAGCAGCAGGGCCGCGAGGAGGAAGAGTGCGAATTTTCTGGTCATGGTATCTCCTTAGGAAGTTATCAAAGCGTGTGGCGGACACCGAAGTCGACATCGAGGAAGCGCTCGAGGGCGTTGGAGCGCCAGATCGAGCGCAGCAGGAACATCCAGATCAGCGTGGCGGCGCCGATCAGCGCGAGGCTCGCCGGGCTCGGCAGCTGCAGCGTCGCCAGCGCGCGCAGCGGCGGGACGAACAAGATCACGCCGAAGAGCAGCAGCGAGCCCAGCGCCACGAGGGCCGGGCGCCAGTCGCCGCCAACCTCGTCGGCGCCGGCCCACCAGGCCGTAGGCGGCTCGACGAAGACGACCAGCAGCAGGCCGGTGAGGATGAGGAAGATGGCGAGAGCCGACTGGCCGAGGGGCACGGCCGTCTCGTAAATCAGCTGGTTCTCGCCGCCGGGCGCTACCCCGGCGAGGCGCACCAGCGCCTCGATGATGATCGTGCCGAAGAAGACCAGCAGGCCGAAGACGGTCGAGAGCAGGGATGCCGGGATTAGAAAGCGCAGGAGCCGCGGGATCAGCCCCGTGCGCCCTTCAGGGCCGGGCCGCGCCCAGAGCGCCAGCAGCGGCCCCGGGATTCCCACGGCAAACATGGCGACCACGGTCGACTGGGTCAGCACGATCGGGAAGATCTCGCTGCTCACCATCAGCGTCGCGATCATCAGCAGGGCCACGGTGGCGGTGCGGGTGAGGAACAGGCGCAGCACATCCTGCATACCATTGACGATACGCTGGCCCTCCTCGACGGCCGGCGACAGCACCGCAAACGAGTCCTCGGTCAGCACGATATCCGCGACGTTGCGCGTGGCCGCGCTGCCGCTCTGCATGGCGATGCCGAGGTTGGCCTGCTTCAGCGAGAGCACGTCATTCACGCCGTCGCCGACCATGGCCACGTAGCGGCCGCGCCTGCGCAGGGCCTGAACCAGCCGCTGCTTCTGCTGCGGGGTGATCCGCCCGAAGATCGTCGCCTCTAGCGCAGCCTGCTCGAAAGCAGCCTCGTCCAGCTGATCCAACTCGGGGCCGGAGACGAGCTTGATGTCGTCAGGCAGCCCGGCCTGTTTCGCCAGGGCCGCCACCGTCTCGGGATTATCGCCCGAGATGATCTTGGGTTGAACCCCGGCCGCCCGGAAGCGGGCCAGGGTCTCGGCGGCCTCGGGCCGCAGCTCGTCGCTCAGGCTCACCAGACCGAGCGGTGTGAGCGGCGGCAGCGTCGTCGCGTCGCCCTGGTCGACCAGCCGGGCGGGGTTGGGGGCATGGGCCAGCAGCAGCACTCGCAGCCCCCGGTCCGACCAGGCCTTGAGCTGGGCATGCCAGGGCGGCACCTGCTCTGCGGGGAGGTAGGGGCGCAGCATCTCGGCCGCGCCAAGCACGTAGATCCCGGGCCGCGCCTCGTCGGCGAAGGCGATTGCGCTCCACTTGCGCGCCGACGAAAAGGGCACCTCGGCCAGCACCCGGCGCGGCTGGCGCAGCAAGGCCGCGGCGAGCGCCTCGCTGGTTTTGTTGCCCGCCGCGGTGCTGGCCATCATCTCGCCGAGGATGTCGTGCAGCTCAGCCTCGCTCGCGCCGAGGGGATGTACGGCATGAAAGACCAGCCGGTTCGCCGTCAGCGTGCCAGTCTTGTCCACGCAGAGCGTGTCGATATTGCTCAGGCTCTCGATCGCGTTCGAGCGCTGCACCAGCACCCCGAACTTGAGGATGCGCAGCGCGCTGATCGCATAGGCCACACTGATCGAGAGGAAGAGGCCGTTGGGAATCAGGCCGGCCGCCGCCGTCGCATCCTGCACGCTCTCGACCAGGCTGCGTGTCTGCACGAAGGCGTTCAGCACCAGCACGACCTCGAGGAAGAGGACGATCAGCAGGAAGACCCGCACCAGCACGTTCTCAGGGACGCGGAGCGCCACTCCGGCACCGGTCGCGGCCAGGAAGTCAGCGTTGGGCTCCTCCTGGCCGGGCAGCGGCGCGATCGCGACCATGGGCCGGCCACGCGCCAGCACCTCACTCGTGATCAGCCCACCGGGCTTGGAGATCACCAGGTTGCTGGCGACGACCATGTCGTCGACGAAGTCGATCGGCCCATACTTCATCAGCCCAACCGTGTCATTATGCTGCTGAGCGCGGGGTTGACGAAGTCGAGGCTGTCCTCGACAATCGCCTCGACCCCCGGAAGTTGGGCGAAAGCGGCCCCCAGAGCGCGGGCCGCACTCTGGTGACCGGTGCCGAGCAGGGCGTGCAGGATGAGCACGCGGCGCATATTGTTCCCTTTCGCCAGTTTCAAAAAATGTTCTACCTCGCCCGCTTCGCCCGAAATGCCAGCGCCAGCGCCACCGTCTGGGCAACGGTGGCCTCAAGCTGGCTGCGCCCGTCTGCAAGCTGCGCGTCCGGGTCGAGGTAGCCTCCGGGGCCGTTGTGCCGCATCGGTCCCATGTCGATGCGGCGCAACTTGCCGCTGGCCAGGGCCTTGTTCCAGTTCACAGCACCAGGAGGCCCTGTCCGGTGTTCTACGCTCTGCGCTCTCCGTTCGTACTTACGGTGCCGGGATCAATTCCAGCGTGCCGCCATCGGCTTTCAGATCAATCAACAGGGTCTCGTCGTCAAAGTGGTAGAGCGCCGCGCCTGGCAGCAGTTTGAGCAACTGCTCGCTGCGCGAGTCGTCGCTGCAGGCGGCAAGTGTTACCGGCCCCAGCTCAATGGTCAGGCTGCCGCCCTCGCCCTGGTAGCTCCCGGCGGCCTGGTTGCAGTCCGCCTTGACCGCCAGTGTCCCGTCATTGTTGAAGCTGAGGATGTAGTTACCCGGGTTGTTGACGGTGAAGCGCTCGGTCGGGCCGCTGTAGACCGCCCACTGCCAACTCGTGGCCCGCAGCTGTGCAAGCTCGCCGGTAGGCGGGGGAACCGCCGCCGGTGCCGCCGTCGCCGCCGGGGCCGCGTCGGGGTTGCTCCACGTGTTATTGGGCGGGGAGGGATCTGCGAAGATACCGCCATCCACCGTGACCGACTGGAGCTCCTTGTCGGTCGTGAGGGTTATGCTCGCCAGCTCCGGGGTGTCGCGCCAGATCGCCGGACCCTGGCGGAAGCTCTCGCTCGTGCCGTCGGTGTACGTGGCAACCAGGTCGAAGGGCATGGCGAAGCCGCCAATATTCTGCACCTGCACGCTGTAGCCGCCGTCGCTCCGCTCCACGCCCTTGATCGCCAGATCCAGATAGTTGTCGGTGTAGAACCAGTTATGGAAGAACCAGGTCAGATCCTCGTCGGCGGTGTCATTGAAGGTGTTGAACATGTCCCAGGGCAGGGGGTACTTGCCGTTCCAGCGCGCCATAAACTCGTGCAGGCTGCGCTTGAAGGCCTCGTCGCCCATCATCTCCTTGAGGGCCAGGTAGGCTAGCGCGGGCTTATCGTAGGCATTGCGGCCAACGACGCCCCCCTGCAGCGAGTCAGCCGGCAGGATGACCGGGAGGCCCCAGTCGACGCCCGGAATCGCCAGGTTGCCTGATCGAACCTTGATAAAGAGCTTGTCGGCGCCCTCCTTGCCGCGATCCCTGGTATTGATCAGGTACTCGAAGGCCGTCGTCCAGCCCTCGTCCATGAAGGGGTAGCGCGCCTCGCTGATGCCCATATAGAAGGGGAAGTAGCTGTGCAGGATCTCGTGAGCGACGACGAAGCGGCTGTAGGTTGGATCCTCCACCTCCGAAGAGTCGTTGACCATCATCGGGTACTCTTCGTCGGCACCGCCGCGAATAACCGTGGTCTTGCTGTAGGGGTAGGGCACGCCGGGCCACTGAGTCGAGGCGAAGTCCAACGCGCTCTTAGCGAACTCGACCATCTGCTGGAAGTCGGTGGCCTCGACGTTGTAGGCCGCCTGCACACTCGCCCTGCGGCCAGTCGCCGGGTCGACCACAACGCTGCCCGCGTCCCAGTAATAGTGGTTGCTGAGGGCGATGGCGATGTCGGGCACGTTGCTTGCCTGCCACTTCCAGGTAACTGTGTCGGTCTGAGCGGTGACCAGGCCCTGCTGGATCTCCTCGGGGGTGGCGACTGCGGTCACCGCGTCGCTGGTGAACGAGCCGGCCAGGCGCTGGGCGTACTCGGGCTGCAGCACCTCGTCGGGGTTCTGCAGGTCGCCGGTGGCCCAGACGACGTAGTCCTTGGGAACGGTAACCTCAAAGGTGAAGTCGCTGAAGCCATTGTAGAACTCGCGCCCGCTCGCGTAGGTGAACTCAGAGACATCCCACATCCCGCGGTCGTCGAAGACGGCGAGGCGGGGGAAGAAGTAGGCTAGGTAGAAGGTCGTCTCGTCGATCGCGCCCTCTTTTATACTCTGGCCCGCGAGCTCGTAGCTCCAGGTGAAGCCGAAGGTGATCGACTGGCCGGGCTGCAGCGGCTCGTCGAGGTTCCAGGACTGGACGGTACTACGCGTCTGCTGCGTCCACGGCTTGAGCTCGCCGTTCACGCGGAACTCCTCGATCTGCAGCCCATCGGTGAAGAATTCCTCAGTGATCCTTGGATACTCCTGGTCGGCCAGGGGGTTATGCACATTCTGGTAGAGCCGGAAGTACACCGATGACAGGGGGTACGGGCTGTTGTTAGTGTAGACGATCTCCTGGGTCGCCGAGATGGTGCGGTCGGGCGGCGTCACGCTGATCCGCATGGTGTGGGCCGAGGTGTTCTGCCAGTACTTCTCGGTCGGCCTGCCGGCGGCGTCGCGCGTGCCGAGCAAGTAGGGGTACTGCGCACTGAGGGGAATGGTCAGTTCGGGTGCCGCCGCGGCTGCGGGTGCTGCGGTGGGCGCGGAGGCCGGCGTGGGCTCGGGCACCGCCGTGGCCGCCTCGGTCGGCGCAGCGGTGGGCGCAGCGGCCCCTGTAGTGGGAACGGCGGTGGGGGCGGGCGTCTGGTTGCTGCATGCGGAAAGCAGCAGGGTGACGAGCATGATGAGCAGGGCAAGAGTCTGGGGGGTGTATTTGCGCATTGCGGATATCCTTTCTGTATAGGGCCGGTAACCTGAACTTGAATGCTCCATGGTTCCCGGCTACGGCAGCGGGACGAAGTCTAGCGTGCCGCCGTCGGCCATCAACTCGATCGCCAGGTCGTTGCCGTCGAAGCGGTAGAGCGCCGCGCTCGCCAGGAGCTTGAGCAACTTCTCGCTGTGCGAGCTCTCGCCGCAGGCCGCCGTCGTCCTAGCTCTCACTAGCACCGTCTGGTCGTCAGGGCTGACCGGGCTCACCACCCGGTGCAAACTGCCGGGCGTGCTGAAGACCAGCTCGCGGATCTTATGCACCTCCTCGGCGGGCAGCAGGTTGGGGATCGGGCCTTTACTGCCGTCTACCAGGTAGATGTTGTCGCCCTCGTGGGTCACCGCCGGGTTGCCGCCCTGGGCCTGCGCGGGGAGCGCGCCGGCCAGCAGGGCGAGGGCCATCACCAGACCGACAATGGGTGCGTAGCGCATGGGTGGCTCTCTTCCTACTGAGTCTCGCGGTTGAGCAGATCGAGGTGGTCTTCGCACACGCGCCGGGCTTGAGCGCACGCAAGGTGAGGCCGATGATTCCCGTTACGTGATAGCGGGTATCCCTGCTCGCCTGGGAGGGTGTGCGCCTGAGCGCGCTGGGTACGGAACGATTGGCGGGCTCGCTACGGCACAGGCGCGGTCAGGCGCGTCAGCACAGCCTGAAGCTCGCCGGCGGAGCTGTCGCGCAGCATCACCGCGTCGGCGCCCGCGGCTGTCATCATCGCCTGCTGCCGACTCGACTGGACGAAGACCAGGCAGCGTGGCGGCGTGTGGCTCACCTTGATGGTAGTAATCAACGCCTCGGCCTCCTCAGGCAGCAGGTTGGCGTCAACTACCACCAGGGCGGGGTGATGGGCCGCGATCTGCTGCACGGCGGTCAGGCCGTCGCCGACCGAGGCCAGCACTGTGATCGCGGGGCAGACCGACAGCGAGGTGCGCAGCGCCTGCTGCATCACGCCCGGGCGTGAGACCACAACTGTTAAGACTACGTGCTGCTCGTGCATGTGCGAACCTTTACCGCTATGTGCGCAGACACCCTTGTCGTCGCTGCGGAGTTTGCCACCGGCTCCATCAGACATGGGCACTGCTGTTGATCCCTCAATCGGTCGGCTCACGCTCGGTGTGTGAGCCTCCCGCCAGGCGACTGAGCGGCGTTAGACAAGGATTTAGGAGATAGCAAATAGAAAATAGCCCCAGCGCATCAGAACGCGGCGAGTGACGCCGAACGGTAAACCAGCCCGAAAGCTTGTCTTAGGCGAAAAAACTGGCGATCAGGCCCGCGAGCCACTGAAGGACGCCGAAGCCGATCGCGGCAATGATTGCGCCGCCGAAGCCGTTGACCTTCATCCCCGCGACGAAGCGGTCGGCGATCAGCAGGATGACCGCCGAGATCAGCAGGTTGATGAGCGCGCCGAAGAAGCCCACGTTGGCCGGGAGCAGGCCGAAGGTGCTCAACAGCCAGATCACAACGTTCGAGGTGATTGCGATAACGATTGCGGCGATAAACGCCGAGCCAAAGCCATCGACCTTCAGCCCCAGGCCCAGATTACTGAGGATCCAGATCAGCAGACCGCCGATCAGGCCTACGACAGCAATGCCAATCAGCAACCCGATGAGTCCTGCGATCATTATTGGCTCCTTCACTTGATGAGGCGACGTGGGCCAGCGGCACGTGCCGTTGGCGTGGCGCCCTGCTCACCCGTTTGGATTCGTACTACATGTGCCCACAGTATCGGCCCTGGCCGCCGTTGCTGCCAGTGACGAATGATCAATCTTTCACTCACAAAAAGCCCCCTACAAATGTAGGGAGTCAGGCGGGCCAACGTGCCCCGGCAATGTAACTGTTCACACTTGGGGTAAGCCAGGGAGCGAGGGCGTCCCGCCCTCGTCGTGCGTATGAGGGCAAGCTGCCCTCACTCCCAGGAGAAGTGTGAAACGTACCCGGCAACGACGAGTTGGTGCTATGGGTCAGGTCGCGTTCCGATTACGCGGCACCAGCAGCGTCGCCAGCCCGCAGCGCACCACATGCTGGTCGTCGGCGATCAGCACGCGCATGCTCGAGATCACCGGTATGCGAGAAGATGACCGCGAGATTATTGCGCGCATTGGCGATCCGGCGCAGGTCACCGCGAGCCTCGGCGAGGGCAAGCATCTTGTAGCTATAGTCGAGCGCTTCAGGATAATCGCCCATCTGGGCATAGATGCCAGCGATCCCGTCGAAGACATCGCCAAGGCCATCTTCGATCGGCGGGCCATCTTCAGCGCGCAGGGCCTCGAAGAGCATCTGGGCGTTCAGCAGGCGCTCCATGCCGCGCGGGTAGGCCCCGGAGCGCATATCGAGGTAGCCCTGGGTGCGCAGGCTATAGGCCAGGCCACGCCGGTACGGCTCGCCCTGATCAACCTGAGCGTTGGCCAGCATGTATGCCGTCTCGCCGAAGCCCATGGCACGGGCGGCGTCGCTGTCGCTCAGCTCCCAGGCAAGGGCGTTGAGCAGATCGATGCGCCTGATAACGTCGACATTAGTGGTGCCGCCCGCTTCGGCGAGGGCACGCTCAAGCTCGTCGACCGTCGCGGCAAGAGTCATAGAGCGGGTTCATCCTATGAGTACGCGGCTTCAGGCTGCACAGCGGTGTTAGACCCAATACGTTTCAAATAGGGGCAAGCGCAGATCGATACAAGGCCGATCAGACGCAGAAGCTTTGCGGCTTTGCGTGAGCTTATCTGAAAGGTGTTGGTGTTAGACCGCAATATTATGGCACAGGCCCACTTTGCATCAGCGGGCTGAGACTCATGGTACGCTGCGGAGAGTGTTGCAGAATTACGGGAACTATACCAGCAATCTCGTCGTGCGCCCGCGCAGCATCCAGCCCTGTTGCTCAAGCTGAGTGAGGGCCTGGGCCACCTCCGTGCCCTACGTCGCGTCGCCTGCGGCGATGGCCGCAACGGCGGTGAGCAGCGGGGCCAGGGCCTCGGCGGGGTCGGTGGGAGACTGGGGGGATGATCCACCGAGACGTTGCTGGATGACTGCGAGACTCTGGCGTGATCTCTGTGTGTCACATCTCTGCGGTATGCTGAAGGTACGCGAATGACGGGCCGTCCGCGCCCGTCAGCAACCTGTACCGGGACGACAACGTACGCGAAAGGGAGCAGCAGATGCACACACAGGTCACCGTCCGCGACGAGTTGGTCTTCCGCCTGGGCCGCCACCCGGTCGAGTTTGTGCTGGGCTTTCCCTCCAACCACCTGACAAGGCACAAACGGACGATGATCCTCTGGCTGCTCTTCGGATTGCTCATCACCGCTCTGACACCAGTCTCGGCTGCACCGCCAGCCGCTGTGGCTGCGCCGGTGCTGAAGTGGCAGTACGGCGGTTGCCAGGAGGCACCGCACTATTGCGAGACGGGCTGGTACGCCTCGCCTGCTGTGGCCGATCTCGACGGCAACGGCCGCGCCGAGGTACTCTGGGGTGCCTATAGCCTCTTCGCCCTCAATGGCAGCGACGGCAGCACTATCTGGCGGGCCCGTAACGGCTCGCGCATCTGGCCCGGTGTTGCCCTGGCTGACCTTGAAGGTAACGGTGACCTGGAGATTGTGGTTGGGCGTGGTGCCGACCAGCTGACGGTCTACGACCAGCAGGGCAATGTGCAGTGGAGCCGCAATCCCTTCGGCGCAGGGGAGGTGCGCTCGCTGGCGGTGGCCGATCTGGATGGCGATGGCCCCCTTGAGGTGATCGTCGGGCGCGCCTCCGGCGGCTCAACCCGCCAGGTACATGTCTTTGAGGCTGATGGGCACCCACGTATGGGCTGGCCCGCCCGCCGCGACAATGAACCCGGCGAGGGCTGGGGTATGTACAACGAGAATCTGGCCATTGCTGACCTTGACGCGAACCATGTGCAGGAGATCTATGCTCCCACTGATACACACTACATCACCGCTCTGTATCCCAGTGGCAACCAGATCTCCGCCAGCGCCATCTATGGTGCCAACCAATTCTGGAGCCAGGTAGGAGTGCATGTCGATCACGCTGTTGATCTGCGTGGCTATGCGAACTGTGGTCGTGAACATCGTCCCAACTTTGCTAATGTCGCTCCCGCCAGTGGCGATCTTGATGGCGACGGCACGCTCGAGCTGGTGCTGCCCGGCGATGTGTACAACTGCGACCTTGGTGATCCGGATGGCGATCTCTACTACTTGCCCTGGGTTCTGCGCGGCGACCGCACCCGCTGGCAGACAGCCAGCTACGACTGGACGGTACTACCGGCCCCCGCCCCCAACAGCGGCCCCCTCTCGCAAGACTACAACCGCATCGAGAATATTGCCGTCAACACGGTGCTGGCCGACCTTGACGGTGATGGGCGGCGCGAGATCCTCTTCCCATCCTACGATGGGCGGTTGCATGCCTACTGGCTCGACAAAAGCCAGCATGGGGCCTGGCCCTTTGATGTGCCCGGCCCGGGCATTCGGTTTGCCTCCGAGCCGGTTGTGGTCGATCTTGATGCTGACGGGCGAGCCGAGGTGCTCTTCAGCTCGTGGCCCGAGAAGGGTACGGGCCAGGCGGGCCAGTTGCACCTGCTTGATGACCAGGGCCGCCAGCTCTATGCGGTTGATCTGCCCACACCAGGGGCAGGCGCAGACTGGAATGGCGGGTTGAGTGCGCCGACCCTTGCCAACCTGGATGCTGATCCTGACCTGGAGCTGGTGCTAGGGACAAGCCATAGCGGCGCGGTTGCCTATGACCTGCCGGGGAGTGCCGGGGCACGCATCCTCTGGGGCAGCGGGCGGGGTGGCTATCAGCGCACGGGCGCAGCTCCTGCTACACCCCCGATCTTCCAGCTCACCAGCCCGCGCACCCGCCTGGTCGCCCCGGCCAGCCCTGTCGTCAGCTTCAACGTGCAGGTCGAGGGCAACCCCGGCCCGGTCACGCTCAGTCTCGGGCAGGTGCATGGCCCCGCACCGTTGCCCACTGCCAGAGTTGAGCCAGCCAGCCTGAATGGCGCCGGCACTGCCGTGGTCACCCTCACGGCGAGTGGGGCGCAGCGCAACCTGGCAGTGGGGATCTACAGCCTCACGCTCACGGTGACCGGCGAACGGGGCAGCCGTAGCCTCACCCTGCGTGCCTTTATCGGCGGTAGCGAGATTTTTGTACCGCTGCTGCGCCGTCTATGAGCCCTAAGCTCAATACCTTTCAGATAAGCTCACGCAAAGCCGCAAAGCCGCAAAGCTTCTGCGTCTGATCGGCCTTAATCGATCTGCGCTTGCCCCTATTTGAAGCGTATTGGCCCTAAACTGCCTCACAGTGCTTTCGGTAGCGGCATCGTACACCCTCCGCAGAACTGCTGCGTCGAGCATATGGTCGGTCAAGCGTTTCACACTCGCTACTTGGCGTCAAACACCTCGTTCACATCTACACTGAAGCCAGCAAGAAAGCGTGAAGCTGCGCGCTCACCACGGCCAGATACACCGTACTCAGCGTAGGTGTCGCCTTCGAGCACCAGCACGCAGGTCGAAGCCGTCATCGCGTGGTTGACGCGCTACCAGGGCGTGCACGAGGCGTGCTGCATCGGGTTGGACGCCACGCAGTTTGAATGGTACCAGGCCTGTGGGATGCGCAACCGCATGAACTGGCTCCACCGCCGCGCCCGCGGGCGCGCCCCATGACAGGTGCGCGCACCATCCTGGTGCGCCCCGCCCCGAATCGTCGCCAAACCGCACGATCCGGCGTGACGATGTGCCTAAATGACGCCAAACACGACCCAAAACGGTGTCAAATGGGGTGCGTGAGACCGAAAACCACGTCAATCAGCCCAGTGCGGGCAGACACGCAGGTCTGCCCCTACCCCCTGCCCGTGCCTCGATCGGATACACAACGTGGCATTGCGGGCAACGCCGTAGGGGCGGACCCACGTGTTAATGGTGAAAGGTTAAGGAAGTTC
>CAZQCG010000039.1:0-42669 GCA_964592425.1 uncultured Chloroflexaceae bacterium
ACCACCGACCTCGATCTTATCAGGATCGCGCTCTAACCAGCTGAGCTATACGCCCTTACAGCGTTCGGCATTGTAGCACGCGCCCCCTGAGCTGTCAAGCTACATGTGAAGCGCTCTATTACTGCGTCCGAGCAAACAAGACGGGACGCAAACGCAGCTGTAAGGGCGCAACAGCGGCTACCGCTGCTGCGCCCTTGATCAGAATAGCCCGGACAGACCACTACAGCGGTTCTCAGAAAGGTTGAGCCGATCTGCGCGTGGTGGATGGCGTCCAGACGCGGCAACTTCCATCCCCTACCTCCCAACCCCAGCGCGAAACGCTCTAGCGCAATTCGTAGGTCACCTGTACCTGTGTGCTCACCAGTTGCTCGCCCGCCTGAATCGGGGTCGCTGCCCCATCCGCAACCATCTCACGGGCCATAGCAGGCAGCGGCAGTACCGGGCCAGACCCAACCAGCTCACTGATCACCAACACCTGGCCCAGACTGGCCCCGCCAGCCCCGGCAAGCTGCTCGGCGCGCGCCCGGGCGTCAGCCATGGCTGCCTCGCGGGCCTGGCTCTGCGCCGTCTGCGGGTCGCTCAGGCCGAAGCTGATCCCATAGATCCGGTTGGCCCCCGCCGCGACTACCTGGTCAAGCAGTGTGCCCGCACCAGCCAGCTCACGCACCGTCACCAGCACCATATTGCTCACGTTGTAGCCGCTGATCGTGCGCCCATCGTCGCTGTAGCTGGCGTAGATGTTGAAGTTACTCGTCTGGATGTCCTTCTCGGCTACACCAAGCTGCTTGATGCGCTCGATCACCGCCTGGGTCTGGACATTGTTCTGTTCCAGCGCCTCCTGCGTCGTCGGGGCGTTCGTCTCGACCCCGATCTGCACACTGGCCATGTCGGGCTGGAGGCGAATCTCGCCCTGGCCAACAACGGTAATCTGGCGCATGCCGCTCACCCCACTGCCCTGGGCCTGGGTCGGTGGGGTAAGTGCACCGCCAGCCCAGGCCCCGGCAACAAGGGCGATAACCAGAACAGCCCCGGCGATCATACCGAGTAGGGTTGGATTGCGCGTCTCCATCATTGTCTCCTCACGTTGATACGGGCTATCGGCCCGTGAAGCATCTTCTCTTGCCTCTACAACGTGAATGAGTCGCGCCTGGTTCCCCCTCAGCGTGCGCTGATGCCATGATGGGCGATCACGTCACGGTACCAGGCGAAGCTGTCCTTGCGCAACCGCCGCTGGCTCATATAATCCGTATGCACCAGCCCGAAGCGCTGGTGGTATCCATGGGCCCACTCAAAGTTGTCCAGCAGCGACCAGTAGAAGAAGCCTTCGAGCGGCACGCCAGCCGCAATCGCTCGATGGCAGGCGCTAAGGTGCGCCTGCATATACTCGATGCGATCCTGGTCATGGATGTGGCCTTCGGTAGTGATGTGATGCAGGTAGCTCGCCCCGTTTTCGGTGACATAGATGCGCCGCATACCATAGTGGCTGTGCAGCCTCAATAGGGTGCGGTAGAGCCCCTCTGGATAGATCTCCCAGCCCATTGCGGTGCGCGGCGTCTGCAGGTGTACCAGGCGATAGTTCCACGGTTCGGGGCCGGCTGCCACCACTTCGCGCGTGTAGTAGTTCATCCCGAAGTAGTCGGTCGGTGTGCTGATCGTCGCCAGGTCGCCGGGGTGTACGAAGTCCATACCCTCCGGCAGATAGCCAGCTGCGCTATAGTCGGCCACCATATCGGCCGGGTAGCCATAACCGGCCAGCGGGTCGAGCAACCAGCGGTTGAAGTAGCCGTCATAATGGCGCGCCGCAGCGTGATCCTCGGCGCTATCGCTGGCCGCCACTGCCGCCGTAAAGTTATGCACTGCCCCAACCTGGGCCCCCGGATTGATCGCCTTGATCTCCTGGGTGGCCAGCCCATGCGCCAGCAGGGTGTGGTGCGCAGCGGCCAGGGCTGCCGGCCAGTCCTGTGTGCCGGGGGCATGTTCACCTGTCTGGTGGCCCAGAAAAGCTACACACCAGGGCTCGTTGATCGTCAACCAGTTCCAGACCTGGTCGCCAAGGGCTGCCGCGACGACGCCAGCATACTCGGCGAAGGCTTCGGCGGTGCTGCGGGCGGGCCAGCCACCCTGATCTTGTAGCGCGACTGGTAGATCCCAGTGGTAGAGGGTGGCAAAGGGTGTGATCCCATGGGCCAGTAGTTCATCAACCAGGCGGCGGTAGAAATCCAGGCCTTGCTGGTTAACTGCACCGCGCCCCTGTGGTAGCACTCGCGGCCAGGCTACACTAAAGCGGTAGGCTTTGAGACCAAGTTCGGCCATCAGGGCTACGTCTTCACGGTAGTGATTGTAATGATCACAGGCCAGATCGCCGGTGTGGCCCCCGCGGGTTTTGCCGGACGTATGGCTAAAGCGATCCCAGATACTCTCGCCACGACCATCGGCGGTAACGGCGCCTTCGATCTGATAGGCTGAAGTTGCCGCGCCCCAGAGAAAACCCTTCGGAAAGATGAGATTGTCCATGGCTCCTGCTTTCGTCAACGTGCCGTCCAACCCAGGGCCACTTCATAGACCGAGCCGGTCATGCTGGTGGCTGAGTCGGAGCAGAGGAAGCATACCAGGTCGCCGATCTCGGACGGTTCGATCAGCCGCTTGATTGCGGCCGGCTCAAGCATGACCTTTTCGATCACTTCGTTTTCAGGAATGCCACGCGTGCGAGCCTGGTCGGCGATCTGCTTCTCAACCAGCGGTGTCCGTACATAGGCTGGCGCGATCAGGTTGACCGTAATGCCGTGGGGGCCGCCTTCGAGCGCTGCCGTGCGCGTCAGGCCCAGCATGCCGTGTTTAGCCGAGATGTAGCCGATCTTGAAGGGCGAGGCGCGCAGGCTATGTACCGAGCCGATGTTGATCACTCGGCCCCAACCCCGCTCCTGCATACCTGGCCAGGCATAACGCATCAACAGGAAGGGCGCAGTCAGCATCACGGCGATCATATGCTCCCAGCGATCCTCAGGGAATTCGGCGATCGGCGCGATATGCTGGTAGCCAGCGTTGTTCACCAGTACGTCAAGCCGGCCAGCCTCGGCCAGGGTCGTCTCAACCACCTTGCGGCACTCGTCGCGCCGGGCCAGGTCGGCCCCGATAAAGAGCCCCCCGATGGCCTCGGCTACCTGCTGACCCTCGCTCTGCGGCAGATCTACCACGATTACCCGGTAGCCTGCTCCGGCCAGTTTCTCGGCGACAGCCTGGCCAATCCCACTGGCTGCGCCGGTCACTACCGCCACACGCTCAGTCATCATCGACTCCTTCTACAGGTGCTTGCAGCCAGACATTGTAGCACGCGGGAAGGTGATCCGGCAGCATGCCCCGGCCCGCGATCTCCGTCAGGGCTGATGCAAAGTCCGAACGAGAACGCGGATCGCGCTGATCTGACGGATTGACGCGGAGCTTTTTGCGGCAGCGCAGCGCGAATCTGTTCCATCTGCGGTATCCGCGTGCGATTGCCTGAGGCGACTTTGCATCAGCCCTGCGATCTCCGTATCCACAGCCTTGCATCAAACGCACACCTGAGCTATGCTGTAGGCGATCGGCGCTGGTTTAGCTCGGAGAGTTGCCCTCATGCCTGATGCGCGTACCCATGACCTGATCACTGTTGCCAGCGGTATGGCCCTGACGCCGCTTAGTTATGGCTACCTGAATACGGCCCTGCTGCTGCCTGAGCTTGAAGCAGCCCGCCTGACCCTCTGGCTTGTTGGGGCGCACATGATCTCGGGCTTGCTTTTTTCACCTGATCTCGACCTTGATTCGGCCATCGATGATCGCTGGGGGATCTTCTTCTGGATCTGGCGGCCCTATATGCGGATCATTCCACACCGCCACTTCTGGAGTCATAGCCTGGTCATTGCACCCCTGCTGCGCCTGGTCTATTTCTATCTGGTCATCAGCGGGCTGCTCTTTTTGTGGGTCTGGCTCCTCGCCCAGATTGGGCTGGTGGTTGATCATTTCCATGTGCTACTCTACGATGCGCTGCGTGACTGGTATGCGGCCAACCCGGATCTGGCCGTCGCGGTGCTGCTGGGCTTCTGTACCGGCAGCGCAGCCCATACGATCGCCGATTGGGCGGTGACCCGCGGCCAACGCGTGCTGCGCTTCTTTGGCATCCGCGTCGTGCGTGACTATCGTAACCACGATCGGGCAATCCATCGCCGGCGGCGCACAGGGTAGACCAGGCTTACCACCCCACAGCTCTCTCCTTGCTCAGCAATGGTTTAGTGGCCGGGCCGCAAAATCTGCGCCAGCTCGCGGATGTGGGCAGGCGTCGTGCGGCAGCAGCCACCGATCAGACGTGCCCCGGCGTCGTACCAGCCACGGGCCGCTTCACCAAAGGCGCTGCAATGGGTCTCACCCAGCCAGGTACCTCCGGCGGCATCCCAGTGCTCGCCTGAGTTGGGGTAGACCACAATCGTTTTGCTGGTCGCGCCCCGTGCGGCACGGATCAGATCGGTCACATAACGCGGGTCGGTGCAGTTCAGCCCAACCGCCGTCACCTGCGGTACCCCATCGAGCAGCGCTGCGCACTCGGCCAGCGTTTCGCCATGGCCGGTATGCACGCTGTCGCGGCAGCTGAAACTGATCCAGGCGGTAAGTTGCGGGAACTCCGGCAGCAAGCGCACCAGCGCACGCGCCTCAATCAGGCTGGGGATGGTCTCACAGGCGAGCAGGTCGGCCCCGCACGCTGCCAGCACAGCCATCCGTGGACGATGAAAGGCGACCAGTTCCTCCTCAGCCAGCCCATAGTTGCCGTGGTACTCGGATCCGTTGTGCAGCGTTGCACCATACGGCCCGATCGAGGCCGCCACGAGCGGCCGTGGCCGCCCATAACGGTTGGCGGGGTCAGCCCAGCAGGTATCGCGAGCCTCAGCCGCCAGGCGCACCGCCAGCTGCATCAGCTCCACGGCCTGCTGATGCTCGAAGCCACGCTGGGCAAAGCCAGCAAAGCTGGCCTGGTAACTGGCGCTGATCGCTACATCGGCACCGGCCGCAAAATAGTCGCCATGCACCTGGCGAATCAGCTCGGGTGCCTCGATCAGCACCTTCGCCGACCAGAGCGGGTCGCGCAGGTCACAGCCGCGCCGTTCAAGCTCAGTGGCCAGCGCCCCGTCAAGGATTATGACGGGGTAGTCACGTAAGATACTCGCAAGTGGGTCGTGCATTCGTGGTTCCTCTTCAGTTTCGGTTCGGCATACCCTTTTTTGAGGGCGCTAGCAGTGTCAGCATTGTGCGTGAGGTTGACCGAGTGCGTTCAGCCTGGGCCAGAACTGTGCTACCATGCATGCAGGTTATCCTCACCTTAAGGCATGTTTCAGAAGCGGGCGATTCAGCTTGACCGTTTGCCCACAGCTCCCACAATCCCCACCGCCCCCACACCGCACGCGGTCGGGCGGTCGGGCGGTGGGGTTGTCGCCCAGACTGTCAAGCTGGTTTGAACCATGTCTTACGCAGGAGTGAGGAACCATAGCCCGTTAGCGATACGATACCAATAAGGGGTCCCTCAATGCAAGAACTCTCCGCCGAACTGGCCGCCCTGCGCGAACGCTACGCGCTGATCCGGGAGCATCTTTGACCTGGCCAGCAAGCAGGCCCAGCTCGATGAGCTTGAGACCCGTAGCGCTGCTCCCGATCTCTGGGACGACCCGCGTGAGGCGCAGGCCCTCCTCCAGCGGATGACTCGCTTGAAGGAAGAGGTGCAGCGCTGGTTGTCGCTTGATGTGCGCCTGAGCAGCCTGGACGAGTTGATTGACATGGCCCTGGCTGAAGGCGATGATTCGCTGGCCGACGAGCTGGCCAGTGAGCTGCGTAGTGCTACGGCTGAGGTTGCACAGCGCGAGTTGGCCCTGCTACTCGCCGGGCGCTACGCTGACGGTGATGCCTTCATCTCGATCCAGGCCGGTATGGGTGGCACCGATGCCCAGGATTGGGCCGAGATGCTCTTGCGCATGTATACGCGCTGGGCCGAGGCCCGTGGCTACCAGGTCACCCTGGTCGATCAAAGTGATGGTGACGAGGCTGGCATTAAGAGTGCCACGCTCGAAGTGCGCGGTGCCTATGCCTATGGCTATGCCAATGCCGAGGCGGGTGTCCATCGGCTCATCCGACTCTCGCCCTTCAATGCCTCGCACACTCGTCAGACCTCTTTCGCCCGCGTTGAGGTGCTGCCCGAGGTTGACGATGCGCCTGAGGTGATCATCAACCCCGAAGATCTGCGCATCGACGTCTTTCGCAGCGGTGGCAAAGGCGGCCAGGGTGTTAATACAACTGATTCGGCGGTGCGCCTGACCCACCTGCCCACCGGGATGGTGGTGACCTGTCAGAACGAGCGCTCGCAGATCCAGAACCGCGAGACGGCGCTGCGGGTTTTGCGTGGCCGCCTGCTCGAACGCGAGCTGCAGCGCCAGGCTGAAGAGCGCGCCCGCCTGCGTGGAGCCTACCGCGACGCCGCTTTCGGTAGCCAGATGCGCACCTACTACCTGCACCCCTCGACGCTGGTCAAAGATCATCGCACCGACTATGAGACGAGCAATGTGCAGGCGGTGCTCGATGGCCAGCTCGATGGCCTGATTGAAGCCTATCTGCGCTGGAATGTCCGTGAGGGCTACAACAGCCCGGCCTGATCAGACCGCTCAAACCGAGCTTGTCCTTACCCGCTCAACGAGGAGCACATCGATGGAGATCAAGTTTACCCCCTGGCGCATGAACTACATCAAGCGTGGCGACCTGCCCGCCGATGGTGGTTGCGTCTTTTGTGCGGCCACGGAGGCCCCGCCCGACCACGACCCGGAGAATCTGGTGCTCTATCGAGGCGAGCACTGCTTTGTGCTGCTCAACCTCTATCCCTACAGCACCGCCCATCTCATGGTCGTGCCCTACCTCCACAGCGCCGACCTGCCTGGTATGCCCACGGAGGCCGCAGCAGAGCTCTTCGACCTGGCGCGCTGGAGTGTGCGCCTGATCGAGCTTGAGTACCGGCCCCATGGCTTTAACCTGGGCCTGAACCTTGGCAGTACCGCCGGTGCGGGCATCGCCGCCCACCTGCATATGCATGTTGTGCCGCGCTGGAATGGCGACAGCAACTTCATGCCGATCATCGGGCAGACCCGGCTGATCCCTGAGGATCTGGATACCACCTACGCCAGGCTTCGCCAGCGCTTTAAGCGTTAGAGAAGCGGAAACTTCGGAGCATCCCAGCGGCATGTCATGCTGAGCGCAGCGAAGCATCTCGGTCGGAACCCTTCGCTGACGCTCAGGTTGACAGAGTGCCAACGACGGGACAATCAAAAAGATCCGCTTCTCTTAGGCCCGCTCAAACCATGAACAACCCTACGAGAGGGTCAGGTTGATCATGTCGATCAGCCGTTCAACCTCGAACGGCTTCTGCATGATCACCGCGCCCTCTGCCTCAAGATCGGCGAACCAGGGCTTGCGGTTGAGCGCGGTCATAATAAAGATCGGGATGCCGTCGTCTTGCAGGCGCTGCTTCATGTGCTGGAAGACCTCGACCCCGTCCATATTGGGCATCATAATGTCGCTGATCACCAGGTTGGGCGTCAGTGACTCAAGCATCTTCAGCCCTTCGACCCCATCGCGGGCCAGCACAACCTCGTAGCCAGCGCTGCGCAGGGCGTATTCAAGCACAGTCTGCAGGGCCAGATCGTCATCGATAATAAAGATTGTGCCCTTGGACTTACTCATAGCCCACCCATCTAACGAGCGGAAGGTGCCGGACTCTGACGGTACGAAGATGGGCGTTATTATAACAGACCTTGAGGTTGCCCACGTCCCGCCTCCGCGGGTGGTGCAGCACTCGGGCGGAGAACTGGTACAATCGGCGCGGATTCGTCACACCACAGAGGAGCTAACCATGTCTCAGGTGCCCGCGCCACTGGCTGCTTACCCGTTTGTGCATTGGGAAGAGGTGCATTTCCGTGATCTTGACCTGCTCGGCCATGCCAACAATGTTGTCTATGCCAGTTGGTGCGAATCGGCACGTGTCGCCTACTACCTTGATCTGATGCAGGTACCGCTGGAGCAGATGGGTCTCATTCTCGCCGAGATAACGATCAGCTACAAAGCTCCCGCCTTCTTCGGCGATCGCCTGGCGCTTGGTGTGCGTGTAAGCACGATCGGCACCAGGAGTTTTGTGCTTGAGGTCGTGTTTGTGCGGGCTAGCGACGAAGTGCTGATCGCTACATCGAGCAATGTGCTGGTCGCCTATGACTACCAATCCGGGCGTACCGTGCCGGTCAGTGACGAGTTTCGCCAGCGGGTTGCGGCGCAGGCGGAGCAACATCGCCCGAGCTGAGCGGCGACGGCTGGGCGCGCGCCCGTATGCTCACCATGACCCCCTCAGCGGAGTAGATCACCAGGGCCAGCCAGATGATGATGAAACCAGCCATGCGCTGCGGCGAAAGGTGTTCGCCATAGACGAGCACTCCAAGCGCAAACTGCAGCGAGGGCGCAATATACTGCAGCAGCCCGAGGGTCGTCATGGTTACCCGGCGTGCCCCGGCAGCGAAGAGCAGCAGCGGCAGGGCCGTTATCGCCCCTGATGCGGCCAGCAACAGGCTCGTGCGCGGGTCGGCGGGGCCAAAGGCACCCCCGCCCCCTGCACTGAGCATGGCTAACCCCACCAGGGCTGGCAGCAGCATGATGCTCGTCTCGAGGATAAAACCCTCAAGCGAGGCCAGGTGCGCTGTCTTGCGCAGCAGCCCATAGCCAGCAAACGAGCCAGCCAGGGCCAGCGCGATCCAGGGCGGCGCACCGTAGGTTACCGTCAGGAAGAGCACGCCAGCCAGGGCCAGGCCGATCGCCACCACTTGTCCGCGGCGCAGCCGCTCACCCAGGATAAGCACGCCAAGAGCCACATTGACCAGCGGGTTCATAAAGTAGCCCAGGCTGGTCTCGATCACATGGCCAGCGTTGACTGCCCAGATGTAGAGCACCCAGTTGAACGAGATCAGGGCGGCGGTCAGGCTGAAGCGCAGCACAACGCGCCAGTCGCGCAACGCCGGGCCAAGCCAGGCCCAATCCCGGCGCACCATGCCAAGGGCCAGGCCGACCAGGCAGGCCCAGACGATGCGGTGGGCAAGGATCTCGAAGGCTGGCACATGCTGCAGGGCCTTCCAGAAGATCGGCAGCAGCCCCCAGCTGATATACGCGCCTGCGGCATAGAGTACACCCCGATTCATGCGGTGCTGCCTACCTCTACGCCAGCCAGGCGCTCGATGGCTTTGATCAGGGCATGGTTGCCCTCCTGGCCGAGCCCGGCCTGCTGCAAGGCACGGTAGAGCTGGAAGACCTGGGCGGTGGCCAGCATCGGTGCGCCGACCTGGTCGGCAGCCTGAAGCACGAGGCGCAGATCCTTTTGCTGGAGATCGATGGTAAAGCCGGGGCGCCAGTCGCGGCGCAGACATTGGGGGCCACGGTTGCTGAGCGCCCAGCTACCGGCGGCGCCGCCCGAAACGGCCGCCAGGGTGCGCTCGAGATCGACCCCACTGGCTTCTGCGAAGACCAGTGCCTCGCTGATTGCCAGCATCGTGCCGACGACCAGGATCTGGTTGACCAGTTTGACTGTCTGGCCATCACCCACCGCACCAACATGGGTGATCGTCTTGCCCATCGCTTCAAGATAGGGGCGGGCGCGCTCGAGATCGGCGACTGCACCGCCAACCATGATGCTCAGGGTACCCTTAGCGGCCCCTTCGCTCCCGCCACTGACCGGGGCGTCCAGGAAGGCGACCCCACGCTCGGCCAGAGCTGTGGCCACTTCGCGTGCGCCTTGCGGGCTGATCGTACTCATATCAAGCACCAGTGTGCCCGGCTGCACCTGCTGAATGACCCCCTCTGGCCCCAGCAACACCGCTTGGACATCGGCAGTATCGCTGACACAGGTGCAGATTATCTGACAGGTTGCCGCCAGGTCGGCGGGATTGGCAGCGCGCCGGGCTCCCGCAGCAACCAACTCATCGGCGCGGGCGGCTGTCCGATTCCAGACTGTCAGGTCAAAGCCGGCCCGTAGAAGATTGGTGGCCATACCACGGCCCATAATGCCCAGGCCAATGAAACCAACGCGTTCGTTCATGTTCTGGCTTTCCTGTTAGCCCTCGGAGCGTGGGCAGCCTGGCCTATTGTAGTTGTGGATGCGCTTCAAGGCAAATAGGGGTGTCCTGGTGGTAGTTCCTGTGCCCCTATTCGCATGCCAGCAGGTAAAACATGTGCCACTTTTAACGTGTAAATGCTTGACAAACATACATAAGTGCGGTATCCTAAGTTATTCAATTCAAATTTTAATGTCACAGCTCAAGGAGGAGCTTATGTACCGCTACGTTTGCGGTCGATCTAGACACCTGATCATCCGGGCTGGCAACCTATGGCCTAAGCTGGCCTGGGTTGGCTGATTCACATCTGGCCATCCCTGACAGGTGTGTTTTGTATATACATGCGTTTTGATCTCGACTACGGGTGATCTTTTCATTGGTAGCCGAGTGGTAATAGGTGTCGTAAGATTAATCGTAGAAGGAAGTAGATCCCATGAGTAACTCAGATCTGGTTCTAGATCTTGAAGTCGATCTCGAAGGCGGAGTTGTACCGATCTCCAAGGCTGCCTCCTCTCTTGCCGCGTTGATCAAACGTGCCCGCGAGCGCCAACAGCCCATTGTTGTTACCCAGAAAGGCTATCCCGCTGGCGTCTTGCTTCCAGTCGATCTCTACAGTGCCCTGCGTGCCTTTGCAGAGCGTGGGGTGAGTCTCCCTGCGGAAGCGGACGTGCAGAATGAGGATGTCGTTCCGGCGTAAAGCTAAGGCATACGGGCGAATGGTGTCAGGATCGCGCTGATCCCCTCCACGCTCCGCATCTGAACTGGGTGGGCGTCGATCACCTGCATTAGAGGGCCTCAAATCGAAAACGTTCCACTTGTGAACTGAACCCCTCACCTGATTAGCAGGTGAGGGGTTTCTCCAACCCGCCAGCTGTCATGCCAATGCTGAACAGGGGGGCAACTGATCACGCCTTGCCTCTACTGAAGGTGCGAATATCTCACCGTCCGAGGTAGACGACCAGTAGGGTGATGGCGAAAAAGCTCAACGATACGCCGAAAAGTTGATACCAACGGCGATAGAGCGCCGGTGAGCAAGGATAGGTGATCGGGCGGATGCGTAGGTAGACGAAGCCTATCGTCGCGGCAAACTGCGCAATGAAGAGGCTGACCTTCAGCAAGACCCAGCTGTTCCAACCAATGTAGAACTGGGCCAGGGCCACCCCGGAGATCATCAGGCTGACGAAGACCACGTCGACCAGCTTCACCTCGTGGCGAATGTAAGCCCGCAGGAGTTCGCCGTCAGAGGCAAGAGCATCGGGCCTGGTTAGCCGACTCTCGAAGGTATGCACCACCAGCAGTGATGCGACAACCGCGCCCATCCAGAGAGCGAAACAGACGACATGGAGCATCAGCAGGAAGTGGTACATCTTGCGCTTAGCCCGCAGCATCCATGGCCAGGGCTGCACTAATATCGGTGCGCGTCAAGCCCTTGAACTCCTGGACACTGATACCGCGCAAGAGTGCAACCGCGACAATCATCGCCACGGCCTCAAAGCTGAAGATCACCGCATAGCCCATCTGCTCAGAGAGCAGGCCCGATTCGATCAGGCCGGTATGGAAAGCCCCACTGAGGACATTGGCCAACCCGGTACCGAGGCCCTGTGCCATACCCCAGAGGCCCATATAGAGGCCAACCTGGCCCTCGACAGTCATATCCATCATCATCGAGAGCGCCCCTACGTCAAAGAAACCCACGCCGAGCCCCATCAGCAGCAGGGCAGGGGCGATCAGGCCCGGCTGGTTGATCATGCCAGCTCCGGCGACCGTCAGCAGACCGATGGCAACCATCACCCCGCCAAGCGTCGCAATCGTCTTCTTGCTGAGCGATGTGTAGGACGAGATGATCCCCATTAAGAAGATGCCAAGCAGTGCGCCGCCGCCCCAGGATTGCTGGAAGGCAGCCGTCTCCTTCTGGGTCATGCCAAAGACTTCCGCGCCGAAGGGCTCAAGAATGGCGTCCTGGAGGAAGATCCCCATCACGGCAAGCAGCACGAAAAAGAAGAATGCCCGCACCTGCATATTGCTGCCCATCAGGTCGCGTGCGACGCGGAAGGTGCTCAGGGGCGAGGCCGACTCGGTCGGCTGCGCGGCAAGGAGCGTAGCATGCTCCTCACGGGTGATGCGCCGCTCCATCCCGACGTTACCAAGCAAGATGGTGATAAGCACCACGGCCGGCGTGAGGTTATAGAGCTGCTGCATCGCCTCGGGGCTGTAGGTAGGCATAATCTGGCCAGCTACAACCGACGAGAAGATCCCGCTGAGGATCAAGACCGCCCAGACAAAGGCAACCACACCGCCACGCTCTTTCTCCGTGGTGACTTCCGTCATCAGGGCGTTGGAGGAGCTGCCATTCATCGCCATCGCCACACCGAAGAAGCCGATCAGCAGGAAGGCTTCGAAGGTGGCGACCAGGCTACGCTCGCCAAGGCCGACCGCAATCGAGGGTAGGAAGAGGAAGACCAGTGAGGCGGCAAGACCGCTGAGGAAGATGTAGGGCGTGCGCCGGTAACCAAAAATCGGGTAGCGGTCGGCGAAACGGCCCCAGTAGACCTGAAAGAAGGAGATGAAGTGGTGCAGACCGATCAGTGACGTGACGACTACCGCGATCGCGCCAAGATCAGCAATCGTGACGCGATTGAAGTTAAACGTCAGTAACGCGAACATCCAGCCCGCCCCGATGCGGGCGATGGACAGGCGAATGGTCTTGAACCAGAAGCGTAGAAATCCCACGGACTCCTCCATTTCAGGCATAGAGTGATGCAAATGTAGTACAGACTTGTGACGGGCCGAGTATAACATATGGGCAAAAAGGTGACAATATGGGCAAATCGATTGCAAATGATTAACGGAACCAGCTCCAGCATCCGCCATCATCGCGCCGGTTGCCCATGGTGCAAGGCCTCTCCCCGGTGACAATCGGGCCGTCCCGTCAGGGCCGGTGATGCCATCAGCGATCAGCATCCTCATGGATCAAGTTCAGATCGAGTCGGTCGCCCTGCCTGTCTATCGCTGAAGGGGTACTCCCTAAGCCAACGCTATCTACATTGGAGCTTAACATCGCTTCACTATGCTTCTTACAGCAGCACTGTAGCGCTGCACACGGTGGCCACGGTACCTGCCGCGCAGGTCGGTGGCGACCTGTATGACTGAGGTAGCGGTCACCACCGCCGCCTCATCCAGGAGGAGCACCTATGAAACGCAAGCTGATGGGGCTGCTGCTGGCCGGTGCCCTGGCCAGCACCGCCTTGAGCGCCTGTAGCAGCCTGAGCACTGCCCCTGTGTCGATCACGACCGCGGCGACCACGACCACGGCAAATACGTCCGCTGCTGCGGCTGATCCGCTGGCGACACCTGTGGTGGTGACCAATACAGCCGCCGAGGTGCTGGCTGAACATAGCGCCCCCTCGAGCAGTGCCGTGGTGGTAAGCGACAGCGCCGAGGCCGTGGCGATCAGCCTCAATGGTACGACGATCAGCGCCAATGACGCCGGGGTGAGCCTGGCTGGCAATCTTGCGACGATTACCGCACCGGGCACCTACCGCCTGAGCGGTACCCTCGACGATGGACAGATCATTGTTGCTAGCGCGGCCGATGAGCCGCTTACCCTGATCCTTGATGGGGTGAGCATCAGTAGTGCCACCAGCGCCCCGCTCTATGTGCAGCAAGCGGCTGCGGTGACAATCATTCTTGCCGATGGGACTGACAATACCCTCGTTGATGGCGCAAGCTATACCTATGCCAGCCCTGATCAGGACGAGCCGAACGCGGCTCTCTTCAGTGATGATCCGCTGTTCATCACCGGCAATGGCACACTCACCGTCAAGGCAAATTTTAATGACGGTATTACCAGCAAAGATAGCCTGACAATTAGCGGCGGCACGATCAGTGTAAACGCCACCGATGATGGCATCCGCGGCAAAGACCAGCTGATCATCGAGGGCGGTACGCTGCAGGTACAGGCCGGTGGCGACGGACTGGTTTCTGACAATGCCGATGATGCGGCCCTGGGCTATGTCTCCATCAGTGGGGGCGTGATCGCGATCACCGCCGGCGGCGATGGCATCCAGGCCGCCAGTGACCTGGTGGCAACCGACGGCGAGGTGCAGATCAGCGCCGGGGGTGGCAGTAACGCCAGTCTGGCTGCTGACCAGTCGGCCAAGGGCCTTAAGGCTGTGCGCAGCATCACGATCGACGGCGGTAATTTCGCCTTGAATGTCGCCGAAGATGCGCTCCATGCCGACGCAAGCATCACGATCAATGGTGGTAACTTCACCCTTGCTGCCGGCGACGATGGCGTTCATGCCGAGACGAGCCTGGTCATCAATGACGGTGAGTTGAACATCAGCCAGTCCTACGAGGGTATCGAAAGCGCCGCACTTGTGCTCAACGGCGGGCGGGTCACCATCATCGCCAGCGACGACGGGGTCAACGCCGCCGGTGGCACGGCTACGACAATGCCACCAGCCCAGCCGGGCCAGCGCCCCGCACCGGGCGGGCCGATGGGCGGCGGTAGCTTCACCCTGGATATCCAGGGCGGCACCCTGGTGGTTGACGCCGGCGGTGATGGTATCGATGTCAACGGCACGATCACGATGAGCGACGGCCTGGTGCTGATCAACGGGCCGACCGAACAGATGAATGGGGCGCTCGACTACGACGGTGGCTTCAGCATCAGTGGCGGCACCCTGGTCGGCGTCGGTAGCGCCGGGATGGCCGCGGCCCCCGACAGTAGTTCCAGCCAGAACGTGCTCTTGCTCAACCTGAGCGCCGTGCAGCCTGCGGGCAGCCTGGTGCAGATTCGCGACACTGCCGGCCAACTGATCCTGGCCTTTACGCCGAACAAGCCCTTCCAGTCGCTTACCTTCTCCTCGCCCGATCTACTCAGCGGTGGCACTTATCAGGTGAGCGTGGGCGGCACTGCCGACAGCATACCGAGCGATGGCCTCTATGCCGCCGAAAGCACCATCACCGGCGCCAGCGACTACACCAGCTTCACCATCAACAGTGTGGTGACCACCATCGGTGAGCGGGGCCGCTTTCGCTAAGCGATGCCTAAATTTGATCGGAGTGAGACGATGCTCGCAGCTAGCCCCATAGCCCATCCGCTTGCTCAGCCCCGCTTATCTGCGGGGCCGGCGAGCCGGCTGCGCCCGCAGCCAACCGCTGAGACGCTCCAGTACCTGCTTGGCCACTTCGCGCCGATCAGCCTGGGTGAGATGGAAGCGGTTGCCCTGCAGAATCGGACCGATACCAAGTATCTGCTGAGCACTACCCAGTTGAAGGCCGCCCTGGTTATGCTCAGCAACGAGTACCGGATCATGACAATTGACGCTGTGCGCTGCCATCCCTACCAGACGCTCTACTTCGATACACCTGACTTCGCCTTCTATATGCAACACCACGCCAGCAAAGGCAACCGGATCAAGGTGCGCAGCCGGCGCTATCTGGTCACCGACCAGGCCTTCCTCGAAGTCAAACAGAAGACCAATAAGGCGCGCACGATCAAGCGGCGCATCGCCACCGAGGCTATGGCGCTCACCTACACCCCAGCGGTGGCAGCCTTTGCCAGCGACGGCCTTAGCCAGCCGCTCCCGCCACTCATCCCGCGCCTGAGCAACCGCTTCACCCGGATCACCCTGGTCAGCACTTGTCGTCCCGAGCGTCTGACCATTGACCTCGACCTGGCCTTCGGTGCCGACGGACGCAAGATCATCCTTCCCGGCATCGCCGTCGCCGAGGTTAAACAGGCGGGTCTTGATCGTAACTCGGGCTTTGTCCAGCAACTCCACGCGGCTGGCATCGGGCCAACCGGCTTCAGCAAATACTGTATCGGCGTTGCCCTGCTCTATCCGCAGATCAAACACAACCGCTTCAAACCCCGGCTACGTCTTGTGCAGAAGTTGATCGGAGGCTACGAGCATGTTTGATAGCCTGCTTCTGATGCTGCTGGGGGCCGGGTTAAACCTGACCGTCGCCCTGGTGATTGTGCGCGGTATCTACTATCTCCACGCACCGGATCGCAACCACATCTTCGCCTTTCTGGCCTTCAATACGGTGATCTACTTTGTGTTGAGCCTGCTGACCAGTGTTGAATTAAGCGTCGGAGTGGGCTTTGGGCTCTTCGCCATCTTCTCGGTGCTGCGCTACCGCACCGAAGAGACGCCGATCCGCGAGATGACCTACCTCTTTGTGCTGATTGCCCTGCCGGTCATTAACGCCGTGCTGATGCCGACCGGCGCAGTTGCGCAACTCCTGCTGGCCAATGGCATCGTCATTGTTGTGCTCTACGTCCTCGAACAGGGTTGGGGGTTTCATGTCGAGCAGCGCAGCCGGGTCACCTACGAGCGCATCGAGTTGATCCGCCCCGAAGAGCACCAGGCCCTGCTGGCCGACCTGCGCCAGCGCACCGGGCTGCCGGTCACGCGGGTTCAGGTCGGCAAGATCGACTTCTTGCACGACACAGCTGAGCTAACGCTCTTCTACCCAGCCCAGCCCAACCCAACCGCCCTCACCGCTGTGGTTGAGCCTCAAGCCAGAGGAACTGGTAGGGCGCAAGGCTGAGCGTCTCCCCGGCACCCAGCTCGACTCCTGAGTTCAGATCGTGGAAGTGGTAGCCCAGACCGTTGAGGCGCAGCACATTGCCAACCAGCGCTTGTGTATGCTCGCTGAAGTTGGCGATCACCGTAATGCGTTGACCGGCGTGGCGGCGCACATAGCCAAGCAGATGCCTGTTCTCGGTGTTGAATACCTCCAGGCTTGCGCCGCCAAAGGCCGCATGTTGCTTGCGCAGGGCGATCAGGCGCTGCAATTCCTGGTAGACATAACCACTGGGCGTTACCAGATTATTGCGCTGACTTGCCCGCGCCCAGTCGAAGCGGACACGGTGGATCCAGCGGCTATCGTCGGCGCGGGCCGGGTCACGCACATAACGATAGTCGTTGAGCGTGGCCAGTTCGTCGCCGATGAAGAGCAACGGGATGCCAGCGGCACTCAGGATCAGGCTATGCAGTAGCAGAATACGCCGGATGGCCAGGTCGACCAGCCCTTCGTCAGCGCTGTTGAGCGCCTGCTCAAGCCCGGCCAGCGAGGCCAGCGTCCCGCTCACCCGCGCATCGCCGGTGGTAGGGTTGGCCTGGAAGGGCACGCCGCTGGCGAAGGAGGCCGGGTGATTGCCGGTGTAAAAAGCATTCAGAAAACGGCGATGGCCCCAGGGGTCGATCCCCACCGCTCGGGCATCATCATCGTCGAAGGTCCAGCCAATATCGTCATGGCTGCGCAGGTAGTTGACCCAGGCGCAGCCGGGGGCAATCGGCCAGCGCTTCGCCAGGGCATAGGCGAGCAGCTGCACCTCGCGGGTCGCTAGGGCCTCCCAGCAGAGGGCCATAAAGAGCGGGTTATAGGAGAGCTGGGCCTCGTCGGTGCTGATGTAACGGATAACCTCGTCAGGATGGACGATCGCCTCCGATTTGAAGAAGAGCGCCGGTGCTGCGATGCGAGCGATGGCGTTGTAGGCTTGAATGATCATATGCGCCTCGGGCTGATTCTCACAGGCCGTTCCCAGGCGCTTCCAAATAAAGGCGACCGCATCAAGCCGCAGCACCTCGACCCCGGCGTTGGCCAGGAAGAGCATCTCTTCGGCCATCGCCCGAAAGACGGCCGGATTGGCATAGTTCAGATCCCACTGGAAACTGTTGAAGGTCGTCCAGACCCAGCGGCTCAGGCCCTTATCCCAGGTAAAGCTGCCCCGGCGCACCGTCGGAAAGATCTCACGCAGGGTCTGGTCGTACTGATCGGGTATGCTGCGGTCGGGGAAGAGCAGATAGAAATTCTGGTAGGCCCGTTTGCCGGCCCGCACATACTCGACCCATGTATGCTCGTTGGAGGTATGGTTGAAGACGAAGTCAACCACCAGGCTGATGTCCTGCTCGCGCAAGGTTGCCGCCAGCTCGCGTAGCTGCTCCATCGTCCCCAGGGCCGGATTGACCTCGCGGTAGCTGCTCACGGCGTAGCCGCCGTCGTTATTGCCTTCGGGAGCGCGGAAGAGCGGCATCAGATGCAGGTAGGTAATCCCGAGCTGCTTGAGATAGGGCAGCTGGGCTTGCACACCGCTCAGGCTGTCAGCAAAGAGGTCGACATAAAGCATGGCCCCGAGCATCTGTTGTGACTGAAACCAGTGCGGCTCAGCTTCACGCCGACGGTCAAGCTCACGCAGCGCCGCAGGGCGCTCGGCCCAGGCCCGCCCGGCTGCCAGCAGGATCTGTTCGAGGTGGTAGAAGAAGTCGTAGTGACTACCATAGAGCTGTAGCAGCAGCCCGAAGAGGCGTGGCCACTCGTGCAGCAGGCGTGCCTCAAAGCCCTGCCACCCCTCTGGGTCGGCTACGCGGAGATCAGCCAGCTCGGCACGCAAGCGCGGCAGCAGACGCTCAAGCGAATCGGCGGTCGCCTCGGCCAATTGGTTGTCATTCTGGTTCATGGTCTCAGGCCCTTTTGATCCGCAAAACACAGCTTTCAAAATCGCCCAGGCGTAGCTCCAGCCCGATCTGCATCCAGGCCCGCCCGCTGCGGCGCATTGGGAAGCCCTCGACACTGTAGAGCGCAGCAGGGTCGAGGCCCTGAAGTTTAAGCGGTGGCAGGTGCGCCCGTGGCGGCAGGTGGGTGCGGAAGGCAAAGAGCACGGCTTGCGAGCGGTCGGCGGCGACGTACTGCAGCGCCGAGAAGGCATGCCGCTGCGGTGAACGCAGCCGGTAGAGCTGGCCGAATTGGATCAGCGGGCGGAGCTCCTTATAGCGTGCAATCCAGCGGCGGGCCTCGGCCCGCTCCTCAGGCGTCCAGTGCGTGAGGTGCCCACCGATGCCCAGAATGCCGCACATGCTCACATGGAAGCGGAAGGCGAGCGAGAGGTGCTGCGCCGGCACATCGGCGACCCAGGCGTGCATCGTGTTGGCCGGGAAGAGCTGCGAAAAACCCTCCTGCATGGCCAGGAACATTGTCGGGTCGGTATTGTCACTAAGCTGGAACTGGTCGGCAAAGCCCATCAGGCCCAGATCAACCCGCCCGCCCCCACCCGAACAGTTCTGCCAGACCACCTGCGGGTGCCGGCGACGCAAGCTGCCCCAGACCCGGTAGAGGCCCTCGATATACCGCACCCACAGCTCACGCGGGTCGCCAGGTGCATCATGCCAGCCCGGCTCGCTCACATTGCGGTTCATATCCCACTTGATGAAGGCGATCGAGTGTGCGCTCAGCAGCTCATCGAAACGCTGAATCAGGTAGTCCTGCACCTCCGGTCGGGCCATGTTGAGGATCAGCTGGTTGCGGCTCTCGGTACGCGCCCGTGTGGGGAAGTGGATGACCCAATCGGGGTGGGCCCGGTAGAGCTCACTCTGCGGGCTGACCATCTCCGGCTCGATCCAGAGTCCAAAGGCCATACCCAGCTGATTGACATGGGCAATCAGCGGGCCAAGGCCGTTGGGAAACTTGACGGGATCGGGCCACCAGTCGCCCAGGGCGCTGCGGTCGTCGCTGCGCCCGGCGAACCAGCCATCGTCCAGCACAAAGAGCTCGACCCCCAGCCCAGCCGCCAGGTTTGCCAGCTCCATCTGCGAAGCCTCGTCCACGTCAAACAGGGTCGCTTCCCAGGAGTTGTAGAAGACCTTCTGCGCTACAGGTGGCTGGGGCAGGATCTGCTCGCGCACGAAATGGTGCCAGCAGCGGCTCATCGCCCCAAAGCCACCGGCGGTGTAGCCTGCATAGCATGGCGGCGTACGAAAAGTCTGGCCCGGGCCGAGCCGCCAGGCAAAATCCCAGTCATTCAGGCCGATACCGACCCTGGTTGAGCCGAAGTCGGTCACCTCGGCGGCAAGCTGCCAGTTGCCGCTCCAGGCCAGCGCCCCGAACCAGACCTCGCCGCTCTGCTCGTCGGCACCAGGCCCCAGATCCGCCGTCGGGTCGCGGTCAACCGCAAACCAGGGGCTATGGTGGTGACTACTCGCCAGGCGCCGGCTTTCGAGCCGCTTCACGCCCTCCGTCAACAGCTCGTGGCGCAGACTGGCCTCATCCATATGCCGGCCAACCATATGCCGCAGCCGGTAGCGGCCATGGGCCGGCAGGTGCCAGAGGGCCGACCAGGCCCGCTCGATGCTCACGGCTGCCTCACCCTGGTTGATAATGCTCGCCGCTCGCTCGATCAGGTCATAGGCCATGTGCAGGCGATAATGCAGGGTCACCTGCAACGGATAGTCGCGGTCGCGCAGCACAATCTGCAGCTCAGGGTGATCCGCATTCAGCACCTCTGCGCTGGCGAAGCGCAGCACCACATCGCGCACCCCATCGGCAAAGTTCAACTTCAGGCAGGGCTCGCTAAATTTGATATCGGCATAGCCGGGATACTCTTCGGGCGTCAGCTGAGCAGGGTTGTTAAAGGCCCCCCAGATGCCCGGGTTCGGCGCGGGCGGGTAATCTTCCAGGGCTGGCAGGCGCGGGCCCCAGTAGCAGTGGCAGAGCGCCCCGGCCGCATTGAGCCCCAGACAATAGGCGGTCTGCTCCGTCTCCAGTACCCAGCCCGCCGCAGTGGTTAGAATCGCCATAGGTACGCCACCTCCTCACCAGATCGGCCTGATCTGCCACAGCTCGAGGGTCGTCAGGCGAGCTGCCGCTTGCTCGGCAAAGAGGGCCAGGCCGAGACTATCGCTGCGGGTCGGATAGATCCGCGTGGTAAGGGCGACTCGTTCATTGGCGAAGATCTCGAGTATTGAGCGATCAACAAAGATCCGCAGGCGCAGCGGCTCACCCGGGGCCAGCGGCAACGGCGCATAGTGGGCTGTGTGCTCAACCGTCTCGTCCAGGCTAGCCTGGGCCCGCTCAACCACCAGCTGCCCCGCCGCAACCTCGTAGCGGATGTGGGTTGCCTCAAGCCCATCGGGGCTGCGGCGCAGGCTCAGGCCCACGCCGCCCAGCGGGCCGGGCTGCAGCTCCAGTTCAAGCTCAAGCAGTGCGCCAGCCTCTTCGTCGAGCACCAGCAGCTCCGCCTCGCTGATGACCAGATCGCGCCAGGCGCAGTGCTTGCCGCGCAAGCGGGTCACTTCTTCAACCGGCAGCATTGCCAGCTGCCCGTCGGTGGTGAGGCGCAATTCACGCGGCAGGCTCATCACACCAGCCCAGCCAGCGGCCTGCTGAGCCGCCAGGCTGCGCCCCTCCATGGCCCAGCCAAAGACAATCCGCCGCCCCAACTGATCGCGGAACGACTGCGGCGCATAGAAATAGATCGCGCCATAATCGAGCTGCTGGGCATGGCTGGGCGTGAAGCGTTCGGCGCTGTAGCTGCCGACCAGGGCCGCACTGCGGCGCGGCTCGCCACCCCAGAGCGAGAGCAGCAGGACATGCTGGCCGTCCAGGGCGAAGAAATCCGGGCACTCCCAGACCGTCACCGCTGGATCAGCAAAAAGATCGGTCTTTGCCGGGTCAAGCAGAGGGCCACGGTAGTGCCAGCTTCGCAGGTCGGGCGAGTGGAAGCACAGGACGGTCGGGCCGACACCGCGCACACCACAGCCCATCAACATCGCCCAGCCTTCGCCCTCGCGCCAGAGCGTATGATCACGCATGGCTTCCAGCTCCAGACCGGGCGGCGGGCCTACAAAGAGCGGGTTAGCGGCATGCTTCTGCCAGCTTTGCAGACCATCATGACTGGTAGCCAGGCAAGCTGCCTCAAGCCGGCCAGGCAGATGGCCGCTATAGATCAGCGTTGGCACCCCACCAGCATCGACCGCACAGCCCGACCAGCAGCCCCCGGCATCAGGGCCAGCGGCGTCGGGGGCCAGGGCGATCGGCTCATGCTGCCAGTGGAGCAGATCCAGACTGGAGGCATGACCCCAGTGAATCTGCCCATGCACCGGCGCATATGGGTTGTACTGGTAAAAGAGGTGGTAGCGCCCGTCCCATTGGATCAGCCCATTCGGGTCATTCATCCAGTTTGCTGGCGGCAGAAAGTGGTACGCCGGGCGCTGTAGGTCATCCATGCCTGCCTACCCCTTGACCGAGCCGGCCATCATGCCGCGCACAAAGAAGCGCTGCAGGCTGAAGAAGACGATCAGCGGGATGACCATGCTGATAAAGGCCCCGGCCGTCAGCAGGTGCCAATCCTGGCCGAACTGGCCGAGGAAGCTGAGCAGGCGCTGGGTGAGCACCTGCGTCTCAGGCGTGCCACCAAGGAAGACCAGGGCGATCAGCAGGTCGTTCCAGGTCCAGAGGAACTGGAAGATCGCGAAGGAGGCGAGGGCAGGCACCGAGAGCGGCAGAATGAGGCGGGTGAAGATCGTAAAATGGGTCGCCCCATCAAGAAAGGCCGACTCAAAGATGTCACGCGGGATGGTACTGATGTAGTTATAGAGCAGGTAGGTCGCCAGGGGCAGCCCGAAGCCGGTATGGGCCAGCCAGACACCAAGGTAGGTGCCGCCGAGGTCAAGCGCCAGGTAGTCACGCAGGATGGGCACCAGTGAGATCTGCAATGGCACGACCAGCAGCGCTACCACCAGGATAAACAACAGCTTGCGCCCTGGGAAGGCGATCCAGGCGAAGCCATAGGCGGCGAAGGCCGCGATCAGAATGGGGATCAGCGTTGCCGGCACGGCGATGATGATCGTATTGACCACCGAGCGCCCCATACTATAGGTCGTACTACCCGCCTCGCTCGCCCCCTCAAGCGGCATACCGAGCACCGTGCGGTAGTTGTCAGTCGTAAAACGGGCGGTGCCTGGACTGGTCAGCACCGTCCACCAACCGCTGCGTTTCACATCGTCTTCAGGGCGAAACGAGCTGACCAGCAGACCAATGGTTGGGAGCACCCAGAGGGCGGTGATGATGATCATCACCACATAGACCGCAATCTTACTGAACGGGAACGGGCTACGCTGGCTACCTGCGACCTTCATACTGGTATTTGCCATCAGAATGCCTCCGACTGATCACTGAACTGGCGCAGGTTGTAGTACATCACTGGCAGCACCACGATCAGCAGAATAATCGCAATTGCCGCCGCCTTGCCGTTGTCAACCAGCCGGAAGAGCTGATTAAACTGCACATTGGCAATCACCTGGGTGCCGAAGTTCCCGCCAGTCATCGACTGCACAATGTCAAAAATCTTCAGAGTGAAGAGGATCACCGTCGTCGCAACCGTGATCAGTGTGCCTTGAATGACAGGAATGGTGATCCGGAAGAAGACCTGAAACTCATTGGCCCCATCCATGCGTCCGGCCTCATAGAGATCAGAAGGCACCCCCTTGATCGCCGCCGAGAGGATCACCATACAATAGCCGGTCTGCATCCAGATCACGATAGCCACCAGGAAGAGGTTATTCCATGGTTGCATCAGCAGCCATGCCTGGGGATCCTGGCCAAAGGTCGTCATCACGCCGTTCAGCAGGCCGATCTGTGGCGAATTGCCAGGGCTGAACGCATAGATGAACTTCCAGATCACCGAGGCGGCCACCCCCGAGATCACCAGGGGCATAAAGATCAGCGTCTTACAGATCATCTCCGTGATCGGGTCGAGCCGGTCGGAGAGCACGGCGATAATCAGGCCGAAGCCGACGCTAAAGGCGGTGCAGAAGATCAGCCAGAAGAGGAAGTTGTTGCGAAAGGAGATCAACATCTCCGGGCTGGTGAAGGCAAAAATATAGTTATCCAGGCCGACAAAAACCTTGCCGTTCGCGTTGAAAAAGCTGGCATAGAGCGAACGGATGGTCGGCAGCACAAGATACCAGGTCAGGATGGTCAGGGCCGGGCCAACAAAAACAAACGGTGTCAGGCGTCGTCGCCACTGGTGGGGAAACTGTTCGATCACAAAATTGGAGATCAGAAAGAGCCCCCAGACCCCACCGACTCCCCAGAGGATGGCGACAATCGCCGTAATCCAGATCGGTATATTGGTGTCGCGCAAAAAGAGAAAGCCCTGGTAGAGCACCAGAAAGGTGACCAGTGGCACAAACAGCGAGACCAGTACCCGGCCTGCGGTGCTTGAAAGCCATCCGGTCATCTTCTGCCAGGGTTGGGTTCGCTGCATATCGTCGGCCTGTTGCATCCATTTCCTCCTTGCGTGCTGCGCGTAGGCTCAGCTAGCTTTGCTCCTCAGAGCTCCGGGCGCGGGCGGACGCGATGCTGGTCGCAGAAGGCTCTGTAAAAAGCCGCGCAGCGAAGCCTTGTCTAAGACCTCACAGGTCTCCGAGACCTGTGAGGTCTGGTCACGGGCTACTTCCTACTCTGCTCAATCCTTGTCTTACGGTGTGGCGGTATCGATATCCTGCAGGGCCCCCTCAAGCGGGCGTGTCCCACTGGCCCAGTCAGTCACACCCTTCCAGAAGGCCGCGTTGGTCGCCGCCGGCATCGCGTCGGAGGCATCGAAGCGGGCTTCCTGGGCATCGAGGATGGCCTGAACCACCTGGCGCTCGATCGCCGTCGGATAGACGCTCAGATCCTGGCCCTTGTGGGGGAAGAGCGCACCACCGAGCTCGGCCCAGGGGCCGGTCGCCTCAACCGAGGCGAGGAATTCCATGAACTTCTTCACCTCAGGTCGGTCGTTGCCCGTCAGCACGACGAAGACATCGCCACCCACCTCGGCCGCTGGCGTAACGTTCGGGTCAATCGGGGGCATAATGAAGAGCCCCACCTTGTTATCCAGATCAGCCTTGACCTCGTCCTGGAAGAAGTTGGTCACAAAGCTGCCCTGCATATGCAGCCAGCAGTTCGGCGGATCAGTGAAGAGGAAGGTTGCCGCGTCGGAGAAGTTGGTCAGCACGATCGACTGCTGGCCACCATAGACTGCTGCGGGATCGAGCCAGATTTCACCGAGCACATTGAAGGCGTTGGTCACTTCAGGCGAACTGAACTTCACCTCACCGGCGATCCACTTGTCATAGACCTCGGCGGGCTGGGTGCGCAGCATAATGTTCTCGACCCAGTCGGTGCCTTTCCAGCCGGTGGCAGCGCCCGACTCGATGCCCTCACACCAGGGGGCGATCCCCGAAGCTTTCATCGCTTCGGTCAGCGCCTTCAGTTCTTCCCAGGTGGTTGGCACTTTGTAGCCAGCAGCCTCAAAGGCAGGCTTGTTGTACCAGATGAAGCCCTTGGCGTTCACGCGGTGGAAGACACCGTAAGGCGTTCCATTGAAGGTGCCCAGGTCTTTCCAGTAGGGGGCATAGTTTTGCTCGACCTTGGCCAGCAGCTCAGGCCAGAGGGGCACAACCTGCCCGTCGCCGGCCAGACGCGCCGCGCCGCCCGGCTGCGGGAAGCCAGCAATGTCAGGCGGATCGCCAGCCTGCACCTTCACCACGATCTGCGTATCAAAGTCATTGACGCCGGTATAGACCACGTCGATGCCGGGGTTGGCCTCCTCGAAGACCTTGATGATCGCCTCGAAGCCTGCGATCTCCGCAGGTTGGGTGAAGGCACCCAACACGTTGACCTTGCCCGTATCAGCACCGGCTGGCTCACCGGCAGGTGCGCTGGTGGCCGCCTCACCGGCGGGTGCGGTGGTAGGACTCTGTGTGGTGCCGCCGCCACAGGCGGCCAGCATCAGACTGGCCAGTACCAGCAGACTCAGGGCCATACTCTTCACACGCATAGGGGAACTCCTCCTAACAGTTATGCTTACAAAGGCTCAGCCCATCAGCGGAAATGGTCGTCGGTGACCTCCTTTCTTCTACACGCTGTCAATCAGACGACGCAGTGTCGCACGCAGCACGCTCGGCAGGGTTGGCTTAACCAGGTAGACACTTGCACCGAGGGCAAGGCCACGGCGGCGCTCGTCAAGGGTACTACAGATGATGATTGGTATCCCGCGCAGCTGACACTCGGCGCGGATGGCCGCAAAAAGCTGCCAGCCGAGCCCGCCCGCCAGCGCTGGCTCCAGTATCACTGCTCGGAAATGACCACTGCGTACCAGGTTCAGCAAGGTCACTTCATCGGTGCATAGCTGAACCCAAAAATCGCGCCGTAACTCACGCTCGTACAGCTCAATCGTTGGTTCATCCTCCTCAGCGAGGATGATCGCAGCAGGGGATTCCGCCATAGGGCTAGAAAACCTCGTTTACGCAGCACTAAAAGCAACCACAGCGATCGTCTGGCCGCGCAATGATGGCGACCGAACGATACATGCGATTCTCGCCAGAGTCACGTACGTCTGAACCTGCTTCGTTGCACGGTCTTGCCTGACTCCTATCGGAAGCCGATTCCGCTAGAGTGGCAGAAGGGACGTAGCTTCTCCCGTGAAAGCCTACCCTATCCTGCTCAGCGCCGTTGCTGGCAGGGCGCCAGAGGGACACTGTCCCTCGGCATGCTTGCTGGTTGTGATGATTATCACTATACTCTGACCAGCGTGTGAAGCATAACGCAGATTATATTGCGTATACAGAGCATAACACGCCTGCTTTGTCCTGCATAGGAGAATAGCGGGCCATACTTGGACAAAAACGACCTCATGCTATCGCGGGCGAGCCGCCCCCTCCCTCGCGATATTCGCGTGGCGAGCAGCCGACCTCTTTGTGGAAGACCCGGCTAAAGTAGGCCGGGTCACTAAAGCCGACTTCGGTGGCAATGACGTTGATGCTGGTATGGCTATGGCGCAGCAACTCTCTGGCCCGCCCGATCCGGTAACGGTTCAGATAATCCCACGGTGACAGGCCCAACTCGCGTTGAAAGATCCGCGAGAGGTAGTCTTTGTTCACGCCAATGGCGTCGGCGATCTCCTGGCGCGACAGGCTACGCTGGTAGTTTTGCTGCATGTAGGCGACGGCGTGTTTGACCAGGCTGCTCGTATGTTGGGGCAGGCTCTCACGGGTTGCGAGCGCCCGGGCAATTATCGTCGCGGCAGCCTCGCTGCTCAGGGCCTCTTTGCTGTGGAAGATTACCCGCGCTCGGTCAAGCCGTTGGATATCCTCACCCGAGAGCATCCGCCCGCTGATCACCAGTACCGGCACCTGGCTGGTTGCTGCTTGCCCGCGCAGGTGCTCAAGGACGTGAAAGCCATCAATTTCCGGCATCGTCAGGTCGAGAATCAGCAGACAGGGCTTGGTGTGGGCCAGCAACTCGAGGGCCTCGGCCCCTCCGTAAGCACTACGGATAGGGTAGCCGGGCAGATGTTCGGCCAGGATGCGCCGGTAGATGGTGTGGGCCTGTGGGTCGTCATCAACGATCAGGATCGGCCCGCTCGCTGTCGCCGGGCGCACCCGCTCGAGCGCTTCGACCAGCCGGGTGACCGCCAGGGGTTTCAGCAAGACGCTGGTCAGCCCGTTCGGCAGGTTGTTATGCTCCTCGCCCTCCTGGTGATAGAGGATTAGGGGCAGGTTGAAGATCTGCGGCAGGCTGCGGATCTGCTGAAAGAGCTGCCACCCGGCCTCACTCTGCACCCGCTCGGCCAGGTTCCAGGCCAGCCCGACCGGCTGGGTCTCCGCTAAGGCCGCCTGCAGGTCGCTACGGCTCTGCAGACAGCGCAGGATCAGCCCCTGGCGGCGGCAGAGATCGGCGATCAGGGTGTTGCGCTGCTGATCAGCCCCAATCAGCAGCAAAGCCGGGTGTGCGCCACTGACGCTGCTGCTGACCCGGCCCACCAGGTTCGGCAGGGGTAGGTAGACATGAAAGGTGCTGCCCTGGCCGACCTGGCTCTCGAGGGTGATTGAGCCCCCATGGAGTTGGACAAGCTGGCGCGCAATCGTCAGTCCTAGCCCGATGCCCTGGTGCGAGCGGCTACCTGGCTCGCTGATAAACGACTCGAAGATCTGTTCCTGTAACTCAGGCGGGATGCCACTCCCCGTGTCGGCGACCCAGAGGTGTAGATAGGGCACCTGCACCTCGGCCCCCAGGCTGATCTGCCCGCCAGCCGTGAATTTACGCGCATTGTCGAGCAGGTTGAGCAACACCTGGCGCAGGCGGACCGGATCGGCCTGCACAACCGGCAGGCGCGACGGCAGGTTCAGGTGCCAACTGACCGGCGTACGCTGCGTGTGCGCCTCAGTGACACTCTGAAACAGCTCTTCCAGAAAGGCGCGGGGCTGGATTGTTTCGGGGAAGAGATCCAGTTCACCAATGGTCGCCCGCGAAAGGTCGAGCAGGTCGTTGATCAGCCGGATGAGATGCTCACCGCTCTGGTAAATGCGTTGCAGATCGCGCTGCAACAGGGCCGGGTCGAGGTTCCCCTGGCCTGCCAGGCTCTGCATAGCCGTCTGACTATAGCCAAGGATCAGGTTCAGCGGGGTGCGCAACTCGTGGCTAACATTGGCCAGCAGGCGCGTCTTCAGCTGGTCGGCCCGCTCGGCGCGCTGCTGGGCAGTGCGGGCCTGCTCATAGAGCTCGGTGTTGCGCATGGCTACCCCAAGCTGGTCGGCAAGCGTTTGCAGCCCGATCAGGTCGTGGTGGGTGTGTTGGGCACTGCGGTAGCGCTGCAGATCGAGCAGACCAATCAGTTCACCCCCAAGGCGGATCGGTACCACCATCCGGGCGCGAATCTCCGGGCATGCCGGGTCGGGTATGAAGCGCTGGCTGTGGCGCAGATCAGGGATGAAGATGGGTTGCCCCTGGCGAATGGCCGTTGCGAGGGTCGGGTGCTGCTCAAGAGCGAGGTGAGTAGCGCGGTGCGGCAGCTGATCGGTATGTTCACGCCAGAGCTGCTGGCGGTCGTCGTCCCAGCGCAGGATCTGCACTTCGTCATAGCCGTAGCTATCGCGGATCAGGTTGGCGATCACATAGGCCAGGCGTCCGCGCTCAAGCACCATGCCCGCCTGCCGGCTGATCGCCAGACTGGTCTCCAGTTGGCGCATACGGCGCTGCTCTTGCTGGCGGTTCACACCGATCAGGCGGCTCGGCAGGGCTGCGCTGGCGTAGAGTTGCTGGGCGGCAACCTGGGTCACATTCTGCCGGGTGACCAGTTGCGGGTTGTAGCTGAAATGGGCTGGCAGGGGCTGACCGCGCCCGGCGCAGACGGCCAGTGCGAGGGCCTGGCGTCCGAACTCGACCCCGCTGGTAAGCACGGTTGCGGTCATGCTGCCCTCGGCGATGGCGGCCAGCGCCAGGGGGTCGCCGTTGATGCCGACCAGCACCAGTTGGTCGTGCAGCAGCTTGCGCTGGCGCAGTAGGTCGCGGGCAGCCAGGGCCAGGGTGTCGGAGAGACCGAAGATGGCCGCAGGCAGCGTCGGTAGTTGGTCAAGGGCGGCCTGGAGCACGGTATAAGCTGCTTCGTAGCGCCAGGGGGCCGCGAGGTAGCGCACCTGGAGGTGGGGATAGGCGCGCAGGGCAGCTTGGAGGCCAGCGCGGCGGCTCTGCCCGTCTTCGCCGTAGCCCTGCCCACCGCCCACCACTAGCAGCGAACCCTGCCCATCAAGCCGCTCAGCCAGCAGGGTGCCCAACTCGTAGGCGATAGCGTAGAGGCCCTGCGGCGAGACAAAACGCGGGTGCCGCACGCTACTCTCGCCAAGATGGATGACCGGCAAGTCGCTGGCCAGCACATCGCAGGTCAACTCATCGTTGAGGCTCCAACCGATCAGTGCATCAAGCTCAAGCGCCAGCAACTCCTCGACAACCTCAAGCTGGGCCTCAGCCCCAAGCTGCTCAAAGGCCTCGCTCTCAATCGTCACCAACTCCACGCCCAGTTGCTCGGCGTGCAGCAGGATCGACTCACGAACATGCACCCAGAAGGGGTCGTCCGGCCAGATCTGCGTACCAATGCGCAGGGTTCGATCCATAGGATTACGATCCTACGGTCGCCAGCGATACTCAAGCTGCGGGGCGGGCGGGTCGATCAAGCCCTGCAGGCCGAGGGGATCGGCCGGGGGCTGGGCAGGGGTTGCGAGCCGGCTGCGCAGCAGGGCCAGCAGGGAGCTACTACTTGTATAGCGCACCACCAGGGCCGTATCAATGGCGGCCAGCTCTTTCGCCCCGGCGATGGCCTCGTCGAGGTTGCCCAGTTCATCGACCAGGCCCAGTTCAACGGCCTGAGCGCCCGTGTAGACGCGCCCATCAGCTAGTTGGCGCACGCGCTCTTCGGGCAGCCCACGGCCCTCGACAATCACGCGTACAAAGCCAGCATACGCCTCATCGACAATCGCCTGGAGCACAGCTACCTCTTCAGGGGTGGCCTCGCGGGTTGGCGAGCCGATATCCTTGAGTGCGCCGCTCTTATACACGATGCTGCGCAGGCCCAGTTTCTCGAAGGTTCCGGCATAGTTGAGCGTGGAGAGGATCACCCCCAGGCTGCCGGTGAGCGTATCAGGGTTCGCGTAGATCCGCTCGGCGGGCGTGCTGATATAGTAGCCGCCGCTGGCTGCCGTTGCGCCCATCGAGACCACCAGGGTCTTGCCACTCTCGCGTAGTTTGAGCAACTCGGCGTGCAGTTCGTTACTGGCGACCACCCCCCCACCGGGGCTATCGACACGCAGCACGACCGCCTGCACCCGCTGATCATTGGCAGCCTGGCGGATCTGGGTGCGCAGACTCTCCTGCGAAAACTGATCGCCAAAGGGGTCAGCAGCGGCCCCGATCACCCCCGATACCTCGATCAGCACGATCTTATTCAGCCCCGATCCCTCAATAATCTGCTCCTCCCAGCGGGTTGGCCCACTTGGGCCGATACTGGCCCCGCTCTGACCGGAGCGCAGCAGCAGGGCCAGCCCGCCCAGGGGCAAGATGGCACACGCCAGCACTACGCCTACGATGATCGATAGGGCGATCAGCCAGCCGTTCATACCGCGCCGGGCCGGTTGCTCTTGCATCCCATCCCTCCCTTATGACCTTCAGGAATTAGCCGCAAGCTGCCGCAGGGCTTCACCAAGCCGTCGTACGCCCTCTTCAAGCTCCGCTACGGGCAATTCGCTAAAAGCCAGGCGCACATGATCCGTGCCACCGCCATCAGCAAAGCAGCGACTACCGGGCAGCACCTCGACACCGTGCTGCAGGGCGACCCGACTGAGCTCGTCGGTGTTGATGCCTGTGGGCAGGCGCAGCCAGATGAAGAAGCCGCCTGCGGGCATCACAAAGCTGGCCGTAGGCAATTCGCGGCGCAGCGCCTCGGCCATATGCCTGCATTTGACGGCATAGTGTGCGCGCAGTTGCTCGATGTGGGCCTCCAGGCGGCCCTCGGCGCTGAGTTGGGCAACCAGATGGGTGACGAGCGGCCCGCTGTTGCCCTCAAGCTTGAACATCCGCAGACGCTCGATCAGTTCGTGGGGGCCGTGAGCCCAGCCGACCCGCAGGCCAGGGGCGAGGATCTTCGAGAAGGTGCCAACCCGGAGCACCCAGCCCTCCTGGTCGAGGGCTGCCAGGGGTGGCAGGGGCTCGCCGCCAAAGCGCAGATCGACATAGGCATCATCCTCGACGATCAGCAGGCCGTAGGTGGTGGCAAGCTCAATCACCCGGCGGCGGCGGGCCAGGCTCAGGGTCGTCCCTGCCGGATTCTGGAAGGTCGGGATGCAGTAGAGGAACTTGGGGCGCACGCCCTGGGCCTGCAACGCACGCAGGCGCTGCTCAAGCGCATCCGGATCAAGCCCTTCGGCGTCCACCGGCACCCCAACCAGGCGCGCCCCGGCCCGCTCGAACTGGCGTACAGCAACCATAAAGGTCGGGGCCTCGACCAGCACCGTATCACCGGGGCTGATCAAGACATGGGGCAGCAGGCTCAGGATCTGGCTGGAACCATAGGCGACCAGCACCCGCTGGGGATCGGCGGCCACGCCCTCCTGGCGCAGGCGCGCGCTAATCAGCTCAAGCAGAGCCGGAGCAACCGGGCCGTAATTGAGGGCCGCACTCACCTTGTCAGCGATGAGGGCCGCGGTCGCCTCGACCAGTTCCTCACGCGGCAGCACCGCCGGGTCGGCCAGGCCGTAGGCCAGTGAGATGATCGGCACGGGGCCTGCCTCGGGTGCCGGGGCCAGCAAGGGGGGGGCCAGCGTACGTGCCTGGGCGGTGTAGAGGTCTGAAAGTTTCATCATACTAAAGTTATTCAATCCGTGCTGGCATACGGTGGAGCGGAAGCATCCCAACGGCAAGCTGCTCGGCGTCAGGCAGGGCCGACTCGGCTGGTTTATCCGAGGCGGCCAGGCAAAGGGCGCCTTCACTGGCGAGGCGGGTGCAGAGATCGAAGAGCACCCCACAGAGGGCCAGGCGCCCATCGGCCATACGGGCCAGGGTGGCACTCAGTTCGGCGCGGCGAAAGGCTTTGAAGGGGGTCGGATCACCGGCGGCGACCCGCTCACGCAGTTCGGTATGCAGGCCCATCAGCCAGGGCGGCACATCGGGGGTGATCGTGTTCAGGAGGGTCGCGAAGCTGAGCGCTTCGCCCGTAAGCACCGCTGTCCGCAGATCTTCCAGCTCGATGGCCCCGGCGACGCTCAGCAGGGCGGTAGCCGCCACATAGTCCTGGTTGTCGAGGGTAAAGCCATGCCACTCTTTGCGACAGAGTTCGGTGTAGGTGCGGCGGAAGGCTGCGACATCAAGCCCAGGCCCGGCGAGCGCTGAGGCCACCGCCAGGGCACCTTCGGCACGGGCATCATCAATGGCTCCGTCCGAGCGCCCGCGTGGGCCAAGCAACGTCTTGTCGATATCGATCAGCATAGCAGTATGGCCCCAGGCGAGGCCCTGCGCACGCAGCCGAGCGGCCCACGGCTCGATCAAATGCCAGCGGGTTGCCACCCCGACCGCACCCTGCCAGACCAGGTTTTCGGGGGCCACCGGGCGATCCTCGCCGATAAAGCCATAGGCTGGTAGTTCACCCAGCGCATTGAGGTGCTCGGTTAGCAGGCGGTCATTCTCGGTATCGCCGATCACGGCCAGCGCCTTGAGCGGCGCACCGCCACGCAGGGCCTGGGCGCGGCGGGCCAGAGCCAACACCACCCGCGCATAGTCGCGATCACGCTTACGGGGCGGTGGGCCGGCTGGCATCCGCAGCCCGGCACGCAACTCAGCCAGGCGCGGCAGGGCCGGGTCGCATGCCTCCAGATCACGGTAGATCACCGTGTCGCCGGTCAGGTCAGCAATCGTGGCTCTATTTGACATCATATTCCTCAGGTCTTCAGCAAACCCTGGGCGTACATCAACTCGGCATTGAGCAGGGAGCCACCGGCGGCGCCACGGATCGTATTATGGCTCAGGCAGACAAGCTTATAGTCGAGCAGGTTGCAGCTACGGATGCGTCCAACCACGGTGCTCATCCCGCGCCCGGCATCGCGGTCACGGCGCGGCTGAGGCCGGTCGGGCTCATCGCGCACAATGATCGGCTGGGCTGGCGCACTCGGCAGGTTCAACTCCTGGGGCAGGCTGCGAAAGCCACGCAGGGCCGCAACCAACTCATCGGGATCGGGGCGGCGCTCAAAGGCCAGCGAGAGACATTCGAGATGGCCTTCGAGGACTGGCACCCGATTACAGTGGGCCGAGATCACCAGTGTGGCTGGCTCAACCGCACCGTCACGCAGAACCCCCAGCATCTTCTGCGGCTCACTCTCCACCTTGGGCTCCTCACCGCCGATGTAGGGGACGACATTATCAATGATGTCGTAGGAGGGTACCCCAGGGTAGCCAGCCCCCGAGAGGGCCTGCATACTGACCAGCAGCACACGGGTGATGCCAAAGGCATCGTGCAAGGGGCGCATCAGCATGGTCGGACCGGTTGCTGTGCAGTTGGGATTGGTGACAATCGCCCCCGACCAGCCACGCCGAGCACGCTGCACCGCGATCAACTCAAGGTGATCAGGGTTCACCTCGGGGATGAGTAGCGGCACATCCGGCTCCGTCCGATGATCCGAGGCATTCGAGCAGACGATATGGCCAGCCGCCGCCAGGCGCTGCTCAATCGCCCCGGCCGTCTTACTGGGTAGGGCAGAGAAGACCAGCGGCGTATCAAGCTCGGCATCATCAGGCAGGACACTCATCGTGCGCAGCGCCTCAGGCATGGGTGTATCCAGCACCCAGCGCACAACCTCGCCATACGTACGCCCGGCACTCCGCTCACTACCCACCAGCGCCCCCACCTCAAACCAGGGATGGCCAGCGAGTAACTGGAGAAAACGCTGCCCGACAGTGCCGGTCGCGCCCAGCACGGCAACCCGTAGCTTCATCATCGCACTCCTTCCAGACACGGCTTCTTGCCCCATTATATCGCCTGTACGCCGTGCTGCGCTCAGCCTACAGACCGTTGCGATCAGCCTGGAGCAGACCTATCTGTGAACTTTGGCACAAACCGTAGTGAAGTTATAACGCAGATTGTCAAAATTTGAGCCTTCACCCTCTTACCAAGCCCGGCTCGGTCGTGTATACTGATCCTGACGCTTGCGTATGCGCGCAGCGCACCGGCATGAGCCTCAGAGTCCGCTCCTCCCCAGCCTGTAGGAGCCCACGTCATCTCTGAACATTCGGCGTCCAGGACAGGTGTGGTCTACTCCCCCGGCAACGCGCGATCACTGCCGATCACCCGTGGAAGGAGACAGCTCAATGGTCGATCCTACCGTTAAACGCCTGCTCGAAAAAGCCATAGATACGCCTGTAAAGCTACACTTGTTGTTGCTGTTTTATGAGCATCCGCGCCTTGTGGCAACAGCGCGAACGATTGCCGACCATGTCTGTCGTGACATCTGGAGCGTCAGTCAAGCCCTCCAGGAGCTAGCCGCCAACGGGATTATGGCGATCGAGACCGTCGCCCATGGCGAGCCGATCTACCGCTATGCGCCCTCGAGCGAGCACCTTGAGGCCATTCGCCGGCTGATCAGCGGCTATGACGACCCGCTTGAGCGTGACAAGCTCCACCGTGAGATCCGCGACCTTTCGTCCTACGCCTCGTACTATCACCAGTCAGGCATGTGGGAACCCCAGATCGCCTGAGCAGAACCTGACTGTCGACGCAAGCGGCCCCCTCGTGAGAGGGGGCCGTTACTTTATATACAGTTCTAACAGAATAACCTTGACATGATCACTATCAAGTTTTTACAATTGAGGTAGCACAACTTCGTTTGCGCATTTGTGAAGTGAGATCGTTATGAAAGACTATTACCAGGTGCTTGAGGTGGGGCGCGGGGCAAGCGAGCAGGAGATCAAACAGGCCTACCGCAAGCTCGCCCGTACCTACCACCCGGACATCAATCCGGGCGATAAACATGCTGAGGTGCGCTTCAAAGAGATCAATGAAGCCTACGAGGTGCTTTCGGATAAAGAGAAGCGTGAGAAGTACGACCGTTTCGGGCGCGATTGGCGCCGCTACGAACAGGCTGGCCCGGGCTCTGAATATCCCAATGGCGGTTCAGCCGACTTCAGTGATATTTTCGAAAGCCTCTTTGGCGGTGGTGGTGCCCGCCGCCGTAATCCGGGTGGGGGCAGCTTCAACCTGCGTATGGACGGCCAGGACATTGAGCAGCCGGTTGAGATTACGCTTGAGGAGGTTTTTCACGGTACGACACGCAGCTTGCAGTTCGCCAATCCGAACGGCACCCCGCGTACGATCACCGTCAAGATCCCGCCGGGCGTCGATACGGGCAACCGGGTGCGCGTGCCGGGCGAGGGTGCGCCGGGGCTCAACGGCGGCAATAAGGGCAACCTCTATATTGTGGTCAACGTCTTGCCCCACAGCCGCTTCGAGCGCAAAGGCGACGATCTCTACCTCCGCGTTGATACGAGCCTCTATACCCTGCTGCTTGGTGGCCAGGTGCCAGTGCCGACCCTGAGCGGCAAGACGATCAGTTTGAATGTGCCAGCCCAGACCCAGAATGGGCGCATCTTCCGCCTGAGCGGCCAGGGCCTGCCTGCGCCGCGTTCAGAGCGGCGTGGCGATCTCTATGTCACCCTGAATGTTGAACTGCCCACCCAGTTTAGCCCGCGTGAGCGTGAGCTCTTCGAGGAATTGCGTCGGCTCCGCGAGGGCAAAACACCATGACCAGCGAGCGAGCGCCCTACAGCATCAAGGTTGCGGCGCGCCTGGCCGGTTTGCACGAACAGAGCCTGCGGATGTATGAGCGACGTGGCCTGATCCGCCCGGCCCGCACGCCCGGCAATGTGCGCCGCTTTAGCGAGGCGGATCTTGAGCAGATCCGCCTGATCAAGCGCCTGGTTGACGATCTTGGCGTGAACCTGGCCGGGGTTGAGGTGATCATCAGCCTGCGCCGCCAGCTGATCGAGACCCGCCGCGAGCTTGATCAGCTACGCAGCCGCATTGGTGCGGCTGTCTATGACCAGGATTGATCCGCTGAACCCTGGCCTACTGCGCCCCCAGCACATCACGCCGTAGCAAGGCCCGCCAGGCCGTCAGTCCGAAGAGCAGGCAGTAGGCCAGGATGACCAGGGTGGCCTGGCCGGGTGGCGGCAGCGTTGCGAGGTCAAAGGCCCTGACGAGGGCGGCCTGGTTGAGCCCGAAGAGGGCGGCGTTTTGCACAACCAGGCTGTTGACATTGGGCTGGAGCAGCAGATTGAGCAGCAGTTGCACCAACTCACTCACTGCACCCAGGGCGCTCAACGAGCCAGCGCTTAGATCGAAGGCCAGAAAGACCAGCCCACCGCCAACCCCGGCCAGGGTCGAGCGCCCATAGATCGCGGCGGTGAGGGTCGCCAGCAAGTAGGGCAGGATCACCAGCAGCGCCCGCCCCAGGCCAAGCGGAAGCAGCAGCAGGTCGCGCCAACTCAGGCTTGAAGGCAGGCTGAGCCAGGCACTGGCCAGGCTGGCGAGCAGGCTACCGCTGGCCAGGGCTAGCAGGGCAGCCACCAGCAGGGCCAGCAAGAGGGCCAGCAACTTGGCCAGCAGATAGGCTCCGCGGCCCGGGGCACGGATGAGCAGCACGCGCAGGGTACCCCAGCTATAGTCGCTGCCGAGGGCCCCGGCAGCCAGGATTACCGCCAGGATGCCGCCGGTGCTGTTGAACTGGCCAAGCACCGCCCCGAAGATACCGGGAAAGCTCAGCTGGAGCTGGATCTGCTCGAGTTGGGCCGGCCCGAGGGCCTGGATGCTCACCCCGCCGAAACGACCCAGATGCAGGGCCAGCACGAGCATCCAGAGCACCATCGTCAGGCTCTGGAGTCCAAGGAAGATTGCGAGCAGCGCCCGTGCCAGGGGCCGCTTGCGCAGCTTAAGCCATTCGGCGGCAAAGAGGTGTCTGAGCATCTATGGTGGGCCTTCAACCGGCAGCATGCCACCATTATAGCCGTTCTGGCGCGTTGGCCTCGTTGGGTAACTGTTCACACGTGGGGGAACGGGCATTGTCACGCTGAGCGGTGCCGCACGGCGCAGCGCAGCGTCCCGGTCGGGAACGCCGGTCATGTCGCCGGGACGCTGCGCTACGCTCAGCGTGACAGAAACGCGGGCTTCCGTAGGAGCAGTGTGAACAGTTTGTACATACCCTGGGCGGAGCTCTACCCGCCCCGGGTGAAACTGAAGCCCTGTGGCCCACACTCAACGTGGATGGTGTCGCCCTCGCCGAAGTTGCCTTGCAGCAGGGCCAGTGCCAGGGGGTTCTGCAAGCGCTGCTGGATGACGCGCTTGAGCGGACGGGCACCATAGATCGGGTCGTAGCCCTCTTCGGCCAGACGCGCCCGGGCCGCCTCGCTCAACTCCAGGCCGATCTTGCGCTCGCCGAGCATGGCCCGCAGGCGTCCAAGCTGGATCGCAACGATCTCGCCGATCTGGCTGCGGCTGAGCGGACGGAAGACGATCACCTCGTCGATGCGGTTGAGGAACTCGGGCCGTAGCTCACTACGCAGCTCGTCCAGCACTGTCTGGCGAATACTCTCTTCGGCCACACCATCCTGGGTCAGCTCCTGGATGAGCGTCGAGGCGATGTTACTTGTCATAATCACGACGACATTTTTGAAATTGACTACCCGCCCGTGGCCGTCGGTCAGGCGCCCATCATCGAGTACCTGCAGCAAGACGTTAAAAACATCGGCGTGGGCCTTTTCGACCTCGTCGAAGAGCACGACCGAGTAGGGCCGGCGGCGCACCGCCTCGGTGAGTTGGCCGCCCTCATCGTAGCCGACGTAGCCGGGCGGGGCCCCGATCAGGCGCGAGACGGTGTGTTTCTCCATGTACTCCGACATATCGATCCGTATCATAGCCTGCTCGTCATCGAAGAGAAACTCGGCCAGGGCACGGGCCAGTTCGGTTTTGCCAACGCCGGTCGGCCCAAGGAAGAGGAAGGAGCCGAGTGGGCGGTTGGGATCCTGAAGCCCGGCGCGAGCCCGGCGCACCGCGTTCGCGACGGCCGCGACCGCCTCTTCCTGGCCGATCACCCGCTGGTGCAGGCGCTCTTCCATCTTGACCAGCTTTTCAACCTCGCCTTCGAGCAGCTTGCTCACCGGCACGCCGGTCCAACGGGCGATCATCTCGGCGATGTCCTGGGCGCGAACTTCCTGGCGCAGCAGGCCCGATCCGCCGCTGTCAATCGCCGCTTCGGCCACCGCCAATTCACGCTCAAGCCCGGCCAGGGTGCCGTACTGGAGCTCGGCGGCTTTGTTGTAATCGTACTGGCGCTGAGCCTGCTCAATCGCAACCCGGGTCTGCTCGATCCGTTCCTTGAGGTTCTGCACCGTTTCGATCAGCCGGCGCTCGTTCTGCAGCCGGCTCTCGACGCCGTTGCGCTGCTCACGCAGGTTGGCCAACTCCAGCTCAAGCCGCTCCAGGCGCTCTTTGCTGGCCCGATCGCTCTCCCGCTTGAGCGCCTCGCGCTCGATCTCGAGCTGCATCATACGCCGCTTGAGGTCGTCGAGCACCTGCGGATCGGAGGTAATCTCCATACGCAGACGAGCGGCGGCCTCGTCGATCAGGTCAATCGCCTTATCGGGCAGGAAGCGGTCGGCGATATAGCGGTCAGAGAGGGTGGCCGCCGCGACCAGAGCCGCGTCGGTGATGCGTACACCGTGGTGGGTCTCGTAGCGCTCTCTGAGCCCACGCAGGATGCTGATCGTATCTTCGACGCTGGGCTGTTCGACCAGTACCGGCTGGAAGCGCCGCTCAAGGGCGGCATCCTTCTCAATATGCTTGCGATACTCATCAAGAGTTGTCGCGCCGACCATGTGCAACTCACCGCGGGCGAGCATCGGCTTGAGCATATTGCCGGCATCCATAGCCCCTTCGGCAGCACCGGCACCGACGACGGTATGCAGTTCGTCCATGAAGAGCACCACATCCTCGCGCTCCTGGATCTCTTTGAGTACGGCCTTGAGGCGCTCTTCAAACTCGCCACGATACTTGGCCCCGGCGATCAGCGCACCAAGATCCAGGGCTACCACGCGCTTATTGCGCAGGGCCTCGGGCACATCGCCGCGCACAATCCGCTGGGCCAGGCCCTCAACAATGGCTGTTTTGCCCACGCCAGGCTCGCCAATCAGCACCGGGTTGTTCTTGGTACGCCGGCTGAGGATCTGGATCACGCGGCGGATCTCCTCATCGCGCCCGATCACCGGGTCGAGCTTATTGCGCAGCGCCTGGCCGGTCAGATCGCGCCCGTACTGCTCAAGGGCCGCATAGGTGCCCTCGGGGTTCGGGCTGGTCACCCGCTGGGCGCCACGCACATCACGCAGGGCGGCCAGCAGGCCATCGCGGCGCAGGCCACTCTGCTTCAGCACACGCTCGGCCCCGCCGCCAGCATGATCAAGGATCGCCAGCAGCAGATGTTCGGTCGAGACATACTCATCGCCGAAGGCAGCCAGCTCGTCGTGGGCGCGCAGCAGCACGTTGCGCAGACGTGAGCTATACTGCGGCTGCACATTGCTACCACTGATGCGCGGCAACTTCTGGATCTCGGCGTTGACCTGTTGCTTGAGTGCGCCGACAGCTAGGCCCAGACGGGCCAGCACCTGCGGCACGACCCCGTCACCCTGATCAAGCAGGGTATAGAGCAGATGCTCAGGCTGCACCTCACTATTAGCTGAGCGCTCAGCCGCGCTCTGGGCTGCGACGATCGCCTCGTAAGATTTTTCGGTAAACCGATTGGTGTTGAATGACATTGCGGATCTCCTCTCACACGCTTTTCCAGGTTGATCGTAGCATGACACCGTCTACGACGCACTAGCCGCGTGTAAGAGTTGCGTTAGCATACCGGCGGGTGGAGGCTCTCCAGCAGTTCTCAGCAAAGTTGAGCCGACCTGCACACGGTGGATGGCATCCAGGCCAGGCAATCTGCATCCCCTAACCCCCAGCGCGAAGCACTCTACTCCTCGTCATTGTCACCACTGTTGAACTCACCGCCACCTTCACCTCCGAAGGTTGCGCTGAGACCGGCGATGAGCTGTTCCTGCTCAGCGGGGCTTAGCCGTGCCTCCGCATGCAACGGTAGGTAGAACCAGGGGGGCATCTCGCCCTCACCTACCAACGCGGCGGCCTCGTCACCCTCGTTACGTTGCTGGCCCCACAACGAGACGTTGAACTTCTCACGGCCCTCAAACACATCACGCGCAATCAACCAGGAGGCTGGCGCGATATTGCTGTACCATGGCCAGACCGTCTGGTTGCTATGACAATCGGCGCAGGTGCGCATGAAGAGCGTACGTGTTGTTGGACTATCCCAGGCTGGCTCAGCTACGACTGGCGGGTTGGTGTGATCATGGCCGAAGGGGACGAGTTGGATCAATAGCAGGAAGGCCAGGAAGATGCCCAGGGCCCACGTTGCTAGGCGGCGGGGCGACCAGCGGCGGGGCGAAGACGAAGGTGCGGATGATGGGCTTGGCGCGGGAGCAGACATAGGTGGCTCTTTTCCTGATCAACAAGCGTCAACACCAATGTAGCCTGGTAAGTATACGCCAGGTTGCTCCTAGCATACCGCAGGTAGCTTGGGATTTTCTTAAATTTTCCTGTCCACCTAATAAAGATCGCAGGGAGTAGGCGCAGGCAGTGGGACGTGATTCAGCAAAAACGCTAGCCCTGCAAGGCTCCCCCGACTGGACCGGGGCGCTCTTACTGGTCGGGCTGACGACGGCACTGACCAGCTTGCTGGGCGGCCTGGCAGCCCGGTTCTATCCAGGCTGGTCGCCGGGCTGGCTAGTCGCGGCCTGCCTGCTTGTCGCAGTCGAGACCACCCTGGTGCGCCACCGTATGCTGCGGGGGCGTCACCACACAACGGGAGCCAGCGGCTACCTGGCTGCCGAGCTCTTTAGTCTGGTCGTCTTGATGCGTGTGGCGACAACTCTGGGTCAGGGCGAGCCTGCTGTGGGCGAGTTGGCGGCAGCCTGGGTGCGTGCGCCACTCACTGCGCTTGATGGCCCTTTCCTGGCCCATGTGGTGGCTGGCCTGGCCTGTGCCCTGGCGGTGCGAGCGGGGCTGGGGGCACTGGCCCAACTTGAGCGCCCGGCCGCGCCACCAGTCACTGCGCATGCCCTGGATGCCGAGATCGCCCAGGCGCTAGCGGCGGCGAGAGATCGTGCGACAACGGCTGGCATCGCTACGGCCCTGGCCCGTGGCGGGGCACTGGGCCTGCTGGCCCTGAGCGGGCAGGCCGTGCGCTGGGAAGCGCAAGGGCTTATGCCGCAGCCGGTGCCGATCGCGGCCAGCCTGGCCGGGATGATCTATCTTGTCTGCGCCATCCTGCTCTACAGTCGGGCCCGCCTGGGCCTATTGCATGCGCTCTGGCAACGTGATGGGCGTGAGGTTGCGCCAGAGGTGCGCCGCACATGGTTCCGCCTGAGTACGCTGCTGGTGCTGAGCCTGGCCGGCCTGGGCACATGCTTGCCGCTGAGCTATGGGGGCGGAATGCTCGACCCCCTGCGCGGCGGCACCCTCGTGCTGCTCAACCTGATCGGCCTGGCCCTGTTGGCGCTGGGCCTGCTCGGCTTTGGCCTGCTGGGCCTGCTATTGCTGATCCCGGCTCTGCTACTGGCCCTGCTTGGTACAGCGGGGCCAGGGCTGCCACCCCAGGTAGCGGGCGCGTTGGGCGACCTGCCCACCACGACAGCCAGAACAGCACCCCTGACCCCTGGCCTGATCTTCTGGCTCTGCATGCTACTGCTGGCGGGCTATGCACTCTGGCTGGTTGTGCGGCGGCAACAGTGGGCGCAGGTGGCCCTGGCACGGCTCCGAGCGGGTTGGCTGTATGGCATGAGCGGCTGGCTACAGCGCTGCTGGAGGCACACCCGGGCAACGCTACAGCACCTGGGGACAGCTATGGCGATTCGGCGCTCACTCCGTACCGGCGGCGCAGGGTCACTGCGGATAGGGCGCGGCAGCCTGCGTGGCCAGGATGTGGCCAGCCGTGTGCGTCTGCTCTACCACACCATCTTGCGGCGTGCTGCGTGGGCGGGCCTGCCCCGCCATCCCGCCGTCACCCCCTCCGAGTACGAGGCCGCGTTGGCGACAGAACTGCCTGAAAGCAGCAGCGACATCAGCGCGCTGACTGCGGCCTACCTCAAGGCCGCCTATGATCAGCGCCCCCCCGAGCCTACCGAGGTCGCTGCCATACGCGACCCGAGCCGGCGCCTGCAACGCGCCTTACGGCGGCGTGGCCCGGGCCGGGAACCCCGCTAGCGGCGCTGCCAGTACGTGTTCACACTGCTCCTACGGAAGCCCGCGTTTCTGTCACGCTGAGCGCAG
>CAZQCG010000040.1:0-41785 GCA_964592425.1 uncultured Chloroflexaceae bacterium
GCATTCTGACGCCAAACTTGACGACACAGAACTTCCTTAACCTTTCACCATTACCGCATGCGCTGCCCCTAATTAGTGCACAGGCTGTGCAGAGTATTGACAAAGCATGTGAGCCATGCTATAGTAGGCCGGTAGCCTTACCAGTCAGTAAGAGGTCATATCTAATGGATAAGCAGCGCTCACCGCTCATCTTTATTTTTCTTACCGTCTTTATCGACCTGCTGGGGGTCGGCATTGTGCTGCCCCTCTTGCCTTTCTATGTCAAGCTGATCGAAGCGTCGAGCCCGGCCTGGATGGCCGCCAACCACGCCCTGATCGTGGGCAGCCTGACCGCCTCATTTTCGCTCTTCCAGTTCCTCTTTGCCCCCATCCTCGGCGCACTTTCCGATCGTTACGGGCGGCGCCCGGTGCTGCTGCTGAGTCTGGTGGGCGCGGGGCTCTCCTACACTCTTTTTGCCACGGCTGATCGTTTCGAACCCCTCGGTGCCGTCGCCGTGCTTGCGGTGCTCTTTGTCTCGCGGATCATTGCCGGGATCACCGGCGGCAGCATCAGCACGGCCCAGGCTTACATCGCTGATGTGACCACGCCTGAGACGCGTGCGCGTGGCCTGGGCATGATCGGGGCGGCCTTCGGGCTTGGCTTTATGCTTGGCCCTGCGATTGGTGGGCTGCTCAGCACAGTCAGCCTGAGTGCGCCAGCCCTGGTTGCCGCCACTCTGGCCTTTGCCAATGCGATCTTTGGCTACTTCCGTCTGCCCGAGTCGCTACCGGCTGCGGCACGTAGCAAGCAACTGAGCAGTGTCAATCCCCTGCGCCGCCTGAGTGCCGTCGCTCGGCGTGAGGCGATCCGCCCGCTGCTCGTGGGTGTGGTGCTGCTCAACCTGGCTTTCGCCGGCCTGCAGAGCAACTTTGCTGTCTTCAGCGATGTGCGTTTTGGCTTCGGCCCGACCCAGATCGCCTTCATCTTCGCTTTCATTGGCCTGATGGCCGTGCTTATGCAGGGCTTCCTCATCCGTCGGCTGGTGCCGATGTTCGGTGAAGCGCGCCTGGCCGTGACCGGCATGGCTCTGATGGCCACTGGCTTCGTGCTGATCGCCCTTGCCCCGGCGGCCTGGGTGCTCTACCCGGCTATGGCGGTGCTCTCGATTGGTAGCGGTATGGCCACGCCTAGCCTGACCAGCCTGATCTCACGGAGTGTCTCGGCTCAGGAGCAGGGCAGCGTGCTTGGCGGTACCCAGGCTTTCACCAGCCTGACGATGATCGTTGGCCCGCTTACGGCTGGCCTGCTCTTCGACGCGGTCGGCCCGGCCACGCCCTATCTCGGTGGCGCGCTCTTGATTGCCAGCGCCGGGGTGGTGCTCGCGATTGCCCTTCGCCCCGACCTCGGACGTCGGCCCACGCTCGAGCCGACCGCCGTGGCAATGCCTGCCGAGTTGGAGGCTTCGCGCTAAGAGCAGGATTTAGGAGCAATACTTTGCAAATAGGGGCAAGCGCAGATCGATCAAGGCCGATCAGACGCAGAAGCTTTGCGGCTTTGCGGCTTTGCGTGAGCTTATCTGAAAGGTATTGGATTTAGGAGATAGTAAATAGCCCGAGCGCATCAGTACGCGGCGAGTGACGCTGAACGGTAAACCAGCCCGAAACCTTGTCTAAGCAGCGATCCGCATAACCGCTTGTGGGGTATCTGTATAGAGCCAGGGCAACCATGTTATAATGATAGCACAGTCGTTTTAGGATGTTGTCTCTGGAGGCTCAGGCATGGCCCGCGATAAGATCACGATCAAGGGTGCGTGCGAGCATAATCTCAAGGCGGTTGATGTCGAACTGCCCCGCGACCGTCTGGTTGTGCTGACTGGTGTGAGTGGCTCGGGCAAGAGTTCGCTGGCCTTCGATACGCTCTACGCCGAAGGTCAGCGCCGTTATGTCGAAAGCCTCTCGGCCTATGCCCGCCAGTTCCTTGGTCAGATGGAGAAGCCGAAGGTTGATCTGATCGAGGGCCTTTCGCCCGCCATCGCCATCGAGCAGAAGAGCGCCAGTAAAAACCCGCGCTCGACGGTTGGTACGGTCACTGAGGTCTACGACTATGTGCGCCTGCTCTTTGCCCGGGTTGGTACCCAATACTGCCACCAGTGCGGCAGCCCGGTCGCCTCGCAGAGTGCCGAGCAGATGGTGCGGCGCGTGCTTGAGTTGCCAGCCAGCACGCGCCTGATGATTATGGCCCCCCTGGTGCGCCAGCGTAAGGGCGAATATAAGGATATTTTCGCTGAGGCCCGTGCCGAGGGTTTTGTGCGTGTGCGTGTCGATGGGGTGATCTATAACCTTGATGAGCAGATCAGCCTTAATAAGAAGGTCAAACACTCGATTGAGGTGGTGGTTGACCGGCTGGTTCTGCCTGCCGCTGTAGCAAACCCCGACTATGAGAGCTTTGTGAGTCGGCTTACCGATAGCATCGAGCAGGCCCTGCGTGTCGGCGAAGGCAGTGTGCTCGTTAGCCTTGTACCTGAGCGCCGCGAGGTCGAGCCAGGCCCCGCCGCGCCGCCCGCAGGCAGCCCGGAGCCGCCTGCCCCCGAAGAGTGGCTGATGAGCGAGAGCAATACCTGTCCCAACTGCGGCATCTCCTTCCCCGAACTGACTCCGCAGATGTTCTCCTTCAACAGCCCCCAGGGGGCCTGCCCCGAGTGTACCGGCCTTGGGACACGCCTTGAAGTTGACCGCGACATGCTCGTGAATGACCCCACGCTCTCGCTGCACGATGGTGCGGTGGCCTACTGGGGCGAACTGCGCAAGAAGAGCGATGCCTGGGGCTATAAGTCGCTGGTGGCCCTTGCCGAGCACTATGGCTTTAGCCTTGATACGCCCTGGAATGAACTCAGTCCTGCCCAGCACGCGGCGCTGATCGATGGTAGTGGCAAGCAGAAGATCCGCTTCAGTTGGTCGAGTGAGAGTGGCAGTCGTGGTGAGTTCTACCGCACCTGGGAGGGCCTGGCCTCGGAGATTCGCCGCCGCTTTATGCAGACGAGTAGCGACTCGCAGCGCGAGTTCTATGTCCAGTTTATGAGCGAGCAGCCTTGTCCAGCATGTGCCGGGGCGCGCCTGCGCCCCGAGAGCCTGGCCGTGCGTGTCGCCAGCGAGAGCATCCGCGAGGTCTGTCGGCGCAATATCACCGAGGCGCATCACTTTTTTCAGAGCCTGGCCCAGCACGAGACGACAAATGGCGGCGGCCCCGCCCGCCTTAATGATTACCAGATCGCCATTGTTGATGATGTGCTCAAAGAGATCCGCGAACGCCTCAGCTTTCTGCTCAACGTCGGCCTGCACTACCTGAGTCTGGATCGCCCCGCGCCGACCCTCTCCGGCGGCGAGGCCCAGCGGATTCGCCTGGCTTCACAGATTGGCTCCGGCCTGGTCGGGGTGATGTACATTCTTGATGAGCCGAGCATCGGCTTGCACCAGCGTGATAATCGCAAGCTGCTTGACTCGTTGCTGCGCCTGCGTGACCTGGGCAATACCCTGGTGGTCGTTGAGCACGACCTGGAGACGATGCATGCGGCCGACTGGATCGTCGACTTCGGGCCGGGTGCGGGGATCAAGGGCGGTGAGGTGGTTGCTGCTGGCCCACCCGCCGTGATTGAGGCCCACCCGCATTCGCTCACTGGCCAGTACCTGAGCGGGCGGCTGGCAATTGCCGTACCTGAGCAGCGTCGCCAGCCCATCCACAGCAGCATGATCAACGCCCGTCTCGAACGGCAGGCCGCCAGTCTGCCCCAGCGCCGCGGGCGTCCACGCCCCGCCGCTGTGCCTGCCGCCGCTGTTAGTGAAGCCTGGATGGTATTGCATGGTGCCAGCCTGAACAACCTGCACGATGTCACTGTACGCTTTCCCCTCGGCACCTTCATTGCCGTCACCGGGGTGAGCGGCTCAGGCAAGTCCTCGCTGATCACCGAGACGCTCTACCCGGCGCTGGCCAACCAGCTTAACCGTGCCCAGCTCAAGCCGGGGCCGTACCGTGAACTGAGTGGCCTTGAGTACCTCGACAAGGTGATCGACATTGACCAGCAGCCAATCGGGCGCACGCCGCGCTCGAACCCTGCCACCTATGTCAAGCTGTTCGATCTGCTGCGTGAGCTGTTTGCCGGCACGCCCGAAGCGCGCTTGCGCGGCTATGCAGCCGGGCGCTTCAGCTTTAACCTTAAGGGTGGGCGCTGCGAGACCTGCGAAGGCAACGGTGAGATCAAGATCGATATGCAGTTCCTCGCTGATGTCTGGGTGCGCTGCAATGAGTGCAAAGGCAAACGTTACAATCGCGAGACCCTGCAGGTGCGCTACAAGGGCAAGTCCATCGCTGATGTGCTCGAAATGGACGTGCAGACGGCCCTCGAGTTCTTCGAGAGTGTGCCACGGGTACGGCGCATCCTGCAGACCCTGCACGACGTGGGGCTCGATTACATCAAGCTCGGCCAGCCTGCCACCACGCTCTCCGGCGGCGAGGCCCAGCGCGTCAAGCTGGCCAAGGAACTGGCGCGTGTCGCCACCGGGCGCACAGTCTACATCCTTGACGAGCCGACCACCGGCCTGCACTTCGCCGACGTGCAGAACCTGCTGCGGGTCTTACACCGCCTGGTTGACGCTGGCAATACGGTGATTGTGATCGAGCACAACCTTGATGTGATCAAGACCGCTGACTGGGTGATCGACATGGGGCCTGAAGGCGGCGACGGCGGCGGTATGGTCATTGCTGAAGGCCCACCCGAGCAGATCGCGATGACCGCCACTTCACATACCGGGTTCTTCCTGCGCGAATTGCTGCTCAGCCCAGCAACTCAACCAGTGTACGAGGCAGCGCCGTGAGTGAGCGGACCTGCGCGTAGCGCCCGTTACCACAGCGGGCTAGCGACCGCCCGGCGCTGACGGCCTCACTCGCAACGCTTGGGCCAAGCACATGCAGATGGGCGATGCCGTTCAAGGCAGTGGACGGATCGGCACCTGCCGTGGCCAGGCAATCGCTGAGCAGGATCGTCACCTGCTCGGCGGCGGGGGCGCGCTGCAACTGCCGGGCGGCAGCCCGTAGCGCAACGGCGATATTGGTCGTCCCTGCACCACGCAGGTTCAGCAGGTCGTCGATCAGGGCTGTATGAGGCTGGCGGTGGCCCAACTCCTGCAAGACCAGCGCGTCACGGGCAAACGTAATCACCCCGCAGAGCGCATGCTCATCGGCAGCCAGCAGTGTCGTGGCAGCCGCCAGGGCAGCCGTTGCCAGGGCCTGACCGCGCATTGAGCCACTCTGGTCGATCAGCAGGATGATCGCCCGGCGTGGTGCGCGCCACTCGCGCAGCACCAGATCCTCACGTGTCGTAGGCCGCAGACCACCGGCGCGATCAAGGCTGCGCTCAAGGTCAATTTCGCCATAGCCTGCGCCAGGTGTGGCAATCATGCGGCGTACACCGCGCTGGCGTGCCGCGCCGATCCGGCCCATACGCAGAAAGACCCGTGCAGCCAGATGCCGGGCCAGCCTCCGTAGTTGCGGATCGGTAGCGCCAGCCAGATCGCTGAGCATTGCCAGTGCCTGATCCGGCTCGTCGGTCAGAGCCTGGGCAAAAGCCGTCTGGTCAAGCTGACCAACCTCGGGTGAGACCTTGGCCAATTGCGGGTGGGCTGTCGCAAGCTCGTAGCGACTACGGGTACGCCGGGCTGACTCACGCAGGGCCTGGCGCACCTCGGTGCCGGTGACAATCTGGCCCTGACTGCCACCATGGCGTGCAGGTGCCCCACCAGGAGGTGGCGGTGGGGGCGTTGCCGACGGATCGGGGTCTGCCTCGCGTTTGGCCAACAACTGGTCAAGCAACTCGCTGATGATGGCTTCAGGTGTACGTTCACAACCATCTTCGAGCCGGATCCGGCCCGAGAGTGCGGCCAGTGCTGCGTCAAGCAGGCTTGCCCGCCCAGGTACCACCTCGGCGCGCAGGCGAGCAAGGCCGTGCGCGACCTGCACCATATCGATGGCACCGCGTACCGAGGAGCCAACCCGCAACTGGGAGTGCTCGCGGGTCAGGCGTACCAGAGCGACTGCCAGCGCAACTAGTTGGGCATCAAGGCCGGTGGCCCGCTGCACGATCCGGCACTCAGCTTCTTCCGACTGGTAGCCCAGCGCGATGCGGCACATACGGTCAGCAATCGCCTGGCTGACCCGCGCCGTACCGATCGCATCAAAGGGGTTCATAGCGGCAACCAGACGAAAACCAGGGCTGGCACGGATGCGCCCCAGCCGTGGAACATGGATCTCGCCCTCAGCCAGCACACTGATCAGCAGGTTCAAGGTCTCTTCGGGAACCCGGTTGAACTCTTCGATATAGAGCAAGGCACCAGCTTGCAGCGCATTCAGCAGCGATCCGGGCAGAAATGCCTCGGGGCGATAACCACTCTGCAAGACCAGGGCCGGGTCGTAGGTACCGAGCAAACGGGCGGGCGTCAACTCGGCATTGCCCTCAACAAACTCCACACCCACGCCACATGCCTCAGCCACCACCCGCAGGAGGGTCGATTTGCCGGTGCCGGGCGGGCCTTCGAGCAGCACATGGCGACCCGTCGCCAGGGCGACGCTCAAAATCTCAGCCTCGCGGCGCAGACCGACGATCGCACGCTCGACCTGTTCCAGCAGACGTACGCTGCTGCCGCCAAACAAAGCATACTGTTCAGACATTGCTGTGCCTACCGCTGTGGGGAGTGAGAGGGGCGCAGCCCCTCTCAAGAAAACCTCTTCACCTTATGGCAGGTGACCCACTAATGCTCGTGGATAAGCACACCACGGATGTTCTTACCAGCGATCAGATCATCGTAGCCCTGGTTCACCTCATCGAGCCGATAGCGGCGGGTGATCAGTTCATCGAGCTTGAGCTTCCCGGCCTGGTACATGTTCAACAGCTTATTAATATCGTGCATTGGATTGGAGTTGCCGAAGAGGGTACCTTTGACCTCTTTCTGATAGAGGGTCATGACGGCACCAGAGAGATGAATCGTCTGCTTGGCCGGGTCGGCAAGGCCGGTGATCACTGATGTACCGCCTTTGCGAATGACATCAAAGGCAGCCTGTACGACCTCTTCGCTGACCACATCGACGGTGACGATTGATTTATCGGCTCCGACGCCTCGGGTGAGTTGTTGTGCCAGGGCATGGGCCTCAGCGGCAGTGGCGACACTGTGGGTGGCCCCAAACTCCTCAGCTGCCTCACGCTTGTTGTCCAGCGGATCGACGGCAATCACATGGCTGGCCCCGGCATGGGCCGCACCCTGCACTGCATTGATGCCAATGCCACCGATGCCGTAGATCACCACGGTATCGCCCGGTGTCACTTTGGCTGCATAGACCGCCGAGCCCCAGCCGGTGGGTACACCACAACCAACCAGTACTGCTGTCTCAAGGGGAATATCTTTGTCAACCACCACACAGGAATTCTGTGAGATGACCGCATACTGGGAGAAGGTGCCGAGCATACACATACCACCCAGATCCTGGCCGTTCTTGTGGAAGCGGTAGGTGCCGTCGGGCAGACAGCCCTGCAGGATGGTCGCACCCAAATCGCAGAGGTTCTGCTGGCCGGTCGAGCACCAGCGGCAGTGGCCACACGAGGGAATGAATGAACAGACGACATGATCGCCGGGCTTAACCCGAGTCACCCCTGGGCCAACTGCCTCGATGATTCCGGCACCCTCGTGGCCTCCGACAATCGGGAAACGCGGCACGATGTCGCCATGGCGCAGGTGCTCGTCTGAGTGACAGAGACCGGCAGCAACGAAACGGATCAGTACTTCGCCACCTTTCGGCTCATCCAGCTCGATCTCCTCAATCTCCCAATTCCGACCCAACTCCCAGAGTATCGCCGCTCGTGTCTTCATAGAAGCTACCTCCTTTGGCAGTCTTATGCGTCACCTAATGCATCATCGCACCACCGCTCCTTCACGATGAATCACCCACGTCTCCACGCGGCTGAGCAGCACAAAACATGCCCAGGGCCAACCGGACGGACGCCTATGGCCGTGGCGTCGTTAGTGCCGGATTGGGCAGAACATGGCCCTTACCAGACCGGGCTAAGGTGTGTAGCCCGCTCCCGACAAGCCTGCGTAGATGAAGATGATTCCAACCAGGGATATCCCTAGTATACCACGAATCACGCCATATCCACGCCTCAGGCGTGCGTATGCCAGGGCTGATGCAACGTCGCCTCAGGCAAGCGCACGCGGATACCGCAGATGGAACAGATTCGCGCTGCGCTGCCGCAAAAAGCTCCGCGTCAATCCGTCAGATCAGCGCGATCCGCGTTCTCGTTCGGACTTTGCATCAGCCCTGGTGCGTATGCACCAGGGCCACCCACTCGCCTTCGACGTGGCGCTCGATCTGCCGTAGACCGGCCTCCTCAAAGGCTGTGCGCACCTCGGCCTCGCGGCTGTCGATGATCCCGCTGCTGATCAAGCGGCCGCCGGGTGCCAGGGCATCCGCCAGGTCGTCGGCGAGCAGCACCAGCACCCGGGCGATCAGGTTGGCAACGATCAACGCGAACTGCGGGCCAGGTGCGGCTGCAGGCACAGGCGATGTAGCCTGGTGCCGCTGAGTCTGGGGGCCAAAGTCGCCACTGAGCCAGTGACCCATCTGCGCTCCCGCCCCCAGGCTCCCCTCGGCTACACGCACTGTGTCACGCACCCCGTTGCGATCCACATTCTCGCTGGCCACCTGCACCGCGACCGGGTCGTTATCGAGGGCTAGTACGGGGGTGGCCCCCAGCTTCGCAGCAGCAATCGCCAGAATGCCCGATCCGGTGCCAAGGTCAAGCGTATGCATGCCGGGCTGCACATAATGTTCAAGCAGGCTAAGACAGATCTGGGTCGTCGGGTGCAAGCCTGTCCCGAAAGCCATCCCTGGGTCGAGTTGCAGGACAACCTCAGCGGGGGCCGGGCTATGCTCCAGCCACGACGGCACGATGACCGTGCGCTCACCAACCCGCATCACCTGATAGTGCTGCTTCCAGGCATTGGCCCAATCCTGCTCGTCCAGGGCGCGTACCTGCAGCGGGCCAACCGGGCGCATCCGCCCCAGGTGCCAGAGGGCCTGCTCGACCCGCTGGCGCACCTCTTCGGCCTGGGTGTCCAGGGGTAGGTAGGTGCGCAACAGCGAGGGTCGGGCCAGGTCGTAGCGGAATTCGGGGCCTTCATCACCGGGAATCCAGGCTGGTTCGACCACCACGCCGCCGTTGTAGCCGTAACGTGCCAGTAATTCGGCAACTGCCTCAACTGCTTCGTTATCGACACTGACACTCAACTCAAGCCAGCTCATGGCCTACCCCTTCCAGCGTGTCCCCTCAGGGCCATCTTCGAGTGTAATCCCCAACTCGGTGAGCCGCTGGCGCAGGTGGTCGGCCAGGGCGAACTGTTTGAGCTTGCGCAGCTCGTTGCGTGTCTCGATCAACAGCTCGATGAAGGGTGTAAGCTCATGCTGCTGCTCGTGCTGCTCGGCCTCAAGCCTCAGACCGAGCACCCCGCACAGCTCGCGCAGGGTCGCCTGGGTCTGGGCAAAGGGCGCACCGCCGACCCCGCCATCACGGGCTGTGTTGATCGCTCGCACCAGTTCAAAGATCGCCGCCATTGCACTGGCACTGTTGAAGTCGTTATCCATCGCCGCGCAGAAGGCGCTCCGGGTCGTTGTGCTCACTTCGGCCAGGGTCGTCACTGCGGCACCTTCAAGCAGCGTGCCCGTAGCAGGTTGCAAGGCGCTACGCAGGCGTTCAAGCTTGCGCGCATGATCGGCGGCCACCTCGTGGTTATAGGTCAACGGGCTGCGGTACGAGCTGTTGAGCACGATCAGGCGCAGCACATCGGCAGCGTAGCGGGCGAGGAAAGCACTGATCGTGACCACATTGCCCAGTGACTTGGACATCTTCTCAACCCGGCGTGTAGCCGGGTCAACCAGTTGGAGCATGCCGTTATGCACCCAGTAGCGGGCGAAGGGCTTGCCGGTCAGGCTCTCACTCTGGGCGATCTCATTCTCGTGGTGCGGGAAGATCAGATCAGTACCGCCGCCATGGATATCGATCTGCTCGCCGAGGTGCTGCATACTCATCGCCGAGCACTCGATATGCCAGCCGGGGCGTCCTTCGCCCCACGGACTGGGCCAGGCTGGCTCGCCGGGGCGGGCCCGCTTCCAGAGCGCAAAATCGGCGGGCGACTCTTTGCGCGGATCGACCTCGAAGCGCGTGCCGCTCAGCATCTCGTCAAGTGAGCGCCCCGAGAGCTTGCCGTAATCTTCGTCGTGGCGCACGCGGAAGTAGACATCGCCATCGACCGCATAGGCATAGTCACGCTCGATCAGGCCTTGCACAAAATCACGGATGGCTGGAATCGTGCGTGTAACCCGGGGATAGGCCGTGGCAGGCAGCACATTCAGGGCGGCAAGCTGGTGCAGAAACTCGTCGGCGAGGCCGGTTGCCAGCGCAATCGGGTCGGCACCATTGCTGGCGGCACGGGCGATCACCTTATCGTCAACATCAGTAAAGTTGACGATATGCTGCACGCTATAGCCGCGGTATTCGAGGTAGCGCCGGATCACATCAAAGACGATGGCCGACATCGCATGGCCGATATGGGCCTCGTCATACGGGGTGACGCCGCAGACATACATACGAACCAGGCCAGGTGCGAGGGTTTCAAGCGTCTCGACCCGGCGCGTCAGCGTATTGTAGAGTTGGATGCTCATAGCATGCTAAATCCCTGTCCCAAGCTGGAACTCTTCATCATCAGCTGCCCCGCGCCGATCATCATACTCATCGAGAATATGCCAGAGGCTGGCTGGCAGGGCATCGTAGTTCAGGTGATGCTCGGCGTGATGGGTATGGGTGACATCTTCAATGTCGGCCATACGCGCCTCAAGCTCAAGCACCTTGGCGTGCAATCCGCGCAGCATCTCGCCTTCAGGGTCAGGCAGGCTCTCGATGCGCCGAGTGGTGCCAGTGAGCGGGTCACGCGTGGCGACGATACGACCAGGAATGCCAATCGCCGTTGCGTGGGGCGGCACATCCTTGACCACCACGGCACCACCACCAACGCGTGCGCCCTCACCAATTGTAATGGCACCAAGCACACTGGCCCCGACGCCGATCACCACATGATCCTCAAGGGTTGGGTGGCGTTTGCCCTTCTGCTTGCCGGTACCACCGAGGGTCACGCCCTGGTAGAGCATAACCCAATCGCCGATCTCGCTCGTCTCACCAATCACTACGCCCATACCGTGATCGATAAAAAACCCGCGCCCGATCTGCGCGCCGGGATGGATCTCGATACCGGTGAGAAAACGCGAAAACTGGGAGAGCAGGCGCGGGATGAACGGCACCCGTCGCCGCCAGATCACATGGGCCAGGCGATGGAGCAGAATCGCGTGCAGACCGGGGTAGAGCAAGACCTCGGCCAGACTGGACGCGGCCGGGTCATTGCGAAAGATCGCCCGTACGTCGTCGCGCAGCATGCCCAGTGCGTTTGAAAGAGCCATCGTTCCTCCCCTCTCGCTAATCGGCATAACCCATGAGTCAGGGGCGCTGTGTGATGCAGCGCCCCTGAATACAGGTACAGTCTGACTGGAGGAGGCTTAGCGCGATGGGCGTGTGGGCAACTCCCACCACCAACTGGGAGAGGCTATTCACTCGCAGGAGTAGTGGTGCTTGGCTCACTCTTCTCGCTCTTCGTCGCAGTGGTCTCAGTCGATTCGACCGCAGGTGCCTCAGTCTTTTTTGGATCGGCCGTGACTGTGCTGCTGCCGGTGCCGCGACTATCGTTGATGTACCAGCCGGAACCCCTGAAAACAATCCCGGCCGGCTGGATCACCCGCCGAACTTTACCCGCAGTGCCACAGCGACAGACCGAGAGCGGCTCATCCTTAAAGCTCTGGAATTGCTCGAACTGCTTGCCACAGCTGTCACAGGCATAAACGTAGGTGGGCATACTCAGGCGACCTCCGTGTCAATCGAAATGTAGTCTTGGCCACAACTGAGGAGGGCTCTGGCCCTCCTGTGTCCTGCTTCGGATCTAGATCATGTTGCTGGAAGCTATTGTACCTGAAGTGGGCCGGGGATGCAATTAGACAATTGTTAGATTGGCCGCTCAGGGCAGTACTGGCGTCAGCGTTTCACCGCGTTCCCATGCCCGCAGGTAGGGATAGGGTGAGACCTGGCCGCGGCGCACTCGCCAGTCTTCGGGGGTGGTAGGCCGCGAGATGCCGAAGTGCAGGTGCGGTGGGGTGCTGCGTGCATTGCCGCTGTTGCCGGTACGGCCCAGACTCTGGCCTGCCTCCACGCGCATGCCTACGCTAAGCCCCTCGCTGATCGCTTCGAGGTGCGAGCCATAGTAACGCACGCCGTCGTCGCCGATCATCGCCAGGCTGATCCCACCGCGCAATGCCGGGTCGTCATTGGCCGGGCTCCAGCGATCCTCGTAGCTGACAAAGTCGATCACGCCACTGGTGGGGGCCACAAAAAGGCTGCCTGGCGGGCAGAAGATGTCGGTGGCTGGGTAGTCGTGGTGCGCTGCAGCATACTCGACTGACGCCCCTTGCACTGGGAAGACGTACTGCAGGGGGCCTGGCATTGACGTGGCCTCTGCTGCGACTGTCGGCGAGGCCACCGCTGCTGCTGTGGGTAGCGCAACGGTGGGTGTTGCGGTTGGGATTGCTGTCGCTGGGGCGACTGTTGGCGCAGCTGGCGCTGGGGTGGGTGGAACTGCCGTTGGTGCTGCTGCCGCCACGGTCGGCGAACGTGCCAGCGTGGGTGAAGCCACAAGCGGTGACGCCGTCGGCAGCGGGGTTATGGTTATGGCGACGAGCTCACGCAGCGGGCTGGGGCTGGGTACAGGCGTAGGCGGCGTGACGCTGGTGGTTGTAACGCTGGGCTTCGGCGGTGGGCTGGCCGTCGCAGCTGAGCTTGGCGTTACCCTGTTCGATGGCGTGATGCTTGCTGTGGGCAGGGCGCTAGCGCTGCTGTTGGGCAGGTTACAGCCGGTCAGGATCAGCAATAGCAGCAAGGGGAAGAGAGGCTGGAAGCGCATAGATGGCCATTCAGGGTTGCAGCTGCGCCTCACCGACTACGACCAATTCGCTGATCGGGGTGAAGTCGCGGCTGTTTTGATCTTCAAGGGGGGTGGTCTCAAGCACAACCAGGCGCACATAGTTGCTGAGCACGGGCTGTGGTAGGCGTACCACCTGGAAGTTGCGGTCATCGGCGAAATCGACTGTATAACTGGTGCCATTGCTGAACTCGAGGCGCGCTTTGCGCACGCGCCGGTTCTGGCGAAAGCGGTCGGTGCCGTCATAGGGGTCGATCTTGGCATAGCCTGGGATGACCTGTATCTCGCGCATGCGCACCGGCGGGTCAAAGTCGAGTTGCACAAACTGGTTTTGGCCATCACCAGGCACTCGCCAGGCCGTCTCGGGCTGTCCATCGGCAACCTTCTCCGGCTCGAAGGAGGTTTGATTGCCGCCTGCATCAACGCCACCAGGTGCGCTGGCACTGGCCGAGGCAGCGATGGGGGTTTGTGGCCCGGGCGGGCCAAAGCCAGGCTCAGGCCCACTGCCCGTGGTCGGTGGCACAATGACGGGGCTCCTCATCGGCAGGGCGGTGATTGGCGGGCCGCCCGTGATTGGCGGCGGTACCAGGGTTGCACCAGGGCCGACAGGTGTGTTGCCTGGGCCGATAGTGCGGGTGGGGCTGGGCTCACCAGCGATCTGGGTGAATACCTGTCGGCCTACAACCAGGGCCAGGCCGCCAACGATGATCAGCCCGACGATGGCCAGTCCAGCCAGGAGCAGGCAGGGCGGGCTACTACCGCGGCGGGCCGGGCCGGGCGGTGGGGCCGGGCTCACCGGCGGTAAGGCTGGGGCCATGCCCATGCCGGGCGGAAGGGGTGTTGGGGGCCCTGGAACCCGCATGGTCGGCGGGGTCGGCGGAGGGGCAACAGGGGCACGTACAGTTGCCGCCACCTGGGTCGGTGGGAGCGCCCCTGAGACGGTTGTGCCAACGTTGGCGGTGGGCGAAGTGGCGCGCAGGGCCTGCAAGGCGGCGCGCATCGCCGCCGCGCTGGGGTAGCGTTGCTGCGGATCAAGGGCCAGCCCATGAACAAGCCATTGGGCCAGGGCTGGTGAGACCAGGGGGTTGATGCGGCTAACCAGGGGCAAGGGATCGGGCTGGCTGCTCACCTGGGCCCCCAGGCGTTGCAACACGTCGGGCGGCGGCGTACCAGTGAGCAGGTGGTGCAGGGTTGCCGCCAGGGCATAGAGATCGCTGAGGGGCGTTGTGCCGCTGCCCTGGACCTGCTCTAGTGGAGCATAGTTGGGTGTATAGGCGAAGATGCTACCGGTCGTGGTTGTCTGGGACGCAACGGCACCCTTCGCCAGGCCAAAATCGAGGATGATCAGCTCGCCGCTGGGGGTCAGCTTGATATTCTGTGGCTTGATGTCGCGGTGAACAATTGGTGGCTGCTGTACATGCAGGTATTCAAGGGCATTGAGCGCCTGTTCAGCCCAGCGCAGCACAGCATCAACCGGCAGCGGCTGTCCCCGCTGACTGAGTAGCGTCGCCAGGTCACTGCCGGGAATAAACTCCATCACCAGAAACTGGCCCAGGTCGTCGGCAAAGAAGTCGGTGACGTGCGGCAGCGCCGGGTGACGCAGTCCGGCCAGCAGGCGCGCCTCGCGCTCGAAGGCCGCCGTGGCGCTTGCCCCACTCACTAGCATCTGTTTCAGGGCGACCGTATTGCCAAGGCGCTGATCGACCGCTTCATAGACGGCTCCCATGCCGCCCCTTCCGACGGTTCGGGTCACCTGATAGCGCCCATGGACAAGCGTTCCCGCAGGGATTGCTGGCGCACCTGACGGCTGCATAGCGCTCTGTCTCCTCAGCTAGGGCCTGCCTCCCTGCACAGTATATAGCAATCTTCTTGGCATGTTGAGCCGCTGCTAGAACTTGGCCTGCCCCCCCTTCACAGGCCCCGTATAATAGGCACAGGCAATGACGCAGCAAGACAAAGGATGCTTCTATGCAGGACTATTTTGAGTTTGGCCTGGCAGGACGTGTGCTCTACAAAGCCGGCCTGTCCCGTGAGCTCGGGCCGATCCTGGAGGATCTGGGGGTACGGCGGGCCTTTGTGGTGGCCGATAAGGGGGTTGTCGCGGCGGGCCTGCTGGCCCCGGTGCTCGCAGGAATCACGGGTGCGGTCGAGGTCGTGGGCGTCTTTGACGATGTGCCAGCCAACTCGTCGGTGCAGGTGGTGACCGAAGGTGCCGAGGCGGCACGCGCCGCTGAGGCCGATGTGATTATTGCTGTCGGTGGTGGCAGCCCGATCGATACAGCGAAAGGCATCCGCCTGCTGGCCACCTGTGGCGGCAGTGTCCCCGATTATGAGGGCTACAATGTCATTCCCGGGCGCCTGCTGCCCATGCTGGCCCTGCCTACTACCGCTGGCACCGGCAGCGAAGTGACCGCCATCGCCGTCATTCTCGACGAGGGCGAGGATCGCAAGATCTCGCTGGTCAGCCGCTATCTCTACCCTGACCTGGCCATCCTCGATCCTGAACTGACCTTGACCCTGCCACCCCGGCTCACGGCAGCCACCGGTATGGACGCCCTTTCACATGCGATCGAGACCTTTGTCTCTACCGAGAACAACCCCTTTAGCGACAGCCTGGCCCTGACAGCGATCGACCTGATTGCGAGCAACCTGCGCGATGCTGTACAGACCGGCAGCGAACTCGATGCACGGGGCAATATGCTGCTTGCTTCAGCTATGGCAGGCATTGCCTTCTCCAACAGCCTGCTTGGTGTGGTGCATGCCATCGCCCATGCCATCGGCGGCAAGTACCATGTCCACCATGGCACGCTCAATGCGCTCATTCTGCCCCACGCGATGCAGTACAACAGCGTGATCGCCCCCGAGCGCTATGTGCGGATCGCCCTGGCAATGGGCGTCAATGCCGGTGGGCGTAGCGACGAAGAGGTGATCGCCGATGGGATCGCCGCTGTGCGTACGCTTGCCACCGACTGTGGCCTGCCCCTGCGCCTGCGTGATCTTGAGGTGCCAGAGGAGGCCCTGCCTGAACTGGCCGCGATCTCGCTGGTCGAGCCAGCGATCTTCAACAATCCGCGTATCGCCACCGAAGAGGAGTTGCTCGACCTGCTGCGTGCGATGTGGTAGCGGGTCACTTGCGTGACCCCTACAAGTAACGTGGTGAGACCTGACAGGTCTGCAAGACCTGTCAGGTCTGGCGCAGGTTAGCGCAGGTACTGTCTGAACCAGGCCACCTGCTCCTGGGCGGCGTAGAGTTGGTTGCCCTCGTCCTGCAGGCCATGGCCTTCGCCAACAAACTTCAGCATGCGTGCGGCAACGCCACGGTTGACGATCTGCTGGTGCAGGTTTTGATTAAGCACGATCGGCAGAAAGTCGTCGGTGCCGTGGAAGGTGAGCACCGGCGTCTTGATCTGCTCGGCGTTGTAGAGTGGCGAGTCGCGGCGGTACTCCTCAGGAATGCGGAAGGGTGGTAGGCCCTGCAGATAGGGGGCCAGGGCATCATAGCCGCGTGTCCACTCGTTGACGATGTCGACCAGGGCGCACTGGGGATTGGCGGCGGCGTAGAGCTCGGGGTAGCGGGCGATGCTCTGGGTGGTAAAGTAGCCGCCGTAGGAGCAGCCGGTGATGCCGAGGCCGCGGGCACTGGCCCAGCCGCGCTGCACCAACTCACGGGCAATTGCGGCCTGCTCATCAATATCAACCTGACCGAAGTTGGCGTTGTCAGCCAGGCGGTTGAAGACCGCCGAGCTGTAGCCGCCGCGCCCCGCCACAGGGGTTACCAGCAGAGCCATACCCATGCCGGGCAGCAGGGCAAAGGGCCGCTCGACACTGCTATCCCAGCGGTTGATCATCGCTGGTCCCGGCCCACCCTCCTGCCAGATCACAATGCGCGCATTGCGTGGCGGGAAGGGTGCAGTTGCGGGCTGGATCAACACCCCGGAGCGCACTTCGCCGCCGGGTAGGTTGAAGCGCACTGCATCCTGGCGCAGGCCGACGAAGTTACGCAGATCTTCGCCAAACCAGGTCAGCCGATGCAGCCCCCGCCCGTCCCAACCCATGCGGAAGACATCGGGTGGATTGGTGAACGAGGTGTACATAAAGACCAGTTGGCGGCTACGGTTGGTGCTGAAGACGTTGTAGTACGCCCCAACACGGTCGGCCAGGCTACGCAGCTCGCCGCTGACGCGGTTGTAGTAGTAGGGGTGGCGGTCGGTGCCATAGTTGGTGCGGAAGATGAGCTCGTCGGGTGAGACGAACTGGGCCTCGGTGCTAGACCAGACTCCGGCCCCGAAGAGGCTACTCTCGAGGCGGCTCACTTCACGCAGGGAGCGGTCGTAGAACTGGAAGGCGATCCGCTCGCTGAACTGGGGCTCGTAGACCGGGTAGGTGCGCCCGCGCAGTCGTGCCGGGTAGAGCGCCTGAACCAGCAGGGTTGCGCCATCAGTAGACCAGGCGTGGGCGGCCAGGAGCGGCGGGGCATCGCCGCCATTCGGGCGCAAGATCTGGGTGGCCCCGTCGGCAACCTCGATCACATAGGTGTTGTTGTTACGCAGGATCGGGTTAAGCGCGGGTGGCAGGTTGCCCGTCGCATCGCGGTAAGCCTCGGTCGAGAGCAGGGCCCCGTCGAAGGTCGGACGCTCCTCAAGCGGGTCGAGTGTGCCTATCAGTGAGAGAGCCAGGCGGCGCGAGTCACGTGTCCAGGCTTCACCGAAGAGGGCCGAGGCGGCTGGCACGCTGGTAATGTAGCGATAGCCGGGCTCACCATCAGCGTAGAGCACCAGGTCAATCTTCTCATCCTCGGGGGCTCCGGGATCGGGGGCCTCACCCTCCTGGAGTAAACGCAGGCGGTTGAAGGTTGGGGCGAAGCGACGGCGTGCCTCGTCGATGCGGCGCTCAAAAAAGGCCGGCAGGGGCCGTTCGCCGGGCCAGGCCACCTCACTCCGCCGACCAACCGCCTCACCCTGGGCCTCTTCGGGCAGCAAGGCCAGCAGCATATGGCGCAGGTCGGGGGCGATCGAGACAAGACTGCTTGAAGACGGCAGAGCGAGCGGCTCGGCCCAGATCTCCAGGCTCTCACTGTTGATCAGCATACGCACCAGCACCGAATCGGCGTCCGTCGCCTCCATGTTCACCGCCAGGGCTCCAAGCGTATGCTGATCAAGCCAGCTAAATTCTGAAAAGCCGATCAGGGGTAAGGGCAGGTAGGGACCCAGGCGCTCAGGCTCGATCTCCCGCAGGCTACCGTCGTTGATCTCAAGCAGACCGATCGTTTCGTCGGAGATCAGCAGCACAAAACGGTCATCCGGGCTGACCGGGCTATAGGGCACCGCATAGAGTGCGTCGCCCTGGATGCGCTTGATCCGCGCAACCTCTTCGGCAGCGAGCAGGTCGGGTGGCGGATCGTCGGCCTGCACCTCGATCACATTTGGCGCGGCAGGCGTGGGGCGGGCTGCGGCCGGGGCAGGCAGAGCGGCGAACCCGACCGTCACGATGAGCACGAGCAGTGTGAGCACCCATAGCTGAGTACGCATTGGCAAGCTCCCTGTAGCTCGGACGAGGAGAGAAGGAGCGGAACATTCAGGGAGGGCAGCGCCCTCCCTGAATGCCGTCCAGCAAACTGCAAGCTGTGTGTGGAGATAGGTTAGATGCGTGCATTGAGCAACGTGCGGGCAACGCGGTCAAGCACACATGCAGGACGCGCCCCAGGGGGCAGGTTGAAGCGGCGGGCCAGAACTCGCCGGTAGACATGCAGTGAAAGCGGAGCGAAACTACAACGCCGCCGATGGGCGTAGTGGTGCGCCGGTCGCAACTGGATAATCATAGTCTACCTCATAAGTCAATAGTCAATTGTGCTCACCATCACAAGCCTTATGATACGCCCGGTGAAGGTCTGCGTCAACCACTCAGGATGTTGCATGTTCTGTGCATGCGCTGTGGTTGAACGGGGTAGGCAGGCAGGGCGGCGGCTGAATTGCTGTCAGTCCTCTTCGGTGCCGGGTTCGACACCGAAGAGGCGCAGCCAATCCTGCAACTCGGCGCGGCTGAGGGGCCGTTCGGTGGAGTCAGCAGGGCCGGGCAGGGTATGCGCTTGCTCAAGGGCCTGCAGGCGTCGGGCAAATTCCTGGGAAGTCACGACAGGTATGTGGTGGGCACGGGCCTCGCCAACCACGGCATGGTCGGAACTTACAACCAGCCACTCGTCGCGCCGCCGAATCGACCTGATCTTCTTGATTAACTCGCTGTCGGCATCAGCGGGTGAGCGTGCAAAACGCACCTCAACCCCGTAACCGCTCAGGTTGTCGGGATGGCCATAGACGCCATTATCGAAGATGACCACCAGCTTGCGTCCTTTGCGCCGTGCTGCGTAACGCCGGAGCAGCAGTACCAGCTGGGCCTCGTCGTCGGGATCGGCCAGACTGATGCCGGGAAGCTGGCCAATCAGGTTGTGACCATCGATCAGGATAGACATAAAGTATTGTACCATTGTGAGCGAACTGGCAGCGCATAGGGCGCACTGCTCGCCAGGCCTGCGCAACACCGCTTGCTGGACGTGCGTCTTATGGGCAAGCTGTTTAGCGTTATGGGTAGCAGACGATGCAGAAGAAATCCGAAAAGCCAACTATGAGCCCACTTCCTACTGCACCGGCGGTGAGTCCGCCCGGTGAGTCGTTTTACCAGCGCGGTGAGCATGCGCGTCGCTGGGGGGCGCTATTGCTGCTAGTCGGGGTGGTCTGGCTGGTCTTCAGCCTGACTACCCGCGGCACCTTCTTTGGCCTGAACCTGGGCCTGGTTGAAGCGACGCAGCCTCTGGCAGCCCAGGTCTATACAGCCGAGCGCGTGGTGCTGCGTGGTGTGCATGACCAGGTTGAGTTGGTCGGTCACAGCGATAATGGCATCATCGTTGAGGGGGTCGAACACGGTTTTGGCTGGAACAGTCAGGCAGCTGCGGCTGCGCTCGAAGGGCTGGAAGTAGTGATTGAGGAGCATGACGAGGTGCTCTCGATTGAGGTACGCCGGCCACCGAGTTTCGGTAGTTTCATTGGACAGGCCCCCTATGCCAGGATTCGCATTGCTCTGCCGGCTGGCGTTGCTGCCGAAGTTAACCTGGTCAGTGGTGATCTGCAGGCTACAGGCACCCAGGGCGATCTGCAACTTACGTCGGTCAGTGGTGATGTGCAAGTGGCGGAGAGCAATGGCCGGCTGACGCTCACCAATACCTCAGGGGAGCTTGTGGTACGCAATCAGGCTGGCCCGCTGGTGATCGAAACGGTCAGCGGTGACGTTACGGTCGTTGGGGCCGAAACGTTGCGCATCAGCACCGTCAGTGGTGATGTGGCGCTTGAGGCCGTGCGCGGTGCCCTTGAACTGCATACCATCTCCGGTGACCTGCGCCTTGCGGCGGCCCGCGAGGCGGTGCTGAACATTGATAGCACCAGTGGTGATGTGCAGGTAGAAGCCGCCCTGGCCCCTGCCTCGGCCAGCACGATCAGCAGTATCTCCGGCGATCTGCGCCTGCGGCTCATTGACCCGCGTGACCTGCGGGTGGAGGTGAGCAGTGCCAGTGGCGACATACAGGTAAACCTGGATGATCGGCAGCAGCCTGAGGGTGGCCATCGCCAGATCACGACCCTCGGCGCAGGGACAACCAGCCTGCGCCTCAACAGCGCCACGGGCGATATCGAAGTAGCGGCGCAGCAGCGTTAGCTGCCGCGCCCTTACCCTTTGCCTTATGCATATTCTGATCACCGGAGCAACCGGCTTTCTTGGCCGTCATGTTACGGCCCGCCTGCTTGAGGATGGGCACGCCGTGGCCATGCTCGGACGAGATTTCAGCGCCTGTGGTGCCCTGATCAGCCAGGGGGCCGAAGTGATCGCCTGTGATCTGCGTGATACCGAGGCGGTTGCGGCGGCTTGCCGTGGGCGTGATGCGGTGGTACATGCGGCGGCATACTCGGCACCCTGGGGCCGGCGGGCTGACTTTGTTGCTGCGAATATCGGTGGCACGGCCGCCGTGCTGGCGGGTTGTGCTCGCCACCATGTCGGCCGGCTGGTGCATATCTCTTCGCCCGCAGTGAGCTTTGCCGGGCGCGACCTCTACCAGGTCAACGAGCAGACCCCCTTCCCGCGCCGCTTCAGCTCGGAGTATGCCCGTACCAAGGCTGCCTCCGAGCAGTTGTTGCGCGCCGTGCCGCTTGTGCCAGCGGTGATCTTGCGGCCCAAGGCGATCTTTGGGCCGGGCGACCGGGCGCTTTTACCGCGGCTGATCGCTGCCGCTCGCCGTGGGCGTTTGCCCCAGATCGGTGCTGGCACAAATCTGGTTGATCTGACCTATGTGGACAATGTTGCCCATGCGGTGGCTCTGGCCCTGGTGCGCAAGCAGGCGCTGGGTGGCACCTACCTGATCACCAATGACGAACATGTGGCCCTCTGGCCGCTCATCCGCATGGTGCTGCGGCGGCTTGGCCTGAACGACCGCCTGCCAGTCCTGCCTCTCTCGCTTATGCTGGCGATGGCGGCAGGGATGGAAGCACGGGCGGCGTTGACTGGGCGTGAGCCGCTGCTAACCCGTTATAGTGTGGCTATTCTCGGGCGCACCCAGACCTATGACATTCGTGCGGCCCGGCGTGATCTGGGTTACAATCCTCAAGTGAGTGTCGCCGAAGGCGTTGAGCGTACCCTGGAGCACCTGCGTCTATGTTGAGCCTCGAGCTCTTTACCACCGGCTATTGTGTCGCCTCTGAGCATCACATTCTTCGTGGCGGGGCCCATCGGGCTATCCACTGTCATGCCCTGGTCGGCCTGATCCGCCATCCCCGCCATGGCCCGGTGCTCTTCGACACCGGCTACGCCCGGCGTATGCTGACGGCAACCAGCCGCTGGCCCTACCGCATCTACCGCTATCTCTTACCCATGCAGCTGCGCCCTGAGCTTGAAGCAGTTGCGCAACTGCGTGTGCGGGGGCTTGCGCCTGAGACGGTGCGAATGATCATTCTTTCGCACATGCATGCCGACCACATTGCTGGCCTGGTCGATTTTCCCCAGGCCAGGGTGGTGCTGACGGTCGAGGCGTTGCTGAGTGTGCATGGCGCACACGGGCTTGCGGCGCTGCGTGCAGGCAACCTGCCCGGGCTGCTGCCCGCCGACCTGGCCGATCGGGCCACGTTGCTGCCAGCCTTTGGCGGGCCGCCGCTACCACATCTGGGGCCAACCCACGACCTCTTCGGTGATGGCTCGCTATTGCTGGTTGCCTTACCAGGGCACGCCCGCGGCCAGATCGGGGCCCTGGTCGCGAGTGAGGCCGGGCCGGTGTTGTTGGCCGCTGACGGGGCGTGGACCAGGCGCTCGTTCCGCGAACTTCGTCCGCCTGACGGGCCGGCCAGCCTGCTTGCGGATGACCGGCAGGCCCTTAACGCTACCCTGGCCGCCCTGCATGCCTTCAGCCAGGCCCGGCCCGAGGTGCGCATCGTGCCGACCCACTGTCCCGAAGCCTTTGCCGAACTGACGACAACCTATGCTTCCGATTAAAATCGCTGGCCTGGGTGCGTACCTGCCTGAGCGGATTGTCGCCAATGCTGAACTGGAGCAGGCCTACGGCCTTGAGCCGGGCTGGATCGCCCGTGTCACCGGCGTCCGTGAGCGGCGGCGGGCCAGTGGTGAGACTACCGTAGCGATGGGGGCTCTGGCCGCTCGGCGAGCACTGGCCGCCGCAGGCATGGAACTGGACGAGGTCGATCTGATCATCGCTGCGGCGAGCGGGCGTCAGCAGGCGATTCCCTGCACGGCAGCCTTGCTGCAGCGCGAGCTGGGGGCCCCTGAGGGTAACAGTCTCTGCTTCGATCTTGACGCGACATGCCTCAGTTTCCTGGTTGCCCTGCAGAATGCCAGCCACCTGGTGGCCGCAGGCAGCTATCGCAGCGCCCTGATCGTCAGCAGCGAACTGGTAGGGCCTGCACTCAACCCGCGTCAGCCCTCCAGTGCTGTTCTCTTCGGCGATGCAGCCGCAGCAGCCGTGCTTGTGCGTACCCCGACAGGTGAGCCGTCGGCGCTGGTGTGGGAACAGTTTGCTACCTATAGTGGCTCCGCCGACCTGACCACCGTGCTTGGTGGGGGCACCCTGCACCACCCCAACGATCCGCAGACCAGCCCCGAGATGAATACCTTCAGCATGCAAGGCTCGGCTGTCTTTAAACAGGCGGCCCGGCTCTCTGGCCCCTTTCTGCAGCGCTTCTTCGAGCGTACCGGCTGGGTCCAGGCCGAGGTGGACGTGGTGGTGCCGCACCAGGCCAGCGGCCATGCGCTGGAGTTGCTGAGTACACGCCTGGGCTTTCGGCCTGAACAGGTCGTGCAGAACCTGGCGCTACGCGGCAACTGTGTGGCGGCCTCGATCCCCCTGGCCCTGAGTGAGGCCGTTGCCGCCGGACGGATCAGCCGTGGCCAACGGGTGCTGCTCGTCGGCACCGGTGCCGGGCTGACCCTCGGCGCGATCGGGCTGATCTACTGAGGTGAGTATCTCCTACGGCCTGGCGGAAGTCCGGAGGGGGTTCCTGGGAGCGCGGGCGTCTCGCCCGCATGCGGCCTGCGCGGGCAAGATGCCCGCACGCCCGAGCCACACCTGCCTGCGGACTTGTGGCAGGCTGGACGAGTACAGAACTCCAGATTTTCATCGTTATTTGTGCCGATGAGGCATGATACCTGACGTAGGCACCGAGCTTCTTGCCGAAACTCGGTGCCTACAATGCGCGCCCCCTCAGCCCAGGAGCACCCGTTCACCGTGCAATGATCGGCAGATAGAGGGTCGGCGGTGGGGTCGGTTCGATGACCGCCACAGTGGCCGAGTCCTGTCCCTTCACCTGCGTGCGCAATGGCGTCACACCAACGCTGGTCACTGTGTTCACCAGCGGGCCGGGCAGGTCGCTGCTCTGTATAGAGTAGGCCAACGTCCCCGTGGCGGTCGCACCCGGCGCCAACGTGGTCATGTTCAGCGCCACCGTGCCCAGGCGCTCGTCGGTCACCGCCACCGCCGTCAGGTTGACATCGCCGGTGTTCTGCACTTGCACCGTGTAGGTCACCGTCGTCCCTGGCAGCGCACTGTTCACATTCGGTGCGATCGTCACCGCCAGGCTCGGGCGGTAGGAGAGCGCTACACTGGCCCTGTCCTGAGCGGTTCGCACGAGACCGGTGGGTCCGGTGCCGGTGACGATGGCCGTGTTGGTCAGCGGCCCCAGCAGATCACTTTCCTGCACGACATGGGTGGCACCAGCCGTCGCCGTTGCGCCCGGCGCCAGCACGGTCGCACCCAGCGTGATGGTGCCCAGTTTGTCGTCGCTCAGCACGACGTCATGCAAGGTCACGTTGCCGATATTGCGCACGACGAACGTGTAGGTGACTATGTCGCCCACATTGGCCGTGGCCGTGTTCGCCGACTTCTCCAGAGCGATCGCCGGATTGCTGAGCACCTGGACCGTGGCGCCGCCGGTCTCGACCTCGGTCGAAACGCCGTTGGTTGCGGTGACGGTGAACGAGTTGTTGAGGACGGGCAGGTCGCTCTCCTGGAGGACGTAGGACAGGGTGACCTGGGCCGACGCTCCGATCGTCAGGCTGACGGGCAGCGTCACCGGCCCGAGCCTGTCGTCCACACCCTGGATGCCTGTCAGATCTGTTGCGCCTGTATTCTGCACCTGGTACGTGTAGGTGATGATGTCGCCCACGTTGGCGCTGGTGGCGCTCGCGGTCTTGGTCACCTCCATCTGGTCGCTCACCTGCAAGTTCACATAGGCGCTCACCGAACCGGAGCCGACGGAGCCATTGGGTGCGATCGCCGAGGCGTAGAATGTGTTGACCAGCAGCGGCAGGTCGGCCACAGTGGCGGTATATTGGTTGCTGGCAGTGAGCACCGTGCCCGGCGGTACGTCGTCCTGGTTGAATAGCACCGTGCCCGTCTTGTCGTCGCCGCCGACGATGGAGACCGTCACATTGCTCGTGTTGGTCACTGCATAGGTGAAGGTGATGACGTTGCCAATGTTGGCCGAGGTCGGGCTGGCGCTGATGGCCAACTGGACGCGCGGCGCCAACAACAACGGCGCTTCGAAGGCGCCCATGTCGATTGTGGCGATGCCGTCGCCGTTGCCATCCTGAATGCGCGGCTGCTGGCCCAGGTCCAGCGGCTGGCTGTTGAAGCTATTGTTGCCCACGTCGATGGCCGGCGAGCCGACTTGGAGCCGCATGGGTGGCGTGAAAGCCGGTGCCGCTGCCGGATCTGGGGCGACGACGAAGCGCGGGTCGGCGTCGATACTCGTGACGTCGTAGATCAGCCCGCCGATACTGGCCAGCCCCTGAATGTTGCTGTAGTCGGCTGAAGGCGTGCTGCCGATGTCCAGGTTGCGCATGCTGGCTGAAGGCGTGCCGCTACCTGTACTGTCCTGGTTGGCCCAGATGATGCTGTTGCGGATGTCGGGGTTGCTCCCTGTCAGATTGAAGATGCCGCCGCCCACAGGTGCAATGTCCAACGCGGGGGGGCTTTCACCCGCACGCACCACAATGCCGCCCGCTGCATTGCCGGCGATGGTCACGTTTACCAGGTCAGGGCTGCTGGCCAGGTTGTAGATGGCGCCGCCGCCCGCGGCCGCCCGGTTGCCCGACATCTGCACGTTGACGAGCACGGGGTTGCTGCTTTCGTTATGCAGCGCGCCGCCATAGTCGCTGGCCGCGTTGCCGCCAAACCAGGCATTAGTGATCGCCGGATTGCTGCCGCCCACCAGCGCCATCGCCCCACCTTCCACAGCGATATTGCCCACGAAGGTCAGGTTATTGAGTGTCGGGCTGCCGCCTTCGGCAAAGAAACCGCCGCCCTCATGCTGTCTGACGGTCGGGCTGCCGTTGCCCTGTCCGCCGGTCACGGCGAAGCCATCCAGCACCGCGCTGCTGTTGTTACCGCTGCCCAGCATCACGTGGTAGCTGTTGGCACCCACGATGGCCGTCGGCGTCTCCACCAGGTCGTGGGCGTCGGTGTTGTCATCCTGGTCGATGTCGCCGCTGAGCACGGTGATGTAGCCCCACGGGTTGCGTTGGCTGATCGCGGTCTCCGTGCCCTGGAAGCCGCCGTAGATGGACAGCCCGTTCTTCAACTGGAAGGTTGCCGCACGGTTGCCGTCGGTCTGGTAATCCCCGTCATCCGGGTAGTAGGTTCCCTGCGCCACCCACACCGCGGCGATGCTGTTGTTGGGGCATGTCCGTGCCAGGGTCAGGGCATCCTGCAACCGGGGCATGGCATTGGCCCAACTGTCGCCCAGCCCCGTACCGCTGGCGGTGGCATCCACGTAGAGCCGGGCGGTGCTGGCTGCCGGGCAGAGCAGGTGGCTCTCGTAGGCGCCCATATCGACAACGCTGTTGAACACGCGTGGCTTGCCGTCGAGGTCGTAGGGATAGGTGACGGCGGCGGTGTCGCCGGCGTCGATGGCCGGCGAGCCGAGCTGGAGCCGGTAGTTCGAGGCGGTCGGGTCGCCCGGGACAACGTTTTGGAAGCCGGGAACCACGTCGATGTTGCCGCCAAGGTCCACGCCCAGGGCTGAATTCCAGCCGGCGCCAGAACCGTTAGACCCCTGCACCACCGAGTGCGAAATCACGGCGTCGATCGGGTTGTAAGGTTGAATATTGTCCCCCGCCCCCCCCCCGGCGAAATTGTCCGTGACGATAGAATTGCGGATCTTCGTGGTGATTACACCCGTTTTGGGGATGGCGAAGATGCCGCCGCCCCGTCTCGCAGTATTACCCACCAGGGTCACACCGATCAGCTTGGCGCCGATAGAGTCGAAGATACCACCGCCGTCACGGTCCGCATGGTTGCCGGCAACCAGCGAGGATTCCACCACGAGGGTCCCACGACCATCCGTCAATATCGCTCCCCCGCTGCCATCTTCGTTGCTCGGGTTGTAGCTCACACTCACGGAGCGGTTCCCGATGAAGACGGAGTTCCTGATTCTCAGGATTCCGGCGAAGGACTGCAGGATGGCCCCGCCGGCGCAGCTCGTCTGATTATTCCGAAATGTTGCACCCTCTATATCCATAATGTTCAAGGCGGTATAGATCGCCCCGCCACCGCTGATCTCAACCAGAGTGCAGGGGTTCGACTCCTCCGCATGGTTGTCCTCGAACAGGGTGTCCTTCACAGTGGCCGAGGGGGCAGTAAAACTTGGTCGCTCGATGTGTACGCCCCCGCCGCTCAGACCGGCGAAGTTGCTGCCGAAGGTGGCGTTCGCGATCGCCAGGGACTGGCCGCTATCGCCCCTGAAGTACAAGCCCCCACCCTGACCAAGTTGCTGCGTCCGATTCCCCACTACGGCGCTGCGCCGCAACGCCAGGGAGCAGTATTCAAAGCGCATGCCCGCACCTTTGCCAGCGTTCGACCCGCCGGAAATCACTACGCCGTCGAACACGAAGAGGCCGGGCTGCGACGCACAGGTCACAATGAGATGTGCGTTGGAGCCCACGATGCCGGCATAGGAGGTCGTGACGCCCTTGCCATCGGTAGAATCGTTCCGGTCAATGTCGCCGCTGAGCACGGTGACATACTTGCTCGGGTCGGCCTGGGCGCGGCTGGTCTCGGCGCCGCTGAAGCCGCCATAGAGCGCCAGGCCCGTGGCACTCGCCGTGAGCGCGAACGACTGGCCGGGGGCGTCGGCGGTCTGCGCTGCGCCTTCGTCGGGGTAGTAGACCCCTTCGGCGAGCCAGAGTTCGGCACCGTCGCCGGCGGCAGCGAGGGCGTCTTGCAAGTACTTGTAGGCGGTAGCCCACGACGCGCCGTTACCACCGGGTGCCGCGTCCTTGTCGACGTAGATGATGGCACCGGCAGCCGGTGTTTGGGCAGTGGCCGGCGCAGGCAGCAGCCCTGCGGTGAGCACAAGCGCCACCATGATGGCAAGCGCGAGCAGACGATAGCAGGATGGTCGGCCTTGTGTCATCATACGAATGGCTCCTTTGCGAGCTGAATGATAACGCGAACGAACGACAACCGGGCCGCTTTCCACTCTAGCACACCCGGCGGACGCCCACATCTGTGTTTGTGCTGATCTTTTTTTGACGTGCTTTCGGTGGATGTGTGGATGTGCTATCATCTAATTGGATGATAGCCCTGTTAGCAGTCGCCCCTCCTACTCGGCGAGGCCTGCATGGATATGCTTGACGCCACTTTGCCTGATCAAGCACCCAGCACTACCGCTCTGCTCCGCCGGCTGCGCTATGCCCAGGTGCTGCACCAATGCGCTCAGGCCCTGCTGCAGCCCGCGGCGGAGCTGGCAGGCCAACGGGTTGCCCTCACCGAAGCGCTGGAATACCTGCGCGCGGCGGCCGACGCCGGGCGTGCGGCGCTCTATCGCAACTTCGAAGACCCGGAACTCGGTTTCTGTTCGGGCATCTTCGCCGAAAGCTGCGCGGCTGGGATTCCATCCAGCCTGGCGGGGGGCTTCGCCGACCGCATCGCCTGGAGCAGCGTACCGGCGGAGCACATGCGCACCCAGGCTGCTGGGCTGCCGGTGGGCGGACCGACGGTCGTGATATTTGCCGCCACCCCGCGCCTCTGCCAGGCATTGCTGGCCGACGGCATCCTCTCCGTCCAGTTCTTCCCACTGCACCTGGCCGCCGAATGGTGGGGCTACATCGGCTTCGACGATTACAATTCGGCGCGCGAGTGGGACGAAGAAGAGCTGCTGCTCCAGCACACGGCGGTCGCCATGATTGGGGGGGCGCTGCGCCGTTGGCGCACGGAAGCGCAGTTGCAGGTGGCGCACGATGCGGCCATCCTGCACCAGGAGCGCCAGCGCTTGGCCCGCGAGTTGCACGATGCTCTCACGCAGTCGGTCTACAGCATCGCGCTCTTTGCCCGTGCGGGGGGCGATGCGCTGGAGCGCGGCGAACCAGAGAAGGCGCGCCAGATCCTGCAAACGCTCGAGACAACCGCCAACCATATGCTGGTGGAGATGCGGTTGCTCCTGTTTGAACTGCAACCCGCCGAGGTCGTCCAGGGATCGTTGCAGAAGGTGATCGAGGCGCGGTTCAATCTGGTGGAGCGCCGGTTGGGCATTCAGGCGAGTTATGCCGGTGACAGCGCCCCACCGCCCATGCGCGATATTCTGCTGCCGATTGCCTTCGAAGCCCTTAACAACGCGCTGAAACATGCTGCGGCGACGCGTGTCACCGTTACCGTGGCCAGCGAAGATCATGCCAGGAACGGTGCTGCAGCCCGCATCAGCCTGACCGTTGCCGATGACGGTAAAGGCTTCGACCTGTTGGATGGCTGCCCGGGGTTGGGACTGCGCACCATGCGCGAGCGTGCCGCAGCCGCTGGGGGCAGCCTGCAGATCGATTCCGCGCCAGGGATGGGTACACGCGTGCATTGCTCGCTGCCGCAAGTAGATGAGAAGGTAAAAAGGTGACGGCAGCAGGTGCGTTCGCCCCTCGCAGCTCGCTGCTCAAGCACAGAGAATCACCATGCATCAAGAGGTAACATCTACGCGCAGCCCGCCAATCCGTGTGCTGGTGGCCGAGGATCACACGGTCGTGCGCCAGGCATTTTGCCTGCTGTTGGCGGATGCACGCTATGGCATCGAGGTCGTCGGCGAGGCCGGGGATGGGGTCGCGGCGGTGGTGTTGGCGCAGAAGCTGCGTCCGGACGTGATCATCATGGATCTGTTCATGCCCAACATGGGGGGCGTCGTGGCGACGCAGGCGATTTTGCAGCAGAACCCCGGTGCCCGCGTGTTGGTGCTGACCAGCGACGAAAACGAAGCCGATGTCCTCGCCGCCCTTCGGGCCGGGGCGCTGGGGTATGTACCCAAACGCGCTTCCGTCGACGAACTGGTGCACACGATTCACAGCGTTGCGCAGGATCATCTGGTCGTGCCGCGTGCGTTGGCAGCGCGGCTGGCGGCTGCGGGACCTGAGCCAAGCGCACCAGCCGCTATTTCTACGTTGACCACCCGCGAGTTGGAGGTGCTGGCGTGCCTGGCGCGTGGCCTCAGCAATCGCGCAATCGCCCGCACGTTGGAGATTAGCACGGCCACGGTTCGCTCGCATATCAGCCATCTGCTGCCCAAACTGAATGCCACGAATCGCACGCAGGCGGTTGTCCACGCCCGGCAGCTCGGTGTGCTTGGCCATGGCCGGGAATAGAAACCGCAACGAACGGTAAAGTACCTACGAACCTGGCCTCAGCCGCGTGGGATGCAGCCATTTCTCAGCGGCCGTCGGGCCAGTCGAGATCAGATCGACAGGCAGTTGCAACGCGGTGCTGAGCAGTTCCGGCAGGGCTGTGGCCTGGGCAAGGGGCTCAAGCACAGGCTGACAGGCCATCAACAGGTCGGTCAGGTGGGCATGGGCCGGATCAAGATCCCAGGCGGTGCGGGCGATCCGCAGCGCACCTGGTGGCTCATCGTCCGGGTTATGCGGGCAGGGCTGGCGTAGGGGTAGGTGTTCAATCAACTGATCGCCATTGCGGTAGGCTCGGCAGACCTGGAGCGCAGGGAGATCCTCCAGCCGATCAAGGCAGGTCAGGGCGAGGAAGTCGAGTGGCCCGACGATCGCGCATGCGTAACGTAACAGCACGAGGTCGAGCCAGCCGACACGAAACTGTTGCTGCCAGGGATGGGCAAGGTTACGCGCATCGGGCAGAGCCTGGCTCAGGGCGGCCTCTTCGCTGGGCAGTGGCCCGGCCCCATGGCGGGTTGTATAGGCGCGGGTGATACCGATGCGCACGGGTGCTACGCTGCTGCCTGCCTCCTTAAGTAGCTGCTCGGCATTAGCCAGCGTGGTCGTGCCCCAGGTGGTGTAGGGATGAAAGCCATACCATTCATCAAGCAAGGCCCCCTGGGCCCCCTCGAAGATCACGCTGCCGGGCTGATTGAGGATGCTGCGCAGGTAGCTGCCGTCCACGATGGTGGCCTGGCGGGCAAACTCGGCATAGCGCTCGGCGAGCCATTCCCGCCAATGCGGGTCGTGCAGCGGTGCAAGTTCCTGCTCGACGAGTGGGCTATCAGGCAGCGCAGGCTGCAAGGTGCGCAGCTTGGCCAGGGCCAGGCTATGCAGAAAAGCGAGCTTGTGCGCAACCGTCGCCGGATCGCGCAGATCACCAGCATAGAGCACCTGATCGCTATAGCGCAACTGGTCGGCGACCGTCTCGCCAATGCCCATGCCGCAACTGCCATGGCGCGCCGCACCACGGGCCAGTTCACGCAGGCGATTGATCGCCCGTCCGAACGGGGTGAGTACCAGGGCTGCCGCATCGATCGTCGTGCGGGCGAAGGGTTCGGCGACACTGAGAGTGCGCAGATGGGCCGCCTCAGCCAGCATGGCTGGCGGATCGAGCAGCATAAAACGCGTGAGGTGGGTGGCAGCACCGGCAAAGCTACCACTGCCAAACTGCGAGAAGATATGCTCACGCGGCGGGCTATCGGCAAGGACAACCCGGTGGGCGGCCTGGGCCCCGCCGTTGTAGCGCACCACCGTATGTGCAGCACTGACTCGGGTGAGGTAATCGACCACTGAGCCCTTGCCAGCGTCACCAAAGCCCAGGTCAACCGTGAAGATGATCTTTGCGTGCATCCTGGTACTCCGTCCGAGTGATTCAGACGCCTTGACCGCGTCGGGGCGCAGCAGCGGTAGCTGCTGCTGCGCTCTTACAGGTGCGTATCGTTCCCGTCCGAGCTACTCTGACGGGTTGAAGGATGTTCTTCGGGGAGGGCGGAGCCCTCCCCGAGCCCCTCCCAACCCAGCAAAACAGCTCGGACGGAGTACTAGATCAGATCACCCCAGGCATGGTGCCGCGCAGGGCCGGATGGATGCGCGGCCAGGTAGGGCCGCAGGGCAGCGACGGCGGCGGCACTACTCTGGGCCCCGGCTTCGACCAGATCGGCGGCCCCATGCTCAAGACTGACGACAGTACCTTCACCCAGGCCAACCGACAGGGCAAGTGTCTCACAGACAGCCGCCTCGTCATCAAGCAAGAGCACCCGTTCGCCGAGCAGTCCGCGCCAGCACGCCTGCACCTCGGGGCTACCACCGTGAGCTGTATTGGTCGGGATGATGTGGAAGTAGTCAAAGCGTTGCTGTAGCTCAGTGATGATCTGCGCCGTCGCTAGATCGCGCCCAAGCTGGTCGCCGATATGGGTACGCACATGGCTGGCGCGTACCACCGGGTAGGGCTTTTCATCGCCGATGGTAAAAAGATAGCCCTTGCGCCCATGCTGTTCGAGGCAATCCAGGGCGGTGTGGCGTGCCATGAAGTAGAGGGCCAGTTCATAGCTCTCGTGAACCTGGCCACCTCCGCCGCCCTCAAGAAAGATCTTGCCCAGCTCATCGTCGAGTTCGAGACCGGCCTCGAACTGGCCGATCTGCAGGGGCACGCGGTCGCAGTAGGCATCACCGACGCCGCCGAAGAGGATCTGCGGATGGGCGGCGTAGCCCTTCTCAAGCAGCACGCGCATCAGTGCGCCGAGTTTGGTCTGCAGTACCCGCGGTACGTTGCCCATCGAGCCGGTTACATCGAAGATCACCGCGATGGGTAGAGCGGTGGGGTGGGCGAGGCTAACGCGACTCTCGCGGATCTTGTGCAACGGATTCATCTGCGGATGCACCGCGACCACGCCGCTGTTGCGCACCTGCTGGTCGTAGGTGAAGGCGGATTGTCGGGTGGCCTGGCGATAGTGCTGGCGCTCCTGGTACGCCTCATCACTCCAGAAAGAATGGCCCATGGTATCCTCCGTTTTTAGCCTGGCCTAAGCGCGGTGCCTGCGTGACGATCACGTCGCCCATATGCTTAGTGTCTTTTGTACACCTTGAGTATAGTGTACATTTGACAAAAAGTCAAGAGGCTAAAAAACGGAAGCGGTGAGCGGTCACAAAGACCGCTCACCGCTTCGCTCTGGCTCCAAATTGTGCTTATGCGGGGCGCATCGTCTCAGGCATCTGCACTGCCACCACCTCACCACGCACACAGGTCTCACCCTCAGCGACGATCCAGGCCTCGACGACGACCTTGCGACCCTTGACCTCCTTGACCCGCCCGCGAATCTCGAGCACGCCACCGAGCGGGGTGGGGCGCAGGTAGCTAACGTTCAGGGCCGCCGTCACATAGCGTGGGATGGGCTCGCTGCCCAATTCGCGTCCCTCGGCGCGATAGGCGGCCGCCGTGGCGGTACCCGTACCGTGGCAGTCGATCAACGAGGCAAGCAGGCCGCCGTAGACATAGCCGGGAATAGCGGTATGGTAGGATCGGGGTGTGAACCGGGCCACACTCTCGTCACCTTCCCAGATGCTCTTGATCTGCAGGCCATCGGCGTTCAGGCGGCCACAACCGTAGCAGTGGCTCAGTTCGTCGGGATAGTGGTCCTGGAAGGCGGGCGAGCTCATAATGGGCGGTCTCCTTTGACTGACTGATCGTGGGCGGAAGGAGTGGGTTGATCCGGTGGTACGCTGGCTTCAGTTGCCGGAAGCTGCAGCGGCGCTACCTCTGAGGCTGACAGGACAAAGATCGCTTCGATCCCATCGACGGGATCGAGGGCTGTACCGACCTGCTGGAAGGCGTAGTGTCGTGCAAGCGCCAGCGAGGGCCGGTTGGTCGGGCTGATCGAGAGCACAATGCTAGAAACGGTCTGCTCATAGACGGCCCAGGCCATAAGTGCGCCCAGCGCCTCTCTAGCGTAGCCCTGCCGACGGTAGGGCGTGAAGACAGTGTAGCCGATCTCAAAGCCACCGCGTACATACGGCTCCAGCCAGGCTGCCCCAGGATAGCCATGGCCACCCATATGGCCGATCATCAGGCGATCACTGCGCCGCACAATCGCCCGCGCCAGCCAGGGCAGCAGTGCCGGGTCTTGCCGCAGATGATCCAGCCACAGCTGCATCAGATTAGTGCTCGGCCACCACTCATCGTCAATGCGTGCACCGAGCAACGCGGCGGCCTCCTGGCGGTCGCCAGCCAGGCTTGCCGCCAGCATCTCTATCCGCAAAGACACAAGTTCCAGGCGTGGGCTGAGCACAGGTGCTACACGCATCAAGGCTACTTTCTGTTTGGGGAGATGCCCCCATTATAATAGCTTAGACATGGTTTCGGGCTGGTTTACCGTTCAGCGTCACTCGCCGCGTCCTGATGCGCTCGGGCTATTTTCTCTTTGCTATCTCCTAAATCCTTCTCTAAAAGGTGAACAAACTATCTATGGCCCATCCAAATCAGGCTCAGGCCAGCAACCGTCTCCTGCTGATCGGGTTGATGTTTCTCGGCTTTATCAGCCTTGGCCTACCCGATGGGCTACTTGGCGTGGCCTGGCCCTCCATCGCTGCTAGCCGTGGGGTGCCGATCGAGGCCCTTGGCATCTTGCTGATCGCCGGTTCGGGTGGTTTTATCAGCGCCAGCCTCTTCAGCGGGCGGCTAATCAGTGTCCTCGGTGTGGGTGGCCTGCTGAGTATAGCCGCCCTGAGTACGGCCCTCAGCCTGATTGCGCTGGCCCTGGCCCCGAGCTGGGGGCTATTGCTGGCGGCGGCGCTGTTGCTTGGTGCGGGGGGCGGCTGTATCGACGGTGGCCTCAATAACTACGCGGCGGCCACCACCAGCGCCCGGGTTCTCACCTGGCTGCATGCATGCTACGGGCTTGGTGCTACGGCCGGCCCGTTATTGATGAGTGCTCTGCTGGCGAACCAGCAGCCCTGGCAGATAGGCTACCTTGTCGTGGGCTGCGCTCAACTCGGCCTGGCGCTCGCCTTCGGGCTAACCCGCCAGCGCTGGGCGGCCCACAGCAGGAGCGAGGCCCACCCGGTGCGCAGCAGCGTGGGCCTCGGCGCGACGATGGCTCGTCCGCTGGTCTGGCTGAGTGCGCTACTCTTTCTGCTCTATACCGGCCTGGAGGTGAGCGCCGGCCAGTGGGCCTACTCTCTCTTCACGCTGGGACGCGGTGTTGCGCCGACCACCGCAGGGCACTGGGTGGCTCTCTACTGGGGCGGCTTGAGCGTCGGGCGGCTGGTAGCCGGTGCCGTGGCCGGGCGGTTCACCGCCCAACGCTTGCTCTGGATCGGTAGCCTGGGGGCCTTGCTTGGCACCGCCCTGGTGGGCCTCTTCAGCAGTGACCTGGCCAGTCTCACGGGGATGTTGCTCTTAGGTGCGGCCCTGGCCCCGATCTTTCCAGCCTTGATCGGCACCACCGCTGCACGGGTCGGGCGTCGCCATACGGCCAACACCATTGGCATTCAGGTTGCCGCTGCCAATATCGGCGCGGCCATCGTGCCATGGAGCCTGGGTCAGGTCGTCGCTGTCGCTGGGATAAACCTGCTTGGCCCGCTGTTGGTGCTGGTTGCCGCTGCCTACCTGGCCCTCTTTGGCCTGTTGAGCCGCCGATCGGCTGAGGAAGAAGCGGCAGATCTCACCTCAATGCACGGTTGACGTGGGTAGTTCGGCGTGCTACAATCGTGCGGCTTGCCGGGGTAGCTCAGCGGTAGAGCAAACGGCTCATAATCGTTAGGTCGCGGGTTCAAATCCCGCCCCCGGCACCACGCAGTTGCAGTTAAGGGTTGAGGGCAGAGGTTGCAGGCATTGGCCAGCTACCCACGCCACTCAACCCTTTTTCAACGATGAGTGATCCTCTACGCGAGCGTGTTGCCATCTTTCTGGCCGCTGAGGGCCTGTTGCAGCCCACGACGCTGCTGCTGGTCGCTGTCTCAGGCGGCCCCGATTCGCTCTGCCTGCTGCATGTGCTCAACCGGCTGCGTGAAGCAGGCGGCCCTCAGTTGCATGTGGCCCATCTCGATCATGGCACCCGCGGCGATCAATCGGCTGCCGAGGCTGCCGTCGTTGCCGCCTGGGCCGCCGCCTGGGGCCTGCCGATCACGCTTGAGCGGCGTGATGTGCCAGCTCTGGCCCAGGCCGAGGGTGATGGCTTGCTGGCCGCAGCCCGTCGTGCCCGCTACGCCTTCCTCGCTGCCACCGCCCTCCAGTCAGGCTCCAATGCAGTTGTCGTCGCTCACCAGGCTGATGATCAGGCCGAGACGGTGCTTTTGCACGTCCTGCGCGGCAGCGGGCTGGCTGGGCTGCGCGGTATGCGCCCGCTGGTGGCCTGGGCTGAGTGGGCTAACCGGCCTCTGCCGACAAGTCATGCGCCGCCTCTGATTCGGCCTTTGCTGACGACGAGCCGCGCCGAGATCAGTGCTTACTGTTGTGCCCACGGCCTTGCGCCCTTGGAAGATCCGAGCAACCGGTCGCCGCGTTTTGCCCGTGCCCGCATACGGGCCTTGCTGCCAACCCTGGCCGCCGAAAATCCGCGCCTCAATGCGGCTCTCGCTCGCACAGCACACCTCTGCGCCGACGACTATGACTTTATCCAGCAGCAGTTGGCGGCGATCTGGCCAGCCCTGGCCCGCACCCATCCTGGTATCGTCATCCTGCAACGCTCGCTCTGGGCCGGCCTGCATCCCGCCATGCAACGTTACGCCCTGCGCCGCGCTGCTGCCAGCCTGGGCACAACTGAGTTGAGCCTGGCCCAGGTTGAGGCGGCCCGCGCCGCTGCCGCGCAGACTGGGCGCCGTCTGCGCCTGAGTCGTAACCTGCACGTTGAGGTTGAAGCCGAGCGTCTGGTGCTCGCCCGGCCCGAGGCCACTATGCCGTCCGTGGGGCCTCAGCTTGCCCAGAACGAACTGGCCCTGGCCGTCCCTGGTGAGACCCCCCTTGGTGCTGGCTGGCTCTGCCGGGTGCAGTTCAGGCCGGCAGTCGCGGCCGAACCCTGGGCGGTTGGCCTGGCGGCCGAGGCCCTCGCCGGGCCGTTACATCTGCGCCGTCGTCGGCCCGGCGACCGTTTCCGTCCCCTTGGTTCACCAGGCAGCCGTACCTTGCAAAACTTCATGGTCGATCGCAAGCTCCCGCGCAGCCTGCGCGCAGCCTGGCCGATCCTGGCCACTCCAGAGGCCATTGTCTGGGTTGCCGGGCTAGCCGCCGATGCACGCTTTGTCGCCAGCAGCCAGAGTCAGAGTACAATCTGGGTTGTCTTGCTTCCGCCTGCACCAGCAGAAGAATGAAGCTCGGTCCATCCCCAGACCCACCCTCTGTATTTCCAATCAGGAGCCGATCGGCATGCATGAAGACATGGCCCAGATTTTGATCGCCGAAGAGCAGATCCGCAACCGCGTCCATGAGTTGGGCCAGCAGATCAGTGCCGACTATGCCGACAAAGAGAACTTGCTGCTGATTGGCGTGCTCAAAGGCTGCGCCATGTTTATGGTCGACCTGGCGCGGGCGATTGAGTTGCCCCTGGCCATCGACTTTATCGCGGTGGCCAGCTACGGTGCCAGCACCGAGTCGAGCGGGGTGGTACGTATGCTCAAGGATCTCGATACCGATATTGCTGGACGCCACCTGTTGATTGTCGAAGATATCATTGATAGTGGCCTGACCCTTGCCTACCTGCGCAGCCAACTCTTGCGGCGCAACCCGGCCAGCCTGCGCATCTGCACTCTGCTCAACAAACCCGAGCGGCGCATCGCCGATGTGCCAGTCGATTACCTCGGCTTCGACATCCCTAACGAGTTTGTGGTCGGCTACGGCCTTGATTACGCCGAGCGCTACCGCAACCTGCCCTACATCGGCGTGCTGCGCCCGGAGATCTATAGTAACGCCGACTGAGTAGATCGAAGTGATCCAGATTACATCATCGGTGTGATCTGGTTCTCTTGAAGCGCCCTGGTTGGTCTGTTATACTGCCTACAGGCAACGTTTCGACAGCAAGGGCTAGAGTATATGCGTAGCCATTGCTGATGCGGCTCAACTCAAGCCCGTTGCATGAAACGCTGTCTACACGGTATGATGAAAGCAGCGTCGGGGCGTACCGTCCCGGCGCTCGTTCATCCTTCATCCTATGACAGGCAGGCAGGCCCGTCGGGCTAGCCCGAGTGCCGCAACCTTCGGCTGAAGCGCTGCCGACCTGTCTTACGCGGGAAGATGTACAGCATGGGTGACAACCGCTGGCTCAAGAATAGTTTTGTCTACCTGATCATCCTTGTCGCTGCCCTGGCGCTCTTCTTTCAGTACTTTGGCCAGTCCAACAGCCAGACGAACGAGATGGGCATCGCTCAGGTCATTACTGAGGCCCAGGCAGGCCGGGTCTCAGAGATCCGCGCCCAGGCGGGCGATGAGCAGATTATCGTTACGACACCTGATGGTGAATTCCGCTCTCGCCTCGAGCGCGGCGACAGTGTTATGTCGCTCCTGGCGCAGTATGGCGTGGAGTTGATCAACAGCGATGGACGCCAGATTATCAAGGTGGCGGTTGCCCCGGCACCAGCATGGGGCGGCCTGCTCAGTATCTTCACCATCCTGCTGCCAACCCTGCTGCTGATTGGCTTCTTTGTCTTCTTCATGCGTCAGGCCCAGGGCTCGAACAATCAGGCGATGTCCTTCGGCAAGAGCCGGGCGCGGATGTTTACTGGCGATAAGCCGACCGTCACCTTTGCCGATGTGGCTGGCCAGGAGGAGGCCAAGCAGGATCTCACCGAGATCGTCGAGTTCCTCAAGTTCCCCGATAAGTTCGTCGCCCTTGGTGCTCGCATTCCCCGTGGGGTGCTGATGGTAGGCCCGCCCGGAACTGGTAAGACCCTCCTCTCGCGGGCGGTAGCCGGTGAGGCCGGGGTGCCCTTCTTCAGCATCTCCGGTTCGGAGTTTGTCGAGATGTTTGTCGGTGTCGGGGCCAGCCGTGTGCGTGATCTCTTTGACCAGGCCAAGCGCAATGCGCCCTGTATCGTCTTTATTGACGAGATCGACGCCGTTGGTCGTCAGCGTGGTGCTGGCCTCGGCGGCTCCCACGATGAGCGTGAGCAGACCCTGAACCAGATCCTGGTTGAGATGGATGGCTTCGATACCAATACCAATGTGATCGTCGTTGCCGCCACTAACCGTCCCGACGTGCTTGATCCAGCCCTCATCCGCCCCGGTCGTTTCGATCGCCAGGTGGTGCTTGACGCACCCGATGTGCGTGGGCGGATCGACATTCTCAAGGTGCATTCGAAGGGTAAGCCGCTGGCTGAGGATGTTAATCTTGAGATAATCGCCCGCCTGACGCCCGGCTTCTCTGGTGCCGATCTGATGAATGCGGTCAATGAGGCCGCCATCCTTGCTGCACGGCGCTCGAAGAAGAAGGTCGGTATGTCCGAGTTGCAAGACTCGATTGAGCGTGTCGCCCTTGGTGGCCCCGAGCGCCGCTCGCGGGTGATGAGTGACCGCAAGAAGCTGGTGGTGGCCTACCACGAGTCGGGGCACGCAATCACTGGTGCAGCTATGCCACGGGCTAACAAGCTGCAGAAGGTGACGATCATCCCGCGTGGACGGGCCGGTGGTTATGCGCTCTTCCTGCCAGATGAGGATAACCTTGGCCTGCAGAGTCTGGCCTTCTTCAAGGCCGATATGGTTGTGGCGATGGGCGGGCGGGCCTCCGAGGCCATCGTCTTCGGCCCCGAGGAGATCACTACTGGTGCCTCCGCCGACCTGGTCAACGTTACTCGCACCGCACGCTCAATGGTTACCCGCTACGGCATGAGCGAGAAGCTTGGGCCGATCGTCTTCGGCGAGAAGGAAGAGTTGATCTTCCTTGGGCGCGAGATTAGCGAGCAGCGCAACTACGGTGACGAGGTCGCTCGCCAGATCGATGCTGAGGTGCATCGGCTGGCCTCCGAGGCCTACGATACCGCCTACCAGGTCTTGATGCACAACCGCGCCGTGCTCGACGATATGGCTAATGCCCTGCTCGAATTCGAGACGGTTGAGGGCGAGCAGTTGGCCGAACTGCTCAGTCGGGTCAAGCCGCTGAGCATCGACATGAGCCGCAATGGCAAGCATGCCGAGAGTACTCCGGCGGCCCTGCCACCGCCTACCCCAGGGGTGCTGCCGGCCTAGGCCATCCGTGTGAGTCTGCGAGGGAGCCTGGCTCCCTCGCTCAAAAAGGGCAGGCCAGTTCATAAGCTGGCCTGCCCTTTTGCCATGGTTGTGATCCTACTCGGCATTATCAATCTGCGCCCGCTGCAAGCTGCCGCTGTAGTCGACGTAGACACTCTTCCACTCGCTGAAGACGTCGAGCATGGTCGGGCCAGCCTCACGGTGGCCGTTGCCGGTAGCCTTGACCCCGCCGAAGGGCAGGTGGATTTCGGCCCCGATCGTCGGCGCGTTGATATAGACAATCCCTGTCTCAAGGGCGTGCATAGCCTGCAGCGCCGCGTTAATGTCGCGGGTGTAGATCGAGGAGGAGAGCCCGTAGGCGACATCATTGGCCACGCCGATCGCCTCGTCCAGGCTGGCAACTTCGATCACACTGAGCACCGGCCCAAAGATCTCCTCACGCGCAATGCGCATCTGCGGCGTCACGCCGGTAAAGACGGTCGGCTGCACAAAGAAGCCATAGTCATAGTCACCGCCGCGTAGACGCTCGCCGCCGCAGCGCAGGGTGGCACCCTCTTGCTGACCAAGCTCGATATAGCCAAGCACCCGCTCGACCTGGTCGGGGTTGACCAGCGGGCCCATCTCGGTGGCTGGATCGAGGCCATTGCCGATGCGCAGGGTCCGGGCGCGGGCCACAATGCGCTCGATCAACGCTGCCGCCACACCCCGCTGGACGATCAGGCGGCTGGTTGCCGTGCAACGCTGGCCGGTTGTGCCGAAGGCCGCCCAGACCACGCCCGGCTCAACCAGATCCAGGTCGGCATCGTCCAGCACAATCAGCGGATTCTTGCCGCCCATCTCCAGACTGACCCGCTTGATCTGCCGTGCGCCCAGCTCGTAGACCAGGCGACCCACCTCGGTGCTGCCGGTGAAGGAGAGCACCGGCACATCGGGATGTTCGACCAGGGGCTGGCCGGCCTCGGGCCCATAGCCGGTGACGATGTTGACTACCCCCGGCGGTAAGCCGGCCTCAACCAGACATTCGACCAGGTTGTAGGTGCTGACCGAGGCATCCTCACCGGGCTTGATTACCACGGTGTTGCCGCAGACCAGGGCTGGCAGCATTTTCCATGAGGCGATGGCCATCGGGAAGTTCCAGGGTGTGATCATGCCTACCACGCCAATTGGCTGGCGCATACTCAGCTGGAACTTGTTGGGTAGCTCGGAGGGTGTGGTGACACCATGCATACGCCGGCCCTCGCTGCCAGCGTACTGGGCCATGCCGATTGCTTCGACAATATCGCCGCCAGCCTCGAAGAGAGGTTTCCCCATCTCGCGGGTCAGGTCACGGCTATAGCGCTCTTTGCGGGCCTGAAGCAGCTCGGCGGCACGCAGCAGGATTTCGCCGCGGCGCGGCGCAGGCACCGCACGCCAGGCCGGGTAGGCCGCCTTCGCCGCCGCCACCGCCGCGTTAATATCGGCAGCCTCACTGGCCTGAAAGACGCCAACCAGGTCACGCTGATCAGCCGGATTACGTCGCTCGAAGGTCTTGCCACTCAGACTGGGGACAAAGGCGCCCCCGATGAAATTGAGGAATGTCCGTGTCTCCATAAAACTCTTTCTATACTACAGGCTTGTGACCCGCACGCTCAGGTACGTCACCGCTTCGTTATGTGCTACAGCCAGGATAGTACATGCGTTTGTGCGCGTCAATGGGCTAGAGTTGCTGAGTCGTGATACTCCGCAGCCGTTACAGCGGCGCGGCTTCTCGCGGTTGCCCACGAGCTACATGCCCGGTATCGCGGG
>CAZQCG010000041.1:0-14071 GCA_964592425.1 uncultured Chloroflexaceae bacterium
AGGCCATGGTCTGCCTCATGCGCTCCGCTGGCCTGCGCGTCGGCGAGGTCGCCAGCCTTCGTCCGATCGACCTGACCCTCCCCGACGATCCCCAGGAGCTTATTCGCCTGCGCGTCCTTGGCAAGGGCCGCAAGGAGCGCCTCGTCTATCTGACCCCAACCCATGCGCAGCCCCTGCGCGCCTTCCTCCAGACCACTCCGCCCGTCCCGCCCGACGCGCCCCTGTTCCGCAATCGCTTTGGCCGTCCGCTGAGTGTGGCCGGGATCGAGGAGCGGGTGACCCACTATGCCCAGCAGTGTGGTGTCGCGGTCACCTGCCATCGCCTGCGCCACACCTATGGGCGCTGGATGGCCGAAGGCGAGATGCCCGTGCTCGCGCTGAGCCGCTTGCTCGGCCACGCGCACATCCAGACCACCCAGCGCTACATCGACGGGGCCGACCCCCAGGTGCGCCGCAGCTATGAAGCGGCCATGGCCCAGCAGCCGGCACCGGTTCCGCCCAGTCTCCCACCGCCCGACCTGGCCGCCTTCCTTCCGGAGCCCGGCCCAGCGACGGTTACCCGCCCCGCGCTCGCGCTGCCCGATGGGAGCGACTGGCTGCCCGAGGCGCCTGCGGCGATCCGCCAGGGCACCCTGGCGTGGCTGCACCACCAGCAGGGCAACTGGAAGTCGAGCCAACGCCGTGAACACTCCATCCAACGGCTGCGTGAGCTGCGGGTCTTCTGGGAGTGGCAGCTCGCCCAGCGCCCGCTGACCAGCTGGGGCGAGCTGACCACGCGCGATATCACCGCCTTTCAGGCAGCCGAATTGGCCCGCGGCCTGCGGGCGAAGTCGGTCAAAACGCTCCTGGATCGGGTCTACGAAGTGCTGCGGTATCTCGCCGAGCGTGACGAGGTGCGCAACATCCCGTTGCGCCCGGCCCTGGCCTTGCCCGAGCCGCTGCCCCGCCACCTCACCCCTGCCGAGGTGGTGCGGCTCGAGACCCACGTGACCACGCAGCCCAGCGCGAACCCGGACGCGGCCACCCTGCTGGATGAGGCCCTCTCCTATCTCTTGTGTCACGCCGGACTGCGGCTGCGTGAAGCGCTGGACCTGCAGGTGCAGGATCTGGATCTCGGGGCGCGCCGGGTACGGGTGCGCGAGGGCAAGGGACGTCGCGATCGGGTGGTGTATCTGCGTGAGCCAGCGCTGAGCGCCCTGCTGCGGTATCTGCCTACCGTGCCCCACGCTGCCGGCGATTTGGTGCTGAGCCGGGCGGGGCTCCCGCTCGGCGATGCCCAGGCCTGGGCGCGCATCCGGGCGTTGGGTCAAGCCGCCGGCGTCGCCGGTGTCTCGCCGCATCGCTTGCGCCACACCGACGCCACCCAGTTGCTCAACCATGGGATGAGCCTCGAAGGCCTGCGGGGGTTGATGGGCCACGCCAGCCTCGATACGACCTTGATCTATGCCCATCTCGCCGACAGCACGCTGGAACAGCAGTACCGCACGGCGATGGATCACCGCTCAGTGCGTGTAACCGACGAGCGTGTAACCGAATTGGTCAACTCAATGTAACGCCAGCGGCGTCAACTGCACGCAATGTTCGGCGGCCATGCCACGTAATCTATTTTCTGGAATGAAGCTCAATTATATGACTGTCAAAGTTTCGGAAGATAAATATACGATCAAATTTAGATTGATAGGCGTGTCCCTGAACTTCAGTTGGTATATCAGTAGTGGATGACAGCTTTGTCTCATCTGCAAAAATTATCAGCCAGATCGTGTCACACTTCTCTAGATATTTTAGAACTTTAGCATTTTTATCATCTATCCGATTCTGAATAGCGGTCGTCGTGCATTTCGGAGTTAAATCTGCGCCAGGCTGTGCCACCCAAAAGTCGTGGCTACTAGGACTGACAAGAATACAACTAATTTCAACTGGAAATCCATTAACATCTTGATGGGAAATTCTTCTTAATTCTTTGCTTTTACTTACATTGAAATCCATACAAATGGAAGAAATTTTCTCTGCAAGTCGTGGTATATTGGTTTTTTTGAATGGCACAGTATGATTAAAGAATACATGTACATTAAGTGGTGATTCATTATGCTTAATATATAAATATTTGGCTCGCTCAATAAGTAGATCTCTGAGACTCTCTTGCTCCTGAAGAGGTCGCTTGCCAGAGTTTACTGTCCGATAGAAATTAGTTAGCTCAATTCCAACACAGACCTGCTGCGTTTTTATCAGAAAGTCAGGTTCTTCAGTAGGTATAATATCCCCTCTTGGAAAAAGGTTGTAGTTTTCCATGAAGCGTCGAAGTTGCCAAGTTTCGTATACTTTTTGGGGTTGTTTCGGCATGCTGAAAAACCTCGTTGGCTGACTATCCAATTATATCATACAAACGATTACTGCCGAATTAAAGCTAGATGTTTATAGTATAAGTGTTTTACCGCACTGCAACGCAAAACACCTCCTTATGAAAGTTCAGAGTTAATTTGTGCAGAGCATATGCTTTGCTGTTCGACAAGAACCTTTCAGCCCTTTATTTTTGGGGCTTTTGCTATTTCATCATAACGAATGACCGTCGCCTTTAATCGATCTGCGAATTTATAGAGATCATCAAGACTCTCAATCGAAACTCTCTCCTCCTTCTGTCCATCTTTCATACTCTCGCGCTCACCACTAAAGAAGCTAATGTACTTCTGTGCGCTATTAAAATGGAATCGACAAATAGGCTTGCGATTGCTGTCGTCGAGGATAATACCGCAGTATGATTGAACATCACGCATGGTTATGCGCTTTACCTCAACTATCTCTCGAAGGATAGCACGTACAATATGATAGCCCTCAATTTCCTCTTCTGTTGTGTGAATGCTGTTTGCAGGAATTGAGGGTGCATTCACTTCTGTAGGTGGTACTTGTACGGGCATCGTCGATTCGGTTGTTGCTGCGACGATAGTACCTGTTTCTGATGCCAAGGCCGTTTTTAACCGCTCGCTAATTTGGTCACTCACAATTTGCTTAAACGCTTGCCGTATCAACTGTGAAAATTGTTCGCGTACTATCTGTGTAATACGCCCCGTATACACCTGCGAGACAATGAATTTAATAAACTCATCTGATGGCTCTTGCATGAGATCAAGAAGAATACTCCTGATTTCACGCGTGTATTTCAGTTCACTTGCGCTTGTGAGGATATTATTCACGTCAAAGCTTGACTTCGTGAACTTCTTGAGTTGCTCTACCGCAGTCTCTCGAATATCGAGTACGTTAAACTCAAAAAAAGGCTTGCTATCCATTTTATTCGGTGCTTCTAAATCCGTATAGAACCAGTAGATGAGGCCATTTGTTAACACACCAAAACGCGCCTCGGTAACACTAAAGTACCGATAGAGTTGTGATGCGTGAACTTTACCAAGATCAGCAGCATGATGCTTGCACTCAAAGAGAATGACGGGCTTTCCATCCTTTAGAATGGCGTAGTCCACCTTCTCACCCTTTTTAATTCCGACATCCGCGTTAAGTTCAGGCGTTACTTCTGTTGGGTCGAAAACATTATACCCTAGCGCGGAAATGAATGGCATAATAAGTGCGTTTTTTGTTGCTTCTTCTGTCTGAATATAATCTAACTGCTTAGGAATGCGGACGGTGAGTTCTCGGATTTTATCTATGAAGTCCACCGCTATCTCCTTCAACTAGCAAGAGTAAGAAACCAGCATAAACATAACCGCAAACGTAAGATTTGTAAAGTTACGAAGTCCTGACCAACTCTACGAGTAGTTAGCGAATAAACGTTCTTTTTACGTGATTACCCGACAATCGGCTCTTAATGCTGCCCAACGCACGAGCGTCGGTGGCACCCCTGTTGCCCGAAAGGCCCGGAATGTCCGGTTGCCTGCCATCAGCACAACGGGCGGTAGATGGGCCGTTCAACATGCAGTAGACCGAACCAACCTGCCTATCTCCCGATGTGATAGGCGGCGAGTGTATCCTCTTCTCGCCCTTTAACGGTACGAATAGGCGGATGCTATGTCCGTCTAAATGGTACTACTTCTCTGGACATACAGTTAAGTACTTTTATCAGCGAAAGAGTTAGTGTACGCATGGAATCACCCTGCCCACGATGAGCGTCGCACCATCGCATTGTTCAAGGCTTGCTCTGGGGTAGCCGTGAAGCCGCTGCGTAGAACCCATCGTGCTGCTAGCGCACATGCCCCGTCCGAGTAATGCTGATGGGTTCACATTGTTGCTAGAACGCGATCCAGCCCATGGCGCGCCACTCCTCGTAGCGGGCGCGTAGGCGTAGTCGGGCTGCTGGTCCAGCCAGGCTGCTCAGGCCGATCAATGCGGCCTCGGCGCGGCGTCCACCGAGGCGGGCGAGGCTGGCGGCGGCGGCGGCCCCGCTGAAGCGCATGTAGTCGCCCGCCCAGCTGGCCAGGCTCCGTGGCCCCAGCACACGCCAGGCGACGCCGAGCACCTGTGGCCAGTGTTGGTAGATCTTCAGTAGGATGGGGTTGAAATCGCTCCAGCGCATCTGGTCGCGGTAGAACCGTACGCGCAGGTCGAAGCCTAGCTCTTGCAGCACCTGCAGAAAGATGTTCTGGATCAGGTTGACATCGTCGGCGCTGCCCCAGGGTTGCATAAAGCGGCTGAAGACCCAGTGCAGCGAGACGTTGGTCTGGAAGGCGTTGATCAAGGCCAGGTGCTGCGGCTCGAGCAGGTTGTTTTCGAGCGCCTCGGCGAGCAGGTCGGTGGTGCGGCGCAGATTGCGTACATGCGATCCAAAGCCGCAGAAGGTCAGTGGGCTCTGCTGGGCCGCCGAGTCACCTACCGGCAGCACCCCGCGTAGCAGTGGTGCCTCGTGGGGGCGCAGGCTGTGGCGTCCGGGGATGTAGCCGTAGACCGGGCGCAGGTGGCGGAAGCGTGGCCCAGGGCGCTTATAGCTCGGTAGCAGGGTAAAGTACTGCTCGAAGAGGTCGAGCAGCGAATAGCGTGGCGCGTCGGGATGTAAGCCACCGCTTGGCCCGGCATGCTCGGCGGCGATGGTCGAGTAGTAGAAGAGATAGACTGTCAGTTCGTCGCCGCGCCCAGGAAAACCTTCCCACATCAATTGTTCGCCGCACTGGGTATCGGCCACCGAGGTGAGGATCTCGCCAAGCTCGAGGTTCACCTCACTCGGGTCATCACCTTCGACAAAGCCAGAGGCTACCGAGCCCACGGTTGGGCAGATGCTAGCAAAGGCAAGCCCCTGGTGGCGCAGCAAGGCCAGGGGCGAGGTGCTGCCCATGCCGTCAAGTAGCAGGTGTGCCGTGTAGCATGTGACGGTGCCACTGGCCACATCTTCGAGCGTAACTTCGACCATCACTGGCCCGTGACTGCTGGTGCGCACATGGTGGAAATCTTGCCTACTCAGCACGACCCCACCCGCCGCCTCCAGTTTACGGCGTAGCAGGCGTAAGAGTCCCCCGGCATCCAGGGCTACGTCGAGCACGCCCGGTAGGCGCAGTTCGATCTCGGGTCGTCCGCTGCCGGGCCGGTTGTGGAAACGCACCAGGCCATCGCGGTAGGTGCGCATGATCACCTGCTCGATCTCGGCCCAGCTGACGACTCCAGTCAGCACCAGGGCATCCAGTTCGCTGCGGGTGATGTTCCACTCGCGATGGGCGCAGCCGACCTCGCTCCGGTCGAAGATCAGCACGCGCTGGCCGTAGCATGCGGCCATCACGGCCGCGTGCATCAGGCCCAGCCCGCCCCCGGCGTAGATCAGGTCGAAGTCTTGCCCGACCTGGGGGGGGCCATGCTGGGGCGGGCGCTGCCCATTGGTTGAAGGCTGGGCCGTTGGTTTGCGCCGGAGGGTCTCTGGGGCCACCAGTTGGTAAATGGCGGGATCGTAGGCCCCCTGCATAATCTGTTCCCAGCTCTGCTCGAGCCGGGCTGCCCGCTCAAGGTGATCGAGTGCGCCCATAGCGACGAATTGCTCGACCGTCTGTGGATAGCGCTCAAACAACTGCTCAACCAGCATCATCTGGGCCGGGCTTGCCTCCAGGCGTTCCAGGTCGGCCAGCACCCCGCTCAGGGCTGCCTCATGCTCGTCATCAAGGCCCGCCGCGACGGATTGGGCGTTGATCAGCGTTCGGGTCGTCTCAGCGCGCAGCAACTCGCTCAGCCGGCTTGCCGCAGCATTGGTGGCACGCCTCAGCGCCCGTTGTAGGGCTAGCTTGCGCCAGGGTAAAGGTAAACCTGCCTGGCTCAGGCTCAGGCGTAGATCGACATGGGTGGCGATCTGCGCGTCGTGCAGGGTCAGACTGAGCTCAAGCTGTGCGCCGTTGCCAGCCACCGGCGCGGCAAGCCAGCGCAACGTGGTCGGGCTACTGGTCTCCAGGTTACTCAGACGGTACAGTTCGCTGCCGTAGCGCCAGAAATCCCCGAGCGGTTCGGCCTCAAAGGCGGCGGCCCAGCTTGCGGGACGGCTCAGGTAGCTCAGACTGGTCTGCAGCGGAGCAGGTAGTTCAAGGTAGGCAGCAAAAAGAAGCTTCATAATGCTACTGGCCAACAATCCCGATCGCGCTGCGCCCGGCTCTCCGCAAGCGCTCGATGGTATTCCAGCGTGGCGTAACCGGCAGGCGGGTTGGCAACAAGCCCTGGGCCGTCAGGCGGGCGGTGCTGGCCCAGCCGCTAACGGTAGCTGCTTCAGGCTCGGCGGCGGCCTCGGCCTCAAGGATACAGGTTACAGCGGCGATGGCGGCGGCGGCCTCAGCCTCATCCATACTCCCGCCAACGAGTCGATAGCTGCTCATGCTCATCTCCATACTGGTGTGCGAACGAAGTCTTTTTGCATCCTGCTGGGAGCGCGGGCGTCCCGCCCGCATGCGCACTGGCGACCTGCGTACCCGGCTGATCAACTACGGATCACTCAGGCGTGCGGCCATCACCTGCTGGGCGTGTAACTCCAACCCTGCCTCAAGTGGGGCGAGGCTACTTGTCGGGCCATAGCGCCGGCGTAGGGCCAGGCCGATCAGGTGATCGGTCAATTGGGGATTTTTGGGTAGCAGCGAGCCATGCAGGTAACAGCCGAAGAGGTTGCGATAGATCGCCCCGCCGCGCCCATCCTCGCCGTTATCGCCATAGCCAGCCAGTACCCGTCCGAGGGGGCGCACGCCAGGGCCGTGGTAGGTGCGTCCACTATGGTTCTCAAAACCCACCAGGCGCACCGTCTGCCCTGCAAGCTCGCTCTCGACCATACAGTTGCCGATCAGCCGCTGCTTGCCACCGACTGTGTAGACATCAATGATTCCCAGGCCGGGCAGGCGTTCGCCAGTGTGGGTCTGGAAGTAGTGCCCAAGCAACTGATAACCGCCGCAGATTGCCAGCAGCACCAGATCGGCCTCAATTGCCGCCCGCAGGCCCGGCCCCTGCCGTTCGATCAGATCGTTGGTGATCAGCGCCTGGCCGCTATCCTGGCCCCCGCCGAAGAAGGCCAGGTCGAAGCTCGGCCAATCGACCGTGGCCCCCGGCTCGACCTGGGTCACCTCCAGCTTGATGCCACGCCAGGCACAGCGTTGCGCAAGGGCGATCACATTGCCGCGATCGCCATACACATTCATATGTGAGCTATAGAGATGGGCCAGTCTTAACACGTTTAAACCTGCTCAAGCCCTGCTTAGGTAATCACCCTCGGCGACCCACTTGAAGGTGGTGAGGGCCTCCAGGCCCATCGGGCCGCGCCAGTGCAGCTTTTGAGTCGAGACAGCCACCTCGGCACCGAGCCCGAGCTGGCCGCCGTCGTTGAAGCGGGTGCTGGCGTTGACAAAGACCGCACTGGCGTCCACCTCGCGGGTGAAGCGAGCGGCAGCCTCAGCATTGGCGGTCAGGATGGCTTCGGTATGGCCGGAGCCGTAGGCATCAATCACGGCAAGGGCCTCGTCAAGGTCGGCAACGACCTTGATCGAGAGGATGAGGGCAGTAAACTCGGTGCCGAAATCGCTGGGGCCGGCAGGGCTGATGTGCCAGCCGGTAGCGCCGGGGGCGTCGGCGAGGATGGCCAGGCTCTCGTCATCACAGCGTAGCTCCACCCCGGCCGGGCCGAGGCTGGCGGCCACCTGCGGCAGCAGGGCCGGGGCCACCTCGCGCTGCACCAGGAGCGTGTCGAGGGCGTTACAGACACTCGGGCGCTGCACCTTGGCGTTATAGATCACCGGCACGGCCCGCTCAAGATCGGCGCTGGCCTCGACAAAGAGATGCACCACCCCGATCCCGCCGGTGATCACCGGGATTGTCGCGTTCTCCAGGCAGAAGCGGTGCAGCCCGGCCCCGCCCCGCGGGATGATCATATCGACATAACGATCGAGGCGCAACAGGCCCCGCACCAGCTCACGGTCACTATCGGTGATACTCTGGACAGCCGCAGGTGGCAGGCCGGCCTGTGCGAGGGCCGTGCTGATCGCGGCGGTGATCGCGGCAACACTGGCGGCAATCTCGCTGCCGCCGCGCAGAATGGCCGCATTACCAGTCTTGAGGCAGATCGCGGCAATATCGACCGTCACATTTGGGCGGGCCTCGTAGATGACCCCGATCACACCGAGGGGCGTTCGCCGTTTATGTGCTTGCAGGCCATTGGGCAGCTCGCTCTGGTCAAAGATCGTACCGACCGGGTCGGGTAGGCTGGCAACACTGCGCACATCGGCGGCAATCGCCTCCAGGCGTGCCGGGGTCAGCAGCATGCGGTCAATCAGGGCTGCGCTGGTACCGACAGCCCGTGCGGCGGCGACATCCTCGCCATTGGCGGCCAGGATGGACTCGTGCTGTTCCAGCAGTACAGCGGCAAGAACCAGCAGGGCCTCATTCCTGGCTGCGGTGCTCAGCCCGGCCAGCTGGCGTGCGGCGCCCCGCGCCTGACGCCCGATCTGCTCAAGGTCGATCCCTGTCACCACTCCCCACCTCCCCAAAGCTGTGGAGCTGAAGCCCAGACTGTAACGTACCTACAATCTTTATCTTAGCTTGATTGTACCATCATCCCGCTATGACGCATTTGCCATCGACTACGGTCTGCCCTACAATAGCCGGGCTTGAAGTTTTGTACGAGGGGCTGGCCAGCTTGTATGTATGACCTGCTCATCACCGGCGTCGATCTGCTGCAGATCGAAGCAAACAGCGTGCAGATCCGTCCCGCTCATGCCATCGCCATCAGTGGTGAGCGCATTGCGGCCCTTGCCCCTGCCATCAGTCCTGGCCTGGCCCGTGAGGTGATCAACGCCCGCGGTATGCTGGCCATCCCCGGTCTGGTTAACGCCCATGCCCACCTGCCGATGGGCCTCTTGCGTGGCGTTGCCGAGGATGTGCCGATTGCCGAGTGGTTCAACCACTACATCTGGCCGATGGAGGCCAACCTGACGGACGAGGATGTCTACTGGGGCGCGCTACTCGGTCTGGCCGAGTTGATCGAAGCCGGGGTGACCTGCGTCGCCGATCACTACTTCGCTATGGAGGAAGTGGCGCGGGCGGTTGCGCAGGCTGGCCTGCGGGCTAACCTGGCCTGGACCGTCTTCAGCGGCCCCGACGAAGCGGCCGCCCTGGCTCGCAGCATCGCTTTTGTCGAGCGCTGGCAGGGCGCGGCTGGTGGGCGCATCCATACCTGGCTCGGCCCGCACTCGTCCTATACCTGTACCCCGGCCTTCCTTGCCAGGATTGCCGACACGGCGCAGCAGCTTGGTGTCGGTATCCACATGCATCTCTCCGAGACCGCCGAGCAGGTGGCACAGAGCCTGGCCACCTATGGGCGTACGCCGATTGCCGTCGCCCATGCCGCCGGGCTCTTCAACGTACCAGCTCTGGCGGCCCATGTCGGGCATCCTACGGAAGCCGATCTTGAGTTGCTGGCCACGCATCATGTCGCTGTCGCCACGACGCCCAAGACCGAAATGAAGCTTGGGATCGGGGTTGCCCCTGTGGCGGCTTTGCGCGCCCATGGCATCACGCTGGCTCTGGGCAGCGATGGTGCCGCCAGCAGCAACAGCTACGATCTGCTCGAAGCAGCGCGCCTGCTGGCCCTGCTCCAGAAACATACCCACCGTGACGCCCGTGTGATGCCGATTGCCGAGAGCCTGACCCTGGCGACCAGTGCTGGCGCACGGGCCTTGCAACTTGCTGGTATAACCGGCGAGCTACGCGAAGGGCTTCAGGCCGACGTGGTACTGCTGCGGCGCGATGCACCGCACACCAGCCCTCTTCACAACGCGGCGGCAACCCTGCTCTACAGCGCCCGTGCCTCCGACGTTGATACGGTCATCGTTGCGGGGCGGATCTTGATGCGCCAGCGACGCCTGCTGACGATTGACCGGCGGCAGGTGCTGCGCGAAGTGCGTCGTCGGGCCGCCCGCCTGACCGGGTGCCGCCCTGGTGTGCAGGTGGCCCACTACCCGGATCCGGAAGATCGTGGGGCAGAGGGGTAAGGTGCATACCGCACCCCTCTGCCCCGTAGTAGATCCACCAGGCAGCCTATTCCCCGAAGCAGACCCCCAGGTCGCGGGCGGTGAGCATCGTATCGCTATCGATTGTCACCACCTTCATACGGCTGGTAGCCTCTTCGAGGGGGACATATTTCACCATCGGCGGATCGAGGGCGACCATAATGCCCGACTGACCCTGATCGAGGGCGCGCACAGCAGCAGCGCCGAAGCGCAGGGCCAGCAGGCGGTCGAAGGTCGTCGGTGAGCCACCGCGCAGTAGGTGGCCAAGCACAACGACGCGGGCCTCGCGGTCGGTAAGATCCTGCAGTGATTGGGCTACCTTCGCCCCGATGCCGCCCAGGCGTTCGCGCCCGTGCTCAATCTCCTTGACCGAAACGTGGCCATCGCGGGGACGAGCCCCCTCAGCGACGACAATGATCGAGAAGAAACGGCCTGACTCTTCACGCTTACGGATCTTATCAGCCACACTCTCGATGTTGTAGGGGATCTCGGGGATCAGAATGGCGTGAGCCGAGCCAGCAATGCCAGCGTGCAGGGCGATCCAGCCAGCATAGCGCCCCATGACCTCAACCACCATGATGCGCTGATGGGCCTCGGCGGTCGAGATCAGCCGGTCGAGGCAATCGGTGGCGAAGGCTACCGCCGTGTCGAAGCCGAAGGTCGAGACCGTGCCATCCAGATCATTATCGATTGTCTTGGGCACCCCGATCACCCGCACGCCTTTACGGGCGAGGGCCGCCGCAATCTCCATCGAGCCATCACCGCCGATTGAGACGACTGCATCAATGCCATAGGCGGCCAGGCCACTAACCAGTTCGTCGATACGGTCGCGCTCGTAGATCTTGCCATCCGCGCCGAGGATGGGGTAGCGCATCGGGTGCCCACGGTTAGTCGTCCCGATGATCGTGCCGCCCTGGCTGGTGATCCCACGCACGGTGTCACGGGTCAGGTGAACCACACCACCTTCGGGGTAATCTTTAGGGGCGAGAATGCCAGCGAATCCGTCACGAATACCATAACATTCCCAGCCACGGTTGAGTGCCGAGAGTACAACGGCACGGATCACGGCGTTCAGTCCGGGCGCGTCACCACCGCCGGTACTGACCGCGATCCGAAATGGTGAGGTGTGGTGATGCACAAGGCTTCCCTTCTATAAGGCATGGTTTAGTTCCACAGCTCTACACAATAATCAGGCTGTGGCGCGATAGTCAAGAATGGTCGTCATCGGCATGGCGGGCGAGATAGTCGGCCAGGATTTCGCGCAGGCGCAGGCGGCCCCGGTGCAGGCGTACCTTGACCGCACCGGGGCTGATCCCAAGCTCGCCAGCAGTCTCTTCAGTGCTGAGATCCTGGAGATCACGCAGGACGACGACCAGGCGTAAAGGTTCGGGCAGGGTAGCAATGGCCTGCTCGAGTTGGGTGCGTAACTCGCCGCTGAGTGCGGCATGGAGCGGATCCGGGGCCCAATCGCCACGCTGTTGCGGCAACTCGTCGGCTTGAAGCTGTTCGGCTACCTCATCAAGGGTTACCTGCGGGCGCTGGCGCCGTAAGAGCATCAAGCCTTCGTTGGTGGCGATGCGGTAGATCCAGGTACTCAGGCTGCTGGCCCCGTCGAAGCTCGGCAGGGCCGCACAGACTTTGATAAAGGTCGTCTGCACCACACTCTCGGCCTCGTCGGGGTCGCCCATCAGGCGTAAGGCCCGGGCGTAGACCAGCGGTGCGTAGCGTTTGACCAGGCAGGTACAGGCATCAGGATCGTTGCGCCGTAGCCCTTCGAGCAGGGTGGCCTCGTCGTTATAAATTGACAGGTCGATCTGCGGGACGGGCATGCACCGGCTCCCCATCAAGTAGCTCAGATACGTTCACGGGCGCGGTGTAGGCGCCAGGTGCGGGTGAGCATCGTCATACCAAAGAGCAAGATGCCGAGGATCGGCACACCAGTGTTTGTCTCGGGCAGGGGTGTCGGTGGTTGCGGTTCGCTGACCGGAACGGCTGTCGGTGTCAGGGTGGGTCTGGCGCTGCCACTGCTGGTTGGCGCACTGCTAGCGACGCTGGTCGCTGTCCGGCCTGTGGTCGGCCCTGTAGTTACAACCGTTGTGGCGGTGCCACCTGCCGTCGGGGCTGGCGTTGCACTCCCGGCGGGGGGCGGGTAGGCCCCCAGGGTTGCCGTTGGGGTGGTGATACTGGTTGGCTGCAAGGTGCCGACAACCTGCACGGTGACGATGTTGGAGAAGATCGGCTGTGTGAGGCCCTCGTAGCGTAGCTGGCCCTGGGTGACCAGTAAGGTGCCTGCCGCCACACCGGCCTTGATGCGCGTGGCGATGGTGAGCTCAACCCCCTGTCCAGGCGGGAGCAGGGCGAGGCTATAGCTGACTACCTGCCCGCTGACGACTGGGTTACCGCCGCGGTCGGCCCGCGCCCCGAGCACCTCAAGGTTGTTGGGCAAGCTACTGACTAGATTGAGTTGGCGTAGATCGTTGGCCCCCGTAGCTGAGACTGGCTGTGTATTTCGTACCACCAGGGTGTAGTTGATCTGCTGGCCAGGATAGGCGCTGCCCCAATCACTGGCGAGACGGAAGAAGGTTCCGCTATCACCCTGAGGCCCGATCGCGGTCGCGGAGGGTGCCGGGGTTCCTGCTGTGCCTGAGGCAACAGCCGTCTGGTTGCCTGGTGTGCGGGTGAGCATCTCTGGCAGTACCACGCGGGTCGGGCGTACAGCCGAGGTGGGGCGTACCACGGGGGTTTGCGGTGGGCGTGCAATCGGTAGCGGTGTGGGTGGCTCAGTCGGCATAGCTGGCACAGGTGTGGTTGGTTCGGGCGGTGGCGGCGGGGCCACGACCACCGGGCTCGCCTGTGGGCGCGGCTGGCTCTGTCCACCACTGCCACTGCCGCCACCGCCGGACGAGGTTGCAGTCGGCGGCTGAGTTGGTCTGGTGCTGGTTGGTGGTACTGGTGTTCTGGTGGCCGAGGGGCTGGGCTGAGTGCTGGTCGGAGTATCGGTTGGGGCAACACTCGTTACGGTTGGCGTCGCGCTCGGCGTTGCTGTTGGCGGGGTACCTGTGACTGTCACAGGTGCGGTGGGGGTCGCCGTCGGGCGTACCTCACCGCTGATGCGTACATAGACCGGCAGCGACGAGGTTCGCCCATCGCTTGCGCTATTCTCAATTGTCTGGCCTGGGGTGGCATCTGTGCGTACACGCACCTGGATGGTGATCGAGGCCGAGTTGTTACTACTGATCGTCAGTGGGCATTGTACCGTCTGCCCTGTCGTGCTACACGATCCGTTGTCGGTGCTGACACTCAGTACTTCCAGGCTGGCGTTGATGTTGTCAACCAGTGTGACCGACTCGTTGTTGGCGCTTTCGCCGAAGACCGAAATGCTATAGCTGAACTGCTGGCCTGGTGCGGCAGTGTTCACCGAGGTGAATTTGAAGATACGCACCCCCGTCACGGGCGTAGCTGTGCTGGTCGGTGTCGCAGTGCCTGTGCTGGTGGGACTCGGCCCGGTGGTGCTGGTGGGGGTCGCTGAGCCGGTGGTGCTGGTGGGGGTCGCTGAGCCGGTGGTGCTGGTGGGGGTCGCTGAGCCGGTGGTGCTGGTGGGGGTATTGGTCGCACTTGGCTCC
>CAZQCG010000041.1:14171-40624 GCA_964592425.1 uncultured Chloroflexaceae bacterium
CTCAGTTGGGGCAGCCTCAGTGGGGGCAGCCTCAGTGGGGGCAGGCACCTCAGTGGGAGCAGCCTCTTCGGTAGGCGGCGGGGCCTCCGGGGTGCTCTCCTGGGCCGGGGCAGCCGGGGCGAAGATCAGGCGTGTCGTCTCAGCGTAGAGCGGGAAGGCGATCATCAACAGGCTGATGATGATCAGCGTGATCTCCCAGAGCGTCCAGCGGGTAGGCCCGCGCCCTGGTGGTGGTGTTCGACCCCGTACCGGAGGCTGCATATCAACTCCTCGGGTCAGGAGAGTGGGCGTGCGTCAACCAGATCGGCGACGACGATCAAACGTTGCGTATCCCAGTTGGTGCAGGTGATCAGGGTCAGCACAGGTGTTGGTGTGGAATCCATCACCTCAACCTGATATGGCCAGACGCTATTGACCGAACGCATGCGGTAGACGTAGCGCCAGTTTCCGGTTTCAACAATGATCTCGTCGCCGGGTTGGAGTCGGTAGAGATCACGAAAGACGGCCCCGCGTAGCCCGGCGTGGCCTGAGATGACACTGTTGCCAACGTTACCGGGAAGGGTCGTGCCGTTATGGAAGCCGGCTGCATATTCCGCCACTTCCCACTCGCCGTTCACCACATAGATCTCATAGACACTCATCTCGGCAGCGATGCTGGGCATCAGCAAGCGGCGCGGGCGTGGATCACTCTGGTCAACTTGGGTATGGGCGACCTGCGGCACCATAAAGGCGTCTTGGGGCGCACGCTCAGTCGTTGCCGCATCGGGGCGGGTGAAGGGGAGGCTGGCAGCTGCGGGTGCGGCTGTGGTCGGTTGTGGGCTGGTTGGGGCCAGGGCTGGCGCGGTGCTTGCATTATCCTGGGCCAGTTGCGGGGCCTGGCTGGCTGCAAGCTCAGCCCGATTGTCGGTATTTTCAAGTGGGACGATCTCGGCGGCCTGGGCCAGCTGTTGCGCTTGGAGCCAGATCTGGCTGTAGTGGAGCAGATCGCGCCCGTAGCCGTTGCCGAGCCAGTAGAGGAAGGCCAGCAGCGCAGCCAGAAGCAGGGCTCGTTCGCTGAGCATCAGCGCCCGGTCAACCCAGTTGCGCAGCTTAAACCCTTGCAGGGCTGTCCGGCGCTGCTGACTGGCAGAGCGCAGGCGGGCGGGGCTGATCTGCCCGCGCCGGCTGGGCAGTTCTTCACGCAGGAGTTGGCTCAGCAGCGCGACATCAGCATCCTGAAGCGAGGTGCTGGCAGTCGATTCACGTCGCGGCATGCGTGGATCCGGGCTTGGCTACAGATGCCATCCAGGGCGGATGACGGGGGAAGGGCGGGATGATTATACATCTGTCATCCGGTAGATGCAATAGCACGCCCGCCAGGGGATGCAAGCATGACCCTCTTATTTGCAACGGACTGGTTTCAGGCGAGGGCTGCGGCAAGACGGGTGATACCTTCGGCAAAGACGGGCGGTGCGGTCAGCGCCGAGAGTAGCAGGTGGACGCCGGGTAGGTCGCCGTAGAAGTAGCCGGGATGCACAAAGAGGCCCTGTTGCAGCAGGTGCAGGATGAGTTCTTCTTCATCGTCCCAGCCCACTACGCTCAGAAAGAGGTAGTAGCCCCCGTCGGGCGGGCTGGCAAGCAGGTGTGGATGGTTGGCCAGGCAGCGTAGGGCCAGGTCGAGGTTGGTGCGCACCTGGGCGACCATGGTCTCAACAAAGGGCCCGCCCTCGGCGAAGAGCGCGGGCAGAAGGTGCTGGCTGAGGCTGTTGGCCCCTAGAAAGGTGTCGTTGAGCAGCTCAAGGCGCGGGCCGAAGCTGTGGGCTGGCTGGTTGAGGGCCACCCAGCCCAGTTTCAGGTCGGGCAGGGCGAAGAGCTTGGAGATGCCGTTGAGCGTGAAGACCGGCAACTCGGCGTGAAGTGCAGCCAGGGGCGGTGTGGTTGCCACGCCGTAGGTGAAGGGCGCGAAGACTTCGTCGCAGATCAGCGGCAGGCCCAGGCGGGTGAGTGCCGGTACGGGTGTCGTAAGCACGGCCCCGGTCGGGTTATGCGGCGAGACGAGCAAGACGGCGCGGGTGCGCCGATCGGCGGCTGCCAGCAGGCTTGTCTCGTCGATCTGCCAGTTTTCAGCTTCATTCAGCGAGTAGGGACGCAGTTCGACCTCACGCAGGGCGGCCAGGTACTCAAAAAGCGGATAGCTGACCTGGGGGGCTAGCAGGTTGTCGCCCGGGTCAGCCAGGAGCGCGAAGAGCAGGGCATAGGCTTCGCTGGTGCTGGCGGTCAGGAAAATGTCATCAAGGTTGAGCGTGAGGGCTGGTTGCCGTCCGGCGTAGTAGGCTACGACGGCAGCGCGGGCCGCTTCTGCCCCGTGAGGATCGGGGCGATAGCGTCGTTCTTCCCAGAAATCGCCTACGGCTGCCCGTAAGACTGCTGGCGGGAAGATCAGGCCCTGCATCGTCGGGTTACTGCTGGTCAGGTCAAGGTAATCTGGCCTGGCAGCGGCATGCTGCCGGGCCAACTCAAGCGGGCTGGCGCTCAGTTCAAGTTGCGCATAGACGCCGGGCATACGTTTAGCCCTGCAGTGAGCGCACCAGGCCACGCCAGAAGTCGTCCATCGTCCCCGGCACAAAGGGCATATAGAGGGCCACCCGGTCAAGCAGGCCAGCGTAACGTTCCCGCAAGGCTGGCCCAAGCTCAGCGGGCTCGGCCTCGACGGCGAAGGCTTCGACCATGGCCGGACTGACCAGTTCGGGCATTTCGGCCCAGCGCTGCATGGCGGCCAGTTGCGAGAGTTTCTCGCCGATCTCACCCCAGCCGTGACACTCGAGCACCGGGCGATAGGTTGGGGTTGAGCTGTAGAAGGCGATCTGCTGGCGCACAAAGCTGCGCAGGCGCTCGCGGCTGGCCGAGTCTGGGCCAGTGATCACAAAGGCACTGCCAGCCACGGCGCAGGCAGCGGGGTCGCGCCCGGCTCTGGCTGCACCGGCCGCGATCTGTGGGCGCAGCACCTCCTGCAGGTATTTGGCGCTGTTGAGCGGGTGGGCGTGGAAGCCGTCGCACAGCTCACCGGCCAGCTGGGCCAGGCCGCTGTTGACCCCGGCGATATAGATCGGGATCTGCGGGTGCTCGATCTTACCGGGGCTGAAGAAGGGTGACATCAGGGTATGCTGGTAGAATTGGCCACGATAGTTGAGCCGCCCATTGGTCTGCCAGCAGGTCCAGATCGCCTGCAGGGCCAGGATATAGTCGCGCAGGCGAGCCACGGGCTGGTCGAACTGTGCGCTGAAGCGGCGCTCGATATGGGCGCGCACCTGCGTACCTAAGCCGAGGATGAAGCGCCCACCGGAGAATTCAGCCAGATCCCAGGCAATTTGGGCGGTGACCATCGGGCTGCGGGGGAAGGCGATCGCCACGGCTGTGCCAAGATTGATCCGGCGCGTATGCTCGGCGGCAAGCACCAGCGGCAGAAAGGCATTATGGCCGGTCTCCGGCGTCCAGATCGCGGCAAAGCCCAGCTCATCGGCGGCCTGGGCGATGGTGGTAACGAGCGGCAGCGGGTTGGCATCAACCGGCAGGGTAACATCGAGCAGCATTCAGGTCTCCTCCTCCTTGAGGCAGCCACGCGCCGGGCAGCCAGCGGGTCCATTGTACTATCAAAAGCCACTCCGCTTATGGGCGGATGCGTCCGAGCAGGGCGGTAAGCCGTTCGTGGTCGTCTTTGAGCAGCCCGGCCAGGACGCGCCCGGCCGCCACCAGGAAGCGACGTGGATCGGGCTGGACATGGGCGGCGGCGCGGAGCGATGCGGCAAGCAGTTCATCGCCGGGGGCCTGGGCCGCAAAGAGCACGCTGCGGAAGTAGGCACTGCTTGTGCTGAAGTGGCGCAGTTCGTCGGCGTTGCAGGCATAGACCGAGTAGTGTACAGGCGGTGGCTGGGGCGGCAGGTAGTGGTAGAGCGTGCCCTGGTTGCTGAACGCGACCGTCAGGGCCGCGAACTCCGTCTGCAACACCTCGGCCAGGTCGGGATGCTCATGGTAGATCTGCTCATCGTAGAGCTCGCGCCCGTTGTAGGTGCGCCCGCGCACCACCGCACGGCCCCCTGGCTCTTTGCTGCCGGTATGGATCGCGTAGACCAGTCCATAGACTTCCAGGCCAGGCTGATGGGTGACTGCCCGCACGAGGGCGCCAAAGGGCGGGGCAGCGAGCAGTTCGTAGGTGCCAGCGGTGAAGGCCGTACTGGAGGACTCGATCACCTCACCGACACGTTGCATAGCGAGCCTTGGGGGATGCTTCGGGTTGCTCATGTGCGGCTAAAGGCTTTACTCTCGCGTTTGGCCGATTCGTTGGCGGGGGCTTCGGCGCGGGCCAGGCTGGCCTCGACCATGCTCAGGAAGGTGCGCCGATCGGCGTTGCGCACAACCGCCTGCTCGTGAGCGCGGCTCAGGGCGACCGGGTAGCCACCGCCACGGGCGCACTGATCGTACACCAGGCTGTGGACGCGGTCAACCAGGCCTGGCTCGGCGGCGACCCAGGCCGGTAGCTCGATCCGGCAGAGCTCGCGGCCTACGCGCATATAGAAGAAGTGAACCAGGTGCGGCCCGTAGTGTTCCAGGTTGACCCGGCTCATCGAGACGAAGAGCGGCCCGCGCTGGCCTTCGTTGAGGCCCGCCGCCAGCACGTCGCTATCGACCAGTCCGTGACAGAGGGCGCACGAGGGTTCACGTCCGGCGCGGAGGTCGCTGCAACTGCTGCAGCGTGCGCCACGTCCGGCGGGCACATCCACATCGGGGCAGAGCATCAGGCGGATGCTGCCGACAACTTCGGGTGAGCGGGGGCGGCTGATGTAGGAGGCGACGGGGATGCCGCGCTGGCGCAGGCGCTCAAGGGCGGCGAGATAGCGGCTGAGCAGTTGATCCTGCACCAAACGCTCGTTGCCAGCCAGCGCCCAGCGGATCAGCGTGCCATCCTGTAGGGCCAGCGCGGGTAGTTTGTCATCGAGGTAGGCATCAGCCAGGTCGGCCAGGGCCACCCCCTCTTCCACATCACGCAGGGCGCTCAGGTAATTGCCTTCGATGGCGATGCGGCGGGCCCCTTCACGCAGGTAGAGTTGATCTTCACGGAAGCCGAGGCTTGGCAACGATGTAAGGCGGGCCTCTGGCTCAGGTCCGTAGCGCAAAAAGACCTGCCCAAGGTTGATCAGGTAACAGGCCACACTGCCATGCCGGTCAAGATCGATCTGCGAGCCGTCACTGGCGACAAGCGCATAGGCGGGCGGGGCCTCCGGCCGATCACCGACATAGGTGAGCGGCTCGACCGGGCGGGCCAGCAGCCAGTGGGCGGTCTCGCGGCTCAGATCGGCCGCCTGAACCCAGTGTGCCTCGGCTCCGCTGGCGGCAAGTAAACGTGCGCGGGCCTGTGCGGCGTGGGCGCTCGTCGCAAGTGCGCTGTTGGCCGCCGCCTGGCTCATCGCCCGGATCTGCCGGCTGAGACTGGTCAGGTCAAGACCCATACAGCCCTCGTTATGGTAGGTCTGCCATTAAAATAGTGAGATCTTTCCTTTACGGGCAGGAAAAGCCTAGTATTCTATGGAGACAGAGAAAAGTAAACGCGAGTACAACCCAACCAAGGTTGTGCGCCGAAAGGGAAACCTCGGTGAAGATTGCCTTCGTTAGTGACAATGGTACCACCATCAGCCGTCATTTCGGTCGTGCCCGCCAGTATATCGTGGTGGAACTTGCGGGAGATCAGGAGCTCTCACGGGAGCCGCGCGAGAAGAGCGGCTGTCATGGTGGGCATCACCACCATCACCATGATGGTGAGCATGAGCATGCACACGACCATGACCATGATGAGAAGACGGATATGCTTGCCGTGATTGCCGACTGTGACCTGCTGGTGGCTGGCGGGATGGGCACAGGGATGGACAAGCGTCTGCGTGCGGTGGGTCTGCGCACCATCCGCACGCGTCTGCAGAGCATCGACGAGGCCCTTGCGGCGTTCCAGGCTGGCACCTTGCATGATGCGGCCGAGTTGGTACATTAACTCAGCAGCGTGCGGGCGAACTCGATGAAGCGCCGGGCATCGGCGAAGGTGCTGGCGATGCCGAGTGAGACCCGCACGGCACCGGTGGCGCGTCCGGCGAGGCGGTTGATAAAGTCGTCGAAGCTGATCGGGCCGAACTCGCGAAAGTAGGTCGCCATCTCTTCGCCGGTCAGCCCGTTGATCACCTCGCCGACGCCAGGGTTGCAGAAACAGCCGCTGCGCAGTGAGATGTGGGCCTCACTCGCCCGTTGCTCCACGCTGCGAAAATCGATGCGTGTACCACTGGCATCATAAAAGTTCATTGCCAGCGTGCCGCCGCGCCGGTCGGTAGTTTTTGGCCCATAGATCGTTACCAGGGCCTTGCCGTTACGATGCTGCAGACCAGCCAGTTCTTGCAGCAGCCAGCCGCTGAGCAGTTCGACCCGCTGGTGGATCATCTCGACACCGACCGCATCCATGTAACGCAGGCCGATCGTCACGGCCGGAATCCCCAGGTAGTCGATCGTCCCATCCTCGAAGCCGCTTGCCCCGCCAGCCAGGAAATGGCCACCGCCCTGGGCCGAGGCGATCGTGATCGTGCCGCCAGCAAACCACGGCCGCCGCAGCTTGGCCAGAGCTTCATGGCGCACCAGCAGCGCACCGACCCCAGTGGGGTAGCCGAAGAGTTTGTAGAAGGAGATCGAGACAAAGTCTGGTTTCCAGACGCTCAGGTCGAGGCGGTTGGTTGGCACGAAGGCGGCCGCATCAAGCAGCACATGCCAGCCCCGCGTCTGGGCCGCCGCAATCAGGCCGAGGTTATGCTGGACGCCACTGAAGTTGGACTGAGCCGGGAAGGCAAACAGGCCGGCTGCGCCCTCTGCCAGGCGTGCGAGTTCGCCTTCGACCCGGGCCTGGTCAAGCCGCAGGTCGCTACTGCCAATCGGTAGGTAGGTAACCTCAGCTCCAGCGGCGTGGGCAAACTCGCGGATGCCGTTGACCGAGTTGTGATTATCGACGCTCAGCAAGTAGCGCCCGCCAGCAGCGAAGGGAAAAGACTCGCCGACGAGCTTGAGCGCCCCGCTTGCGTTGAGCGTGAAGATCGCCGTGTACTCCTGCGGGTCGGCGCGGAAATAACGCATTACGGTCGCACGGGCCTCTTCACAGAGCAATGTCGCGGCTTGCGAGGTAGGATTGCATGAGTGGGGGTTGCCGAAGGTGTGGTTGCGCAGCAACTCCATGTGTTCGCGTAGTTGCGCCTCAGCGTAGAGTCCCCCGCCGGTATAGTCAAGGTAGACATGGCCCTCAGCATCGAGGCGAGCATACTCTGCGCTGCGCAGGGCATCCAGGGCCGCAGTTGCCGCATAGGCTGGTGCGTCGAAGGCGGCGAGCGGGTCAGGTGTGGTGGTCGTCATTGACAGAACCTCTAGGATTGGGGAAGCGTGGGCAGGGCGTTCGTATGGGAGGCCGGTGATCATAGGTGTTGGCTGAGCCTGTCGAAGCCAACGTTTTGCGCAACTCAGCCAATCTATGCTGACGATCAAGCGTCTCTATGCTATCATACCCCGGCGATGGTGGCGAACGGGTGGATGGGGTTGGGATGGTCTTACGAACGTACCAGGAGACCCTGGACTTTATCTATAGCTTTCTTGATCCTGCCCGCAAGCCGGCCGCATCAGTCGATGAGGCGATGGCCAATTTGCGGCGTATGGATGCCCTCCTGGCCCTGGCAGGTCAGCCCCAGGCGCAAATGCCTGCGGTGGTGATCGCCGGTACGAAGGGCAAGGGGAGCACGGCAGCAATGATCGAGGCGATTGTGCGGGCCTCCGGTCTGCGGGTCGGCCTCTTCACTTCGCCGCATCTCAACTCCTACCGCGAACGCATCCAGGTTGACCGTGAGTTGATCAGTCAGGGCGATCTGGTGGCCCTGACTGAAGCGGTACGCCCGCTCCTTGTGGCCTTCGACTCGCAGCCCAACGGACGCCCCTCGGTGTTTGACGTGGGTCTGTTGCTGGCCCTCTGCTACTTTGCCGCCCACAAAGTCGATCTGGCCGTGCTCGAGGTCGGGATGGGCGGGCGCTTCGACGCGGTCAATGTGATCACGCCGCTGGTGTCGGTGATCAGTTCACTCAGCTATGACCATATGAGCATCTTGGGTAACGATCTGGCTGAGATTGCCTGGAATAAGGCGGGGATTATCAAGCCGGGCGTGCCGGTCGTCACGGTGCCCCAGGTGCCCCCCGCCGATGCTGTGCTTGTTGACGAAGCGCACACGCAGGGCGCGCCTCTCTGGTGTGCCGCTCCGCACGGGCTGGTTGCGCTGCCGCATAATAGTGTTGTGCGGGCTTACCCGGTTGCGCCGCAGAGCGCCCTGCGCGGTGGTTTTCAGCAGGAGAATGCCCGCCTGGCTCTGGGAGTCGCGCTCCTGTTGCGTGATGCTGGCCTGCAGTTGCCCGACGAGGTGCTGGCCCAGGGCCTGGCGAAGGTGCGCTGGCCTGGTCGTTTTGAACTGGTGCCCGGAACGCCGCCAGTGCTGATCGATGGGGCCCATAACGGTGATTCGGCCCGCAAACTGGCCGAGGCGATCAGTGCCGAAGTGCCCTACTCGCGTATGATCCTCGTTCTGGGCATCTCACGCGATAAAGACATTGATACGATGGCTGCCGCCCTGGTCGCCCGCGCCGATGCGCTCGTCTTGACGCGCTCAAGTCACCTGCGAGCGATGGATCTTGACCGGATGGTGGGCGCCGTTGGCCCGTACCTGCGGGGCGCACTCGTGGTTACCTCCGATGTGCGTGCGGCCATCGAGGCGGCCCGTGGCCTTGCCCACCCGCACGACCTAATTGTCGTCACTGGCTCGCTCTTTGTGGTCGCCGCTGCTCGTGCGGCGCTTGGCCTGGCTGTCTCAGATTAAAGGAGGGCCTTGATGCGCGCATGGGAATCGCTGCTGCTTGGCCTGGCGGTTGCCTCGGCCTTGATCACGCTGACCGAGCCGACCCGTGAGAGCCGCATTGCGCTGGTTGAGGCCGTCGTGGTAGCCGATTCGCGCATGGCTCCCGAGGGCCAGTTCCCCACGCCCACTCTTGCTGCGCCGCTTGCCCCGCCCGACTCGCGGCCCCAGCCGGTAGCTCTGCCACCGGTTGCAGCAAGTTTTACCCCGGCTCCACCCGGTGAGCGTCCCTTCATCCCTATTCTGATGTACCACTATGTACGCTATGTTGACCAGGGTGCCGATCCGCTTGGCTACGGCCTTTCGGTTACCCCCGACCAGCTTGGGGCGCAACTGGCCTGGCTCAAGGCAGCTGGCTACGAGGCAGTCCGGATGGATGCCGTTGCCGCCTGTCTGCGTAGCGAGGGGCCATGCCCGGCACACGCCGTTGCCATCACCTTCGACGACGGCTATCTCGATGCTTATACCACGGCCTTGCCGATCCTGCAGCAGTACGGCTACCCGGCCACTTTCTACATCGTTAGTGATTTTGTCGGCCAGCCGGGCTATGCCGGGTGGGAAGAGTTGCGCGCTATGCACCGCGCAGGCATGGAGCTTGGCGCTCACTCGGTGAGCCACCCCGACCTGACGACCCTTGGTCTGGAGGATCTGCGTGATCAGGTCGCTCGTTCGGGCGCACGGATCAGCGAAATGATCGGTGCGCCCGTGCGTAGCTTCTGCTACCCCGGCGGTCGTTTCGATCCCACCGTTGCAGCTGTGGTCAGCGAGACAGGTTTTACCTCGGCCACGACGACCATGCCCGATCTGCCGCAGAATGACCCCTACACGTTACCGCGCCTGCGCATTGCTGGCGACACTGGCCTGGAGGGTTTCCAGTGGATGGTGCAGGCCTACCTGCCGTAGAGGCCAGGTCCGCACCGAAAGAGGACTACGCCTTGCTACTGCGGTAGCGCGCAAACTGGGGGGCCAGTTCACGCGGGATGCGGCCCAAGATCTGCGTGCCCTCAGCGGCGAATTCCTCTTCATCGACCACGCCGCGCCGCCGCCAGAGTGAGACCAGATCGTTGCGCTGGTAGGGGATGAGGACCTTCAGCTTGACCATCGACGCGCCCAGGCCCTGTTCGATGCGCTCAAGCAGATGCGGCAGGCCCCAGCCGCTGCGCGCCGAAACAGCCACAAAGTCGCTCGGCAGGCCCATCTCGCTCACCAACTGGCCGACCTCGTCGGGGCCAACCCCCTCCATCAGGTCAACCTTATTCAGCACGGTCAGGGTCGGACGTTTGGCTACGCCAAGCTCATCGAGCGTCTTCTCGACAGTCTGGGCGTGTTCCTCGGCGTTGGGGTGGGTCAGGTCGACGACATGCAGGAGCAGATCGGCCTCGTTAATCTCCTCGAGCGTGGCGCGGAAGGCTGCCACGAGCTGGGTTGGCAGCTTCTGAATAAAGCCAACTGTATCGGTGAGCAGGATTGCCTGGCCGCCGGGCAGTGTGATCTGGCGTGTCGTCGGGTCGAGCGTGGCGAAGAGTTGATCGGCGGCATAGACCTCGGCCCCAGAGAGTGCATTGAGCAAGGTGCTCTTCCCGGCATTGGTATAGCCCACCACGGCCACCACCGGCACGCCACTCTGGCGTCGCCGGTTGCGGTACAGCTCGCGGTGACGGTGAACATCGGCCAGTTGTGTTTTGAGCCAGGCAATGCGCCGGTCGATCAATCGGCGGTCAATCTCCAGCTGGGTCTCACCAGGCCCACGCAGACCAACCACCCCGCCAGCCGAGGTGCCGCCGCCCGTGCCTGCCTGGCGCTCGAGGTGTGTCCATTGGCGGCGCAGGCGCGGCAGCAGGTACTGGTACTGGGCCAGTTCGACCTGCAGCCGTCCCTCGTGGGTGCGGGCGTGCTGGGCGAAGATGTCGAGGATCAGTGCAGTGCGATCGAGCACCCCGATCTGCAACTCCTGCTCAAGGTTGCGTGTCTGGCTTGGGCTCAACTCATCATCGAAGATGACGAGACCTGCCCTGTTCTGCTCAAGCAGTGCGGCAAGCTCCTTCACTTTGCCGGGGCCGATGAAGAACTTGGGGAAGGGCTGATCAAGGCGTTGGGCAAGTTGTCCGACCACCTCGAGCCCGGCGGTATCGGCAAGCAGCGCCAGCTCACGCAACGAGTCCTCGACCCGCCAGGGGCTCTTCAGACTGGCGATCGCTGCTCCGACGAGCAGGACGCGTGTCCGTGGGACTGCGGTTGGATGGAGGCGCTTGCCGTCCTGGGTATATTGGGTATCGATGGTGGTCTCCTTGTGCCTTCAGCTCAAACAAGCACGAGCAAGTTGATTGTAGCACCGCTCACGAACATCGAACAACAGTCTAAGGGCTGATCTGCTGCCTGGGTAAAGGGAACGCACCTGCCTGTTGCGAGCCCTTTCTGTTGCGCCAGGGCTGGTTGTGCTACACTCGATCAACTCATGGCGGGGCGGCGTTGCATCCGCCACTGCAACGAGGCAGGAGTAGCGATCTATGATCTGTATCATCTCTGAAATTGACGCGATTGAGGCCCATTGGCACGAACTACAGGAAGAGGCTGAGCACGAGTGGCTGGTTGAAGCAGCCGAGGCGTTGCACAAAGCCCAGCACCCGCACCGGGCAGCCCTGGCGCGCCTGCTGAGCAGCATTCGCCACCTGGGTCACAAGATCCCCGACGATCCGCGCCAGAATTGAGGGCATCACAAACGCAGCCTTGAGCAAGAGCTCACAGGTTTCTACAACTTGTGAGCTCTTTGCTGTGACACTTGCCCACGTATGTTCACGGGGCTCATCGAGCGCCAGAGGCTCAGTCCTAGCCCGGACAGGGCATGGATCAGCAGCACCAGTTGGAAGTAGAGGCTATGACCGCTTGCAGCGGCCTGTTCGGGGCTGAGCAGCAAACTCTCGATCCGCTGGGCGACAAAGAAGGTGAAGAAATAGAGGCAGAAGCAGCAAAAGGCTGCCAATTGCCATTCCTGGCGACGTGCCGCCAGCCAGCCTAGCCAGAGCGCAAAGGGCGCAGCAAAGACCGTCCAGACCAGTGGCCGCACGGTACTATCGTTGCGCACCGGGCCGGCCAGGTTGAGATTGTAGGCGGCCCAGGCCAGCCCGACGCTCAACGCCCCCACCATGATCAGCAGGGTGCGCAGGTCGATCGTGCGTTTCATAACCGTTATCTGCATAGCTTTCCTTAGCAAGTTTCAAACGAGCCTGGCCGTCTGGGCTTCACCCAGTATGCTCACCCCTCTATCTCAATGGGTCAGCGGATTGAGCGACGGTTTCACCCCTCCATAGATGGAGGCCGCCCAGAGGCTCAGTCCAGCGATCCAGACCAGGCTCACCAACAGTATGCCAGCTATGTGACGCAGGCCCTTTGTTGGCAGGGCGCTGATCAGTGCAGCCAAACCGACGCAGACCAGGGGTACGCTGAAGTAGCCGTAGCGCACCTGCTGGCCCGTTAGCAGATCGATGCCCAGAAAGAGAAGGGCGCTGCTCAGCCAGGCCACGACCAGCAACCGGGCGCGCTGCCGGGTCTGCCACAGCAGTGCGCCGCAGCCTGCCGCTACTACCACCAGTGGGATGGGGGCAAACGAGGTCTTGAGGCCCACCCAGATCTGCTGCAGCCGATCACCCTGGGCAAGCAGGGTACCAACAAGCTCATTGGGTGCCTCCGTCGGGCTGGCTAGCCCCCCAAGCATGGTGCGGGCAACCTCGGTGTACTGGAGCAGCAGGGCGAGGGTGGCTCCGCCCAGCCCGATCAGCATCCATGTACGCCAGTGCTGTCGGTCTTCGTCGGTGGCGGCTGGGCGCAGGGGCGCTCGATCTGGCAGCAAGGTGTGGATCTGACCCCAGAGTCCAGGTAGGAAGAAGAGGCCGAGGCAGGCTGCACTCAGCAACAGTACCCCTGGGTGACTGAGCAGAACCAGGAAGACCAGCACCACCGCTGCCGCACGGCTGAGGGCGGATTGCGGTGGCGGGCCAACTATGCACATCAGCAAGAGCAGCGCCATCACCTGGCCGATCACCTGCGGGACAAAACCCCAATAGAGCGCCGTGATCTGGATCGGCAGTACAACGCTCAAGGCGGCGGCGATCAGCGCGGCCTCTTCGCTGAGCTTCAAACGCAGGGCCAGCAAGCCCACCAGCAGCGGTGTCAGGGCATCGACCAGCGCAGTCAGACCCTGGATTGCCACCACCCGACTCAGCCCGAGGGTCAACGGGCTGATTAGCAGGTAGATCGCCGGGACGATCACCACGGTCTGGCCAGCAAACTCCGACGGTCGATCCAGCACGACCAGCGCTCCCTGCTGGATCGCGTGTAGGCGTCGGATGTGGATGTTCAGGTCATGGGCGAAGGAGAGCGGGTAGAGCGCCCCGCTCAGGCGCACAGCCAGGCCCAACCACAAGATCAGCAGCAAGGTTCGTCGCAGCCCAGGCGAGATTGTCGGGTCTGTTCGTAGCATAATGGCGTGAATGCCCCAGAGCAGCACCGTGCCCACCAGGGTCGCCCCAAGCAGCCGTTCATAGTAGGGTTTGACCAGCTCTGGCGCGAGGGCCGCACTTGCCGCGAGGACAATCAGCAGGCCAGTAACCAGGATGGTTGTACTTATGCGGCCCAGGCCAATCCGCCACGCACCAACAACCCAGAGCAGACCAATGCCGATCTGTGCCCCGATCATCAACGGTGCTGGCAGGTGCCAGCCCGCCTGCCAGTGCAACTCAACGGCATCAACCCGCACCCCCACCGGGCGCGGATCGGCAGACGTGCTGCTGGTGCTACTCACCAGGCCGAGCCGTAGCTCACCAGTGGCGAGGCTAGCGGGTGGGAGCAAGAGGCGATAGTGACGTGGCTGATCCGGCAGGGCCAGGCTTAACCACGGTTTGGCATCAAGCTGCAGCATCAACTGGTGCGGCTCTATGCTACCTGGCGGTAGCCCACCAAGGTGCAAGGCCACACTAGCCGGGCTGTTTGTGGCAGGGCCACCCAGACGCAAGCTTGAGGTACCACGTGACCAGCGGTAGGTTATGCCGTGTGCATCCGCTTCAGGCTCGTAGAAGCGCTCAACCGTCGCCTGATCTCGCCAGACCCCCACATCAATTGTTGTGTGGTCTGGGCTCAAGCGAAAGGCCAGCCCATTCAGCATGATCACGACCAGGGCCAGGCACAGCGTCAGGCCAAACAGCATCGGTAGGCGTACAAACATAGAGTTCAGGTAATACCACAGAAGTCACGCGGTTGCTCGTGCCAGACCGTATAGCTCTCGCAGACCTGTGCGGTCTCACAACGTTACGGATGCGCTCTTGCGCGTTCAGGCTTCCTGATCGTGATTCCGGCGGCCCGTCAGCCGCTTGAGCCGTCGTCCAATCTGCTCTTCCAGCTGGCTGATCGCGGCATGCAGGGCTTCCTCTGCGGCACTGATCGCCACCAGACGATCTTCAAGCTGGCCGAGGGTGTTGACATAACGCTGGCGTAAAGCGCCTTCTTCACCCTCGCGACCAAGGGGCTGCAGGTTGCCCTGGATCTGGCTCTGCTGTTTGAAGATCGTCTTGCGCTCTTTATCGAGTTGCACCAACTGCTGCTGCTGCGTATCGATCTGGCCGTAGAGTTCAAGAATGCCATTCAGGGCACGGAAGGTATTAGCGTCGAGCAGGCGCTCGCGCAGGTACTCCTGCAGTCGGTTGCCATTCAGACTGCGCACCAGTTCGTGGCGGCTGGTACGGCGGCGCTCAGTGATGGTGAAGCTGACCCGCGTCAGCGGCGGGCATGCCACACGCCAGCGGGCAAACCCGGCACTCTCTTCGTCGGGCTGGCGCGGCTCAACGATAGTATAGTCGGCCCGACGTGACAGCTCAACCGTCACCTCAACCGTCTGATCGAGACTACTGTTTACCTCGAAGGTCGTATGGGCCAGGTCGTGCTCCTCAAAGATGGCATACTCACCCTGCACACTCAAGCCGATCATGCGGCGCTCGCCACGGCGCTGTTCCACAACCTTGATCCCCAGTTCGACGGCAAAGGGCACGATCAGCTCGGCTCCGGCGCGGGTGAAGGGCAGTACCGCCTCGCCAGCATAGTCACCCATAGCGAGCACCGTCACCGGGCCACGTTCGAGGGTCAGGCCAGTAGCGTTCTGCAGGCGCAGCGAGGCGACCGGATGCTGAGCGAACTTAGCCCCATTGTAGAGCAACTCGCGGCGGGCGGGTAGTTGCTGGCTGATGATTGGCACCATCGCCGACTGGCCACGGGCCACGCTGACGGGGTGTGCCACCCGGTAGGCGAAGAGTGCCCCACGCTCATCGCCAGCAGCGGCGGCCGTGGTCGAGCTCTGCAGCTTCTCGGCGCTGATGCGGCGTGCAGGTTCCGCGGGCATGGCCATCCCATCTTCCATCATAGCTGCCACACCCGCCATCATAGTGCGGGCCATCGCCGGGGGAGCCATGGGCACAGGTGGTGCGGCCGCCTCAAAGAAGATCGGCGCATCAACCGTGCGCTCCTCGTCCTGCACCAGGGGGCGCTCGGGCGTATGTGGCTCGTAGAGCCGGTAGCGGAAGGAGACCGGCATACCAGCCATCAGGGTCAACTCGACGCCTGCCAGATCTTCCTCAAGCTGGTTGTCGAAGAGGCCCCAGCCTTGTAGCAGACAAAACGAGCCAGCGGCGGGTGCGCGAGTTGCCTCAGTGCTGCCTTCAGGCAACTCGACCTGCTCAGGTGCTTGCTCAAAAAGCATGCGATAGCTGACCCGCCAGGCAGGGGCGGGAGTAATATAGGCGACCAGCAGATCGTGTGCGCCGGGGCTGAGGCGCACGGTTGCTGCGCGACGCTGCTCTTCGCTCTGGGCCGCACTGAGGAAGTAGGCCAGGTCGGCGGCGGCACCATCATCAAGCAGATCGAGCCAGGCCAGATCGGCGATGGCGAGACTGCGCACCTGGCGACTCTCAGGCAGGTAGAGACTAACAGTCGCCCGTTTTAACGGCTCCTCGGCCTCATAATCAACCCCGACCACCAGACCCTCGCAGGGTGGCTCAGCCTTTTTGCCCTCACCGAGGCTGAGGCGCACCCGGCGCCCGCGCAGGTCACGCAAGAGATCAAGCAGACTCTGTTGATCACTCAGGTGGATACTCCCGCGGGCGAGGCGTGCGGCGCGATCTTCAGGCGTCTCAAAATCAACCCCGAAAACCTGCCCGCTGCCCAGGTCAAGCGTCACCAGACTCTTGAGCACATCGTCCATCGCCTCACGCGGAAAGCTCAACTCCAGCCGCTCGCCCTCATAGTTGCCCCGACGCTCGAAATAGCCAACCCCGTGCTTAAACAGAATGATCCGCGTAATCGGTAAGGGTGTCATGCGCCACCTCTCTATGTACTACTTTGCCCTATATCCCTGCTATGGGTCAAGCACCGTCTGGCCTGGCACCAGCCCAAACTTTTCAAGATAGTCGACCACCAGGTGGGGCGGAAAGCTGAGCACAAAACGATACCAGTCACGCCCTTGGCAAGGGTTTGCTTGTTGGTCACAGTACTGCCTCGGCGTACTGCGCACGGATCTCGGCCAGGACGTGGCGCAAGTCAGCGGCATGGGCCCAGCCGACATAGCCAGCATAGATGCAGGCACCGGTCGCATCACCTACATAGACGAAGTCAACCCCAAAACGGTTCTTCCAGGTGTGCAGGCTGACCTGATTTTGAAAGATGGTGTGCGTCTGGGCCTGCGCGAAGTCTTTTGTCAACGTGTCGGTTATGCCGGTCACGCGCCGTAGCCGGTCGATGAGCTCAGCCGCTCGCGGAGCCACCAGCGGCAGGCAGATCGTAAGATCAAGCTGGGCTATCGCGTAGACCCCGCCACCCAGTAAGGCCGCCCCATGGTCGGCGAAGACACTGACCAGCCCCCCGTTCAGGTAGAACTCGAAGCGCCCGAGCCACTGCGGTCGATCCAGGGCCAGGCTGAGCACCTTCTCACGGAAGCGCACCGTACTTACCACAAAGCGGATCACATTCACGCCTTCGCGTAGGGCGGGTGTGAGCGTCTCCATCGCGCCGATGCGCAGGTCAAAATGAAACTCGTTGACCGCTACATGGGCGCTGTCACGCACATCGGTCAGGCGTACCTGCACGCTCTTCGGGCGCTCAATCGTGATCGCGGCACGCCTCATTGGTGTTTGCCTTCCTATGACAAGGCTTCAGGTCTCAGCCCTCATCCCTCATCCCTCCCAACGGTGCTCACGGGCGCAGCCCGCGCTCACGCAGGTATGCATCAAGCCATGCAGCCTCCTCGGCGGAAAGCGCGGGGGGCGGCGGCGGCTGGTGGTAGTCGATCTCCAGGTCGTAGCGGGCGCGGCGGTAGGCCGTGCTGATGGCCGCACCAAGCTCGAGCGCGACCGGCGGGTCGGGGTGGCGCAGGGGCACTGGCACGGGCGCGATGGGCGCATGCAGGGCCAGGGGCCAGATCTCGATCTGGGGGCGGCGCTGCATACGGCTGAGGAAGATGAAGTAGGGAGCGTCGGGCAGCGGGCGCGCCACCTGCGGGCGGCGTCCGGCACGCAGCAGGTCGAGCTCCAGCAGGTGCGCGGTACTGGCGAAGATTTCCTGGCGCTTCTGCTCGTAGGCGTCGGCCCCAGCGGCTCCGGGGCGCTTATTGGCCGGCGAGAGCAGTTCGATCGCCGTCACCAGCACCTGGTCGCGCACCGTGCGGATCTCGATGCGGGCGTATTCGACGGGCACCACCATCAGTGCGGGCAGAGTGAGGGGTGCCTCAGCGATGGTCGTTGCTGCGCCCATGCTGCTGCCGGGGTGATCACGCGCGACGACAGCAACATCGGGTACGGCCCGCCGCACCGGCGCAATCGCGATGCTCTCAAAGGCAACATATGGCGTGATCACCGCCCGGTAGGCTGACGAGAGTTGCCCCTGGATCTGGTCGCCGATCGTCGTAATCAGGCGATGATGCACATCGGGCCAGAAGCTCGGCTCCTCAAGATAGGGATCCATCCCCGGAAACGGCGGCTCCATCACGGCGCTCCTTTCGCTGGCTGCGCCCATGATAACACGGCCTATGCTTAGGCGCGGGAACGATCACCCATGCAACTTCTGCGTGAGGCCTGGTTCATAGCGCGGGCTTCGCCCACCCTGATTCAGTTGGCCTTCTCGAAGGTGATCACACCGGCGTTACCGAGTTTAGGGATTCCCTGGCCCGCTGCTCCTGAGGGAGCAGGCAGTGGTAGATAAAGGCGTTAACCGGCGTCGGCAAGCTCATTGCGGCCCCCAGCCGCACCACGGCCCCGGTCTGCGCCTCTAGCTCCGAGGGCCGTCCCTCCATCAGGTCGCGCTGCAGCGAAGCCGTACCGATGGCAGGCACGGTGTCAAGATAGGCCAGGGTTGTCGCAGCCGTATCAGGGGCCAGCGCGACACCGCGGGCCACGGCAAGGGCGGCCACCTCTTCAAGCACGCGCATCGCAAGCGTGCGGGTGCCGGGCAGACTGCGCCAGGCCCCAATTGGCACGCGGGTGATTGCCCCCAGGCCACTCCAGGTGCAGACGAGCATAAACTTCTGCCAGATCGCCGCGTGGATATCAGCGGGGATCTCGCCATGGATGCCAGCTGCCAGCAACGTCTCACGCAGGGCGATGGTTCGTGGACTAAGCTGGTTATCCAGCTCGCCAAAGAGGATGGCCGGTTCGACGCCGCTATGGCGGATCAGCCCGGGGGCAACAATCGCCGCAATGATCCGGCAGAGACCGCCCAGAACATGCTCGGCACCCAGGCTGGCAGCGAGCGTCGGGGCGGCCTCGACGCCGTTGAGCAGCGGCAACACCATCGTCTGCGGGCCAATCAGGGGTACAAGCGTGGGGGCCAGATCGGCCAGTTGCCAGGTCTTTACACCAACCAGCACCAGATCGACCGGGCCAAGCTCAGCGGGGCTGGCGGTCGCCGCAGCAGGCTGCACCGTAAAATCGCCCAGCACACTCTCGACGTGCAGCCCGTGGGCGCGGATCGCCGCCAGATGAGCCCCACGCGCTACCAGGTAGAGCTCGTGACCAGCCTGGGCCAGCCGCCCGCCAAAATAGCCCCCCACCCCGCCGACCCCAACTACTGCGATCTTCATAGCTGCACCGCGAGGGCCAGGCTACCCAGGCGCAGCTCGTCGCCGGCAGCGAGGGGTGTGGGCTGGCGTGGGGCCAGGCGTGCGCTGTTGCGCAAGGTGCCGTTGGTGCTGTCGAGATCTTCGCCATAGATCTGGCCATCCTGTACAAACAGGCGCAGATGACGCCGGCCAACCCCACGCTCAACTGCACCATAGGGGGTTAGATCAAGATCAGGGAAGAAGTTGCTGACCGGGTCGGCCCGTCCAACGACGACTTCATTGGTGGCTGGCAGGGGCAAGATCGCGCCAGTCTCGCGCACGATCAGCGCGGCCGGGGCGAGGGTGGTACGGGCGGGGGGGCGCGGCGGCGCGGGCGGACTCATGGATGGAAGCGGGGCGGGCGGGTGGGGGGCAGCCCCGGCCGGCTGGGGCGGTGGATAGCTAGGCTGAGCCGGCACACCGGTATAGGGCAGGCCAGGTGCCGGGGCTGCCGTAGCGGCAGGGCGTGTTGCGCCAAGCAAGGCCGCCCCACAGTTATCGCAGAAGGCCTCACCGGGGATAGTCGCCGTCCCGCACTGCGGGCAGGCGCTGGGGCCAGCCGACGCTGGGCCGACGCTAGCCGCCGGTGGCACTGAAGCCACCGAGATGGCTGGCGCAACCGCCTGGCCCTGGGCTGGCACAGGGATCAGGATCGCCCCACACTGGTCGCAAAAACGGGCCGAAGATGGGTTCTCAACACCACACTGGGGACAGAATGGCACGGCACCCCCATCCTTTCCTGTATAATTGTTCTTCCGAGGATCACTCCAGGTGATCCTCGCCAACCGACGCTTGAAGTAGGGTGAACGAGGCCTCTATTAGGTGAACGAGGCCTCTATTATACGTTAGCTCAGGCCGGGATGGTGCATAACCCGGCCTGCAGAACCACGCTTGCAGAAGAAAGGATTCCTGAGCGTATGGAGATCAGCGGCAAAGTTGTGCTCGTCAGTGGGGGCGGCTCTGGACTTGGTGCGGCAAGCGCCCGCGCCATCGTGGCAGCCGGCGGCAACGTCGTTCTCGCCGATGTCAACGCAACCGCCGGAACCCAGCTGGCAGAGGAATTGGGGGCCGTCGCTCGCTTCGCCCATACCGACGTCACCGATCCGGCTGCGGTGCAGGCCGCCATCGACCTGGCCAAAGAGGCGTTTGGCCAACTTGACGGTGTGATCAGCTGCGCGGGGATCGGTCCAGCCGAGCGGGTGTTAGGCAAGCAGGGGCCGCACAGTCTCGAGCGCTTCGCCCAGATCGTCGCCGTGAACCTGATGGGCAGCTTTAACCTGATCCGCCTGGCGGCTGCGGTGATGCAACACAACCCGCCCGGGCCAAGCGGTGAGCGTGGCGTGATTGTGGCCACCGCCTCCGTGGCCGCTTTCGATGGCCAGATCGGCCAGGCCGCCTATGCCGCCTCCAAGGGCGGTATCGTCAGTATGACCCTGCCGATTGCCCGCGAGTTGGCCCGCTTCGGTATTCGTATGGTCACCATCGCCCCAGGTATCTTCGATACGCCCTTACTTGCCGCCATGCCTGAAGATGTTCGCCAATCCCTCGGTGCACAGGTGCCCTTCCCCTCACGCCTTGGGCGCCCCGACGAGTTCGCGGCCCTGGCTCAGCACATCTTCGAGAACCAGATGCTCAATGGGGAGGTCATTCGGCTTGATGGCTCTATTCGTATGACGGCTAAATAACAGGGTTATACACCCGTCTTTTGCACAGCTTTCATCTATGAGAATCATATATGCCTGCGTGACGTTCCATATGAGCGCTACGCAGGCATTTTTGCGCCATGCGCCCGGCTGAGTGCGGCATGATCTGGACTTACTATGCCCTTGCCGCTGACGTTCCGCATGCTCTCAGACCGCCGGTGAATACTTCCAGCGCATTCTGATGCCTTATTCGGCCTACACCATGATGGCTATCCGCACCGATCTCTAATGACTAGATCGAAATAGGACTGTTGGGTAATTGTGTGCAAATTATGTGCGAATGTATTGTATCAAGCATTGCGCGCCTAGACTCTGGTTGCAAATGACTCAGCAATGCATGGAGGTAGTATGGAAAAATCGCGGCTGCTCCTCGTCGAAGATGATCCTGCGGTGCGCAGGCTGTTTGAGATGGCACTATGTTCGGCTGGCTTTAACCTGCGTAGCGTGGCAGACGCTGAAGCAGCGTTTGAACTTTTGCATAACGATCACTTTGAACTGCTGATTACCGATCTTCTTCTGCCGCAGGGCGATGGCATAAGCCTGATGCGTGAAGCCCGCATGATCGACCCTGATCTTCAGGTAATCCTGGTCACCGGGGCTGCGACGATTGAATCAGCCGTTGCCGCCGTTAACCATGGGGCCCACAGCTACCTGCGTAAACCGCTGCGCATCGATGAATTGCTTATGCGGGTCAACGCTGCCCTGTGCCTGCGCCGCGAACGGCTGGAGCGCCGGGCAACCCTGCAGAAGCTGGGTGTTTACCTGCTGCGCCTGGCTGAGCCAACAGCGCAGGCCTATACCCTGACCGACGAGAGCACGGCTCAGTTGCGGGTCGGCCAGTTGCAACTCGACCCCCGCCGCCGCCGGGTGATGGTTGGCTCCCACCAGATACCTGTTTCGAGTGGTGAGTTTGATCTGTTGCACTACCTGGCCCGCCGTCCAAGCCAGGTTGTCTCGCCCGATGAATTGGCCCGTGAAGTGTTTGGCCTGCAGAACTGCTCAAGCGGCGAGTCGAGTGAACTGATGAAGTCCCGCGTCTACCGCCTGCGCCGCAAGCTCGAAATCCTTCCCGAAGCACTTGATCTGCTCGTCAGCGTGCGTGGGGCTGGCTATATGCTTACTGACGAACCGTAGCTAGTTGCTCTAAGCGCAGACTCTGGTGCATGCGTAGCGACGCCCTGCGGGGCGTCGCTACGCATGCGCGGCAAGCGCACGAGCCAGCCAGCATGGAGCTCGGCCTGACACTTAGGGAAGCGGAAATTTCTGCGCATCCCAGCGTCATGTCATGCTGAGCGCAGCGAAGCATCTCGGTCGAGACCCTGCGCTGGCGCTCAGGGTGACAGGGTGCCAACGACGGGACAATCAAAAAGATCCGCTTTCCTCCCGCGTAGCACGCTCCGGGCCAGTGCTCCTCTGCCGAGAGGATATTTCTTTACCAAAAGTTTACCGTTGCCTTATTCTTGCTTTAAGGATCGGCTCTACAATAGCAGGACAGCGTCATTCAGCTTAGCGTTGCTATGACCACGCATCCGGCTCAGGATGCGTTTGCGATTCCGCGACTGGCGTGGTATCGTTTACGTTACCCATGTGCCGTGAATTGAGCGTGTACCGTCGTCGGGGAGATATCCCTCAGAGAGGAGGCGTTCGTATGGGCTATGCGGAACTCCACCGCCGTTCAATCGAGGATCCGCAGGGCTTCTGGGGTGAACTCGCAGAAGAGTTGCACTGGTACAAGCGCTGGGATAAGGTGCTTGATGATAGTAAAGCGCCTTTCTATCGCTGGTTCGTTGGGGGCGAGACCAACCTCTGCTATAACGCGGTTGATCGCCACGCCCTCGGTTCGCGCCGTGGCCAGGCTGCACTGATCTGGGAGAGCCCTGAGGTTGGCCAATCGCGCACCCTCACCTTCTTCGAGCTCTACCGCGAAGTCAACCGACTGGCGGGAGTTTTCCACAACCTGGGCGTGCGGAAGGGCGACCGCGTGATCATCTATATGCCGATGGTGCCAGAGGCGATCTTCGCCATGCTGGCCTGCACCCGCATCGGTGCCGTGCATTCGGTGGTCTTCGGTGGCTTCTCGATTACCTCGCTCGCCTCGCGCATCGATGACTCGCAGGCGGTGCTGATCGTCACCGCTGATGCTGGTATGCGTAAGGGTATGCCGGTGCCGCTCAAGGACATCGTTGATAAGGCGGTTGAGACTGCCGATACCGATAGCGTGCGTGATGTGCTCGTGCTGGATCGTGGTCTTGTGCCGATCGATCTGAAGCCTGGGCGCGATCTCGATTGGGCCGAGCAGCTCGAGAAGCGCGGTATGGCCTATCTCGCGCCAACCCCGGTGCTCTCCACCGACCCCTCCTATATCCTCTACACCTCAGGCACCACCGGTAAACCCAAGGGTGTCGTGCGCGATACCGGCGGCTATATGGTTGCCCTGCATGCCTCGATGAGCCAGATCTACGCCTGCGGTGATGGCGATGTTTTCTGGTCAACCTCGGACATTGGCTGGGTCGTTGGCCATAGCTATATCGTCTATGGCCCGCTGCTCAAGGGTATCCCCACTGTGGTCTACGAGGGTCGGCCCGATCATCCCGATCCGGGTGTCTGGTGGCGGGTGATTGAGAAGTATGGTGTCACCCACGTCTTTACGGCCCCTACCGCCATGCGCGCCCTGCGCAAGTTCCCCGATCATTGGATGCAGAGCGCCGATATCAGTTCGCTCAAGCTTCTCTACGCTGCCGGTGAACCGCTTGATGCGCCGACTTACGAGTGGGCCCACCGCACGCTCAACGTGCCGGTGATTGACCACTACTGGCAGACCGAGAGCGGCTGGAGTATGCTCACTAATTGTGTTGGCGTCGAGCACCTGCCGGTCAAGCCTGGCTCACCGACCAAGGCCGCTTTTGGCCACAAACTTGAGGTGGTCGATGCCGATGGTAATTCCATTCCCCTCGGTGAGAAGGGCTTTCTGGTTGATCACGGCCCCCTGCCCCCTGGTATGCTTATGACTCTCTGGAATGATGATGATCGCTACGTCAAGAGCTATTGGGAGCATTTCAAGGGCAAGTTGCTCTATATGACCGGCGACTATGCCATTCATGACCAGGATGGCTATTTCTGGATGCTCGGGCGCGCCGACGAGGTGCTCAATGTCTCTGGCCACCGCCTTGGCACGCGTGAGATCGAAGAGGCTGTCTCGGCACACAATGCTGTTGCTGAGGCTGCTGTGATTGGTGTGCGCCATGAGTTGAAGGGCGAGGGGGTGCTGGTGCTGGCGGTGCTCAAGCAGCATATTGCCCCCGCTGACCGCGATAGCGTGAGCCGTGGGATTACCCAGCTCGTGCGTGAGCAGATTGGCCCGATCGCCACACCTGACGCCATTCACTTTGTCAATATGCTGCCTAAGACCCGTTCGGGCAAGATTATGCGTCGTGTGATCCGCGCCGTCTACCAGGGTGATAATATCGGCGACCTGAGTACGATCGAGGACGATGCCACCGTCGATATGGTGCGCGAAGCCGTCGATATGCTCAAGGGTGACTTGTAAACATCGCTTTGCCTGCCTGATTCCCACCGGGGACACCGGGCGTCCCCGGTCTTCCGCCTGCTCGTAGTAAAGTTGGTTGGCTCTCTCATGCAACAAGGAGGTTTGCTCATGTCCGAGACCCATGATGTGGCGACACACCTGCACAACGAGGTGTTTCACCCTAGCGCGGCGATCGTTGAGAACTCGAACGTGATGGCCTACGCCCGTGCCAAGGGTCTCGCGAGCTATGATGAGCTCTATCAGTGGACCCTGGACAACACCGAGCAGTTCTGGGCCGATATGGCCAACGAGCTCGAGTGGTACGAGCCATGGTCGAAAGTGCTCGATGATAGTGCCAAGCCCTTCTTTAAGTGGTTCATTGGGGCTAAGACCAATATTGTCCATAATGCCATCGATCGCCATGCTCGCTCCTGGCGCAGGAATAAGCTGGCCCTGGTCTGGGAGGGCGAGGATGGCACCCAGCGTACCTTCTCCTACCACGCGCTCAACCGTGAAGTCAGCAAGATGGCCAATGTGCTGAAGAGCGTGGGGGTTAAGAAGGGCGATATTGTTACGATCTATCTGCCTCGTATCCCTGATCTGGTGATGTTTATGCTGGCCTGTGCCAAGATCGGCGCAGCCCATAGCGTCGTCTATGGGGGCTTTTCCGAGGCCGCTCTGGCTGACCGCCTTGCCGATGCGCAGAGCAAGGTGCTGGTCACCGCCGATGGTGGCTTTATGCGCGCCAAGATCGTTGAGTTGAAGAAGATCGCCGATGAAGCGATGGCACGCACGCCAACCGTGCAGACCTGTCTGGTGGTCAAGCGTACCGGCCACGAAGTCAACATGGAGCTCGGGCGCGACCTCTGGATGCACGAGTTGATGGGCCTGCCGATTGCCGCGGTCGATTGTCCCACCGAGGTGCTTGATGCCGAGCATCCGCTCTTCATCCTTTACACCTCAGGCACGACCGGCAAACCCAAGGGGGTGGTGCATACCCACGGCGGCTATATGGTTGGCACCTATGCCACTCTGAAGATGGTCTTCGACCTCAAGGAGGAGGATCGTTATTGGTGTGCGGCTGATCCGGGCTGGATCACTGGTCATAGTTATATCGTCTACAGCCCGCTGATTAACGGCGCAACCTCCTTTATGTACGAGGGCGCTCCCAACTATCCCTTCCCCGACCGCTGGTGGTCGCTTGTCTCCAAGCACTCGATCACTGTGCTCTATACCTCGCCTACTGCTATCCGTGGTTTGATGCGCTTCGGCGAAGCCTGGCCTTCGCGCCACGATCTTAGCAGCCTGCGCCTGCTCGGCTCGGTCGGTGAGCCGATCAACCCCGAGGCCTGGCGCTGGTACCACCATGTGATCGGTAAGGATCGCTGCCCGATCATGGATACCTGGTGGCAGACTGAGACCGGCCAGTTTATGATTACCCCGACCCCGGTGATGCCGCTTAAGCCGGGTAGCGCCACGCGCCCCTTCCTGGGGATTGAGGTCGATGTTATCCACGAGGATGGCACCTCCTGCGCCCCCGATGAGGACGGCCTGCTGGTGCTCAAGCGGCCCTGGCCGGGAATGATGCGCACTATTCTTAACGACCCGCAGCGCTATGTCGATACCTACTGGTCGAAGATACCCGGTATGTACGCTGCCGGCGATAGTGCGCGTAAGGACGCTGATGGCTATATCTGGGTCATCGGGCGCCTCGATGATGTGATCAAGGTCTCCGGCTATCGCCTGGGCACTGCCGAGGTCGAGAGTGCCCTGGTCAGCCACCCTGCGGTCGCCGAGGCGGCGGCGATCGGCTTGCCCCACGAGATCAAGGGCAACGCTATTCACGCCTTCGTCATTCTACGCACCGGCTTCGATGGTGGCCAGAAGCTCGAGGACGAACTGCGCGCTCACGTTGGCCACGAACTCGGCCCGATCGCGCGCCCCGACCAGATCACGTTTGTCTCCTCCCTGCCCAAGACCCGCTCGGGCAAGATTATGCGCCGTGTGCTCAAGGCCCGCGCCCAGGGCCTCCCTGAAGGCGATGTGAGTACCCTCGAGGAGTAGGTTGGCGGTCTCATGCCGCCTTTTGCGCTATTAGGACGTGAACTACCCCGCCCCACGGGGCGGGGCTTCCCCCGTCATCGAGCTGCGCC
>CAZQCG010000042.1:0-15000 GCA_964592425.1 uncultured Chloroflexaceae bacterium
CCTTCTCCCTCGCCGACCTTGGCCTCAGTGCCGACGAGATCGCCCAGCTCGAAGCCGCCCAGACCGGCGAAGCAGTCTCTGACGAGCCTGAGCTGACGCCCTTCTCCCTCGCCGACCTTGGCCTCAGCCCTGACGAGATCGCCCAACTCGAAGCCGCCCAGACCGGCGAAGCAGTCTCTGACGAGCCTGAGCTGACGCCCTTCTCCCTCGCCGACCTTGGGTTGAATCCTGATGATTTTGCCCATCTTGAAGAGGCAGCATCCACCCAGACATCGGGCGGGCTGGAGCATAGCTTGTTCGATAACGACCTCGGCGATCTGCAACCCTTCTCCTTCGACGAACTTGACCTGAATCTCCTTGCTGAGACGCCGAACCCAACCTCATCTGCACGTGCCTCCTTCGCGCTTGGTAACGCTGATGTCTCTCCCGGCTCGTTTGCCGACGAAGCTGAACTGGACGAGGAGCCGATGGAGACGGGCGGCTATAGCTGGCAACAACCTGCCGCCAGGACACAGACCGATTTCCTGCGAACTGATCATCAAGCGGACGAGCTTGAAGAGATTGAGGGCAGCATCTTCGATCGCCTGGCCCAACAGGCATCCGAGCGCCCGCTTGAAGAACCGACTCCGCTTCCGCAGGTATCTGATGAAGATCTGGCTACAGGTGATTATTTCGTCAATGACGATGACAGTTCCCTGCGATACGATCTTGGCGGTGACACCGAAGTGCGCAAAGACGGATCCCACTTGCCAAGCGAGGGTGAAGTGCATGGAGCAGATGCAACTGCACCCCACGAGACTGTCCCTGGCGCTGAGACAGAGCCAGAGTTTACACCCTTCTCCCTGGCCGATCTGGGGCTGAGTGCTGAGGAGATCGCTCAGTTGGAGGCTGCCGCACAGGAGGCTGAACTCTTCGCTGCGACCGGCGAAACGATTGTGCCTGGATGGTCACACGGCGAAAGCCTTGAACTGACACCCTTTACACCTGAGGATGGCGAGATAAGCGGTGAACTGCCCTTCTCTCTTGATGAACTGGGCATTGATCTCGACCTGATCGATAGCGAGCATGCGCCTCGTATAACGACCCCACTTGAGGATGGCGAGTTTGGCGATGTGGAACCCTTTTCCTTCGATGATCTGAGCTTGACGGATCTTCAGCCAGGTGGCACGCTGGACGGTCTGCGCGAGCCGCAACCGCCTACCGGAGATCGTAGTGAACTGTCGGCGGCAGGCAGCGACTTGAGCATACCACTCTATGCCGAAGATCCCGCCGCAACGATGGAACACCTGATCACAATTGCCGGTGGTCAGGGCTATATCGATCTCACGCAAATCATCGCTGCGGTTGCCGATCCTCGGTCTGAGGCCGACCAGATCGCAGAGATCTGCTGGGCGTTGCATAATGCCGGCGTCGTCATCTACGACGGCGAAGACATCGTTGATATGGAGAGCGAGGCTGAAGTGCCCAGCGGCGAGCCGGAACTGGAGCCCTTCTCCCTGGCTGACCTCGGCCTCGGCCCCGACGAGATCGCCCAACTCGAAGCCGCTCAGGCCGCCGAGACCATCGTGCTGCCCAGCGAGCCTGCTGAACCCGACTTGACGCCCTTCTCCCTCGCCGACCTTGGCCTCAGCCCCGACGAGATCGCCCAACTCGAAGCCGCCCAGGCCGCCGAAGTGCCCAGCGGCGAGCCGGAACTGGAGCCCTTCTCCCTGGCTGACCTTGGCCTCAGCCCCGACGAGATCGCCCAACTCGAAGCCGCTCAGGCCGCCGAAGTGCCCAGCGGCGAGCCAGAACTGGAGCCCTTCTCCCTGGCTGACCTCGGCCTCGGCCCCGACGAGATCGCCCAACTCGAAGCCGCTCAGGCCGCCGAGACCATCGTGCTGCCCAGCGAGCCTGCTGAACCCGACTTGACGCCCTTCTCCCTCGCCGACCTTGGCCTCAGCCCCGACGAGATCGCCCAACTCGAAGCCGCTCAGGCCGCCGAAGTGCCCAGCGGCGAGCCAGAACTGGAGCCCTTCTCCCTGGCTGACCTCGGCCTCGGCCCCGACGAGATCGCCCAACTCGAAGCCGCTCAGGCCGCCGAGACCATCGTGCTGCCCTCAGAACCGATTGAGTCACAGGTGGCCCCCTTCTCCCTGGCCGATCTGGTAACTGGCCCTGAGGAGAGAGCGGAAACTCAGGTTGCCGAGCCAGCGGTTTCGGCGGACGAGGTTGTAGTGCCAGCAGCAATGGCAGGTCTGGCAGCAGCGGGGTTGGTTGCAGCCGCAGCAACGGCCGAGCCTGAAGTGCCTGCGCCCAAGAGTGGGACTGAAGCAGCAGAAATTGATCGCTTTGACTTCAGCGTGGCTGAGACCCAGCCAGTTCAACGGCCAGCCCGAAAGAAGAAGCCACGGGTTAGTGAGCCGATCGCGCCACCACCTGCCGATGAGACTTTCACCCCCGAACCGTTAGAGCAACTCGACGACATCTGGCAACAGGCTGATGCCGAACGTGCCGCCAGGATTACACCGCCTCGTCCTGCTGCCGAGGAGGCGGCGCGGGTCGTGCTACCACCGATGAGCGAGCGCCAGGCCGAGCAACAGCCTGAAACGAGCCCGGCACCGAGCCCAGCCCCGGCGATCCACCAACAGCCTGAAGCGAGCCCAGCCCCGGCGATCCGCCCGATAAGCCGTGATGACGAACGCTTCGTCCGGCGCGAGGCGGCGCGCCAGCGTGGACGCGAAAATGAACGGGCCTCACGGCGGCGCGATCCCTTAAGCCGTAGCAGAAGTGCAGAGTTCGCCAGCTTTCTGCCCACTGGTCACACCACTCTCGATGATTATCTGCAGCAACTCGATGCTGAACCCGACAACTACGGCCTGGCCCTGGCCGTCGGCCATTTCTGCGCGGCCCATGGGCTTCCTTCAATTATGGCCCTGGCCTTCAAACGGATCGTTCATTCGGGGCAGGGGGTCGATCAACTGGCCGCCGAGCTCGAGGTTCTGTTCAAGCAGACTGAAGAGCCCGCACTCAAACAGCAGTTATCACGCTTGCTTGGCGACACCTATTCGCGGCAGGGCCGCTACCACGAGGCGATGGAAGCCTATGGTGCCACCTTCGGACAGTAAGACAAGGTCAAGCTTTCTATCAGTTATCATTAGCCTTATGAGGTCAGTTTATGCGCCGCATCGTTGAAGACCTGATCCGTGTCGATGGAGTGATCGGCAGTCTGCTTGTCGGCAAAGACGGGCTCATCGTTGCTCACACCCTGTTGCATGAAGAAGATGCCGAGATTCTTGGCGCGATGTCGGCAGCAGTCTTCGGTGAGATCGATAAGGCGACCAAGCGCATCGGCATCGGCATGCTGATCGACTCGATTATCGATGCCAAAGATGGCTCGATCTTGCTGCTCGAGGCCAAAGATCTGATCCTGGTGGTGATTACCCAGCGGGTGGTCAACCTTGGCCTCGTCAAGCTCGAAATGCGGCGGGCGGCGCGCCGCATCAGTGAAGCTGTGCCGATCTAAGCGCAGGTTGTAGGTATCAAAAGAGGCCAGCCCCTCTGAAGAGAGTTTAGCAGGAGTCTTTTCTATGGAACGTGCGTTGATCATTCTCAAGCCCGACGCTGTGGAGCGCGGGCTCATCGGGCCAATCCTCAGCCGGATCGAGCAGCGCGGCCTGAAGCTGCAGGGGCTCAAGCTCATGCAGATTGACGAGCAGTTGGCCCGACGCCACTATGCCGAGCACGAGGGAAAAGGCTTCTTCGCCAGTCTGGTCGGCTATATCATCTCGGCACCAGTGGTGGTCGCGGTTGTCGCCGGGAAGCCAGGCACGGTCGAACTGATCCGCACAATGGTTGGGGCAACCAACCCGGCCAAGGCAGCCCCCGGAACCATCCGCGGCGATTTTGGGGTTGAGATCGGGCGTAACCTCATTCACGCTTCCGACTCAGCGGAGAGTGGCGAGCGTGAGACGGCGATCTTCTTCAAGCCTGAAGAGTTGATCACTGACTGGACGCGTACTACCGATCCCTGGATCCACGAGTAGTTCATAAGCGCATGCAGACCCGACGTTGGCGAGAATACAACTGGCCCTTACTGGTCTGTGTGATCGTGCTGCTGGTGCTGAGCGCCCTTGCTGTCTACAGTGCCACACTCACCGCCGTCACTGCTGACGGTGCCCCATTACGCACCATCTACCCCAATCATCTCCTGAACATGGCCGTTGGCTTCGGGATGATGGTTGGGGTTACCTTTTTCAACTACCAGTTGCTGTCGAGCCTGGCCCGCCCACTCTACATCTTTGTGATAATCCTCCTGGTGCTGGTGCTGGTCGTAGGCCGCATCAGTGAAGGGGCACAGAGCTGGATTGTCATCGGCACGCGCACCTTCCAACCCTCTGAGTTGGCCAAACTGGCGCTTATCCTGACTCTGGCCGCCTACTGGCAACGCTTTGAGGGCCAGGCCGATCAATGGCTGGTGCAACTCGGTGGCCTGACAATCAGCCTGGGACCACTGCTGCTGGTGCTAATCCAGCCGGACCTGGGCAGTGCGATTGTGCTTGGCACGATCTGGCTGGTGATGGCCTGGGGTGCCGGGATGCGCCCCCTGCAACTGCTCAGCCTGGTGCTACTTGCGCTGCCCTTCCTCTTCGTGAGTTGGCAGAGTGACCTGATCCTTGATGACTATCAGCGTCAACGCCTGCTCACCTTCTATTTTCTGCTCACCGACCCGGCCAACGTCGATTTTAACGATAGCTACAATGTCGTCCAGGCGATGAGCGCGATCAGCCAGGGGGGCATCTTTGGGGCCGGCTTGACCCGCGGCCTCTTCAGTCAGGGCAACTATGTGCCGGTGCAACACACCGATTTTATCTTTGCCGTGATTGGCGAGGAGATGGGTTTTGCCGGTGGGCTGATGTTGATCACCTTTCAGGGCTTAGTACTCTGGCAGGCGCTCTCCATCGCCGCCCAGGCGCGTGACACCTTCGGGCGCCTGATCGCCCTGGGCATCTTCGCGATGCTGCTCAGCCATGTGCTGGTCAACCTGGGCATGAACATGAGCTTGCTGCCCGTCACTGGACTGCCCTTGCCTTTCGTTTCACATGGTGGCAGCTTTATGATCACCGTGCTTGCCGCTGTAGGCCTGCTGCAGAGTATCGCCCTGCGGCGGCGGCGGCTGAGTTTCTGAGCGCAAACCTGCACCTCAGGCTGCGCCAAGCAGGTTTTCCACTTCGCCAAGGGTAGGCAGGCTACTGCGCCCGCCGAGACCACGACAGCTGAGCGCGGCGGCGGCGCTGGCAAAGCGGATGGCAGCCCGCACAGCCTGGCCCTCCAGCAGGGCGTAGAGCAGGGCCCCATGAAAGACATCGCCGGCGCCGGTGGTGTCAACCGGCTCGATCTCGAAGGCTGGTGTATGCACAAGCACACCCTCGTGCATACACCAACTGCCCTCAGCACCGCAAGTCACCAGGGAGAACTTGCCGTAGCGGCTGTAAATGGCCCGAGCCGCATCCCAGGGGGCCTCAAACCCGCTGATCTGCTGGCCGAACTGCGCAGAGACGACCAGCAGATCGCAGTGGGGGAGCAGGTCAAGGGTCGAGGGAGTAACACGCTCGGCGTCGATCATCACCAGACTGCCAGTTGTACGCGCCCAGCGGGCCGCTCTGAGCGCGGCCTCGGGCAGATGGGTGTCGATCAGCAATGCCCGTGCGTTGGTAAACAACTCGCGCTCAAGGGGTAATTGATCAAGCACGGCGCGGTCGTTATGCCACCAGACGGTGCGCCGGTCGCGGCCTGGCTCAGCGAGCACAAAAGCGACGTGGGAAGTGCCGGGGCGCACCTGCATAGCCTGAACATCAACCCCGGCTGCCCGCAGGTCGGCGAGGATGCGCGCCCCGTAGGGATCAGCGCCAACCGCACCAGCCATGGCCACCCGTGCGCCGAAGCGCGCCATAGTTGCCAGGGCCGTGGCCACCGGCCCACCACCCAGCTCGAGCCAACCAGCCAGTTGCTGCTTGGCCCCAAGCAGCGGCTCACTGCCCGCCACCCCGATCAGATCGAGCGAGGCAATCCCCAGTCCAACGACATCGTAGCGCATAGGGTATCCATTTGAGCTTGTAGATTGTTCGCTCCGGCAGTACAGCGCCCGCAAGCGGCAAGCAGCATGCCGAGCCCCCAACTCTAGTTGCGCTGATCACTGGCAAAGGCCAGCAGCGGACTGAAGATCCGCATGAATCAGCCACAAGGTTGAATCGAATATGCTGTTTCCGGTGGCTACCTACAAGCCGATGGCTGATCACGCCGGGTTGCGCTTTAGATACCTTTTGCAAGCGGATTCGCTCAGACCCGGCGCGGGCCGCCGGGTTGCCCCGCCACCCAGCATCAGGTAGACTGAAAGTGACAGGCATTGATGTAAGGAAACTCTGATGACAAACCAGCAAACGCTCGTAGCAACCCTCGCCGGGGGCTGCTTCTGGTGCCTCGAGGCGGTTTTTGATCAACTCGAAGGCGTGACCGATGTCGTTTCGGGCTATATGGGCGGTCATTTGGCCAATCCCAGTTATAACCAGGTCTGTAATGGCAATACCGGCCATGCCGAGGTTGTGCAGCTACAGTTCGACCCGGCCCGGATTGACTATCGCTCGATCCTTGAGGTCTTCTTCAGCATCCACGACCCGACGACGCTCAACCGCCAGGGCAATGATGTCGGCACGCAGTACCGCTCGGCGATCTTCTACCATACTGCCGAGCAACAGCAGGAGGCCCAGGCCCTGATCGCCACATTGGAGGCACAACAGGTCTGGCCGCGCCCACTTGTCACCGAGGTCGTCCCGGCTAGCCAGCTCTATCCCGCCGAGGACTACCACCAGGAGTACTTTGTGCGCAATGGCAGCCAGGGCTACTGCCGTATGGTGGTAGCACCCAAAGTAGCCAAATTCCGCAAACAGTACACCGAGCGCATAAAGAAGTAGGGAGTTTTCTTCGGGGAGGGCAAGCCCTCCCCGCGCCGCTCCAACCCGGCACTGGACGCCATCCAGACGCGCAGGAGGTAGAGCCCTACTTTACCGTCTGGTGATGATTCATTCACCATTCAGTTGCGCCCTTTGCGCTTGTGGCCTAGGCTGGCCTGTGCGACCCTGTTGCTATAACAACCTATGACATCTTGATATATGCACTGACGCAGATGCAAGAGTTACTAACCGCCCGCGAGGTTCAGGATCGGTTGAAGGTTGACCGGGTAACGGTCTACCGGATGCTGAAAGACGGACGCCTGCGTGGAATAAAGGTTGGCCAACAGTGGCGCTTCACGCCGGCCAGCGTCGAGCAACTGCTCAACGGGGGTAACCCACCCGCAACCCAGTTGCCCACCCGCCCCGCCGAGGTGCTGCCGTTGCACTGCATCCAGCCCATTCAAGATGTCTTTGCCGATGTGGCCGGGGTCGGAGCGATCACGGTAACGCCCCAGGGCGAACCGTTGACAACGCCAAGTGGAGCCTGTGCCTTCTGCACCCTAATCCAGGCCAGCCCAGCTGGCATGCTAGCCTGCCGCGAGTCGTGGCGACGACTGGGTGAAAGCAGCCCCGGAGGTTTCGCCACCTGTCACGCCGGGCTCAACTATGCCCAGGGCCCGATCAGCGTGGAGGGCGTGCCGGTAGCGCTGGTGATCGCTGGCCAATTCTACGCCGAGCCGCCCGACCCCGCCGCCGTTGCCGCCCAGGTCGCCCGGCTCAGTGCTACGTATGAGCTCGACGCGGCAGCCCTGGCCAGCGCCGCCGCCGCTATTCCGACCCTCGACGCCCGTACCCACAGCCGGATGGACGGCTGGCTGCGGCGCGTCGCCACCACCTTCACGATGATCACCCACGAACGCGCCAACCTGCTCGACAGGTTGCGCCGGATTGCCGCGATGACCGTCTTTGAGAAGCCAACTTCAGGAGGATCGACCCATGAGTGAGCAGAAATTCGTAATCGTCATGACCTCCGGCCCCAACGCCCCCGAGCGCTGTGCGACCCCCTTCTACATGGCCACCCTGGCTGCTGGCCAGGATTTCGATGTGACGGTCTATTGCACTGGGATGGGCACACTGTTGCTCAAGAAGGGTGTTGCCGAGCAGACCTTCCCTATGGGCCCCGAAGGCCAGTCAGTGCAGAGCTTTATCCAGATGGCCACCCAGGCTGGCGTCAAACTCGGAGCCTGCGCCCCCTCGATGGAGATGCACCGCATGAGTGCCGATGATCTTATCGCTGGCTGTAACCTGGTCAGCGCCGCCGCTGGCTTCGAGGTGGTGGCTGAGGCGGATAAGCTGATCTCGTTCTAAGGAGTACTCCCTATGGCGCTCATTCGTGGTTGCAACATCCCCGAGGATCTCTACTACAACCTTGAGAAGCATGTCTGGGCGAAACCCATGGATGGTGGTGTGGTGCGTGTAGGGATGACCCAGGTGGCTGGAAAGCTGGCCGGGGGCAAACTCACCGCCGTGACGGTGAAGGCCAAAAATATCGGCCAGGAGATCAAGGCGGGCAAGAGTGCCGCCACAGTCGAGAGCAGCAAGTATGTCGGGCCGGTGCCCGCCCCGGTAACCGGGGTGCTGCTGCGGGCAAACGACCGGCTGGCCGCCGAGCCGAACCTGCCCGTAAGCGATCCCTATGGTGAAGGCTGGATTGTTGAACTCCAGGCCAGCGCATGGGAGAGCGAGAAGGGGGCCCTGATGACCGGCGCGGCTGGTGTGGCAGCCTACCAGGCCAAGCTTGAGGCCGAGGGGATCGTTTGTTAGGAGGCCTGTATGGCCGATGAGACAATCTACCAGCACCTGCGGCGTGAGGGTCTCTCACGCCGCCAGTTCCTCAAGCTCTGTGGGGCACTGGCGGTAGCGATGAATTTGCAGGAGGCCCCAGCCCTGGCTGGGATGACCCGTGGATCGCGCCCCGCCCACAGCGTTGCCCGCGCCCTCACCGAACGCACGCGTGTCCCGGTGATGTGGCTACACTTTCAGGACTGTACCGGCTGCAGCGAGGCCCTCACGCGCTCGCTTGCACCGACGCTGACCGACCTGGTGCTGAATAAGATCAGCATCGAGTATCACGAGACCCTCTCGGCGGCAGCCGGGGCGCAGGCCGAAGCGAATAAGCGCGCTCTGATCGAGCAATACGCTGGCCAGTACCTGCTGGTGGTCGAGGGCAGTGTGCCTACCGCCGCCAACGGGAACTACTGCACGATCGGTGGGCGCACGGCGGTCGATCTGCTGAACGAGGCGGCAGCCGGGGCGGCAGCGGTGATCGCCACGGGCAATTGCGCCGCCTTTGGTGGCATCCCGATGGCTCAACCTAACCCGACGGGTGCTGTCGGAGCCCACGAGCTGATCAGCGGCAAGCCGGTGGTCCATATCGCTGGCTGCCCAGCCATCCCCGAAGCCTTCACCGGCACCCTTGTGCATTTTCTGGTCTTTGGTGCGCTGCCCGAGCTGGACGCCCTCAAACGCCCGCTTGCCTTCTATGGGCAGACTGTCCACGACCGCTGCCTGCGCCGGCCCTTCTACGAGGCTGGCAAGTTCGCCGCCAGCTTTGACGATGAAGGTGCCCGCAAGGGCTGGTGTCTCTACAAGCTGGGCTGCAAAGGCCCGACCACCTATAACGCCTGCGCGGGGATCAAATGGGGCGGTGGGCTCTCCTTCCCCATTCAGTCTGGCCATCCCTGCCTCGGCTGTTCGGAGCCGAACTTCTGGGACAACGGCGGCTTTTACCAGGGCCAGTCGGCCCCGATCAGCCGGCCCGACCTGACTGCTGCCGGGGCGGCGGTGGCCGTCGGAGCGGTGCTGGGCGTCGCCGGGGCGACAGTCAACCGTGCCCAGCGGCGCAAGGCCAGCGAGGAAAGGAGCTAAGTTATGGGCCCCTCGACCATGCTCGCCTTTGCGCGCGGCCCGCTCTTCTATGCGGCCCTGATGATCTTTATCGCCGGCATGAGCTACCGCTTCTTCAGTGTGGTGCTGCTAGGCTGGCAACGTGACCGGGTGCCCAATAAGGGCAGTAAGCTCCGGGGCGTCGCCCTGAGTTACGCCCGTGGCTTTGGTGTCCTGCCCTTTATCCCCTGGATGCGGCGCAGCTTCCAGCGCAACCCGCTTACCTATCTGGCCGGCGGCATGTTCCACCTCGGCCTCTTTGTGGTGATCTTCCTCGGCACCGCCCACATGCTGGTCTGGAAGAGCCTGATCGGCTTCGGCTGGCCGACCTTGCCCCTGCCGATCGTCGATTGGCTCTCAGCGGTAGCGATTGCGGCGATGATTGCCCTTGGCATCAATCGCAGAACCAACCCGGTGCTCAAGCTGATCAGCGGCCCTGCCGAGTGGCTCAACCTGCTGATCGTCTTTCTGCCTATGGTGACCGGCTATGGCCTGACCCATCACCGCCTGCTCGGCATCTTCGCCCTGCCCTACGAGGGCCTCTATATCGGGCATATGATGTCGATCAACCTGATGCTGATCTGGATTCCCTTCAGTCGCATCAGCCATTTTATGTTCTACTTCTTCTCGCGCACCATTCACGGCGCTCAGGCCGGGAAGCGTGCGGTGATGCCGTAGGGAGGCATGATGACTGCCAGTGCCAAGACCCCCGCGGCGCCGTCGCGTAGCCCGGCCAACGCCGCTGTTCAGAGTTTTGTTCATACCACCGGGGCCTGGGTGGCCAGCCAGCTTGAGGCATGCACACGCTGCGGGATCTGTGCCCAGGCTTGCCATTTCTACGAGGCCACCGGCAACCCTGAATTTGCCCCTGTCTGGAAGGTAGAACTGCTGCGCCGCGCCTACGAGCAGCGTTTTACCCTGGCTGGCAAAACGCGCCTGCTGCTCGGCCTGGAAAAGCCGATCAATGACGGCGAGATCAACCATTGGAGCAAGATCGTCTACGAGGCATGCACGCTCTGTAACAAGTGCGCCCATGTCTGCCCGATGGGCATTCAGCTCGGCCCGCTGATCCATGATGTGCGTGAGGCGATGGCTGAGGCTGGCGTGGTGCCTGAAGATCTGCTGGCCGCGGTGCGCAAGCAAGAGGCGATTGGTAGCCCGCTTGGCGTCAGCGATGATGCCTGGGCTGAACGGATCGAGTGGATCGCCGACGAGTGGGAGGTCGAAATCCCAATTGATGTCGCCGGTGCCGAGACCCTGGTAGCCTTCACAAGTATCGAACTGATGAAGTTCCCCGAGAATATTGTCGCGATTGCCAGGATTCTCAATGCGGCTGGCGAGAAGTGGACGATCAGCACCGCCGGGCGCGAGGTGGTCAACTTCGGCGTCTTTGAGGGCAACCCCGAGCGGGTCAAGCTCTTTATGGGCCGGCTCTTCGACGGCGTGCGCGAGCTAGGGGCCAGGCGCCTGGTGGTGACCGAGTGCGGCCATGCCTACGACCTGCTGCGCTGGTCGGCCCATAATATCGCTGAAGTGCCCTGTGAGGTGACCCATATTGTGGCGGTGATCGACGAACTGATCAAGGCCGGGCGGATCAAAGTGAAGGCCGGGGCCTGGGATGGCCAGGGCACGCTCACGTTCCACGATGCCTGCAAGATCCAACGACGGGGTGGGCACCTTCAGGAGCCGCGCGACATTCTGGCCATCCTGGCCCCCAACGACTTCAAAGAGCTGGAACTGAACCGTGAGGCGGCCATCTGTTGCGGCGGCGGCGGCGGGGTGATCGCGATCAAAGAGGCCGACGCGCTACGCTATAAGGTCTTTGAGCTGAAGATCCGCCAGATGGAGCAGATTGGCGCGACGCGTGTCGTGATGACCTGCGCCAACTGCCGTCTTCAGTTTAGCGAGTCGCTCAAGCACTTTGGCTCGGAGGTCAAGGCGCTCGGCCTGGCACATATGGTTGCCGAGGCGCTGATTGAGGAGTAGCCGGGGAAGATCTATGACACAGCGACTCGTGATTGATCCAATCACCCGTATCGAAGGTCACCTGCGCATCGAGGTAGAACTGGACGAGGCCGGCGTCGTGCGTGATGCCTACTCGTCGGGCACGATGGTGCGCGGCATCGAGACCATCCTCAACGGGCGTGACCCGCGTGAAGCCTGGGCTTTTGCTCAGCGTGTCTGCGGCGTCTGCACGACAGTGCATGCCTTTGCCTCGATCCGTTCGGTTGAGGATGCCTTACAGATTGTCATTCCACCGGCGGCCAATCGCATCCGCAACCTGATGATCGCCCAGCAGTATGTGCATGACCATGTAATGCACTTCTACCATCTGCACGCCCTCGACTGGGTAGATGTGGTCAATGCGCTCAAGGCCGATCCGGCGGCAACCTCGGCCCTGCAGCAGCAGATCTCAGGCTGGGCAAACAGCTCGCCGGCCTACTTCGCAGGGGTGCAGCAGAAGGTACAGGCGATTGTCGATAGTGGCCAACTCTCCCTCTTCGCCAACGCCTACTGGGGCCACCCGGCCTACAAACTGCCGCCCGAGGTCAACCTGCTGGCCGTGGCCCACTATCTCGAGGCGCTCGATTGGCAGGCCCACGCCACCAAGATCCATACCATCTTCGGTGGGCGCAACCCTCACCCCAACTTCGTGGTGGGCGGGGTGCCAATGCCGATTGACCTGAATAGCGACACGGCGCTCAACGCCGAGCGACTGGCGATCATCGATGCCTCGATCAGCGAGATCCAGACCTTTGTCGATCAGGTCTACCTACCTGATGTGCTGGCCATCGCGCCCTTCTACAAAGAGTACGCCGGGATCGGGCGCGGCGTGACCAACTTCCTCACCTGGGGCGAGTTCCCGGCGGGCGACATCCGTGATCGCCAGAGCCTGCTTGTGCCGCGGGTGGCCATCCTCAACGGCGACCTGAATAATCTGATCGAGCCCGACCCAAATGACCCGGCCTTGATGCAGGAGTTTATCACCCGCTCGTGGTACCGCTACAGCGGCGGCGACGATGTGGGCCTGCATCCCTGGGCGGGCGAGACGACCTTCAACTTCACTGGCCCTGAAGCCCCCTTCACCCAGCTGAATGTCGAGGGCAAGTACTCGTGGCTGAAGGCACCCCGCTGGAACAACCTGCCGATGGAGGTTGGGCCGCTGGCACGCGTGCTGGCCATGTATGCCACGGGCCACGCCCAGACAAAGGAGCTTGTCGATCTGACCTTGAAGACACTTGATGCCCCGGCCGAGGCACTGCTCTCGACTCTGGGACGCACGGCGGCGCGGGCAATTGAGACCAAGGTCTTCAGTGATAACCTGCGGGCCGACTATAACGGCCTGATTGAGCTGATCAAGGCCGGCGATACGCGCACCTTCAACGGCGAAAAGTGGGAGCCGCTGAGTTGGCCGCGCCAGGCGCGGGGCTTTGGTTTTATGGAGGCACCGCGTGGGGCGCTGGGCCACTGGATCGTGATTGAAAACGGCAAGATCGCCAACTACCAGATGGTTGTGCCGACCACCTGGAATGCGACGCCGCGTGATCATCAGGGCCAACTCGGGGCCTACGAAGCCGCACTGATCGGCACGCCCCTGGCCAGACCGGAGTGGCCCCTTGAGATTCTGCGCACCATTCACTCCTTCGATCCCTGTATGGCCTGTGCCATCCACATGATCGACGCGACGGGGGCCGATCACGGCGAGGTCGCCGTGGGTTTGAACAGCTGTGTGAGGTGAGTATGCGTGGAGCTGAGGCGCTGTTGCGTACGCTGGTCGCCGGGGGGGTTGAGGTCTGTTTCACCAACCCCGGCACCTCCGAGATGCAATTTGTGGCAGCCCTCGACCGGGTGCCGGGGATGCGGGCAATCCTGGCCCTCTTCGAGGGTGTCGCCACGGGGGCCGCCGACGGCTACGCACGTATGACCGGGCGGCCAGCGGCGACCCTGCTGCACCTGGGGCCAGGGCTGGCCAACGGCCTGGCCAACCTGCACAACGCCCGCCGAGCGGGGGTGCCGCTGCTCAACATCGTCGGTGAGCATGCCGTGGCGCACCTGCCCTTAGACGCCCCACTGGCCTCGGACATCAGCAGCCTGGCTGGCACTGTCTCGGCGTGGGTGCGGACAACTGCCCATGTCGGAGCCCTTGCTGGCGATACGGCTGAGGCTATCGCCATAGCCCGGCGGGCCCCCGGCCAGATTGCCACCCTGATCACGCCGGCCAACGTCACCTGGGAGGAGTGTGACGGGCCAGCCCCGGCCGCGACCATTCCGCCACCGTCACGGGCGAGTGATGCGGCTGTTGCGGCAGCGGCGGCGGCCCTACGCCGCGGCGAGGGGGCGGTGCTGCTGCTTGGTGGGCCTGCGCTGCATGGCAAGGCGCTGGAGTTGGCCGGGCAGATTGCCGCCGCCAGCGGTGCCCGCCTCATCGGCAGCACCTTCTTCGCCCGCCAGGAGCGCGGGGCCGGGCGGGTGGCCCCCGAACGCCTGCCCTACGCTGTCGCCGACGCCCTGCGCTGTCTCGCCGGGACACGCCGCCTGATCCTGGTCGGGGCCAGGCCGCCGGTGGCCTTCTTCGCCTATCCCGGCGCACCAGGCCTGCTCGCCCCCGCCGAGGCGGCCATCCTGAGCCTGACCCGCCCTGAAGAAGATCAGGTCGCGGCCCTGGCCCACCTTGCCGACCTGCTCGGCGCAAAGGGCCCGGCTCCCACGGTGGATGCCGTGCGCCCGACACCAGCTTCTGGCCCGCTCACCCCGACCAGCCTGGCGCAGAGTGTGGCCGCCGCCATCCCTGACGGGGCGATGATCATTGATGAGGCGATCACGGGCGGCTTTCCGGCCTGGTACGCTAGCGCCGGTGCGCCGCCCCACGACTGGCTACCGATCACCGGAGGATCGATTGGCATCGGTCTACCCCTGGCGACCGGGGCCGCCGTGGCCTGCCCCGAACGGCCCGTGCTCTGCCTGCAGGCCGACGGGAGCGCCGCCTACACCCTGCAGGCCCTCTGGACGCAGGCCCGCGAAGGCTTAAACGTGACCACGCTGCTCTACCACAACCGGGCCTACCGCATCCTCGAACTGGAGTACCAGGCCACTGCTGCTGGCGCGACCCCTGGGCCACAGGCCG
>CAZQCG010000042.1:20000-39059 GCA_964592425.1 uncultured Chloroflexaceae bacterium
CGCCAGCAACTCGCGCCCACTGGGCGTGATCGTATAGATACGCTTGCCGTCATCGGTCGCACTGCTCAGGTAGCCCTCGTCCTCAAGTAGCTGCAGGGTCGGGTAGACCGAGCCAGGGCTTGGGCGGTAGAAGCCGCCGTAGCGCGTCTCCAGGGCTTTGATCAATTCATACCCATGGCGCGGCTGCTCGGCCAGCAGTTCGAGCAGGGCAAATTTGATCTCACCGCGGCGCTGGCGACGACGTGGGCCGCTCCGGTCAAAATGATCATCACCAAAGAGATCTCCCGGCCCACCAGGGCCGAAAGGCCCGAAGCCAGCGGGCGGGCCACCCGGCCCACGTCGGCCCGGCCCAAAACCGAAAGGCCCATCCGACCCACGCCGGCCCGGCCCGAAACCGAAACGCCCACCCGGCCCACGCCGCCCATGGCGTACCTGCTCGTGCCAAGCTACCTCGTTCTGCTCATGGTTGTGGTAAGCTTTACCCATCATTGTATCGCTCCTTATGACTGTTATCGATATATCGTTATATCGCTGTTGGCTATTCTAGCATGCTAACGATATATCGTCAATAGGTCTAGCGATATTCTAATGAAGGGATTTCGCAATGCCCACGCCACTCAAGGTTGGCCTGGTTGGTTATGGTTATGCCGGGCGCACCTTTCACGCGCCGCTGATTGCGGCAATAGAGGACCTTGAGCTCATCGCCATCGCCAGCAGTAACCCTGGCCGCGTCCACACCGACTGGCCTAGCGTGGCGGTTGAGCCCTCGCCTGCAGCCCTGTACAGCCGTCCTGAGCTAGATCTAGTGGTGATCGCCACGCCGAACCCTACCCACGCCCCTCTCGCCCTGGCAGCCCTGGCAGCCGGCAAGCATGTCGTCATCGACAAGCCCTTCTGTGTCAGCCTGGAGGAGGCCCAGCGCCTGCGCGAGGCTGCGGCAAGCTGCGGGCGCATAATCAGCGTCTTTCACAACCGTCGCTGGGATGCCGACTTCCTGAGTCTGCGCCAGCTGATCAGTGCTGGCACCCTGGGGCAGATTGTCTACTACGAGTCGCACTTCGACCGCTACCGGCCAGAGGTGCGTCCACGCTGGCGTGAGCAGGCTGGCCCTGGGAGCGGCATCTGGTACGATCTCGGCCCGCACCTGCTCGACCAGGCCCTGTTGCTCTTCGGCATGCCCCTGGCTGTCAGTGCAGATCTTGCTATCCAGCGCCCCGGGGCCCAGACCGACGACTACTTTCATGTGCAACTGCGCTACGATAGCTTGCGGGTCATCCTGCATGGCACCATGCTGGCACCGCATGCCGACTTGCGCATGGTTGTTCATGGCAGTACCGGCAGTTACATCAAATACGGGCTTGATGCGCAAGAGGAAGCCCTTAAAGCAGGGCAGACACCCACAGGCGCGGACTGGGGCCATGATCCCCAACCCGGCATCCTGACCACCTACACAGAGGGCAGGCCCATCAGCCAGCCCTACCCTGGTCTGCCGGGCGACTACACTGCCTACTACGCCGCAGTGCGCGAGGCCATCCGTGGCACGGCACCTAACCCGGTACCAGCGGAGGCTGCGATCAGCGTTATGGAACTGCTTGAACTGGCTATGCGCAGTGCGGCAGTGCGCCGTGAAGCCCTTCTATCCCAGCGCTAAAGCAGCCAACCGGCCCCTGTTAGCGGCTCGGCGATCGTGGTAGCCGTGGCAAAACCTGCCGCAGCAGCCAACCCTTCCCAGGGGCGCAGCCAGAGCAAGAAGCCGAAAGCGAAGAGCAAGATCAGCAGGAAGATCAAGCCTGCCACCAGGGGCCAGTCCGAAGCATGCGCCTGCGGGGCGGGACGAAAAGCGACCTTTTTCGCAGTCAGCTTCAGTTGTAGACGAATATCAGTAAGCAAGTCACGCGATTCAGGCGTAGCAGCACCGCCTGTCTCAAGCTGTTCAAGCAAAACCTGGGCCTGCTTAATCGCCCCGACGCGGTAGTGGGCCAACGCCTCACGGTAGATCGCCTCATAGTCTGGCACAGGAGCAGGCATAATTAAAGGCCATTCAGAACCCGCAGAAGGTTAGGCAGACCGGGGCCAAGCAACACAGCAAAAAGGGCCGGGAAGATCAGGAAGACCATCGGGAAGAGCATCTTGGTGGGAGCCTGATTGGCCAGGAGTTGGGCGCGCTGGCGTCGCTTAATGCGCATTTCATCAGCCTGGGCAAGCAATACGCGGGCAATGCTGATACCAAGCTCCTCGGCCTGGTTAATCGAGGAGACAAAGCGGCCCACATCAGGCACGCCAGTGCGCTCACTCAGTTCTTGCAGGGCCTGGCGACGAGTAAGGCCAATCCCGATATCACGTTGCACCTGCATAAACTCACGGGCCAGGGCATGCTGCCATTTGGTAGTAATCTCGAGCATCGCATTCTCAAAGCTCAATCCGGCCTCAACCCCCACCACCAGCATATCGAGAGTGTCGGGCAAGCTGCGTGTAATCTCATCCTGGCGCTGGCGGATACGCCGTGAAAGCCAGAGATCTGGCAGATAGAAACTAAGTGTACTGAAGCAGAACCAGAGGAGAAAGGTCTGGAGCGTAGGACGATAGCTGCTGAGCAGTGCAATCAGCGCCGTTCCACCACCGATCAGAATGAGGCACCAACCCTTGAGGCCAGCAAAATCAATCGCTGTAATCCCGCCGGGACGCCCGGCCAGGATCAACTGCTTGCGCATATGCTCGAAACGACTCTGTGGCCAGAACCAGCCCATGAATTTCAAAAGGCGGCCCAGCATAGGTGCGATCACCCGCTGGTAGAAGGGCTCGATCAGTTCGAGATCGCGTGCGGTCACGGGCTTACCCTGGCCACTTACCAGATAATCGCTCATACGCGAGCGCATTTGCGGGTCGGGGCGCAGCGCCGCAAGCCCCAGCACGAGCAGCAAGGTTGCGCCGCCGACCAACCCGGCGATCAAGAGGGCGATCAGCGTAGGATCCATCTCACACCTTAATATCGGCAATCTTCTGAATGATCAGAAAGCCAATCACATTTAGCACAACAGCACCAATTGGGACGAACAAGATCAGCCCGGGCTGAAACAGTTGCTGGATGTAAGCCGGATTAAGAACCAGCAGGATCAGCGCGAGGATGACGGGCAGCAAACTCAGCACCAGGGCCCCATAACGCTGCTGGGCAGTAATCACGCGGATCTCGCGTTTCAGCCGTCCGCGCTCACGAATGGTCGAACTGATATTCTCGAGCACCATCGTCAGGTTACCGCCAATGCGCGCATGGATACGCATCACTGTCACCAGCAACTCGGCGTCGTCACTATTCATCCGCAGGGCCAGATTGTTAAGCGCATCACTGACGGAGAGGCCCAGTTGCACTTCCTGCAGCACACGGCGGATCTCGCTGCTCATCGGTTCGGGAGCTTCACGAGCGACATTATTGAGTGACTGGACAAGACTGAAGCCACCACGCAGCGAGCCAATCACCATGTCGAGCATCTCAGGTAACTGCTCGCTGAAGAGACGCTGGCGACGTGAGCGGCGTCGGGCGAGCCAGATCGTGGGCAAGAAGAAGCCAATCAGGGCTACCGGCAAAGCCGCCAGGATCGAGCGACTCAAGATCAAGACCAGAGCCATCGGCAGCAGGGTGGCCGCAATCTTCAGCAGGATGTATTCCGGTACGGTCAGCGGCAGATCCGCACGGGCCAGGTTGCGGCGGATGCCTTCAGCAAAACCAACCCGGTTCAGAGCGGTATTCAACTGTGCAGCGATGGCCTCGTCAGTCTTATCGCTGACATGCTCCGGCATGACCTCCGGGTCAAAGCCTTCACCGAGGTAGATATCAAGGCGGGTATCGAGATGCCGATCGGCATTCAGCATGTTGCCGATGGCCAGAATCAAGGCCAACACAGCCCCGCCAGCCAGGCTTGCGGCAACAATGATCAGCGCATCCATCACTCACCTCACGCCGGGCTTGATATTGCCAAAGCCGAAGATCTGCGGCGACAGGTTGATATTATGCTGCTGGAAGCGCTCGATACAACGCGGGCGTACACCTGTCGGCACAATCTGGCCAACCACGCGCCCATCAAGCATACCTCCATGCTTAAAGACAAAGATATCAGAGAGCGTAATCACCTCACCCTCCAGCCCGGTCACCTCGCAGATCCGTCCAAGCCGGCGTGAGCCGTCCTGATGGCGCTCAATATGCACAATCATATTGATGGCGCTGGCGATCTGCTCGCGGATCGCCCGCGAAGGCAATTCCATCCCGGCCATCAGGCTCATCGTCTCCATGCGTGAGAGGGCATCACGGGCACTATTGGCATGCACGGTCGTCATCGAGCCATCGTGGCCGGTGTTCATCGCCTGGAGCATATCGACTGTCTCGCCGCCACGACATTCACCGACCACGATGCGATTGGGGCGCATCCGTAGCGAGTTGATCACCAGGTCGCGAATGCTGACCTGGCCTTTACCCTCCAGATTTGCCGGGCGTGACTCGAGGGTGACCACATGGCGCTGCATCAGCTTGAGCTCGGCCGCATTTTCGATCGTAATGATCCGCTCATCTTCAGGGATGAAGGAGGAGAGCACATTGAGCAGGGTGGTCTTCCCGGTACCAGTACCGCCAGCCACCACAATATTGAGTTTGGCGATCACACAGGCTTTGAGGAACTCGGCCACCTCAGGGGTGAAGCTATTGTAGCGAATGAGGTCGTCGACGGTGAGCGGACGGGTCGCAAATTTACGCACAGTGAGGGTCGGACCGTTGAGGCAGATCGGTGGGATGATCGCATTCACGCGTGAGCCGTCGGGCAGACGTGCATCAACCATCGGCGAAGAGTCATCGATCCGGCGACCCAGGGGAGCGACGATTCGGCTGATGATGCGCCGCACATGGTCATCATCAAGAAAGGTAATCCCCGTCTCGAAAAGACGGCCCTCGCGCTCGATCCAGACCTGGGTCGGGCCATTAACCATAATCTCAGTCACACTCTCATCGGCAAGCAGCTGCTCGATCGGCCCGAAACCGAGCAGATCGGCCTGGGCCATCTGCACCAACCGCTGCCGATCGCGCTCGGAGAGCACCCGGTCGGAGCGCTCGATCAGATCATAGGCAATCGCCGCAATACGGCGATGGAAATAGTCGGGTTCATTTTCGATCCGCGCACGGGGCGGATCGGGCTCAGCAAGCAGGCGCTGCTGGACAGCCTGAATAAATTCATGGTCATCACGGCTCATGATCGCCAGGGCTGGCGGCGCATCGGCCTGGCGCAGCGCAACATTCTCGGCCTCAGAGGAGCTTGGTGGCGGCGCTTGTTTTTCCTGGTTGCGGTTAAAACGCATACGAACCATACAGCATACTCGCTTTCAAACTATAGAGATTCACGTATAGCTTTCGGTATGGGTAGGGGCATTGTGCGCTGTGCCCCTACAGCCCGCGGCGAGAGATGATTGTGGTTCGCATTTAGTTATGCCGGCGACCAAAACGGAAGAGACCACCCCTGCTACGTTTGCCCCCGGCCTCGCGCCGGCCCTCTGCGGCTGTCAGAGCAATCGTCGCCACATCATCACCAGCGAGACGGGCAGCCAGGCGCAGAATATTCTGGGCGGCCCAACTCTTCGGCTGGGCGATCACCAGCGGCACGCCCCGGTTGATGCTATGGGTGATCGGCATACCCTCGCTAGGAATGTTCGCGGCCACCGGGTAGCGTAAGTGCTGTTGGACATCTTCAAGCGAGATGCCCTCGACACTCGGAAAACGGTTGAGCACGATCATGATCCGCCCGCTGGCAAGGTTGTTGCGCTGGGCATATTCGATCAGGCGTTTGGTATTGCGCAGCGCTGGCAGCTCGGGCGTGGCGACAAGCAAGACATCATCAGCTCGTCGCAGCAGTGCCTCAGTCACTTCGTCAATGAACGACCATGTGTCTGCTACTACAAAGCTGTAGCGTGCCAGCAAACGATCAAGCACCGCATTGACCGATGCCCCATCAACACTGGCAACATGGTCAAGCTCGGGTGGGGCAAGCAGGACATGGATGCCACTCTCGTGCTCACAGATCACCCGTGCGATCATGGCATCGTCGATCTCGCTGGCCGCCGCCGTCAGGTCGAGCAGGCTATACTTCGAGCGCAGGTTAAGATGGATGCCCACGTCACCGAACTGCAGGCTACAATCGATCAGTGCCACCGGCGAGCCACTGACATAGCGCAAAGCCACAGCGATATTTGTGGCGATTGTCGTCGTACCAACCCCGCCTTTCGGCGCAATCACCACCACCAGGCGCCCCTGGCGTACCCCATTGGTGTGGATCTCGACCATCTGGCGACGCTCGGCAGCCGTAGCACGGGCCTGCTGAACGGCGGCCAGGATGTCGCTGAGCGTAACCGGGGCTGCAAGAACATCACGAGCACCGGCGGCCATCAGCCGGCGCAAGCTGGGTAGATCGGGATCAGGAATGATCACCACACAAAAGGCATCGGGCGCTGCGGCAAGCACCTGACGTACCACCATTTCGGCCTGGCTGATCTCACGATCGATGATCACCAGGTCCGGGCGCAAACGCCGGGCCAGGTCACCGGCCTGGTTGACCAGGGCCAGGCGCTCAAGCAACTCAATCTCACCCGAAGCCACCAGCCGCCCGATCCACTCCTGGTCGATCTTCTCCGGGGTCGTGACGATCAACGTGCGCATCGGGTTCTCGTGGCTGGCCATAAGGCGACTCTCTAGCGGGCACTGTTCTATGGCTGCTGACCGACATTTTCGGGCGTACCCTGCATGAGGCGGATCAGGTCATCGTTGGTGAGCGGATCAACCACAAAGGGGGCTTCGTCGAGCGGTGAGCGCAGGGCCATGTCGATTGTGCCACCCGCATCCTTGACCCGCTTGACCATGAGCGCAGCAGCGGGATCAAGCTCAAAGAGCAGGGCCGTCGGGGATGGAGTGGGGTCATCTTCGGTTGGTGGTGGGGCCAGGATGCGCAGCAGACGTACATTCTGTACCGTGTAACCCGTAAGCGGGCCACCCTCTGGCTGCTCAAAGGAGAGCAGCAGATCAACCCGGTCATTCTCGACAAACAGCCCGGTGCCTGCGAAGAGGTCAAGAATGGGGAAGGCGATCACGGTCTTACCCGGCTCGATCTCTGCACTCAAGGCCCCCTGCTCGCCACCATAGAGCAGTCCGGCGAAGATCGGGTCACCCGCCAGCAGATCGCCACTCAGCATACGCCCAACCAGCGACTCGCTATCCGCGATGGCCGAAGGTGGCGCAACATTGGCGGGAAAGTCGCGTGGTAGAAGATCGGCAGCGGTGATCACCGTTTCACGGGGCAGATCACGGGCCGCCACTGGCAGAGTTACCATTTCCACTGGCGCTAGTCCAGCAGATGCCTCTTCACGGGCCGCCTCAATTGCCGCCTGCTGGGCCTGGCTCTGGCGCTGCAACAGGAAGAAGGTGAGCCCACCGGCACTGATTGCGCAAACCAGGGCCAGCGAGATCCAGATCCAACCTCTGCCTTTGGCCATCGTCGTACCTCCTCGGACATCTGCCGGTCATCCCCGGTTGCACCTGGGCAAAGCGGAACTGAACCGTTGTTACTACCATACCATGTGCCTGAAACCAGCGCCAGATCTACAGCGATCCTCTTTGAGTCGTGAAGGGGTGCCATACAACAGGCTCAGCGCACTGAGCTTGTCGAAGCGCCCGGGTGTAGGATCAAAACAGTATTGCTATAGCTCAATCTTCCCAGGGCAGCAGGCGCGGCTGCAAACTGGCGATGGTGTCACCAGGCTGGAGCAAGCCCGAGATGGCAACTCCGTAGATCGCGTTACTGTCAATGCGGGTGACTCGGTAGTTGGCATAGCCCAGTGTGTAGACATAACGGTCAACGTTATTGCTGTTACCGACCGGCAGGCGCACTCGCACGTAGTACCAGAGCCATTGGGTGCGGCTACTATCGCCATTGCGGGTCACCGCCACACGCACATGGAAGTTACGCCCCACGGGCGCATTGGAGCCGACGCTGATGCGCAGCAACGGCCCCTTCTTGTTATCAACAACTTCGGCGCGCAGGTCGCTGCTGCTCAGGCTGACCGGGCTGCCGTTTTCAAACCAGCTATAGCTGAAGCTCAACTGGTTGAAGGGCACCTGGTTGCCGTTGGTCGTCTCGAAGAGTACGGGTTGATCCACTATGGTTGTACTGGTAGCACGTGCGATCGGCGCATAGGCGATCAGGCCGGAGATATAGGCATAAAAGTCATTACTGGTTCCTGGGCCACTGCGCATCAGCAGATAGCGCCCACGGCGCAGATTGGTGCCGGTATCTTCACTTTCAACATAGATTGCCCCGCTGCCCTGGGCCGGGCGTACCGGCAGGCTATAGGTTGTGGTGATCGGTATCCCACCCACAAGCTCAACCGCATTACAGGAGGCCGTCCTGCGCTGCTGTAGATCAACAACAAAGCTGCGTCCATTTTCACCACCGGCATTGATCCCGCCTGTAGCCGGGTAGACCGGGGCAAAACCATTGCCATCCACCGGGCCCCAGCCACCTGAACCAAGGCCAAGCGAGGGCACCGCCCAGCGCAGTTGCAGGTCGTTCCAGCGTTCTCCCGGCAGCGAGGCAAAGGTGCGCAGACGTACCGAGCCCTGGTAGGGCGAAGGGTTATTGGCATTGCCCTGGAATGAGCGCACCGTCAGACTGTGCTGAAGGGGCACAAGCGACCCACTCGGGCCAGTCCCAACCCCGCCGGAGGCATCAAACATGTAGGCACCCTCGCTACCACGCACGTCGCAGTTGGCAGGGAGCGGATTATTGAAGCCGGGAGCGGGACGGGTCTGGGTTAGTGGTGCGCCCGCTGGTTGCTCCAGACCAAAATCAGCATCCTGGTAGACGGTGCCGTTGTAGACCAGCACGGCAATGCTGTCACCTACCTGGTAGCGCATTGCAAAGGGGCGCTCAACCTGGCCAGCACTGACCCCATCAGTAAAGCCCAGCTGAGTACCAGCAGGGATCCAGGGCCCGCTGTAGCCATTAACAATATTGTTAGTAACAACATCCTTGTAGGTGTTCGGGTTGCGCTCAGGGTTCATACCGCCGTAAAACTGGCCGCCACTCGTAATATTGCGCCAGTCAAGCAACACCTGACCGCGAAAGCCATTACCGACATTGGCCCTGGCATCATTACCGGCAAGCGGGATCTCGATCCCAGGATTAGCGGGGTTCGCCGCCGGGTCAGGCTGGCTGAAGAGGCCACTAAGGTCGTTCGGCGAACCGGGATAGTCGCTGCTGCCCCAGCCGGGCCACTGGCTGATGATGCTCGGATCATTATTGCCGCTACGGTACTGGGCCAGCACATCACGCACGATGTAGGGCTGGCCACCACTACTCGATGTGGCAGTTGGCGGGGGAGTACGGGTGGTGGTATTGGTGGGCGATGCGGCTGCCGCCGTTGCCGTTTGCTGGGCCGCAGCCGTCGCGGTCTGGCGCGCAGCGGCGGTTCGCGTCGGTGGGGGCTGAGCCGGCGGGACAGGCAAGATACGCCCTGCCGCAGCCAGTGAGTCTGGGGTAGGCAGGGCCGCTACCCCTGGACCACGCCAGCCAGCGACGGGCGTTATGTTGACGGCGGGTGCGTTATGGTTGGCCATAGCCGGTTCGCCGAGGGCCGGGGCACGCCCGCTGTTGCCGTTGGTGAGGTTCTGGTTCTGCAGATCGAGGTCAGTGGAGAGGCCGCCCAGCACAGTGTTGTTATTGGCGCGGTAGGCGCGCCAGCGGGCAATCGCGAAGGGCGTGCCACCACCACCGGCGGTAGCATCACAGCGCGCATGGGCCGTCACGGTATACTCAGCCTGGCCCAGCAGGCGCACAAAGTAGGTGAAGGCCGGGCTTTGCAAGGCGACGCGCACCTCAGGGCCGCGCAACTCGATGCCCCGGCTCAGATCGATGCCGCTGCCAGTCAGCGGGCTGTAAAGATCGCGCACATCAGCATAGTTGAGCGTCCCGGGCGCATTTTCACCAGCACCTGGCGTCGTACCGAGGTTGGCTGTGATCACCGCCTGCGCTGCCGCCTGCGCATCCGTACTCGTTTCGCCGAGGGCGAGGCGGTTGGCTGCGGCCAGACAGGCCGCATCGGCGGTGTTCTGCATCAGCCGGCGCTGGGCATAAAAAAGCCCCCCGTCAATGCCCAGGCCAACAAGCATAAAGAGGGCTGCTAGCATTAAGGCCAGCAGGGGTATCGATTGGCCAGGCTGGTGCTGCATAACGATCGGTTTCTTTTTCATGGGCTGCCCCCAGCACGTACTACGTAATTATTAGTCTGTAAACTATTAGTTCACAGACTACTTATGGTTGATACTCAAAGTTCACTGCTTTATTTACCCAGACCGGGTCATCGAGGAAGGGCAAGAGTTGAGCGAGCAGGAGCAGGCGATAGGGGTAACAGAGCGTCACACTGGCGCGATCACCAGGCTCAATGGGCCAACTGCTGCTGCTGGCATAAACAGGGGCCGGGGTAATGCCAAGATTCCAGCCATCGACCGAGCCGGTCGGACAGATCGCTGTTTCGTTTGAGCGGGTCGCATTAAGCAGGCCAAGCGCGCTGTAGATGGGTGCTCCGCTGGTGGTCGGGCAGACGCCATTATTGCCGCTCGTGAGCGGGAAGCGGACGACAGCCTGCTCAGCCGTCTGTTGCAGCGACCAACCGTCAACGTTGGTGTCACACTCGGTCGGGTTATTGCTGCCGAGATCATTTTCTGACAGGGTGGCATAACGGGTACTGCGGTAGAGCGAGGCAGCGCGGGCGGCCTCACGTACCGCTGAAGAGACCTGTACATGAGCGTAGAGGAGGAAGCCAAACTCGATCAGCCCCACCAGCAAGAGCGTCAGCAGGGGCAGCATCAGGGCCAACTCAACCACTGACTGGGCAGAGGTACGGCCTGATGGGGTGGGTTGTGCGCTCATGGGCTGCCTCCCGGCTCAATCCGGGCACTTGCCTGCGCCCGCAGAACCAGCGAATTATCGCCAAGCATGCCCCAGAGCAGGGTATGGGTGTAGCTCAGGGTGAGCGAAAGGGGCTCACCGGCGCGCAACAGGTTGGCCGCAGTTGTGGTGACCGGGTAGACCGCCACGGGTGGAGCAAGATCATCCTGCCGGATGATCGGGTTAAGCGTGATGGTGATAGCCGCACGCATTGCTGTCAGACGCCCGGCATCAATGGGGGCCACGGCTGCATCAATCGCACCCTGGTTGGTAAGTGCGCCGGTATCCGGGGCAGGGCCGGGGTAACGATAGATCGCCCCCACCCGGGCCGCCTCGCGGGCCGAGTTAGTCAGACCGATATAGACGCTGAAGAGAATGCCCAACTCGACTATACCGATCACAATCGCCACCAGGAGCGGAGCGATCAGGGCAAACTCAACCAGGCTCTGGGCCGGGCCAGCCCGGCCACCTTGGCGTGCTGGCATATGCATTATGCGTCTAACTCGCTAGGATCGTAGGATGAGGAGCCAACTACTTCCAGCTGCGTCACCCTATCGCCACGCTATAGTGGCATCATACCACCTGTATGTAACCACAAATCATTGGTCATTAATCTGTCATCATATCAGTGATCGCGCTCAGATGAGGCGATAGGAAGCCACAACCGGCGCGATCCTGCATGGTGCAGAGATCGTGCCGGTTGCAGAACTGCGGCTAGTTGTGGCGTAGCTACGACGCGGACTACTTCAGCTCACGCTTGAGGATCTTGCCGGTGGCAGTCTTGGGCAAACTCTCACGGATCTCGACGCTGCGCGGGTATTTGTAGGCGGCCAGGCGCTCGCGGCAGTAGTCGATGATCTCCTCCTCAGTGGCACTCTGGCCTGGCTTGAAGGCAACGACGGCTTTGACCTCTTCGCCCAGGGCCGGTTCGGGGATGCCGATCACAGCCGCCTCGGCCACCGCCGGGTGGCCATAGAGCACCTCTTCAATCTCGCGGGGGTAGACATTAAAGCCACCGCGGATGATCATATCCTTGACCCGGTCAACAATGAAGAAGTAGCCATCTTCATCCACGCGGGCCAGGTCACCGGAGTGGAACCAACCACGACGGATGGCCTCGGCGGTCGCCTCGGGACGCTTGTAGTAACCCTTCATCACATTATGGCCACGAATGGCGATCTCACCAAGCTCGCCACTCGCCAACGGCTTACCCACGGGATCAACCACACGCATCTCAACACCCCAGATCGGCGTCCCGATACTCCCCGGCTTGGTCGGGCGATCAAGGTGGTTGAACGAGGCGATCGGCGAGGTTTCGGAGAGGCCGTAGCCTTCAAGGATGGTGACGTTGAAGCGTTTGTTGAAGGCATGCATCACCTCGACCGGCATTGAGGAGCCACCCGAGATACAGAGGCGCAGCGTGCTCAGGTCATACTTGCCGGCTTCGGGATGGTTGAGCAGGTAGAAGTACATAGTTGGCACACCGGCGAAATAGGTCACCTTATCACGCTGAATGATCTCCATGGCCTTGAGCGGCTCGAAGCGCGGCAGCATGGTTATGGTTGCGCCCATATAGATCAGCGCATTCATCACACAAGTCTGCCCAAAGGAGTGGAAGAGGGGCAAAACAGCCAGGCCGATCTCGTCACTTTTAACATAGAGCAACTTTTCGACGCCAGCCAGGGCATTGGAGAACATATTGAAGTGGGAGAGTTCGGCCCCTTTGGGGCGCCCGGTGGTGCCTGAGGTGTAGAGAATGACAGCCGTATCGTCGGGCGAGGTGGGCATGGTATCGAAGACCGGGCCCTGTTCGGCCATCAACTGGTTGAAACTCACCGCGCCAGCGGGCAGTTCGGCGGTACTGCCGGGGGCCTGCACCACAACCAGTTTATGGCAACTCTCGGCCTTGAGGAAACCGGCGGCGGCTTCGCTCAGAAAGCCCTCCCAGGCAATCAGGACTTTGGCATCACTATCATCAAGGTGGTACTGCACCTCGCCAGCCTTGAAGAGCACATTCAGTGGCACAACGGTGGCACCGGTTTTGAGAATGCCATAGTAAGAGATCGGAAAGTGCGGCGTATTGGGCAGCATTATGGCCACCTTATCACCCGGCTCGATCCCGAAGGCAGTCAGGGCATTGGCGATCTTGTTGGCTGCACCGTTGAGCTCGGCATAACGCAGGCGATAGTCATCAAGGATCAGGGCCACTTTCCCAGGGTCACGGCGGGAGCTCTGATCAAGCATCGCAGCGAGGTTCAGCATCGAACACTCCTTCTACAGCGGTGGTTCAGTTTGGCGCACAGGGGACAGATCGATTATACTCGACGTGCCACCTGGGAGGCAAATCTGATGTATGAGCAGATCGAGGTCGCAGCCGAGTGGACGAGCATCGCGACCCTCCTGGCCTTCAGCGATCGCCTCGAAGCACGCTTCGCGCTAACTGCGCCACAGCGCTATCTGCTGCGCCTGGTGATCGAAGAGATCGCCACCAATATTATTAAATATGGCTACGATGAGCATCACCGCGACGTTATCCAACTCCGCTGTGCATGCGAAGGTGCGGTCTTACGGGTAACGATCCGTGATCGCGGGCATCCCTACGATCCGCGTGAACATCCTACGCCAACCTTCGATGATAATGCCGAGACGCGGACGGCTGGCGGGCTGGGGCTCTTTTTCGTGCGTGAACTGGCCGATGAAGTTATCTATCACCGCAACGAAGCCACTGGCTGGAATGAGTTGACGGTGTTGAAGGGGCCGACCCCATGAATGTGGCCCAGCTCTACCAGATTCCGCTCTTCAATGAGCTTGACCACGCAGTGCTCGAAGATCTGGCAATCAGAATCGGTCAGCGTAGCATCCGTGCGGGCGAGGTGCTTTTTCGCCAGGGTGAGCCTGGGCGTGAGTGTTTTGCAATCATTAGTGGTGCGCTCGAGGTACTGATCTACCTGAACGGCGAGGAGTTGCGCCTCGATATCTACCACACCGGTCAGATCATTGGTGAGATGGCCCTGATCGATCATAGCCCACGCTCGGCAACGGTGCGGGCGCAGTACGACAGTGAGCTGCTGGTGCTCGGCGAAGAAGCCTTTAAGACCCTGGTGCGCTCCAGTCCCGATCTGGCGATGGTGATGTTACGCAACGGGAGTGAGCGTGTGCGTAACTCCAACCAGCGTATGATCGCTGATCTCGAACATAAAAATGCCGAACTGCTGCTGGCCTATCAACAACTGCAGAACGCCCAGAGCGACCTGATCCGTCTCAGCCGGATCGAAGAGGAACTGGCGGTGGCCCGACGCATTCAGTCCTCCTTCTTGCCAAGGCATTTGCCGCAACCACGCGGCTGGCAGGTGGCCGCCTATAGCCGCGGCGCCCAGGCAGTCGGCGGCGACTTCTTTGATTGTATCGACCTGGGAGCCGGGCGACTTGGGCTGGTGGTGGCCGACGCCTGCGGCAAAGGAGTCACTGCGGCCCTCTTTGTTGCTCTGACCCGCTCGCTGGTACGTGCTGTTAGCCAGGCCCCCTGGATTATGCAGTCCGGGCCGGAACATAGCGCCGAGAGTGTGCTGGCTGCCGCAATGTGGCTCGTCAACGACTACCTCTGTCGTGAGCATGGCGACAGCAATATGTTTGTGACGCTCTTCTACGGCGTGCTCGATCTACGCACCGGCGTCCTGGTCTACTCCAACGCTGGCCATAGCCCGCCGCTGCTGGTCGATCCCACCAAAGAGCTGATCGACGAGACGAGCCTGGGCGGTGTGCCGTTGGGCATTCTTGCCACCCAGCGCTACGAAGTGCTCAAGACGACCATCCTGCCCGGTGGGATGCTCGTCGCCTTCAGTGACGGCATCACTGACGCAGCCAGCCCCGGCGACGAGCGCTTCGGCGACGATCGGCTCCACCAGGCTCTGCGCGTCTGGCCGGGGCTACGGGCCGAGGCCCTGGTTGAACAGATCATCAACCAGGTAGACACCTTTGCCGCCGGGGCAACCCAGGCCGACGATATGACGATGCTGGTGGTGGCCCGTGACCAGCTTACATAGCCATCAGCTTACTAACAGCTATGCGCAGGCACCCGTGTGCAATCATGAGTGTGTGCATGTGCGTCTGGCCCAGGCCTCAAACCCTGGCATATGTTCCGCGCCTGGCTGAAGATTCAGAAGCATACGTCGTTGCTATACCTACACCTAACGCTGGAGAACCTCCTAACATGATCAACACCGTTCAAGCGGCCAGGCCCCAGCGCGGGGTGGCCCGTTTGCTGCTCCCCTGTATCGGCTCAAGCGCCATGGCGGTGCTGCTACTGACTGGCCGCAATCTGTTGGGGGCAGGTGGCTACCACTTTCTGCTCTGGAACCTCTTTCTGGCCTGGCTGCCCTACCTGGCGGCCCTGGTGCTGGCCTGGCCCGCCAGGCGCGGCAAGCTCTGGTTTGTGGCAGCCGCGCCGGTGGCAACCCTCTGGCTACTCTTTCTGCCCAACGCGCCCTACATTGCCACCGACCTGATCCACCTGCCCGATATGGGCTTTGTCTGGTGGTACGACATCGCCACCCTGCTAGCCTTTGTCTGGGCTGGCTGCCTGCTCGGAGCGGCCTCGCTCGATCTGGTACGCGGGGTTGTACAGCGCCTGTTTGGCCCCCTGGCCAGTTGGATCGTGCTGATTGGCGCAGCTGGCCTCAGCGGCGTCGGTGTCTATATGGGCCGCTTTTTGCGCTGGAACTCCTGGGATGCCCTGTTGCGCCCGCGTAGTCTGGCCCGTGAGACGCTGGCCATCCTGAGCGAGCCAGCCAACTACCCGCGCCTGATCGGGGTCAGCCTGATCATCATGCTGATGATGCTCTTGCTGCACCTGACCCTCAGCTCGGCCCGCCTCACACTCTGGGAGGAGGACGTGGTATAACAAGCAGCAGTGTTCGTGCCAACCCGGAGTTGTCTATGTTGAGCAAACGCGACCTGCTGATTGCCACCATCGCCCGCCGTCCGACTGCGCAGATCCCGATCGCCCTCTGGCGTCACTGGCCGGTTGAGGATCAGTCTGCCGAAGCCCTTGCCCGTGCGACGATCAGTTTTCAGCAACGCTTCGACTTCGACCTGATCAAAGTTACACCATCCCAGACCTTTGTGGCCGAAGATTTGGGCTTGCGCGGCGTGTACGACGGCAACCCTGAGGGTGATCTGGTCAAAGGCCCGCCACCCATCCAGTCGCTTGAGCAATGGGAAGCCCTGCGCCCCCAGCTAGCGCAGAGCGGGGCCCTGGGTCGCCAGCTACGCTGCCTCGAACTGATCGCTGCCGAGGCGGGCGAGACCCCCTTTATCCAGACGGTCTTTAACCCACTGACGGTAGCCAAATGCCTTGCCGGGCCGCAGGCAGTGATCTGGCGTCGGCGCTACCCTGAGGTCTTTCAGCGCGGCTTCGCTGCCGTGATCGAGACCTGGCACGGTTTTGTGGCCGCCGTGATGGCCACCGGCGCGGCGGGCATCTTTTTCTCCACCGCTGATGCCAGCTACCGCCTGATGGCAGCCGAGGAGTACGAACGCTGGGGTCGCCCCTCCGATCTGGCAGTGGTTGAGGCCAGCCGCTCAGGCTGGCTCAATGTGCTGCATGTGCATGGCGATGACCTGATGTTTGACCTAGTGGCCGACTATCCCTTCCAGGTGATCAACTGGCATGACCGCAAGGCTGGCCCCAGTCTGCGTGAAGCGGCCCAGCGCTTCCCTGGCGCGGTGGCTGGCGGGCTGTCGCAATGGGAGACACTGCTGAGCGGCACAGCTGAGCAGGTGGTCGCCGAGGTGCACGACGGGATCGCTCAAACTGGCGGACGAGGCTATATCGTTGCTGCCGGTTGTGTGACGCCGATCCCGGTTGCCGAGCAGAATATGCGGGCCGCAATTGGCGCTGCGCGGAGCCCCATCACGCCCTGAGGCCAGTACTCCGTCCCACAAGTTCGAGAGGTACCTGTTTACACTGGGGTCACGGGCGTTGTCACGCTGAGCGGAGCCGCACGGCGCAGCGCAGCGTCCCGGCCAAATGACCGGCGTTCCCGACCGGGACGCTTCGCTGCGATCAGCGTGACAGAAACGCGGGCTTCCGTAGGAGCAGTGTGAACAGTTACTTCGGGAGTGCGGGCGTCTCGCCCGCATCCGGCCTGAGCAGGTGAGACGCCTGCGCTCCCAGGAACCCCCTACGGGCTTCCGCCAGGCTGTACTAGCGATACAAGGCGCGGTACTCACGCACAAACTGTTCGAGCAGGCGCTCGCTCTCAGGCGCAGCCGCAAGCTCCAGCCGAGCTGCGAGGGCGGCGGCGAGGCGAGTGCCAAGCTCGGCCCGGCGCGCCTGGCTGAGCTTGCCGCGCTGGCGTAGAAACGCTTCGACCAGGGCGTAGTCTTCGGAGCGAGCCAGGTGCAGCGTCGGTAGCGCTAGCTCCGGGTGATCGGGCGGCGGTGGCGGCAGATAGAGCGGCAAGCTGTAGTGGTGCAGATCCGCCAGACTCACTGTGCTCGTCTCACGTACCACCAGCGTCCCTGCCGCCAGGTCGCCTAAGCGCCTGGCGTGCGGATCGAGAAAAGCGCTTAGCACGCCAAGGCCATAGGCAAAGGGCAGCAAGTCGATCACCCGCACCAGGTTGCGGATCGCCGAGGCACTAAAATCAAGCGGGCGCCCACCCTCGCGGATCACCCGCAGCCCTAGCAACCGCTTGCCGGGGGTCTGGCCCGACCAGCGCAGCTCGAAGAGCAGGTAGAAACCCCAGAGCATACTAAAACCGACGATGGCCCCCAGGGCCAGCAGCACATCATTCAGGTCGTCCAGATTGGATCCAAAGAAGCTGCCAAGCACCAGTAGCACCAGGCCCACGGCCAGCTGGATCAGCCCGATCAGCAGCGTATCGATACAGGCTGCCAGGCAGCGCGAGCCAGCCCCGGCCACACGGTAGGCCAGGGGCACAACCTCGGGGGTTTCGACATAGTAATCACTCAACCGAACATCTCGGGGAAGCGCGCATCGCCATTGTAGAAGAGCCTGATGTCGTCGATGGCGTATTTGAGCATGGCGATCCGTTCAATACCGAAGCCACCGGCGAACCCACTGAAGTGATCGGGGTCGTAGCCGCCATTGCGGAGCACCGTCGGATGCACCATACCGCAGCCGCCGATCTCGAGCCAGCCGCTATGTTTACAGATACGGCAGCCCTTACCAGCGCAGAGAAAACAACTGACATCCATCTCGGCGCTTGGTTCGGTGAAGGGAAAGTAGCTTGGACGCAGACGCACCCGTGTGCCAGGGCCGTACATACGCTCGGCGAAGTAGGCCAGGGTGCCCTTCAGGTCGCCCAGGGTGATCGTCCGTCCGATGGCGAGAAATTCGAACTGCTGGAACATCATCTCGCTGCGGACGGTCACCTGCTCGTTGCGATAGACCTTACCGGGCAGCAGGATGCGTAGGGGCGCGGGGGCCTGCTGGCGCATCATACGAATCTGACCGGGCGAGGTATGCGTACGCAGGAGCACACGGGGCGAGCCTGCGGGCATTTCGACATAGAAGGTATCCTGCATATCACGGGCAGGGTGATCATCGGGGAAATTAAGCAGCCCGAAGTTATACTCGTCCAGCTCAATCTCAGGGCTTTCAGTCACCTGAAAGCCCATCTCGGCGAAGATCGTCTGCACCAGGTCGAGCATCTGGCTGGTGAGATGGGCCGCCCCGAGGCCGGGAGCGCGCCCGGGCATGGTCACATCAATGCAGTCGGCGGCGAGCTCGGTGGCAAGGGCCGCAGCCTTGATCTGCAACTCACTGGCAGCATAGGCCGTCTCGAGGTTTTGGCGCAACTGGTTGACCCGCTGGCCCACGGCGGGGCGCTGCTCGGCAGGCAAGGCCCCCAGCCCACGGCTGAACTGGGTCAAGGCCCCTGTTTTGCCGATATAGGCACTCTTCCACCCAGTCAGGCTGGCCAGGTCACTCACCGTAACCAGGGCCGCTATTGCCGCCTGTTCGAGGTCGGCCAGTTCGTCGATCAGGGTCATAGGATTGTTATCCTTAACTAGTACTACAACGAGACTTGTGAAATCATCAGAATCAGTGATCATGACCGGA
>CAZQCG010000043.1:0-39025 GCA_964592425.1 uncultured Chloroflexaceae bacterium
GGGGCTGGCGCAAACGCCATCGGCGGCGCAGGCGGCGCGACCGGGGCTGGGCTGCCAGCGAGATGCGGGTGCACATGCTCAAGCACCTGACCCAGGGTACGCAGCTCTGCCAGGGCCTCAGGACGGAAGGCTGGCAGACCCGGCAGACGCTCCTGCATCACCCCAAGGATCTGCACGCGCTTGATCGAGTCGATGCCGAGGTCGCCCTCCATATCCATCGCAAGTTCGAGCGTCTCACGCGGGTAGCCGGTCAACTCCGTCACCACGTCGAGCAGGGTTGCCTCGGCCCGCGCCAGCAGGCCACGGTCAACCGCAGGCGGCACGACTGGGGCTGGTGCAAACGCCACCGGCGGCGCAGGTGGCGCAACTGGGGCTGGCGCAAACGCCACCGGCGGCGCGGGCGGCGCAACTGGGGCTGGTGCAAACGCCACCGGCGGCGCAGGTGGCACGACCGGGGCTGGCGCAAACGCCATCGGCGGCGCAGGCGGCGCGACCGGGGCTGGGCTGCCAGCGAGATGCGGGTGCACATGCTCAAGCACCTGACCCAGGGTACGCAGCTCTGCCAGGGCCTCAGGACGGAAGGCTGGCAGACCCGGCAGACGCTCCTGCATCACCCCAAGGATCTGCACGCGCTTGATCGAGTCGATGCCGAGGTCGCCCTCCATATCCATCGCAAGTTCGAGCGTCTCACGCGGGTAGCCGGTCAACTCCGTCACCACGTCGAGCAGGGTTGCCTCGGCCCGCGCCAGCAGGCCACGGTCAACCGCAGGCGGCACGACTGGGGCTGGTGCAAACGCCACCGGCGGCGCAGGTGGCGCAACTGGGGCTGGCGCAAACGCCACCGGCGGAGCGGGCGGCGCAACTGGGGCTGGTGCAAACGCCACCGGCGGAGCGGGCGGCGCAACTGGGGCTGGCGCAAACGCCATCGGCGGCGCAGGCGGCGCGACCGGGGCTGGGCTGCCAGCGAGATGCGGGTGCACATGCTCAAGCACCTGACCCAGGGTACGCAGCTCTGCCAGGGCCTCAGGACGGAAGGCTGGCAGACCCGGCAGACGCTCCTGCATCACCCCAAGGATCTGCACGCGCTTGATCGAGTCGATGCCGAGGTCGCCCTCCATATCCATCGCAAGTTCGAGCGTCTCACGCGGGTAGCCGGTCAACTCCGTCACCACGTCGAGCAGGGTTGCCTCGGCCCGCGCCAGCAGGCCACGGTCAACCGCAGGCGGCGCGACTGGGGCTGGTGCAAACGCCACTGGCGGCGCGGGCGGCACGAGCGGGGCTGGCGCAAACGCAACCGGCGGCGCAGGCGGCGCGACCGGGGCTGGCGCAAACGCAACCGGCGGTGCAGGCGGCGCGACCGGGGCTGGCGCAAACACCACCGGCGGTGCAGGCGGCGCGACTGGGGCTGGTGCAAACGCCACCGGCGGCGCGGGCGGCGCGACTGGGGCTGGTGCAAACGCCACTGGCGGCGCAGGCGGCGCGACTGGGGCTGGCGCAAACGCCATCGGCGGCGCGGGCGGCTCGACCGGGGCTGGCGCAAACACCACTGGCGGCGCAGGCGGGGGCGCTGCTAACACAGCCGTCGTGGGGTGATGGTGTCCGTTGCTGCTTGCTGCACTATGCGCAACGGTGAGTATAGCGGCACCATTTGCACTGGGCGCAGCAAGAGCAGCCGGAGCAGGCAGATCCACCGCAGCCAGGCGCAGCAGATCATCGATCTGGGCATGCTGCTCACTCAGGTAACGCTCATGGAGGCGTAGCGTCTCGGCCTGATGCTCGTGAAAAGCCATCAGCGTACGTTCCAGCTGCTCCAAAGCTCCCGGTGCCGTAGCACCAGCATTACTCAACAGCAAGCGCTGCTGCTCCTGCAGCAGGTTAAGCAAGGTGCGGGCATTTTCGGCCTGGTGGTTCAGATATACCTGCTGAACCTGAAAGATCTCGCGCTGATAGGCGTAGATCCGCTCACGCAGGTTCGTGCCGCCGCTCTCGGCGTTGGGTGTGGCTGAGTTCTTGGAGGCAGGGCTATGTTCGGGCATAGGATCGTCTACTCGTTTCTGTTCGGAGCTTGCCGAAACTGCCGGACGCACAAGTGCTGGCCCGGCCTGCAGAGCAGCTGTATAGGCGGCACGGGTTCGCTCACTGACATAGTTAGCACCGTTAATCTGGACGCGCATACCGCGCCGCGCCGGCGCAGCTGGCGGCGGCACATAGCCATAGGGGTCAATTGCCCCCAACGGCAAGCCAGCTACTCGCAGTTGCACCAGACCTTCGCGCAGTTGGCGGTCACTATCACGGCCACGGGCCGCACCAAGGGCCACGGCCAGGTGTGGCCGTGCGCCAAGGGTCTGCCGCACCAGCCCGGTCAGCACATTGCGCGGGCCAAACTCGATAAAGATCGCCCCACCATCGGCATAGATGCGCTCGATCTGTTGCTGGAAGTAGACCGGGTGCAGCAACTGGGCCGCAAGCTGGGCCTTGATCGCGTCCGGGTCAGCCGGATAGGGTGCCGCTGTTGTATTGGCATAGACCGGGATCTGCGGCGTACGCACCTCGGCGGCGGCGACGGCAGCGGCAAACGGGGCCTGGGCATGGCCAACCAGGGGTGTATGAAAGGCCGCCGCCACCGGCAGGCTGGTTGTGCCAACGCCCTGGGCAGCCAGCAGGCGCGCTGCTTCAGCCACAGCCGGGCGCGGCCCGGCCAGCACGATCTGTTCGGGGGCGTTGTCATTGGCAATCGCCAGGCCCGCCACCTGGCGCACCACCTCTTCGGCTACCTGGCGCCGAGCGGCGACGGCCAGCATTGTGCCGGCGTCAAAGCTGCTCACCTCAGGCGGGCGCATCGCCTGCCCACGGGCGCGGGCCAACTCCGCATAGCTTGTGTCACTCAGGGCCCCCGCAGCCCAGAGGGCGGTCAGTTCACCGAAGCTATGGCCAGCCACCGCATCAACCCGCAGACCAGCCCGACGCAGGAGTTCAAACATTGCCGCACTGAGGGCCCCAAGCGCCGGTTGGGCATACTCGGTCTGCTGCAGCGCCGCAACCTGATGCTCACGTGCGCCAGCCTCGAAGCTCGGCGGCGGAAAGACGGTCTGCCCAAGACTGGGACGCCCATCGCGTACAAAGAGGGTATCCAGATGCCCAAACCAGCGCCGTACTTCAGGGAAGTTGAGAGCCAACTCGCGGCCCATACCGGGATACTGGCTGCCCTGGCCAGCAAAGAGAGCGACAACCCGGGTGTCGGGCGTCATCCCGCGCCGGCGGTAGAAAATACCCCGTGGGTGGCTCCACTGCTCCGCCTCGGGCTGCGCCGCCAGGGCCTCAGCCGCCTGTTGCAAAAGCTGGTGGGCCTCAGCAGGCCCGGTGGCCACAAAGCCCAACCGGGCCTCGTCCGCCCCTGGGGTTGCTGTCACCGTCGCCTGGCAGAGTTGGGCAAAGACCACGCCGCTAGTTTTGCCAGCCAGATCTGCCGCTACTTCGGCGCAACGCACCCGCAAGGCTTCATAGTCTGCGGCATGCAGCAACAGCTCATGAGGAACACGATGGCGGCGATAGGCCTCCTCATGCTCGGCGTTGTACTCCTCCAGCACCACATGGAAGTTGGTACCACCGAAGCCGAAGGCACTCACCCCCGCCCGGCGGGGACTCCCGTTGCGCAGCCAGGGGCGCGCCTCAGTATTCAGGTAGAACGAAGAGTGCGCCAGATCCAGTTTGGGGTTGGGAGTACTGATATTGATCGTCGGTGGCAGCACTTTATGATGCAGGGCCAGGGCCGCCTTGATCAGCCCGGCCGCACCGGCAGCCGCTTTGGTATGGCCAATCTGCGACTTCACGCTACCCAGGGCTACACTGTTGCGCGGCACCCCTGCTGCGCCAAAGACCGTGCTCAGCGTCGTCGCCTCGCAGAGGTCGCCAGCCAACGTGCCGGTGCCGTGGGCCTCGATCAGGCCAATCGTCGCCGGTTCGATGGCCGCATCGGCGTAGGCCCGGCGCAACGCCCGCGCCTGCCCCTCCGAGCGTGGCGCATAGATACTCTTGGCCCGCCCGTCGCTTGAGGTGCCGATGCCGCGAATCACCGCGTAGATGCGGTCACCATCACGCTCGGCGTCCTCCAGGCGTTTGAGCAGCAGCATCCCGACGCCCTCACCGACCATCATCCCATCGGAGTCGACATCAAAGGGTCGTGGCAGTTCACCCGCCGAGAAGGCTGGCGTCTTGCTGAAGGACATATACATAAAGATCGAGTTGTCGGTATCGACACCGCCGGTTAAGAGCATATCGCAGCGCCGCTCGGTCAACTCACTGATCGCCAGCTTGAGCGCCGCTAATGAGGCCGCACATGCCGCGTCAACCACACAGTTGATCCCGCCCAGGTCAAAGCGGTTGGCGATCCGCCCGGCAATCACATTGCCGAGCATACCGGGAAAGGAGTTCTCCTCCCAGCGGATGTAGGCCGCCTTGATCGCTGCAACCACCCGCGCCGTCTCCTCCTCGGAGAGACCCTGGCTGCGCAGGGCGCGCTCCCAGACCGGGTACTGCAAACGCGAAGTCAGCGGCGAGATCAGCTTCTGGCCGCCACCAACCCCCAGCACCACCCCCGCCCGTTCACGGTCGAAGGGCCGCCCCTGGGCACCATAGCCAGCATCATCAAAAGCCTGGCGGGCAACTAGCAGGCCAAGCAACTGCGAGACATCAGTGACTTCGAGGATGTTTGGCGGTAGGCCAAACTCAACCGGGTCAAAATCGATCTCCGGGATAAACCCACCCCGTTTGCAGTAGGTCTTATCAGGAGCGGCGGGATCAGGATCGTAATAGTCGGCGATGGCCCAGCGCGAAGGAGGCACATCGCGGATACAATCGCGGGCCTGCACAATATTGTCCCAGAACGCATCAAGCGATTCGGCCTCGGGAAAGATCGAGGCCATCCCAATGATTGCGATCGGCGTTGCAGCGAGAGAAGTCCGGTCGACCACGTTGATCACCCTTCGGCAAACTAGCAGGCGTCAGACATAGAATATCCCAGCTTCTATCGTAAGGCCGGTATCAGCCTACGCCAAGTGGCGCTGGTCTAGCCGCAAGTCACCTACTGGCAAGCTCTAAGCGTGACTATAGTCACCCATCGCTGGGTGGCGGTAGGCCAGCCTGGTCGGCGGCACTCAGGCGCACCTCGCCCTGCTGCGCGGGGTAGCGGGCGGTTATCGTGGCATAGAAAGCACGGTAGTGCGCAAAATCGTCTTCGATGTTGCCTGAAGGTGGCATCACTGGCCCGAGCCCGAGGATCTTGCGCTGATAATCGGCATAACCGGGCACAATTGGCACCCCAGCGCCGAGCGCGATGTAGTAGAATCCAGTCTTCCAATGATCACAATACTGCCGTGTCCCCTCGGGCAGAATGGCCAGGTGTAGTGCTTCGCCGTTAGCGAAGACGTTCACCATCTGCTGCACAAAGTTCGCCCGTGCCGAGCGCCGCACCGGGATGCCGCCCAGGCTGCGCAGTAGCCAGCCTAGCGGCCCACGGAAGACATCGGCCTTGGCTACCCAGCGTAGCCGCAGGCCGGTTGCCCCCATCAGCAGCAGGGTCATAATCAGGTCGAACCAGGTGGTGTGGTGCGCCCCGATCACAACACAACGCGCCGGGGGCATCTCCGCCAGGTCGATCCGCCAGCCGGACAGGCGCAAGATGGCACGACAGAGGTGTTGTAGGAGCGAAGTGGCCGGGAGTGGCAAAGGCCGGAGACTGGACATTGGTGGCAGCTCCATTGACAGCCGGGCAGCCCAGGGCTGATGCAACGTCGCCTCAGGCAAGCGCACGCGGATACCGCAGATGGAACAGATTCGCGCTGCGCTGCCGCAAAAAGCTCCGCGTCAATCCGTCAGATCAGCGCGATCCGCGTTCTCGTTCGGACTTTGCATCAGCCCTGCCGGGCAGCCCACCAGGGTGGACTTTAGAAGGAGTGTACCATATGATTACGGATACCCCTATCCATACCTATCGCGTATTGATGTGGCTCATGCTGATCGTCAGCCTCCTGATCTGGCCGGGTGCGCCGGAGCGTGTCCGGGCAATCGGGCTAGCCCAGGCCGCGATTACGATCAATGTCACCACCCCCGCCGATCAGTGGGATACCGATCCCGCAACCGCACCTTCGTCCAAGTGCTCGTTGCGCGAGGCCCTGCAGGCGACTGGCTCGAACGCGCTGGGTAACCAGGGCTGCGGCACGATCAATCCCAACGCACCTTCGTTCATCATCAATCTGCCACCTGGCACCTACCTGCTCACCCGTCAGGAGGAGTTGCCCAATACTAATAAGAAGATCTATATCAATGGCAATAACGCCGTAACAATTGATGGTAATAAGGGTAGCCGTGCCTACGGTATTTTTATTGTTGCTGGCGGCGAGTTGATCCTGGAAGAGCTGACCCTGCGCAACGGCAAACGGCCCTTCGGTGGGGCGATCTGGATCAAGAGCGGCAGCGTGCGCGCCACGGCCGTCGATCTGCGCAACAATGTCGCCGACAACGGCCCACAGATCGGGCGCGGCGGTGCCGTCATGGTTGATGGCGGCAGCTTCGAGTGTGTCAGCTGTACCTTCAGCGAGAACCAGGCCCGCGATCGCGGTGGGGCTGTTGCCTCGGGTAATGCCGCTGTCAGACTCGATAACTGTGAGTTTCTGCGCAACCAGGCCGGGCTCAACGGTGGGGCCTTCGCCAGCACCGGCGGCAGCTCAGTCACCTATCCCTTTATCTACCAGAGCCTCTTTCGCGAAAACTTCGTGAAGCAGACGGTGATCCCACCCGGCTGGCCGGCTCAGTACCAGTTTGAAGACGATAGCAGCGGCGGTGGAGCCATCCATACCACGGCCTATCTGCGCCTGGAACAGGTGCAGTTCGTCAAGAACTACACCGATCGCTCCAAGGGCGGTGGCGCGATCTATAACCAGGGCGAGATCGAAATGGTTGATAGTGCGATCACCGATAGCAAGGCGCAGGCGGGCGGCCCTGTACCGGCGACGATCGGCGGGGCCATCCTGAATGATGGAACCCTCACCATCCGCCGCAGCTCGATCCACTATAACGAGGCGACCTATGGCGGGGCCATCCTCAACCGTACCAGCGGGCAGTTGCTGATCTTCAACAGTACCCTGGCTGAGAATCTGGCCCGCACCTATGGTGGAATCGCCAATGGCTATAACTTCCCTCTTGGTGGCGGGACAGCCTATAACCAGGGTGGTACCGTTACCCTGCTGCATACCACCGTCGCGATGAACAATGACGAGAGTGGCGATGCCGACGGCTCGCCGAGTATTGCTAATGTCAACAATGGCACGATCATCATGGGCAATGCCCTCACCGATGCGCCTTGCGTCGGTACAATCACCACCCACGGGGGCAATCTGTTTGTCAAAAGCTGTACGCGCATCTCCTCCGACAATAATACCGACTATAGCACCGCTGATGTGGTCGCACCCAACAATGCCGCGCTCAAACTCACCGGGCTGAGCAACAACGGCGGCGTTAGCCTGCCCGAGGCCGAGTTTCTCTCGATCAAGACCGAGACAAGCAGCCCGGCGGTTGACCTCGCCCGTGATGCCTGGTGCAACGACCCCGCCCTGCCCGCTGCCTATGAACTGAGCACCGACCAGGTCAATGTTGGGCGTCCGATCGGGCCAAAGTGTGACGCCGGCGGCCTCGAGGTGGGCACGAACCCGCCTAGCCTGGCCCTTTTCTGGGAAGAAAACCCGATCAGTAAAATGATCGCTTTTGGCCTGGTGCTGCTCGACGACCTGGGCTACAGTGATGGCAACCTCAAGATTAAGAACGAGGGTGGTGGTAGCTTCAACTGGGCGGTGGCCTTCGAGGACAACACTGCGCAGGTCTACCGCATCCTTGAGGGGCCAACCAGCGGCACGCTTGGTCAGGATCAGGTGACCACCCTGCGTCTGCGCTGCGCTGCCACCCGCCTCGGCTGGCAGCAACCTGCCCGCCTCGTCCTCACCACCGATGTGCCAGGCAAAGAGACGGTGAGCCTGCTGCTTGAGTGCAAGGGCACTACCTGGGACGAGGATAAGGAGATTGCTTTTGAGAATACCCAGTCCGGCCCGCTCAGTGTCGGCGAGGCCGCCCCAGGGGCCCAGGCTCAGACCCAGGTGGCGATCAGTAATCCAGGCGCCAGCCCCCTGGACGCCACGCTGGGCTGGCAGCAGCCGGTGGACGGTTCGCCCCTGGCCTTTGCAACCACCCTGCCGGCCCTGGCCCTCAATGGCGATCCGCAGCTTCAGGCTCAGGTGAGCGTTCCGCCCCAGGGCCGTCTCGAAGTCACCATCACCTGCGCCCCCACCGTCGCTGGCCTTTTCGCCAATACGCTGCTGATCACCACCAGCGACCCGCTAACCCCTCTGTTGAGCTATGCGGTCTCCTGTGAAGGCACGCCACCGCCCGCCCCCGACCCGCTGGCGATAGCCACACGCTACCAGCAACTCCCCGGCGATCAGCTCATGGGCCTGGCCTTAAGCCCCGAGGGCAACCAGTTGCTGGCCGGCGAGTGGGGTACGCCCGATCTGCTGCGCTACAGCATCCCCAACAGCACTACCGGCCAGTTGGCCTACCAGGGCCTCTTCAGCACCCCCGGCATGACCACCGTCACTGGCATCCGCTACAGCGCCGACGGTCGCCATGTCTATTACAGCTCGCTCAACGGCAATGGTGTGGTGGCCCTCAACCGCGGTAGCGACGGCACGCTGAGTCTGATCGACACCATCACCGCCGATGATCTGCGGATCTGCGGTGTGAATCCGACCCGCTTTTGCCTGCGTAACCGTATGCGTGGCGCACGTGCGCTTGACATCAGCCCCGACGATGCCACCGTCTACGTCACCGGGATCAACGACAGCACCCTCACGGTGCTCCGGCGCAATCCCACTGACGGCAAGCTCACCGTCACGCAGAGCTTCACCAGCACGATTGCCGGTCTGGCCGACCTGATGAGCCAGCCCTTCGGCGTGAAAGTCAGCCCTGACGGACGCAACGTCTACGTAGCTGCTCGTGGCAGCGACACCGTGATCGCCTTCAGCCGCAACCCGCTCAACGGGCGGCTCAGCTACCTGGGCCATGCGCGTGATGAGGAGAATGCTGTTACGGGTCTGAACGGTGCAACTGAGCTGAACCTCAGCCCCGACGGAACCTTCCTCTACGTAGCTGGCCAGTTCGACGATGCCGTGCAGGTCTTCCGGCGCAACCCCGCCGACGGCTTTCTCACCCCGGTTGAGGCGGTCAGCGTGGGTGATGCGCCCTACCACCTGCTGGTCAGCAAGGACCCCGACGGCTCTCGCCTGGTCGTCGCACTCTACACCGGCAGCGCGCTCAAGGTCTTTCAGCGCAACCGGGTGAGCGGCAAACTGACACCTCTGGAGGGTCAGGCCGAGCTACCCCTGAACCAGCCAGTCTTCCTGGTCGCCTCAGCCGATGACCAACACCTCTACACGACCCTCTACAACGGTGAGGCCGTGCAGCACCTGCGCAATGCACGCTATGCCCCCCTGCTACAGAACCTCGCGCCAGCCTCACTGACTGCGGGCAGCGCAGCCACCAGCCTGACCTTGAACGGCACACGCTTCTACCCCGACTCGACCGTGCTCTGGAATGGTTCGCCTCTGACAACCAGCTTTGTGAGTAGCCGCAAGCTAGAGGCGCAGGTACCGGCGGCGCTCCTGGCGAATGCCGGCACGGTCAGCGTCACCGTGCGCACTGGCCCCATCGGCGGCGGCGAGGCCCCCCCCCTGGCGCTCCTCATCACCGCTGTGGGCACCGCCCCGCTACCCGCGATCGCCAGCCTGAGCCCGGAGGCAGCCCAGGCCAGCGGTGAGGCCCTGGAGGTAACCATCAGCGGCTCTGGCTTCACGCCACAGAGTCGCGCCCTGCTCAACGGCAACTCTGTTGCAACTACTTATGTCAACAGCAGCACCCTGCTGGCCCAGCTTGCCGCCAGCGACCTGGACGCCCCCGGCCCACTGGCAATCAGTGTGGTGAACCAACCGGAGGCGGGCAGCCCCAGCCTGGCGGCCGATGCGCCTGCTGCGCCACCCCTGAAATTTGCTGTAGCACCCCTCGATAGTGCTGCACTGCCGGGGATCAGCCACTTCGCGCCAGGCTCACTTGAAGCGGGCGGCGCAGAGCAGTGGCTCACCGTCAAGGGCTTCAACTTCGCGGCGCAGCCCGGAACGCGTACGCTTGCTACATGGAACGGTGCGCCCCGCGAGACCATGGTGCTTGATGCGCAGACCCTGCAGCTCCGGCTGAGTGCAAGTGACCTGGCAGCTGTCGGCAGTGCCACTGTGGTGCTCACCACGCCGGGCATCGGCAGCTCAGATCGGCGCAGCATCAATCTGCTGGCCCCCGGCCAGAACCCGGTCGCCCGGCTCGACACGCTCAATCTGGAGCGGGGAGCGGCACCGCAACTGTTGATCAGCGGGACAGGCTTTGTGACTGGTGCACAGGTACGCCTCAACGGCGTGGCCCGCACCACAACGGTGATCAATCCCTACGTGGTAAGCGCCGTGCTCAGCCGGGCCGATCTACGCCAGGGCGGCCTGGTTCAGGTGATCAACCCCAATACCGCCACCTCCAACGGCCTGCTGCTCCCACCCTCACCGACTCTGTTTGTACCACTTGTGCGACGATGATCCAGTCTTTGTCTAGACAAGGTTTCAGAATCGGGTGATCAAGCTTGACCGTTGCCCACCGCACGCGGTCGGGTTGGCGCCTAAACGGTCAAGCCGGTTTGAACCATGGCTAACGCCGTCCCCACCAGCGGAAGCGCGGCCTGGTCACCGTCGTCCCGAGGGCATAGTCAAGCGCTCTGGCCCGTTCCAGATAGATCTGGGCCTGCTCCGGGCTCCCGCAGGCGACCAGGGCAATGCTCATTGCCAGGCTTAGATCGAGCGCGTAGCGGTCGCCGCGCGGGTACCTGGCCTCGGCCAGGGCCTGCAGATGCGGCAGAACCAGACGCAGCATGGCTTCATCATGGGCCTCGCTCAGCCTCGTTGCGCTGAGGCAGAGGCCCTGGATGACCATAGCCTGGATGTCCTCGTCAGAGTGGCGCGTGGCCAGAAAGGCCCGGCTCTGCGCCGTCAACTCAACGCTATCCGGCGAAACTGCAACGAGCCAGCCCCCCTCTTTCAGCAGGGCCAGGGCGGCCCGGCCCTCCGCCATGGCTCGTGGCACCAGCGGTGCCAGCAGCAAGATCACCGGGATCGGCTCCGGGCTGAGCAAACAGTCGGCAGCCTGAAGCAGGGCCCGCATCAGCGGCGTTAGCTGGTTGACCAGCGCAGCATCATGCTCATCGTGCATGCATATGCTCGCTTCAGATCAGCATAAAGGTGAAAATATAGGCATAGGCAAAGATGAACGACGTGAAGTTGGCGACCAGGGCCGCCAGGTAGCTAGCCGAGGCCGTGCGTTTGCGCAGCAACATCAGCACAAAGCCCTCGACAACCCAGGCGATCACCAGAGCGGCCAGCAGGGCCAGAAAGACGCTGGGCAGACTCAAGACCAGTTGGCTCAACAGGGCCAGCACGACGAAGGAGGCCAGGTTGGCCACAGCCGCATCACGAAAGGTGCCCTTCAGGTCGTTCCATTTGATCTGGAAGAGCATCAGTGCATCGATGATCACCGAGACGACGAGAAAGACCAGCGGAAAGGTTCCCGCAACAAGAATGCCTGCATCAGACATAGTAGAGCGGTCTCCTCTCAGACATCTTCCGCCGAGCGCACGGCGTGCCCACCGAACTGGTTGCGCAGGGCCGCCAGCACTCTAGCCCCGAAGCTATCGTCCTGGCGTGAGCGGAAGCGCGTCTGTAAGGCCAGGGTAATCACCGGCGCAGGAACGTCGAGATCAAGCGCCTCCTGCACGGTCCAACGTCCTTCGCCGCTATCTTCGACATAGCCACGAATGCGTGCCAGGTCGCCATCGTCGGCAAACGCCCGCTCGGCCAGCTCGAGCAGCCACGAGCGCACAACGCTACCCTGGTTCCAGAGATGGCTAATCTGGCGCAGGTCAACATCGTAGCGTGAGCGAGCGAGGATCTCGAAACCTTCGGCGTAGGCCTGCATCATGCCGTACTCGATCCCATTGTGGATCATCTTCACGAAATGGCCCGCCCCCCACGGCCCACAGTGCAAATAGCCGTCGGGCGGAGCCAGAGTCTTGAGCAGGGGCTCGATCCGCGCAAAATCCTCAGCCTCGCCGCCGACCATGGTGCAATAGCCGACTTGCAGGCCCCAGATGCCGCCTGAGACACCTGCGTCCATGAAATGGATGCCCTGCGCGGCCAGCTGCTCACCATGGGCGATGCTGACCTTGTAGTTGTTGTTGGCCCCATCAATCAGCAGATCGCCCTCCTTCAGCAAAGGCGTCAGGCTGGCGATCTGCTCATCGGTGGCAGGCCCGGCTGGCAGCATCAGCCAGACGATGCGTGGTGGGGCCAGGGCGGCCACCAGTTCCTCCAGGCTGCGGGCGGCGACCGCCCCATGCGCCTGGGCCAGCTCCTCGGCTTTGGCGTAGCTGCGGTTGTAGACCACGACACGATGCCCGCCTTGCAGCAAGCGAATGGCCATATTGGCCCCCATACGGCCCAGTCCGATCAAGCCGAGTTCCACTGCGATATACTCCTGTCATGCTTGTGAAGATAGAACCTTCAGCAGGCAGACGCAGACGATAGGTTTGCCGATCCTAGCAGAGGCAACCGCAGAATGCAAGCGCTTGCTTTCCACAGCCCAGGGCTGATGCAAAGTCGCCTCAGGCAATCGCACGCGGATACCGCAGATGGAACAGATTCGCGCTGCGCTGCCGCAAAAAGCTCCGCGTCAATCCGTCAGATCAGCGCGATCCGCGTTCTCGTTCGGACTTTGCATCAGCCCTGCTTCCACAGCCATGCCAGCTTCTCGTGCGTGGTCATTCAAATCTGGCCGCAGCTGGTAACTGTTCACACTGCTCCTACGGAAGCCCGCGTTTCTGTCACGCTGAGCGTAGCGAAGCGTCCCGGCGACATGACCGGCCTTCCCGACCGGGACGCTGCGCTGCGCCTTGCGGCTCCGCTCAGCGTGACAACGCCCGTTACCCCAAGTGTGAATACGTACCCTACGAAACGGATTTGACCATCGGTATCCTGTGGATTATATTGTGGATATGTATCCATAGGAGATATTGATGAAGACGATCCAAATGACGATTGATGAGCCAGTCTTGGCTGATATTGATCACCTTAATTGCCGAATTATAGACCACCCGTTCGACCTTTATTCGTGCGGCATTGCAGGCGGCCCTGCGGCAGCATCAAATCCGGCGCTTGGAAGAGCAGCATGCCGCCGGCTAGACAAAGCATCCACTTCAACCTGGCGACGTTGATCGATGGCAGGATGAGCAGGCCTCCGTTTTTTAACTTCGGTGACCATTGCCCCCATTACGACAACGATTCGATCGATTCCATCCGAGGTTATGCTCACCGAATGAGGAGCCCTGAGCGTGTCGTTTAACTCCGGCGGGCGTGGGCCCCGCTCTACGCCACCCGGTGGCGACCCGTATACTGATGAGACACGGGTGATGCGGCGGGGCCGGCCCGAAGTGCATAACGCCGTCGGCAGGCCGCCCCAACCGAGCCGCTGGGCGCGGCTGCGCCTGGCTCTGCTGCTCGGCCTGGGCCTGCTGCTGCTGCTGCTTGGCCTGCTCTACTGGCAGGTCATCCGGCTGGCCCACGCTGTTGGCAGCGACGATGCCCGTCACAATGCGCCTATCGCCTCGCCCATGTTCGGCGCGAACCTGCTGCTGATCGGTACTGATGAGCGCTCAGGCCATCCCGCTGAGGGTGTGCGCGGCGATACGCTTATCCTGGTGCGCCTTGACCCGCTCGGCGGCTGGGTCTCGCTGCTCTCGATCCCGCGTGATAGCGAGGTCTCCATCCCGCGCCTCGGCCTCGATCAGACCAAGATTAATGTCGCCTATGGCCAGGGCTACGCCGCTGCCGAAGCGCTCTATGGCCCGCAGACGACGCCTCAGCAGGGTGGTATGGCCCTGGCCGCCGAGACGGTTGCGCAGTTCCTCAACCTTGAACAGCGTGGCCAGGCGGTCGATTTTGTTGCCGTGATCAACTTCGCTGGCTTTAAGCAGATCATTGACGCCCTGGGCGGCATTATGATTGATGTGCCCACGCTGATCGTGGACGACGAGTATCCCACCGATGATTTTGGCGTGATGCGGGTCGAGTTTCAACCTGGCCTGCAACGTATGGACGGTACGACGGCGCTGATCTATGCCCGTACACGTCACCAGGATAGCGATTTCGGGCGCGCCGAACGCCAGCAACAGGTGCTGCGGGCCATCCTCCACGCGATCCAGGATCGTGGCCCCCTTGGCCAGGCCCTGACGCTGCCGGCCCTCGCCAGCGCCCTTGATGGCTCTGCGGAGCAGGCCCGCCCATTGGTGACGACCATGCCCCTGGCGCGCCCAGACGTGCTGCTGGCCATGCTGATCCTGGCTGGCAACATCGATCCGGCAACCCTCGGCCAGTTTCGCCTTGGCCCCGAACAACTTGCCTATGAGAACGGCTCGAACCTGATCTTCGATCCGCCCGCAGTGCAGGCGCTGCTCGATACCTGGCAACATCCGCCCAGTGAGGCCGCAGAGCAGGCGCTGGTGCAGGTCTTTAACGGGACTGAGATGGACGGGCTGGCCCGCACGGTGAGCCTGAAACTTGAGACGGAGCGCTTCCGTATGCTGCCGCCGGCCAATGCCCCCTTCCCCGTCGAACGCACGCTGGTCTACGACCAGGGCGGGGCCCCGGCGACGGCGGCCCGCCTGGCTCGCCTGCTTGAGGCCGAGCTTGTGCGTGGCCCACCACCCGCCGAGCTTGTCAGCGATGCGACGATTGTGGTGCTCCTGGGGCCCGAGGCCCGTGAATGAAAGGCAGCAAGCTTGAACATCCGTGATGCAATCGGTGTGGTAGTTGGCGGGCGCGATCTGCGCCAGGCTGAGGCGGCCTCGGTGATGGAGGAGATCATGAATGGCGAGGCGACGCCGGCCCAGATCGCTGCCTTCCTCACCGCGCTGCATCTCAAGGGTGAGACCGACGCCGAGATTGCTGGCATGGCCGAGGTGATGCGCCTGAAGGCCACCCCGGTCTATGTCGATGGCCCGGTGGTTGATACCTGCGGGACGGGTGGCGATGGCTCGCATACGTTCAATATCAGCACCGCCGCTGCTTTCGTCGCCGCCGGGGCTGGCCTGACGGTCGCCAAACATGGCAATCGGGCTATGTCGAGCGTCTGCGGTAGCGCTGATGTGCTCGAAGGGCTCGGGGTGAAGATCGAGCTGGACGCTGAGGGAGTCGCCCGCTGTTTGCGCGAGGCGGGCATCGGCTTTATGTTCGCGCCCAGGTTCCACCCGGCGATGCGCTTTGCCGGGCCGGTTCGGCGCGAGATTGGCATTCGCACCGCCTTTAACCTCCTCGGCCCGCTCACCAACCCGGCCCGCGCTCGCCACCAGGTGCTCGGCGTGGCCTCGGCCGCCCTGGCCGAGAAGTTGGCCTATGCCTTGAGCCGCCTTGATACGGTTCACGCTCTGGTGGTGCATGGCGATGGGGGGGTGGACGAACTGAGCCTCAGCGGCCCCAGCCTGGTCTTTGATGTGCGTGGTGGCCAGACACCCCGTTCCTTCACCCTCGATCCGGCTGAGCTTGGTCTGAATTATGCCCCCGCAGAGGCCCTGCGCGGCGGTGATGTGACGGTCAATACGCAGATCGTGCGTGCAGTGCTGCATGGCAGCGAGCAGGGGCCGCGCCGTGATGTGGTGCTGCTCAATGCGGCGGCGGCGCTGATGGCCGGCGACCGTGCCCCGGACATGGCGGCCGGCCTGGCCATGGGGCGGGCGAGCATCGATGAGGGTCGCGCCTTCGCTGCCCTTGAGCGGCTGGTTCAGGTTTCCAATTCGGACGAAGTACTAGCCTGACGATCAACAGCGAAGCCTATGCGCCTTAGCGAGCAGGTTCAAAACATTCCCCGGCCCAGCGGCTCGGAGGATGCGATCCGCCTTGAGCGGCTCCGCCGCCGCCGCCGTCGTTACCCCTTCGGGCGGCTGCTGCGGGCCAACCTCCGTGACATCCGCCTGCTCGGGCGCCAGTCCGGGCTGTCGCTGTTGTTGCTGGTCACCCTGCTGGTCGCTAGCGCCCTCTACTTGAGCCTGGCCTACTTTCCCCAGCGCTGCCTGCTTGCCGCTGAGCGCTGTGGAACCGACGGCGACTTTGTTGCGGCGCTCTATGCAACCATGCTGTTGCTGGTCTTCGAGACGCCTACGCCCTTCCCGCAGGATCTCGGCGGACGGCTGCTCTTCTTCGGTGTGCCGCTGCTGGGCCTCTTCTTCCTGCTGCAGAGTGTGGTCGATTTCGCCCGCCTGCTCTTTGATAAGGGTGCCCGCCGTGAGGGCTGGCAGATTGCCCTTGCCAGCACCTTCAGCGAGCATGTGCTGGTCTGCGGGATCGGGCCAGTCGGCTACCGTGTGGTGCTGCAGCTGCTCGATGCTGGCTATGAAGTCGTGGTGATTGATCGTAACGAGGTGGGTGAGTTTACACCGATCATCCACCGGCTTAAGGTGCCGCTGATCGTCGGTGATGCGCGCGATCCCGATGTGCTGCACAACGCTGGCCTCGGGCGGGCGCGCGGCCTGGTGGCCGCCATCGGCGATGACCTGCTCAATGTCGAGGTTGCCCTCGCGGCACGCCGCCGCTACCCGCAGCTGCAGACCGCCCTGCGCATCTTTAACCGCGAGCTCGATCGCCAGCTTGAGCTGAGTTTCGGCCATAACAGTGCCTTTAGCTCTTCGGCCCTCGCTGCACCGACCCTGGCCGCCGCCGCGCTGAGCCGGGGCATCGTGCATGTCCTGCGCCTGCCTGAGGCGCTGCTTGCCCTGATCGAGCTTACACTGAGCCCCGACAGCCCACTGCTTGGCCCGCTCGATCAGCTTGAAGCACACTCCGGCCTGCGCCTGCTGCGCTTGCGCGATAGCGCCGGACGTGAGCAAAGCCCGCTGCCGACGACCTGCCTGACGCCCGGTGATACGGTGTTGCTGCTCGGCCCCCGCGCAGCCCTTGAGGCTGCCCGCCAGGCCAATCTGACACGAGCGGAAACCCCACGGGCGGCCCAGCTCGATACGCTGATCATCTGTGGCCTGGGCAAAGTCGGGACGGCGATGGTGCGCCTGTTGCTGCAGCTGGAGCCGCAGGCCAGCCTGGTGGTGATCTGCCGGGAGTTGCCCGCGCCGCGCCTGGCGGCCGAGCTGGCCGCCGCCGGGGTACGTGTGGTATGCGGCGATGCGCGTGAGCCGGAGGTGCTGGCTGAGGCTGGCCTGGCGCAGGCTTATGCCCTGGCCGCAGTCGTCGGTGATGATCTGACCAACCTGCAGGTGGGCCTGGCGGTGCGTACCCTACGCCCCGAACTGCACCTGGTGTTGCGCGTCTTCAGTGATGTGCTGGCCGAACGGCTGGCCGCGCTCTTCGGCATTAACAGCGCCTACAGCACCTCGGCCCTGGCCGCGCCCACCCTCGCGGCCGCAGCGGTGCTGCCCGGGGTTGACCATGCTTTCGACCTTGGCCCACGCCTCTTTGCCAGCGAGACGCTGAAGCTGGAAGCTGGGATGGGCCTGGCCGGGCGGCAAGTGGCCGCCCTGCGGGCCGACGATCAGCTGCTGGTGCTGGCCCTGCGCCGCAGCGGCACCAGCACGCTCCTGCCCGCCCCTGCCCAGGCCCTGGCACCAGGCGATGAAGTGGTGCTGTTGGCCGAATTGCGCCACCTGGCACGTCTGCGCGAGCAGGCAGCCAGCAAGCTGAACGGCAGACCCTGACCCTCAGAGCCGTAGGTGTGCCCACGATCCTTAGATTTACTGCCATATTTTCACATGCGAAAAGGAGATTTAATCCATGTATTTTGATAATCGTTTTGTTACCGAACTACCTGGTGACCCGCTCGATGACCCGCGTCCGCGCCAGGTCTTCGGCGCAGCATGGTCGCCGGTGCGCCCGACGCCAGTGGCAGCACCGCAGCTGCTGGCCTACGCCCCCGCAGTCGCCGAGTTGCTTGGCCTCAGCCAGGAATATGTGGCCTCAGCGGAGTTTGCTGAAGTTTTTGGTGGCAACCGGCTCCTGGCGGGGATGCAGCCCTATGCCGCCTGCTACGGCGGCCACCAGTTCGGCCAGTGGGCCGGCCAGCTTGGTGATGGACGGGCAATCAGCCTGGGTGAGCTGCTGACCCCTGCTGGGCAGCGCTGGGAGCTGCAGCTGAAGGGGGCCGGGCCGACACCCTACGCCCGCCATGCCGATGGGCGCGCAGTACTGCGCTCATCGCTCCGCGAGTTCCTCTGTAGTGAGGCGATGTACCACCTGGGCGTGCCGACGACCCGCGCTCTCAGCCTGGTGGCAACCGGCGAACAGGTGCTGCGTGACATGTTCTACGACGGCCATCCCCGGCTCGAACCAGGCGCTGTGGTCTGCCGCGTGGCCCCCTCGTTCATCCGCTTCGGCAACTTCGAGATCCTGGCTGCCCGTAACGACCGGGCCTTGCTTGAGCGCCTGGTCGATTTCACCATCGTCCGTGACTTCCCCGAGCTGGAGGGTGAGCCAGCTATGCTGCGAGCGCGCTGGTTTACCGAAGTGTGTGAGCGCACCGCCCTGATGGTCGCCCACTGGATGCGGGTCGGCTTTGTGCATGGCGTGATGAATACCGATAATATGTCGATCCTCGGGCTCACGATCGACTATGGGCCCTACGGCTGGGTTGACAACTTCGACCCTGACTGGACGCCGAATACTACCGACGCGGCGGGCCGGCGTTACCGCTTCGGCTACCAGCCCCAGGTCGCGCAGTGGAATCTGGTCTGCCTGGCCAACGCGCTCGTCCCGCTGTTCGAGACTACCGAGCCGCTGGAGGCTGGCCTTGAACGGTATGTCACCTCGTTCGAGGTTGCCAATCGGCGCATGACCGCCGCCAAGTTGGGTCTGGCCGACCTGGACAGCGAGGGGTCACAGCTGGTACGCACACTCTACGAGCTCATGCCGCAGGCCGAGTTGGACATGACGCTCTTCTTTCGCAGCCTGGCCGAGCTTGATCCGGCGTCGCCGACAACCGTACCTTGCGAGCCAGCCTTTTACCGCGAGGAGCTTCGTCTGGCCCATATAAGCGAGCTGCATGCCTGGCTGACGCGCTATGCCGCCCTGCTGCGCGCCGACAATCTGGCCCCTAGCGAGCGCCACGAGCGGCAGCGCCTGGCCAATCCGCGCTTTGTACCGCGCAACTACCTGGCCCAGCAAGCGATCGACGCGGCCGAGACAGGCGACCTGGCCCCGCTGCAGCGGCTGATGCAGGTCTTGCGCCAGCCCTACGACGAGCAGCCCGAGCACGCCGATCTGGCCGCCCGGCGTCCCGACTGGGCCCGTAGCCGTGCCGGTTGCTCGATGCTCTCGTGCAGCTCGTGATCCTGCCAGGCCGATCGAGGGGGACCCTGCGCCGGTACCAGCTGGGCCTTGGCTTGCTCCTGGCCCCCTATCTGATCGGTGCCACCCTCCTGGTGATCATACCGGCGTTGCTGGTGGGGCCGCTGGCCTTCAGCACCTACGATGGGCTGACGACACCACACTGGGCCGGGTTCGCGAACCTGGTCAGCCTACCTGCTAACCCACTCTTTACCACCGCCCTGCGTAACACTCTGCTCTACACTAGCTTGCTGGTACCGCTGCGGGTACTGGGAGCCCTCGGCCTGGCGCTGCTCTTGCGCCATCCCCGGCGGGGCATCACGGTCTACCGTACCGCTGTCTACCTGCCGACGGTAATGCCCGGCGTCGCCTATGCGCTGGTCTGGCTCTGGCTGCTCAACCCGCTCTACGGCCCACTCAATACCCTTCTGGCCATGGCCGGGCTGCCAGGGCCAGCCTGGCTCGCTGATCCGGCAACGGCCCTGCCAGCGCTGGTATTGGCAGGCTGCTTTCAACTCGGTGAGAGCTTTGTGCTGCTGCTGGCTGGCCTTGAACAGATTCCCCGCAGCTATAACGAGGCGGCCATCCTTGACGGGGCCGGGCGCTGGCAACAGCTGCGCTGGATCACCCTGCCCCTGTTGTCACCCTGGATCATGCTCTGCACCATGCGTGAGCTGATTGGCAGCCTGCAGGGCAGCTTCGCCCCGGCCCTGATCATGACCGGCGGCGGGCCCTACTATGCCACCCTTTTTCTGCCCCAGCTGATCTACGAAGAGAGCTTCGAGCGCCTGCGCTTTGGCCAGGGCGCGGCTATGGTACTGGTCAGCCTGGCCCTGCTTGGTCTGAGCCTGGCCCTGCTCTACCGGCTCGGACGCGGCTGGGGTTATGACGGGGCAGTTTGAATGGGCAGCTTGACCCAGTCTAAAGCACAAACTGGGCGCGCCAGCCATCAGGGCCGCAACATCCGCCAGCTGGCCTTTCACCTACTCGCCCTGAGCATCATGGCCCTCTTCAGCCTGCCGCTGCTGCTTGTACTGACGGCCTCGTTGCGTCCTGTCGGACTACCGCCGCCGCGCACGCTGCTCTGGTTGCCCACCGCGCCTGCTCTGAGCAACTACCAGGCCCTCTTTCGTATGCTGCCGATGGCGCGCTACCTGGCCAACTCGCTGCTCGTCGCAGCGCTAGCCGTTCCCCTGACGCTCCTGGTAGCCTCATGGGCAGGCCTGGCGATGGCCCTGTTGCCAAAGCCCTGGCGCGGGCGGCTGGTGCTGCTGGCCGTGGGCCTGCGGCTCATCCCCTTAACAGCCCTCTGGCTCCCGCGTTTCCTGCTGCTCAGTCGTCTGGGGCTCAGCGACAGCCTCTGGGCGTTAATTGCCCCGGCCTGGATGGGCACCAGCCCTTTCTACGTATTGCTCTTCTACTGGAACTTTCGCCGCATTCCACCGGCGTTGTTTGACGCGGCACGCCTCGAAGGTGCCGGAGTGCTGAACCTCTGGGCGCACGTCGCTCTGCCCCTGAGCCGTCCGACGACTGGCGCCGTCGCCATCCTGGCCTTTGTTCACTACTGGAGCGACTTCATCAACCCGTTGCTCTACCTGCGCAGCACCAGCCGCTACACCCTGCCGGTCGGCCTGCGTATGCTCCAGCAACTCGACCCGACCAACCAGCCCCTGCTGCTTGCTGGGGCTGTGTTGCTGGTGCTGCCGGTGCTGCTGCTCTTTCTGACCATGCAGCGGGCCTTCTGGCTGAGCGAGAGCCCACGCTGAGACGAACCAGGCCTCATATGCGCCTCCGATCGATTTACCCGCTGCTGCTGCTCATCGTGCTGCTGCTGGCAGCCTGTAACGGCCCGGCGACAGCCACACCAATCAGCCTGATGGTCTTTGGTGACCCGGCTGAGCTGGCGGCCTATGAAGAGCTGGCGTCTGCCTTTCGGGCGCACCACCCGGCCATCCCGCTCAACCTGATCAGCATTCCCGACCAGGGCGACTATCGTCGCCGGCTGGGGATTGACCTGGCGGCGGGGACGCCAGCCGACGTGGTGTTGATCAACTATCGGCGCTATGCCGCGTTCGCCGCTCGCGGTGCGCTTGAACCACTCGATGCCTACCTGGCCCGCAGTAGCGTGCTTGAGCCCCAGCAGTTCTACCCGCAGGCATTGACGCCCTTTCAGTTCAACGGATCGCTCTACTGCATCCCGCAGAACCTTTCGAGCCTGGTGATCTACTACAACCAGGATCTCTTCAAAGCTGCCGGCGTGCCCTTTCCGCAGGCCGGATGGACCTGGGATGACCTGCTGCGCACAGCCCAGGTGCTCACCCGTGACCTGGACGGTGACGGGCGCAGCGATCAGCATGGGCTGGGGCTTGAGCCCTCGTTGCTGCGTGCGGCCCCCTTCATCTGGCAGAACGGGGGTGAACTGGTCGATAACCCGGCCGCACCAACCCGCCTGGCCCTCGACCAGCCCGCCGCACGCCAGGCCCTGCAATGGTTTGTTGATCTCCAGGTACGCCACCATGTCGTGCCCGATGCGGTGGAGGAGCAGGCCGAGGCGAGCGAGAGCCGCTTCCTCAATGGGCGGCTGGCCATGTACCTCAACAGCCGCCGGGGCGTACCGACCTACCGCACGATCAGCGGCTTTCGCTGGGACGTAGCCACACTGCCGGTCGGGCGCGAAGCAGCGGGCATCCTGCACGCCGACGGCTACTGCATGCCCGCCGCAGGCCAGCAGAAAGCAGCGGCCTGGCAGTTGATCGAATTTGCCAACGGGAGCGTGGGCCAGACGATTATCGCCCGAAGCGGGCGCACCGTTCCCTCCTTGCGCGCCGTCGCTACATCAGCCGCCTTCCTCGACCCAACGGCTCCTCCACAGAGCAGCCACATCTTTCTCGACAGCATCGCCACGCTGCGTGCCGTACCGCTTAGCCCGGCCTGGGCCGAGATCGAAGATCTTGCCGGGGCCGAGCTCACCCGTGCCTTCTACGGCCAGGTCGATCTTGATACAGCCATCGCCGAGGCTATCCGCCGCACGACACCACTGTGGCAGGGCAAAAGGTAGGACGCCCCGCTGGGGCGTCCCCACGCTGTGGCAGGGCAAAAGGTAAGACGCCCCGCTGGGGCGTCTTACCAAAAGGAGCCGTCACCCGTTGCGGGTGCCAAGCAGCCGCCAGCCGCCGGGCAGCACTAGGGAGGCGATCCCGATCTTCACTGCCATGCCAGGCAGGAAGGGCAGCACTGCCGCGCTGAAGAGCACCGCCAGGTTCACACTCCCACTTAGCAGGGTCGTTGCCGCCGCCAGCCAGGTGAAGCCAAGCGCCAGGATGATCAACTCACCGACAAGCATAGCCGGAATGGCCGTGCGCACACGCCGATCCCAGCCCCGGTTAGCCAGCAGACCGACCACAAAGGCCGCCAGAGGAAAGGCAAACAGGTAGCCCGCCGTCGGGCCGATGATCACCGGCAGGCCCGGAATGCTGCTCGGGCTCCAGGCACTGCGGCCCATCGCAAAGACCGGCATGCCCAACAGGCCCTGGCCCAGGTAGGCCAGCATCGTCAGCGCACCGAGCCGCGGTCCGTACAAGGCCCCGATCAGGTAGACGCCCAGCGTCTGCCCAGTAATTGGCACAGGCGTAAAGGGCAACTGGATGCTGATCTGTGCCAACAGCGCCATCATCACACTTCCGATTACGATCAGCAATCCGTCGCGCACAATCGGATTCGCCAGGGTTCCCCGCGCCGGCATTAGCCGATCAGCCAGGGTGCTCGTAGTGCTCACTCCGGTGGTCATAGGCCTCGCTCCTTCGTGCTTGTCGCGATGATTGCCCTAATAGTAACACCAAATAGATCGGCGCGGTAGCCCCCGCTTTTAAGCGTGGGGCGGAGCGCCGCTGGAGTGGCTTTGGTGGTTGAGCGCTTGAAGTACGAGCTTGACAGTCAGTCGTCTTATGGAGTATACTGCATATATAGAACATGCGTTTCATTCTAACTGCAATCTGGTGTATGCTTGCACCTCCCATGTCGTCTGGTGTCCCACGTACCGCCGCAAGGTGCTTCAAAATGGCATTGATGATCGCCTCAAAGCTAGTATCCGTGAGCTTGCCGCCGAACGCCAGGCTGAGGTGATTGAATTGGAAGTCATGCCCGATCATGTGCATATGCTGGTTGGCTGTGACCCTCAATTCGGCATCCACCGGCTCATACGGTTGATCAAAGGCCGCTCGTCGCGCCTGCTACGCCAGGAGTTCCCGTCTCTCCGCACGAGGTTGCCGACGCGCTGGACGAAGAGCTCTTTTGTCGCAACCTGCGGGGGCGCACCACTGGCGATCATCACGCAGTCCATTGCGCAGCAGAAAGGCGTGTAAGCCATGGCGCGGCGGTCGAAAACAGCCAGCTTTAGCGGTGAGCTTCCCCTCATCCTTTCCGGGGATGACGAGCGGGTGCTGCGTGTGCGGCTGGACTGCGCCCGCCAGGTCTATAACGCCGTGTTGGGTGAGAGCCTTCGTCGGCTGGCGCTGCTGCGGCAAGCGAAAGCGTACCAGGAGGCGCACACGCTCCCCCGGCGCACGAAGGCGGAGCGCACGGCGCGAGCGGTAGCGTTCCGGGCGCTGGACGAGCAGTTCGGCCTGCGCGAATACGATCTGCACGCCTGGGCGGGGCAATTCACGCAGCGTTGGCTGGGCCAGCACCTTGACGCCAACACGATCCAGACCATTGCGACGCGGGCCTTTGACGCGGTACGCCAGTACCAGGTCGGGAAGCGGGGCAAACCCCGCTTCAAGGGGAAGGGTCAACTGCGCAGTGTGGAGGGCAAGACCAACAAGCAGGGTATCCGCTGGCGGGAGGGGCGTGTTCTGTGGGGGCCGCTCGTGCTGGTCGCCCGCATCCCCGCCGATGATCCCGTCGTGGCTCATGCGCTGGCATCCCACATCAAGTATGTGCGGCTGGTGCGACGCGTCCTGAACGGGCGGGTACGCTTCTTCGTCCAGCTTGTCTGCGCGGGGCAGCCCTACCGCAAGGCGAAGCACCCCAGCGGAACCGGCGTGGTGGGGCTCGACCCTGGCCCACGCACCTTCGGGCTGGCGGGCGAGGACTGGGGCGCGCAGGTAGACCTGGCGGCACCCTTCGCAGGCGACAAGCGGGCGCAGCGGCGTCTGCGGCGCAAGGTTGACCGCCAGCGGCGGGCCAACAATCCCGCCAACTATCTCCCTGACGGGCGCGTCAGGCCCGGCCCGAAGCGGTGGCGCAAGAGCCAGAACCAGCGTGAAACCGAGGGCAAGCTGGCCGAGGCGCTGCGTCGGGAGGCTGCCCATCGCACGAGCCTTCACGGACAATTCGCCAACGCTGTCCTCCGTCTCGGGGACGACATGCGCATCGAAAAGAACCGCTACCGGAGTTTCCAACGAACCTACGGCAAGGCCGTGGGGCAGGCCGCCCCGGCAACGTTTGTGACCCTCCTGACGCGCAAGGCTGCAAGTGCTGGCGCGTCGGTGAAGGTTCTGCCCACGTCGCTGCGGCTCTCGCAAACCTGCCTCTGCGGCACCATCGCGCGCAAGACGCTCTCCGAGCGCGTCCACCGCTGTGATTGTGGCATCACCGTGCAGCGGGACGTGTGGAGCGCCTATCTGGCGCGTTTCGCTCAGGCCGAAAGCGGGCCGCATGGCCCACTCTGGCACCTCGACGCGGAAAGCGCCTGCCAGGCGTTTTTGGGTGCGGAATCGCGCCTCCCGGCGGCGTCGAGTCCGGTCAGCGTGCAGGCGTTCACCGCCTGGGCGCGTGACCACCAACCTGCGAGTGCCGCCCCCTCTGGGGGTAGCCACCTGCCACATGGCGGGTCGGAGCGGGTCGCCGGGGCAGTGGTCACGAGGGCGCGTGAGGGCGCGGATGCTGTACCGCCGCAAGCGGGAGAGCCGGGCAGAGCGCGTCGGGTTGCCACCAGAACCCCCCGGCTTTAGCCATGGGGTAGATTCAGGCCTGCGCATTATGGCCGCAGCCCATGCCCGGCCTACTGCTCCTCACTTTCCATACGATACCTGCCATTGATCATGGCTGCTGTCAGGTACCACTGCTCACGCAAAGTGATCGGCCATGTGCCAACTTCGGCTCCGAGCCGTTCTAACAGGGTCGTGTCACCGACCCAGGCCAGGGCCTCAATCGCCTTGCGTCGCAAATAGAGCGGGCAGCCAGGAGGATCGCCCTCGTGCATTGTCACCACGAAGCGACCCAGGCTCAACTCAGGGATCGGGTGGGCTGCGGCAAGCGCCTCGATCAACTCGCGCACGCTCGGCCCGCTAAGCCCGTCGCGCAGGGTAAGCCTGCGCGCCATCAGTTCGCCAGCCTCCGCTGTCTCTGCGTCAGCCTCAGGCGCAACCTGGCCGATCCAGGCCAGCGATTGGAGCGCCTTCGCCTTGACCGCCTGACTCGGGCTGGTGACGAGCAGGCTCAACAGCCATCCGATCACCATCTCATCTCTGGCCCGTACCCGCCCGGCCAGGTAGGCCAGTTGCTGGGCTGCCATCTCGGGAATGGCTTTGCTGCGCCTGATCAGCACCGTCAACAACGGCTCCACCAGCCCCGGATCGAAGAGAGTCAGCGCATCGGCGGCCGACCACATCGTATCTTGCCAGTCGGCGCTGATCGCCTGGTCGTGCGTATCGTTCGGGCCGAGGATCACGCGCAGCAAACGCCGCACATCGTAGGGCCGCCCCCTGGCTCGATCATTCAGGTCGCCCAGGGCAAAGGCCGCCAGGGCCCGCTCTGGTGCCGAGGGTGAGGTTGCGAGCAGGTCGTGGAGCTCCGCACGCCCATCAAGGCCCTTCAGCCAGATGCCCATCAGGCGGCTCAACATCTGGTCGGCCTGACGCTCTTCAATTGATGGTGCCCGGGCTGACAGCGGGCTACTGCTTACCCGCAGCGAAGCCTGGTCAGCAGTACTGCTAAGCACCAGGTCAGCAGATCCGCGATCTGGCGGCTCGGCTGTTGCCCAATCCTGGTAAATCTTGCGCAGGGCGCGGGCCGCTGCAATCCGCACATTCGTATATTCGTAGCGCAGCCCGCTTGAGGTCGGACGCACCTTCTCGATCAGGATGCGCCGCAGCTCGTGGCGCAGTTGCTGATAATTCAGCCGCCCGATGGAACTGACCAGTTGCTCCCGCCGTTCTACCTGCGGCTCGCGCTCGCTACGCAGGCGCAGCACCCAGCCGTCCAACAACTCGGCGCGCAGGGCGGGGGCCAGGCGCAGTTCCTGCTCCGGGCTCAGCGCCTCCAGGCAGCGCGCCGCAAGCAAGGCATGAACCCCACTGCCATCGCGTACGGCTGCCGCCAGCAGTTCAAAGAGCGGGGAAGGGTCGGCCAGGAGCCCTGCCAGGCTATAGAGCACCTCCTCCCACCAGCTTAAGCGCCCAGGGCTTGCACAAAGGGCCACCAGATCGGCCAGCCGCTCCTCGCGGTCGGGGCGTCCAGTCAGCGCCAGCGCCGCGCAGTAGGTCTGCAAGAGCGGATTGACGAAGCGCATGCCCTGGCGACCACTGCCCGTCAGCAGGCCAGCCTCGCGTAGCAGGTCAAGCAGCCCTTCAAGGCTGTAATCACGCTCGCGGCGCACCTCGGCCAGCACCCGAAAGACCTCAGCCAGGCGAAGGCGCTCGCAGTGGGCCCAGCGGCCAGCCCAGGCCAGGGCTACCAGGCTTTCACGGGCGACATCACCCAGGCGAAAGCTCGGTGCGACCGGACTCAGCAGGCGCTCCAGGTAGTCCTGAATGAGCTGGTTACGGGTCAGGCGCGCCTCACGCTCTGCCGTCAGGCGCTCGTAGATCAGCGCCAGCAGACAAGGATTGGCTGCCAGGCTCAGCAGGCGATTCGTGCGGATGCGCTCGTAGATCTGCCCGGCCCGCTCTGCATTACGCCCCGCTAGATAAGCCATGATCTGCTGCTCGCCGAGGGCCTGCAGCACAAAAACCTGCGCCGTGCGCAGGATCTGGCCAGGGTAGCTATCAAAAGCCGCGCTGAGCACAAAGCGCTCATTCGGCAGGCTACGGGCCAGTTTCTCAAGTGCATAGGCCAGGGCCACCCGTCCGCGCTCGCTGAGGCTCTCCAGCTCATCAAGCAGGAAGACAAAACGTGGGGGCCGCGCCGCACCTGTATGGCCCGCCTCGCGGAAGAGCTCCTCCAGTGGCGCGGCCAGGCTCGGTGCTACGGCGCGAGCCTGAGCCACGATCTGGCGTTCAAGGCGATCAGGACCCTGCTGAAGCTCGAAGCCAGTCAGGGAGATATAGAGACCAAGCGGGCGTGTGACATCGTGGGTGATCGCCGTCGCCAGTTCATAGGTCAGCCGCCGCATGGTGGTTGTCTGGCCCGACTGGCGCGGGCCGATCAGGGCCGCCAGATTGAGCGGGCTACGACTGGCTTGCTCATCGCGGCGGCGCAGCGGGCGCAGGCCCAGGCCCAGCGCCCGGTTGAGCGCCACAATCACCCCGCTCATCGTCGGCGCATCCTCTGGTCGTAGCCGCAGCAGGTTCCAATCCTGGCCGGGGGCCACCACGTGCGCCCCTACCTCGATATACTCGGCCCCCGACCAGCGCACAAAGTCAGCGTCCCGCAACACCTGCTCGACATACTCCAGCTGCGCATTCGGGCTGAAGAGCCGCCCCTCCGGGTTGCGCATATAGAGCACTGGCGTACTCCAACTCAGGCTGGCCGAACGAAAAACCCGCCGGCGGGCAGCATTGACGGCCACATCAATCAGACCGTCGCGCAGCAGCAGTTCGCTCAGGTGCCTGGTAAAGGCGCGCGCCAGGCTGATCTCGACCAGTCGCTGCATAGCGATCACGGCAGGCACGCCGCTATCGATCAGCAGGCGCGCCGCCAGGCTGTTCAGGTCACCCGTAGCGGCACTGTTACAGGCCACCAGCACAACCAGCGAGGGCTGATGGCTCGCTGGCAGCCCTTGCATCAGGCTGAGCAGATCCTCGTCGGCATAGAGCCAGACGTATCTGGTAACCGGCGTCTCAAGCACCAGGCGCGTCCCCTGATCAGGACTGTGCAGGGCATGGCCATAGTAGAGCAGCACATCATAGCCGCGGGGGTGCGCCGGTGCCTCCGGCGCAACGCTGCCCTGGGTCAGAGCGCGCTGCAGGGCCTCCTCACTCACCAGGTCGAGCGTATCAACCTGAAACTGCCCCGAGGCAATTGCCGCACTGAAGCGCGTCTGCAGGTCGCGCAGATCAGCTGCCTTATCCAGCGGGGCTAGCCCCCACTGCTCCAGGTCACTTGGCGAAGCGATGGCCAGCAGCAAGCGAATTGGCCGCTCGGCCACCGGATGCCCCTCAGCAAAACTGGCGCTCTCGATGGTACGTGCAAAGGCGATCTGCGGATCGGCAGCAACCGGGCGGGGTGTTGTCATACCACCGCTATCGTCAAAGTACATCAACTCCCACGGCACAGCGTGCAGGGCAGGAACCTGGGGATCGAGTGCCAGGCGCAGGCGCAACTTCCGTCCACGTGCAAGCGCAGCCGCCCAGGTCTGCTGAAAGGCCACCCCAAGCGAGCCAGCGAAGAGCCGATGAAAGAGATCAAGCCCCGCCGCCGCCAGCGCCTCCGGCGTATCACGCTCCGGCTCACGATAGCTGGTCAGCCCGCGCACAGCTGGCTCGGCAATGCTCCGCCCGCCCGGCATCGCCAGCTCAACACGGTAGCGCTCAGGCTCGCCCGTTACAACCTCAAGGCGCTGCACCCGCACCAGCAGATCCTCAAACTCGGCCATAGGCTTCCTCCCGGAGCATCTGCAAGCTCAAATGCTATTATAGCCTGAAGCAAAGGCAGAGCGGCGTCAGGCTATGCTCAGAGGCGCTATACTGTTCCGTAGGTGATCACGCACGTACGGGGCGCTATGGCAGCTTGCAGCAACAGAACCGCCAGATCGATCATGCAGCGCCTGATCCTCGCCTGCCTGCTCCTGATCCTGGTCGCCTGCAGCAGCACCACGATCGGCACCACGCCGACAGCCACCCCGGCGGCAGAGGCCGGGACACGCACCCTGCTCATGCTCTGGCATGCCTGGCCCCAGCCTGAGGCGCGCAGCCTGGCCGGGCTTGTCGAACGCTTCAACCGCGCCACCCCTGGCGTGCAGGTACGGCTGCAGAGCCGCCCCGCTACCACGTTGCGTACCGACCTGGCCACTGCGGTTGCCGAGGGCGGCGGCCCGCACATGGTCATCCTGCCCAACCATCTCCTTGGGGCCCTGGCCGACGAAGGCATCCTGCTCCCGCTTGACGATCTGCTCACCACAGCCGAGTTGGCCCGTCTGTTACCGACCGCCCTTGGGGCAGCCCAGGTCGCCAGCCCTACCGGCATGCGCCTCTATGGTCTACCGCTCAGCTTCGACACCCTGGCCCTCTACTACAACCGGGCTAACTTCACCGGCGCACCGCCCGCACACACCGAAGCCCTGCTCACTACCGCCCGCGGTCTCACCGACGCCACCGGCGATCCACCCCTCTGGGGACTCGCCTACAACCTCAGCCTGGATCGCACCATCGGCTACCTCTACGCCTTTGATGGACGCATCTTCGACGAAGAGGGCCAGCTGGTACTCGGCCTTGATGGGCACAGCGGCACCGAAGCCTGGCTCACCTGGCTGCTCAGCCTGCGCGAAGATCCGCGCCTGCTGGCCAGCCTCGACGGGGTGACGGTTGACAATGCCCTGCGTACCCGCCGCGCCGTCATGACGATTGACTGGGCCCACGCTGCTCCAGCCTATGCCGCCATCTGGCCCGAAAGCATAGGCGTGGCCCCGCTCCCCCGGCTTACCAGCGACGGCCAGGCCCCCCGGCCCTATGTGCAGAGCGATGTGCTGGCCCTCAATGCACGCCTTGGGCAGGCCGAACGGGAAGCGGTGCTCGCGCTGGCCCGTTATCTGATGAGCGAGCCTGCCCAGCGCGAGCTGTTGCGCGCCGGGCGTCAACCAGTCTTGCTCAGCCTCAACCTGGCTGAAGATGACCCGGTGCTCAGTGCGGCCCAGCGCGAGGCTGCCGCCGTCTTTCGTGCCCAGGCCGAGGCTGGCCTGCCTATGCCCAACAGCCGCCTGGCCAACGAAGTCGTCTGGGGCGTCCTCACCGATATGCACACCAGTGCCTTGCGCCGTCTGCTCACCCCCGCCCAGGCAGTAGAAGCCGCCGACATGACTCTGCGGGCGCGCCTGGCCAGCCCGTGAAAAGCAATCTGTGCAGGGCTGATGCAAAGACACCGCAGGCAATCGCACGCGGATACCGCAGCTGGAACAGATTCGCGCTGCGCTACCGCAAAAAGCTCTGCGTCAATCCGTCAGATCAGCGCGATCCGCGTTCTCGTTCGGACTTTGCATCAGCCTTGGCAATTTGTGCCGTCAGGTTGCCCAGGCTAGCGAGATGTAGTAGAATAGCCCTGAACAGTAACCGGCATGTGGATGTGCAAACCCTGCCGGTGCAGCGCGACCCACCCCTACCTTTGCCCCATGCCCGGCTGATAGCCCTGAAAGTCGATCCGCGCAACCGGTCTTGCCCTCTGCGCTGACCGCTCTGCCCGGGTTGTTCGGATAGGCTCTAAGGAGGAGATGAATGGCAAGCAGAACCGAAGAGATGGTGCGGCATCTCAAGGCCCTGTCCATGAACACGCCCGACATCGAAGCCTCGGCTGTCGTAAGTGTGGATGGCCTCATCATGGCTTCGGCCCTGCCCGCAGACGTTGAGGAAGATCGTGTCTCGGCAATGAGCGCCGCGATGCTCTCGCTCGGTGAACGCATCGCCAATGAGCTACGCCGTGGCCACCTCGACCAGGTCTTCGTCCGTGGCCAAGACGGCTATGTCATCCTCATGGCCATCGGCGACGAGGCCGTACTTACCGCTCTTGCCCAGAGTCGCGCCAAGCTTGGCCTGGTCTTCCTTGATATGCGCCGTACCGCCAACGAACTGATCAACCTCGTCTGATCAGCCTCAAACCTAAATCGAACGCCCGCGCATGCCTGTAGCTCTGCGCGGGCGGATTGATTCGCTTGTTCCCGTTGGTCGGAGCGTGCCCTACTCATTGAACAGATTACCCAGGTTGATGCTCGGGCCGCTGCTGCTGCTGCTGCTGTTGCTCGTAGGTAGGTACTGGGCGATCTTGCGCGCCAGATTGATCGCTGGCATGGTCTGCAACCAGACCCGCCCAGGGCCGCGCAGGGTGGTCAGGAAAAGCCCCTCGCCGCCGAAGAGTACATTCTTAAAGCCACGCACCATCTCAATATCGAAACCGACTGTCGGCTCATACATCGCCACATGGCCGGTATCGACCTTGAGCATCTGGTTTGCCTCAAGTGTATACTCAACAATCTCGCCGTCCAGTTCGACAAAAGCCAGGCCGGGGCCGGTCAGGCGCTGCATAATAAAGCCCTCGCCGCCAAAGAAACCCGCGCCCAGCTTGCGCCGAAAGTGAATGTCGAGCTGCACACTACGCTCGGCACACATAAAGGCATCTTTCTGGCAGATCATCTGCTGGCCGGGGCCCAGGTTCAGCGGCACGATCTTGCCCGGAAACTCGGCGGAAAAGCCAATCAGCGCTGTGCCGCCGGTTGAGCTGAAATTGACCAGGAAGATCGACTCGCCTGAAAACATGCGCTTGAAGGCACCCCCAAAGCCCCCCTCCATATTGGTCTGCATGTTCACATTGGCGCTCATCCAGCTCATGCCGCCGCGCTCAGAATAGATCGCCTGGCCCTGCGGCAATTCCAGCACCACTGCCTGCATGGTTGTCCCAAGGATCTTGTACCGCAGACCGCTCTGCCCTACGCCTGAGCCGACCACTGCCGGTTCGGGCAGGTCGATCCGTTCACCGGGCCGATTATCATAGACATCGGCCATGCTTTGCGTCGGTGCGCCCGGCGCAGCCGCCGCCGAGGGGACGACCGGGGCAGTCGGGGTGCCACAGCTGGTGCAGAAGCGCACGCCCGGCGCAATTTCAGCGTCACAGTTCGTGCAACGCATCGTGAGGCTCCTTTCAAGTCAGCATGTCCCGCCGTGATCAACGTGGCAACGGCGGCCTTTCAGCGCTCAAGGCTCAGCTTCCTTTGCTCAGCGTAGCCAGAAACTCACTGTTGGTCTTGGTCTTGGCCATGCGCGTAAGCATCAACTCGGTGCCGTCGCCATCACCAAGCATACTGACCATTCGGCGTAGCGTCCAGACCTGCCGCAGAGCCTCGGGCGCCAGGAGCAACTCTTCGCGGCGGGTACTTGAGCGCTGGATATCGAGGGCCGGAAAGATGCGCTTCTCGGCCAGTTTGCGGTCGAGGTGCAACTCCATATTACCCGTGCCCTTAAACTCCTCATAGATCACATCGTCCATACGACTGCCCGTATCGACCAGGCAGGTAGCGATGATCGTCAGCGAGCCGCCACCTTCGATATTACGGGCAGCGCCAAAGAAACGTTTGGGTGGGTAGAGCGCCACCGGGTCGATTCCGCCCGAGAGCGTCCGCCCACTTGGCGGCATATCCAGGTTATAGGCCCGCGCAAGCCGCGTAATCGAGTCCATCAGGATCACCACGTCCTGGCCTCCCTCAACCAGGCGTTTGGCCCGCTCGAGGGTCATCTCCGAGACCCGGGTATGATCCTCGACCGGCTCATCAAAGGTCGAGGCAATCACATCGCCCTTGACTGAACGCCGCATATCGGTGACCTCTTCCGGGCGCTCACCGATCAGCAGCACCATCAACTGACATTCCGGGTGGTTGGTTGAAACTCCATTGGCAATCGCCTTGAGCAGCATCGTCTTGCCAGCCTTGGGCGGCGAAACGATCAGCCCGCGCTGACCACGCCCGATCGGGGCGATCAGGTCAACCAGGCGCGTATGTAACAGGTTCGGCTCGGTCTCGAGCATGATCTGCTGGTTGGGAAAGATCGGCGTCAGTTGGTCGAAAGAGGGCCGTTTGCGGGCTGTCTCTGGATCGACCCCATTGATCAATTCCACCCGCAGCAGCGAGTGGAAACGTTCACTCTCCTTCGGCGGGCGGATCTGGCCCCAGATGCGATCCCCGGTGCGCAGCGCGAAGCGCCGGATCTGCGACTGCGAGACATAGACATCATCGGCACTGGGCAGCATACGCTCGCTGCGCAGAAAGCCAAAGCCGTCATCGACAACGTCAAGCATGCCGTCCCTAAACGTATTCCCCTGTTCCTCAGACTGCGCCTGGAGCAATTTCAAGATCAGATCTTGCTTCTTCAGCCCGCTGTAGCCGCTAAGATCAAGTTTGCGGGCAAGATCGCGCAGGTCGCTCAGCGTCTTTGACTCCAGTTCGCCGACGTTCACGCGTGCTCTCCTTGGGACTGTGGTGAAGGAGGCGCTGGGGCATACTACCAGCGAAGCAGGGGTAATCGATCATGTACACACGGGCACAACCGAGTGGAGTCGTTGTCGGGGCAGGGAACAGGCGCACTCGCCAAACGAGGCGCCTGCATCAGTAGCAAGAGAAAGCGGGTGCTTGCAGGTGGTTGATTGGGCGTAGTATAGCATAGCTCCAGCCCACTGCAACGGCCTGTTGGGGGCTGCGGATGTAGTTCCGTCAGACCCTTTGGGGCGGCTGGCTGCCCTCAGTATTGGAGTAGCGAGAAGACCGGGTAAGGCGCCACTTTGGCACGCCCGCCAAGGAAGGTTAACTCGATCACAAAGGCTACCTCGATCACGTTACCACCAGCCTGCTCGATCAGCCGGCTGGCTGCACTAACCGTTCCGCCGGTCGCCAGCAGATCGTCAACCAGCAGCACCCGCTGACCGGGGCTGAACGCATCACGATGGATCTCCAGCTTACTGGTGCCATACTCCAGGTCATACTCAATCTGGTAGGTGTCAGCGGGAAGCTTGCCCGGCTTGCGGATGGGCACCAGGCCCACCCCTAACTGCAGGGCTAACGGCGCGCTGAAGATGAAGCCCCGCGACTCGATCCCTGCCACCGCGTCGATCGGCAGCGTGCGATAACGCTCAACCATACTCGTAATCACCTGGTTGAAGGCCGGGCCGTTGCCGATCAGGGTGGTAATATCCTTGAACTGGATGCCCGGTTGCGGAAAGTCGGGAATGTTACGGACAAGGCTGGCAAGATCGACGTCTGACATGACTCCTCCTGCAGGACACGGCTTCTGCCGCCCGGATTATACCATTTTCGCTCAGACAAGGTTTCGGGCTGGTTTACCGTTCAGCGTCACTTGCCGCGTACTGATGCGCTCGGGCTATTTTCTCTTTGCTATCTCCTAAATCCTTCGCTCAGGGCGCTTGCCTGGCTGCGCAGAGGGGTGGTACGATAGGGGCCATTCCATAAGCAGGAGAACAACCCGATGGGTCACCAGGAACATCAGCAGCGCGCCCAGGCCGAACGACCGGGGGCCATCCCCTGCGCTGTGCTGACGGTTAGCGATACGCGCACCCCTGAAACCGATAGCAGTGGGGCCGCCATTCGCGCTGCCTTGATGCAGGCGGGCCACGATGTGGTAAGATATAGTCTGGTACGTGATGAGCCGGACGAGATTGTGGCTCTGGTACGCTCGTTTGCCGACCAGGGCTGTAAGCTGGTGATTACCAACGGCGGCACCGGGATTGCCCGCCGCGATAGCACCGTTGATGCCCTCGAAGCGTTGCTTGAGAAACGCCTCCCCGGTTTTGGTGAACTCTTTCGCATGCTCTCCTTTGCGGAGATCGGGCCGGCCGCTATGCTCTCACGGGCTACTGCCGGGGTCTATCACGGGACGCTGATCTTTTGCCTCCCCGGTTCTACCGCCGCTGTGAGCCTCGCCCTCGACCGCCTGATTGTTCCACAGATCGATCACCTGGTCTGGGAGACCGTACGCTCGTAAGCCATGCCGGGCCAGGGCCAGGCTCATCACTTGTTTTCAGCTTCAGTTCGTCGCTTCCCTGAACGCTGAACCCGGTGCAGCGAACCTGGGCTAAGGAGCCAGAGAGCCTATGACTTCAGTCGAAGCCTTCCGCGGACTGCACTATCCTAACAAGATCGGACGCCTCTGCTTTCTCGCCCTCGAAGAGGTGATGGGGCAGAATGGCGTGAAGGCGCTGCTGCGTCTGGCGGATCTCAACCAGTACCTTGATGCCTATCCCCCCAACGACCTCAAGCGCGAATTCCCCTTTGAGGCGATCTCTCAGTACTCGGTGGCCCTTGGCACCATGTACGGCCCCCGCGGTGCGCGTGGCCTCGAACTGCGCGCCGGGCGCGTCGCTTTCACCCTCGGCCTCAAGGAGTTTGGCCCCCTGCTCGGCATGGCCGACCTGGCCCTCAAGCTGATGCCGATTACGATGAAGCTGAAGATTGCCCTCAATGCAACGGCGCAAACCTTCGACCGCTTCAGTGATCAGTCCAGCCGTGTCGAAGAAGAGCGCGGCCACTTTGTCTATCACATTACGCGCTGCTCCAACTGTATTACGCGCCCTGAGCCAGGCCCGGTCTTCCATGTCGCCCGCGGGATTATCGAAGAGGCTACCGCCTGGGTCTCCGGCGGACGACGCTTCCCTGTCGAGCAGTGTACCTGCATGGCCCAGGGTGCCCCGACCTGTAGTTTCAACATTGGCAAAGAAGCTCTGGAATAACCCGGCTGTCCTATGCGCTGGTTGGCCCTCAAGCTCATCCGCTTCTATCAACTGGCGATCTCGCCCTGGTTGCCACCAAGCTGCATCTTCACGCCTAGCTGCTCGCAGTATGGCCTTGAGGCAGTCGGTAAGTATGGCGTGCTCAAAGGTGGCTGGCTGACCCTCAAGCGCCTGCTGCGCTGTGGCCCCTGGTCCAAGGGTGGCCATGATCCTGTGCCCTGAGGGCGAATGGCGTAGGCCTGGATCGGTTTGCTGAACGTCTCTGCACGAGGTGTATCAGGGATCGGTGCAATGAAACTCATGTGCTCTGATCAGGTCTTGCTCCAGCGATTGGATGACGAGATCATCTTGCTCGACCTGCAAAGCGGGCGCTATTTTGGCCTGCAGGATGTCGGTGCCCGCGCATGGGAACTGCTGCCCACATCGGGCGACACTGACGTCGTCTTCACCGCCTTGCTCGCTGAGTATGCGGTGGACGAGGCGACGTTGCGCCAGGACATGGACGAATTGTGGCAGGGCTTGATCGAAGCTTGCCTTGTTCGTGGCACCGAGGGTCTGGAGACCTAAACGATTGAGTGCCATCTTTGGCGATCTCTCCCGCACGGATCGCCCGGTCGATGGAGATCTTCTGTCAGCCATGGCCGCAGCTATCCCCTGGTATGGGCCGGATGGACGCGGGCAGTGGACATCGACCCGGGTCGGGTTGGGCCACCTGCTGCACTGCGTGACACCAGAGTCGCGCCATGAACAGCAGCCACTGGTACATTCCAGCGGTCGTTTTGTTTTAACGGCTACGGCGCGCCTCGACAACCGGCGCGAACTGATCGACCAGCTGCGCCTGACGCCCAATAGTGACACCCCGCTGACTGACCCAGAGCTCATCCTCGCCGCCTATGCGGCCTGGGGCGAAACATGCCCGGCCCGGCTGCTCGGCGATTTCGCCTTTGCAATCTGGGACGTAGACGCACAGAAGCTCGTCTGCGTGCGCGATCAGATCGGCGTCGTGCCCTTCTACTACCATCTCAGCACCGTGCGCTTTGTCTTTGCCAACGACATTCGCGCCATCCTGGCCCACCCCGCCGTGCCAGACACGCTGAACGACACCGCCATCGCCATGCACCTGCGCCATGCCCAGTATGTCATGCCCGAGATGACCTTCCTGGCCGGTGTGAAAAAGCTGCGACCAGGGCGCATCCTGGTCGTGACAGCCGACACCGTGACCGAGCGGGTCTACTGGACGCCCGAGTCGGCAGCCGAGGTGCGCCTATCCAGCGCAGATGCCTATGCGGAGGCATTGGGGGCGCTACTCAACCAGGCGGTGACCGATCGCCTGCGCAGCCTGCACCCCATCGGCGCGCATGTTAGCGGTGGCCTGGATTCGTCGTCGGTGGCGGCGGCGGCAGTGCGCCAGCTTCACGCGCAAGGCAAAACCCTGACCGGCTACAGTTGGCTGCCGACCTTGCGACCAGAGGATGATGCCGATGCACCCGAGTACGTCGCCACACGCAACGTCGTTGCCGCGCTGGGGATCGAGGTGGAGCATGTTGACCTGACGACTGCCTCCGTGCGCGCTGCGTTGGAGCAGGACATCCGCCTGGATGGGCACACCGATCTCTGGTACGAGCCGCTGGTGCGCGCCAGGGCAAAGGTGCGCGGCGTCCAGGTGCTGCTCTCCGGGTGGGGCGGCGACGAAGTGGTTTCGTCGGGTGCGCATGGCTACCTGGCTGATCTCTTCTGGCGCGGGCAGTGGAGAACCCTGACGCGCTGGTTGGTTGACCGCAGCCATCGTGCCCCCAACCCCTGGCGGCGCGGGGCCGGGCTGCTCTACTATCACCTGCTGCTGCCCTCTTTGCCGGAATGGAGCGCCCGCCTGCGTCCAACTGCCCGCCACAAGGCACTGCCCCATTTCACCTGTATCGCACCAGAGTTCGACGCCGCCATACCGCGGACTAACTCAGGGCTAGAGTGGCGGCGCACCAGGGGTGTCCACGCCGTTCAGGCGCAGCGGCTGACCATGGGACACTTGCAGGCGCGCATGGAAGTGTGGGCGGCCCAGGGCGCACAGGATGGCGTCGAGTATCGCTATCCCTTGCTCGACCGCCGCCTCGTGGAGTTCTGCCTGGGCGCGCCGTCCAACCTCTTCAGCGATGGAGAGCATTCGCGCAGTCTCTTGCGCCACGCCGTGCGCGGCTTGCTGCCCGACCATGTGCGGCTGGCCACTGTGAAGTTGGAGCGATTGCGTGTGGAGCGCTATGTGGATATCATGCTAGCAGCCAGCGCCCAGTTGTTGGGCACATTGCTGGAAGAAGCCAGTAAGACAGATCCGTCTTCTGCCGTACGCTACCTCGACCTGGGGTGTGTGGGACGGTGCATACAAGCGCGAGTCGCGCCTGATGCGCGGCTGGGGCAGCTGATCGGGCAGGAACGGCAGGTGCAGGTCTGGATGATGTCCCGCGCAGAGGTTCGGCAGCGTCCTGTACCAACCAGGTGACCACGTTGTGGCGGAAGCTACCCTTCGTTGCAGCGATGTCATAGATGGCAGGCAACAACAATCCTACCTTACGAAAGGAGCAGACGATGGAGCAAGAGCGACCAATGGAGTCGGAAGTACCTGTAGAGGAGCGGAAGCCCTACCGCAAACCCGAACTTGTCGAGTACGGGCGCGTGGGTGATCTTACGCAGGGTGGAGCATATTCGAGCACTACTCAAGAAAGCGCTTTCTACGTTCTTACTTCTCCTTGATAGTCTGAGTCGTGAGACGTGTGTGGCCCGGTCAACGCGTGCCGCTTCATGCAGGTGAACGCCCGGTCGTTGTACAGGTTTGTGGCGTTGGGATGCGCTGACTGGCCCTCACCCCCGTCCCCTCTCCCGCGTGCATATCTTTACCCAGAACGTTTATGCTACTACTGGAGCTGGTAGGATAGGGG
>CAZQCG010000044.1:0-35824 GCA_964592425.1 uncultured Chloroflexaceae bacterium
TCAACGCAGGATTATGTGGCGGCTTCGCGCCACATGAATCCTTAGTTCGTTGGGCAGGCTGTGCTCAGGGCCAAGGTAGCACCGAAAGGTGTCCGAGGCCGCCTGGAGCTGGCGGGCACGGGCCAGGCTTGCGCTCACAGAGCTGGCAGCGAACTTGAGCTTGAAGGCGAGCCCCAGCTCGCGGCTGTGATAGACATCCGTCTCGTAGCCGCCACCGACCAGCACCAGCGAACGGCCCAGGCGCAGAGCGGCAAAGGTGGCTTCAGTCAGGGCACTGGTGGATACAGCTTGTGGAGTCAAACTAACAACTTCCCAGGAGCGTGCGGGGTAACTCAGAGGCGGCGGCGTTTTGCACCTGCGGCAGCCTGCCGTCCGGCGCGCAGTTCGTCAACGGTGACGTAGCGGTAGCCCCGTGGGGCCAGACTGGTGAGGATGCGGTCGGTGAGTGAGGCGACCGGCGCGCCACCGAGCGACTCGTGGAGCACAATCAGCGAGCCTGGCCCGGTCTGGGCGAGCACATGGCGCAGGCTGATCGCTTCGGGAAGCATCCAGTGGACAGGCATGATGCTACAGATCACCGGCTGGTAGCCCCAGGCGAGCAGCGCATGCAGAATCGAGCCGCTGAGGTGGCCGTAAGGCGGGCGGACACTGTTGATCGCGGCGGGGTCGCGCCCTGAGCCTTCAGCCAGGATGGCGCGGGTACGGTCGAGCATAATGCGCAACTCGTCCTGCTTCTCGATCAGGAAGGAGCGGTGGCGATAGCCATGCACCATGAGTTGATGACCGGCCCGGGCAACGGCAGCGATAAGGTCGGGGCGCAACTCGGCCCGTTCGCCAAGCCAGGAGAAGGTAGCGGTGACGCCGTGGTGAGCCAGGACGGCGAGCAGGGCGGGTGTATCACGCTCATGCGGGCCGTCATCGAAGGTTAAGGCAAGCTCAGGACGAGCAGGATCGCCCATCCAGAGGATCTCGGGGAAGCGGCGTTCGAGCTGGCGGGCGGCGTCGTTGAGCGACGCCGCCGCACCGGCCTCAAGAAGCTGGCGCCAATCCACAGGCAAGCCTCACTCAGCTCTTGCGACGATCTTCACGCTCGTCGGGCAGGAAGAGCGAGAGCAGGAAGGAGACAATACTGACGATGATCGAGCCGATGAAGGCTGGCCAGAAGCCATCAACCACAAAGCCGATCCCAAAAAAGGTCTGGGCAATCCAGGAGGAGAGGATGAAACAGACGGCATTGATCACCAGGGTGAAGAGCCCGAGAGTGAGCAGAATCAATGGGCAGGAGAGCAGGGTGATCAGCGGACGGATGAGAGCGTTGACCAGGCCGAAGATCGCGGCCATAGCGAAGACGGCGAACCAGCCGTTCTGGTCGGTTACGCTGATCCCCGGCACAAAACGTGCGGCGACAAACAGGGCCGCAGCAGTGATCAGCCAGCGCAGAAGAAGACGCATGGAGTACTCCACTACAAGCTACGGTATCTGAACCAGACGGGCTTTATTGTACAACAGTTAGCAGCTTGTTAGCTTGCCAGGGAGGGGGGAGGACGTATACTGAAAGCTGAAAGCTGAGAGCTGAAAGCTGAAAGCTGAAAGATGCGAACACAGAGCCTTTCTCCAAACCGGGCCGGGGTACTTCGTGGGGGAATGCTGGTCATGTTGATCGCCCTGATCGCGGCCAGCATCACCATTCCTGCCCGCTCGCAGGCGCAGGCTCTGCCACGCCAGGATAAGGGGAGTCCCTTTGGGGTGGTGGCGGCCCTGGCGAATCGTGTGCGCAGTGATGAACTGCCTGCTGCGGTGAGCCTGCTGCGCGAAGCCGGCGTGCAGTGGCAGCGCGAGGAGATCTTCTGGCATGAAGTACAGTTCCAGCCGGGTGGCCCTTACCGCTGGGATGGTGATGCGAACGGACGCTATAACTATGACCTGGCGATTGGGGCACAGGCCGCTGCGGGCATCCGCATGCTGGGCCTGCTTGACTATAACCCGGCCTGGTTTAAGGGCAAGAACCCGACCCCTGAAGAGTGGATCAAGGATTGGGGTGATTTTGTCTATAACGCGGTAGCCCGCTATGGGCGCGAGCGCGGCCAGATCAAATACTGGGAGCTCTGGAACGAGCCGAACCTGGCCGCCTCAGGCTACGAGAGCGGGCTGTATACGGTGGCCGACTTTGTACGCATCCTAGAGGTGGGCCGTGCTGCCGCGCTGGCCGCCGACCCGGAGGCGAAGATTGTCCTTGGTGGGCTCTCGGGAATCTGGGGTGAACCGCCCTCAGCCCACCACTATGACTATTTTGACTATCTCGAACGGGTGGCGCGCCTGGGGGGCTGGAACCATATCGATGTGATCGCTATTCACCCCTACCGCCCCAATGCGCCTGAGGGCGATGCCTGGCGCCGTGACCAGAGCCTGACCTTCGGTCAGGAGTTGAGCCGGCTCAATCCAATCTTGCAGACCTATGGCCCTAAACCGATCTGGCTGACCGAGTTGGGCTGGTCAACCAGCACGACCTGGCCGGGGGTGGATGAGGATACCCAGGCCTTCTACCTGGTACGTGCCTATCTGCAGGCGCTGGCCAATCCGAGCGTCGAAAAGATCTTCTGGTACGACTTTCGCAATGATACCGCCCCCGAGGCACCCTACCACAGACCGCTCTACGAGCCGCTCAATGTCGAATATCACTACGGCCTGCTGCGCCGTACCTACCCGCTTGATCCGCAACGGGCCGATCTGCGCAAGCCAGCTTTTCTGGCCTACCGCACGATGACGACGATGCTGGCCGGGCTTGACCTCTACGAGGTAGCGCGGACAGGTGAGGATGGCAGTGGCTGGTACCATTTCGCCGGTCAGGGGCGGCGGGTTGATGTGCTCTGGCGTACGGGCGAGAGTACTCCGCTGCTTGAGTTGGCCTGTAACTGCCGCGAGGCGTTGGTGCGGGGCTGGAATGGTCAGGTGCTGTACCGCCTTGCGAGTAGCGATGGCCAGTTGCACCTGCGCCCCGGTGAGCTCGGAGCACCGTATTATGTCGAGTACGACCCACCGGCTAGCTACCCCTGGCGCTTCGAGGTAACCGGACGCAGTCTGGGCGGGGTCTTCCGCAGTTTCTGGGAAGCCAACGGCGGACTATTGCGCTTCGGCTACCCGTTGACCGAAGCCTTGATCGAGCCGGAGCCAGGCAGCGGGCGGCCGCGCACGGTGCAGTACTTCGAGCGGGCGCGCTTTGAGCACTTCCCCGAGTTGAGCGGTACGCCCTACGAGGTGCAGCTGACCCGCCTGGGTGAGGCGGCCCTGCAGCGCGAGGGGCTGGACTGGCGTACACTGCCCTCGGCCAGCGAGGCCCCACCCGAGTGCCAACTCTTTGCCGAGACTGGCAAGCGCCTCTGTCCACCCTTCCTGGCCGCCTGGGAACAGGCCGGCGGGCTGGCGCTGGTGGGCCTACCGCTCAGCGAGGTCATCCCAATTGAACGGCCCGCCAGGGGCGCGCCCTACAGCGTACAGTACTTCGAGCGGGCGCGCATCGAGTATCACCCCGCAGCCGGCGCGAGCGCCGATGCCATCAAGCTGGGCTTGCTCGGCAGCGAGTTGATCGTGCGCTGGGGAGGTATGCCGTAATGGCCAGGCTATAGAGGAGATCCTGGTTTATGCATTCTGAGCGCAGCCCTGGCTTTGATCAACCCAAACCACGTATGCCACGGATCACGACGGGCTGGATCAAACGCCACCGTCGCTCACTCTGGGCACTACTGGCGGTAATCGTTGTTGTCGATCTGCTGGTGCTGGCCGTCTTTCTCAGTCCGGGTATGCACGAGGAGCCCGGCGGCCTTGATGGCTGTGTGGCGACGACCGCAGGTACACCGCTCCAGACGACGGTGCAGGTCGGCGATCAGCGCCGCACAACCTTCGCCGATGGCTGTTTCTTCTTTGCAGCCCTGCCGCCCGGACGCCACCAGTTGCGGATCGAGACCGCCACGGGGGCGATTAGCGCAGTGGCTGTGACAATCAAGGCAGGCGAGGCGAGCGGGCTGGGTGTGATCACGGTGCCATGAGTCCTGAATGATGCGGTGGAGATGGGGAGTTGTGGAGGAGCGTGGTGATGCAATCCAACCGATCAAAGCTTCCCCATGGCCAATCTCTGGTGGAGTACAGCCTGGTTGTGGCCCTGGTAGCCCTGGGTGCCCTGGCGGTGCTGCTGCTAGTCGGGGGTGGCACCGGGCGTGCCTATGAGCGTGCCAGCGAGGCCCTGGGTGGCGGCAACACGGAGGATCAGCCCTCTGCGGCTGAGTCGCTCACAGGGGATTTTCTGGAGCGTATCCGCGCCTACTATGCTGCCAATGGGTACTGGCCGCGGAGTTGGGGTGCCTATCGTTTTAGTGACCTGGGACTCAACCCTAATGATTGGAACGGTCCGGTCGAGGGTATCTTCTGGAATCCCAATGGCAATAAGCTCGGCCTGGCTAACCGCCCCGGCGACAATTTGCAGATCTATGTAACGGGGAAGGATCAGCAGGTGCGCAAGCTCTACGATGGCTGGAATATCTGGTGTGTGGCCAGCGACGGCCGCTGCTATTATCACACGGTCGACCCTGAGAATGAGATCGATCTGGATTCACTGATTGTGGTTCAGGAGTGAACTCAGACCAGCCCCAGGCGTGCGGCAGCCACAGCAGCCTGGCCTAAGGCTAGCCCGCCGTCGTTGGGTGGAACACGCCGGTTGATCCAGACCTCGAAGCCAGCGCTCTGCAACAGCTCGTGCAGATGCTCCAGCAGCAGGCGGTTCTGAAAGACGCCGCCACTCAGGGCGACCCGGCTGAGCCCGCTCTGCCTACGGGCACGCTCGCAAGCGGCGGCGAGCGAGGCGGCGACTGTCGCGTGGAAGCGCCCGGCGATCAGGGCCGGGGCTCGCCCGCGCCCCAGGTCAACCACCAGCGCCCGTATGGTCGGGCGGTAGTCGAGGGTGAAGGGCTGGCCTGGACTGAGGGTGAAGGGATAAGGGGCCAGACCGGGCCGGGCGATCTGCTCAAGGGCAATCGCGGCCTGCCCTTCGTAGGCGGCCTCAGGGTGCAGCCCGACCAGGGCGGCGACGGCGTCGAAGAGTCGCCCCAGGCTCGAAGTGGGCGGGCTGTACAGGCCCCGGCTGATCATCTGGAGCAACACGCCGAGTTGCACCGGGTCGCGCTGCTGCAGCAGCGGTAGCTGGAGGCGCTGGAGGTCTGGGCCAAAAGCGTGATAGAGGTAGGCCAGGGCCATGCGCCAGGGCTGGCGGATGGCCGCCTCGCCGCCCGGCAAGGGCACGTAGCGCAGATGGCCGACTCGTGTGTAGTCGGCCAGGGTGGCGATCATGATCTCGCCGCCCCAGATCGCGCCGTCCGGCCCGTAACCGGTACCGTCGGCGGCAACCCCGATGACTGGCCCCGCCAGATCATGCTCGGCGATCACACTGGCGATGTGGGCATGGTGGTGCTGTACGCCGATTTTTATGTCAATCTCCGAGGCGAGGGCCTCCTGGGTGGCAAGGTAGCCCGGGTGCAGGTCGTAGGCGAGCGCAGCGGGGCTGATCGCAAAGAGGCGCTGGTAGTGGGCCAGGCCCTCCCGGAAGGAGGTGAGCGTCTCAAGGTTTTCGAGATCGCCGATATGGTGGCTCAGTACGGCCTGGTTGTCGCGCAGCAGGCAGAAGGTGTGCTTCTGCTGGCCGCCAAAGGCAAGGATGGGGCGGGGGGTCGTGAGCGCCAGGCGCAGAGGTTCAGGGGCGTAGCCGCGTGAGCGACGCAGGGGCTGCTCAGCGCCCAGGACGATGCGGATCACACTATCGTCGCAGCGGGTCTGGATGGGCCGGTTGTGGCTGAGCATGGCCTCGGCGATGGGGGCCAGCCTGGTACGGGCGTCGTCGTCGTGGTAGGCAATGGGCTCGTCGCTGAGGTTAGCACTGGTGAGCACCAGGGCGATGGGCTGCGCTGCGGGCATGTGGGCGGCAAAGGCGGCGAGCAAGAGGGTGTGCAGGGGCGTGTAGGGCAGCATTAAGCCCAGGCTGTTGGAACCGGGGGCCACGGCAGGGGCCAGCATGGTGGCGGGGCGGCGGTCAAGCAGCACAATTGGGCGGCGCGGCGAGGTAAGCAGGGCCGCCTCGGCGGGGCTGAGCAGACAGAGCCGCTCGGCCTGGGCGAGGTCGGCGACGATCAGGGCGAAGGGTTTAGCTTCACGCTGCTTGCGCAGGCGCAGGCGGGCGACAGCGGCGGCGCTGGTGGCGTCACAGGCGAGGTGGTAGCCACCCAGGCCCTTGATGGCTACGACAGCACCGGCGGCAAGGGCAGCCGCCGCCAGCGCCAGGGGTGACGAGGCAGCGGCGCCATACGACGGCTGCGCCAGCGGATTAGCGCGACCCGTCGCAGGCACCGCCAGCCACTCCCAGTGCAGGCGGGGGCCACAGACGGGACAGGCATTGGGCTGGGCGTGGAAGCGCCGGTTGAGGGGATCTTCATACTCGGCGCGGCAGGCCGGGCAGAGGGGAAAAGCGCGCATGGTGGTGCGCTCGCGATCATAGGGGATGTCGAGCACGATCGTGAAGCGTGGGCCGCAGTTGGTGCAGTTGATGAAGGGGTAGCCAAAGCGCCGGTCAGCGGGATCGGCCAACTCACGCAGGCAGTCAGGGCAGGTGGCGCTATCGGGCGCGATCAGGGTGCGGCGAGAGTGAGCGGCGGCGCTGGCGGCAATCACAAAGCCAGTCTTGCCGGTAGGGGCAAGCGACTGCAGCTCAAGGCTGTCGAGGCGGGCGAGGGGCGGAGCCTCATTGCGCAGCGCGTAGGCGAAACTTGCCAGAGCGGCGGGCGCCCCCTCAACCTCAATCGTCACCCCGTCGCCGTCATTGTGCACCAGACCAGCCAGACCGAGGCGTAGGGCCAGGCCGTAGACGAAGGGGCGGAAACCGACACCCTGAACGATCCCGCGAACCAGCAGGCGCTGGCGGGCCAGCGGGCCATGCAGCGGCTGCTCAGAAATCATTGTCCTCGTCGGACGCACTGAGTGGTTGGAGACCAGGCTCATGCCAGAGGGCCAAAACCACAGGGCTTGCCCCCGCAAGGCTGAGCCGATCAGCGATTGGCCCGGCCGCCTGTTTGAGCTCCGGGAAGGCCAGGAGAAGCACTGCGTTATACTATACTGATGATAATGATAATAAGTATAGCACAGGTGCTGTAAGGCGAACTTGACAGTTCGCCTCGAAACTGAACCGAGAGGGTGGCCGTGGAGGGGCCTGGCCCCTCCACATCTCCCCGCCAAACTATGAATCTTCCATGACTGACTACCAGCCAACTCCTGCAGAGCAGCAAGCCTACGCGGAGATGCAGGCGCGCCTGGTGACGCTGCTACTGCGCTTCGACGAGGGCGGCTTCACGCGCCACTACCGCATACGCCAGAGCGGGGCATCCGATGATCAAACCCTCCTGCGGCCTTACCGTGACCTTGCTGCGCTTACGTTGCTACGGGATGAGCTCTTTGACGATCTTCTGCCCCGCATCGTGCGCCGGCTCAGCTTCGAGGCGCCGCGCCAGACAATCATCGAGGAAGCGCCTCCGCGTGGGCGCGTTGATTGGGAGCGCACCCTTGATGCGACCTGGGCCGCAACACCGGGCCAGCCGCCGCTGCTCATGCACACGCGCCAGCGCCGGCGTGACTTTGCGACCCCGGAAAACCTGCTGGTGGTCGCCGTGCTACTCGAGTATCGTGCCGACCTGATCGGTCTCCTCTGGGACGATCAACTCGTCGCTCAGACCGACACGCTGCGCCATCCACTGAATGCTATTGTAGAGCGGTGCGAGCGAGAGCTAGCCTTTCCCCAGTTCGCGGGCATCAGGTTGGAAGCCGAGGAACTGCTCGCGGCCGGCAATCTGGACATGCTCATTCACCAGGTGACAGAGCGCACGATCCCGGGTGGCAACTGCGCCTACACCGATCTCATCGACTGGCGCACCCGGCTCCGCTCGCTGCCGCTGCTCCAACCTGACCAGTTCGCAGCAGAGGTGACGCTTGGTGCAGATCCGCAGCGCGACAACTACCTCTTCCAGCTCTGGATCTTCTATGAGCTCGCCAGTTTGCTCCACGCGCAGAGCGAGCCAGACAAGCTGGAGCTCAGCCTCCAGCCGATGCGCCTGCGCTTCCGCTGGGCGGGCTGCACCTACGAACTGCGCCACGATCAGGCCGTCCCACTCCCGGTGGGCTCCTGGATAACACGCCCGACCCATGCCCACGCCGTGCCTGGTGTGCGGCCCGATTTCTACCTCTGGCGCATCGACCCACCACTCCAACAGGTGCGCGACGGAAAACGGCTCGTCTGGCGCGAGCCGGGAATTATCTGGGACGCCAAGTACTACCGTGAGCGCGAGAGCCCGACAGTCCCATCCTCGCCTATCAAGCGCATGATCGCGGATCTCAACCTGCTTGGCGAAGGGTACGGGGTATTGCTCTTCGCCTTTCTTGCTGGCAGTCAGGTTGGTGACCCCAGCTATACCCTTGCCCCAGATCCCATCCGCAACCAGATGCTCGATCCTGACCAGCGTGTGATTGTGCAGCCACTCACCCCGGCGCTACCGGGTGAACAGCGCAGGGTCGCAGCGACCCTGACTGCGCTGCTCGACGACGCCCATATACGGATGGGTGAGCCGCGCATCCCGCGCTGCCAGGGCATCTTCCTCGATACCCTGAGCGTGGCTGAGCGCGATACCCTGCTGGGGCGTGATGGCGCAACCCTTGCCTCGGACGAGCTCCTGGTCTGCCCGAAGCCGCACATCGGCCCGTGGCGCGTCGATCTGGTGAGCCGCGCCGAGCACTGCTGCCATGATGGGCGCCTGTGCCACATCATCAGCCAGCCAGGGGCAGCGCCGCCGGTGCGACCGCCGCGCACGGCGAAAGAGCTGCTCAAAGAGCTTGAGCGCCTCTTCGAATCAGGTGCGCCCGAGACGCTCGACGAGGAGGCCGTGGAGCATGTCATCAGCCGGATCGAAGGGCTGACCCGCCGCTTCGCCGAGATCACAGGAGCACTTCAGGATCTGGGGCGCTACGAAGCCAAGCTGGGCGACATCGGGCTCGATCACACGCTACACCTGCTGGGGCCAACCGAGCGTGAGTCGCTCGCACTGGCAATCTACCTACGTGACCAGCTTGACGAGGTGCAGGCCAACGACTACTCAGCTTCGATCATCCACGTGGCGCGGGTATTGGAGCGTGAGCTCCAGCGGCGCATCCTGGCGATCCCCGGCATCAGCGGCGCCGACTTCCCACACGGCAAACCGACCCTGGGCGCACTGGGTGGGGTATACCGCAAGAACCCGCTGCTCTGGGGCGTAATCGTGGCGCACCTGGGGCAGGTCTGGGAAAGCCGCGTCGACCCGGAGGACGCTACGTTTGCAGTGAATGTGGAGCAGCTGATCGCCGAGATCGAGCACCTGGTGCGCGTGCGCAACCAGGCGGCGCACACCACACCGATCCCGCGCAACCGCTTCCGCGACATCCTCCGCTCGCTCTGCGACGGAGGCCCACTCCGGGTCGGTGCATTGAACGTGCTGCTCATAGCATGGCCAGACCGGTAATCAGGTGGCCGAACCTACCGCTCAGCGGGCAAGGCGACGTTGCACGACGCTGGCGCGGCGTTTGTCGAGTTCGGCGAGCAGGCGCACGGCGCTCTGTTCGAGTTCGGCCGGTGGCTCGGCGGGCCACAGGCCGGGCTGTGGATCGACTTCGAGCACGACATCGGCGACCTGCAGGCCCACGGGCACCAGGTGACCACCGGCCAGCTCTTCATGCAGCAGCATGTCGCCAGGGTGAGCAGCAAGGGTCTGCAAGAACCAGGCCACGTCGCTCTGCGCGGGCGGCTGGCTGGCATTCCCGGCGATGCTGTCGTCAGCAAAGGAGATCAGCGCCGTCAGATTGAAGAGGTCATCTTCAGCGATCAGGCGACGGGTCTCAGCGCGGGTGGGACGCACACCACGCCCGAGCCCATCGAGAAGCTGGGGCAGCAAGGGCACGGGCAGCGCGGTGCTGGTGTCGCCGATGTTGGGGGCCATCAGCAGTGAGGGCTCGTCGAGAATGCCGCGGCGGGCGGTAGCCAGGCTCCGGCCAGGGGGCAAAAATTTGCCGCTGGGGGCGTCAGTGTAGGCTTCGAGCAGAGCGATGTATTTGCAACCCAGGCTGTGACCGACCCAGAAGTGGGGAACAGCCTCAAGCTCGGGCAGCCTGGCCCGCACCTGATCGCGCTCGATCAGCAGCCCCTCGGCGATTTCGGTGTGGTTGAAACCAAAACGAAACGGCACCGCAATGATCGCATAGCCAGCCCGGAAGAGCGCTCCGAGCAAGTAGTTGTAGCTGGTAACGGGGAACTGGCCGAAAAACTGGCCACCGTAAAACTCAACCACGCCAAGCGGACGTGAGTGGCGGGCAACCAGACTCTGCGAGATACGCTCGTAGTGCGGCTCCATGGGCACTCCTGGCAAACAGAAGGGCGGAGATGGGCTTATTTTACCTGTTTTTGACCAGAGAAAGGCTTTTCTTAACCGTTTATCTAGGGAAAATGGGTTGCGATAGCACAACCAAGGCCCTACAATCACTCTACTTCCCACCTACCGTTACGCCAAAGAGGGTTCCGCACGGCGAACCTGCGAAGACAAGCTTGCAGCAGGGCCGCATCAGTCTGGCTATCACTCCACGCCGCCACACAATGACGTGCTGGATCTGAAGCTCAGATTGTAAACTACCTGCAAGCCTTGTTTTAGCCAGAACTCGTCCGGGTGTGTCTGACCGTCATGGATTGATAGGCCATGCGGCATGGCTATTGCTATGCCTTGAAATGGCCCCTCGCCACTTGTCCGAACAGTAAGGAGTACGTGTATGGCGGCTCTGGTTGTCCCTGGGGTTCGGGTTGAGGCGCGCTTTGATGTGTTGCCGCCGCTGCCTGCGGCGTCGGGCATTGTCGGGGTGGCCGGGATTGTGGACCGCGTTCCGGCTGATACGCGCCTGATCGGGGTGACGAAGGTGACGGAGGTGCGCGAATTACTTGGCCCCGGCACCGAGGTGAGTATGCCGGAGGTGGTGCATGCGCTGGCGAATGGCGCAAGTGAAGTGGTGATCGCGCCGGTCAGTGGGGGGGCGCCAGCTTCGGTGACGCTGCGTAATGCCGATAGCACCCCGTGTGTGATCCTGCGCACGCGGGCCAATGGGGCCTGGGGCAATGCCCTGGCGGTGGAGGTGCGCGGCGTAGCGAATGCGGCAGGTGAGCTGGTGCGAGCCAGCCTGCGCGTGCTACGCGGCAGGCGTGTGCTTGAGAGTTTTAATGATCTGCAGGTTGAGCCGAGCCAGCCGGACTATCTTTTTGATGTGATTAATAGCCAGTCGCGCTACCTGGTGGCGCTTGACCCCGACTTCAGCGATGATGCGCCCGCCGATAATACCTACCTCTTCACGGCCGAGGCACCCAGTGTGAATGTCCCGGTGGCTGGCGCACCCGCTCGTACGCTCTTCCAACTGCTGCCTGCCGATGGGGTTAGCCCGACCGGGTTGAGTGTAGTGATCGCCACCAATGCCGGGCGGGTCAACCTGAGTGTGCTGCAAGGCGGGCTGCAGGAGCAGTTCAGTGAGTTGCTGCTCAACCCTGATGAGGCCGATTTTCTGCCCTATGCGCTGCTGGCGCGTAGCCAGATGATCCGGGTGCGCCTGCTTAACTCGCTGGCCCCGGCGGCCCGCCTGCCTGCGCCAACGGCGGCACCACTACAGCTGAGTGGCGGTACGTCGCCGTCGGTGGCGCAGTATGCTGAGGCAATCGAGCGCCTGGCTGACGACCCGCGCATTGACCTGGTGCTGGCCTCGATTGAGGCGGGGCGGGCCGATGCTGAGGTGCGCCAGATTCACCAGTTGCTGGTCGCCCATGCCGTGCGGATGGCCGAGGATGGCGCGCCGCGGATTGCCTTCGGCTCGGTGACGGCGAATGAGCAGCGGAACCTGAATGCGATCAAGGATCACGCCGCCGTGGTGCGCAACCGACGCTTTGTGCTGGTGTCGCCCGCCGGGGCTGAAGGGGCAGTCGTGGGCCTGGTGGGCCGGCTGAATCCACAGGATTCGCCCACCTTCAAGCCAGTGCCGCTCTTCGAGTTGAGCGCCGCTACCTATCGCGAGAGTGAGCTCAACCGCCTGCTTGGCCCGGGCACGAACCTGCTGGTGGTGCAGGATCGCGCCGGACGCGGGGTGGTGGTGCTGCGCGGCCTCGACACAACCGGCGACCAGATCTCAGTAACCCGCGTCGCCGACCAGGCCATCCGCGAGACAAAGGCGATTGCCGAGAACTTTATCGGCCAGCTGAACAGCGCCGATGCGCGTACCGCCCTCAAGCAGCAGATCGTGGCGACCTTTACCCGTATGGAGCGGGCCGGGGCCCTGGTGCCCTCGACCGACGGCAGCGATCCGGCCTTTATTGTCGATGTCTACTCGACCCAGCAGGACTTTGCCCAGGGCATTGTGCGCGTCGATATCGCCATTCGGCCTGTGCGGGCGATCGACTTTATCTACGCGACGATTCGGGTGAAGAACTGAGCGTTTGGAAGGAGCAGTGCCGATGGCTATTCTTTTTGCGGCGAGTGAGAGCAGTGTGATGGTTGACGGGGAGCCGATCGAGGGGGTGCGGGCGATTGAGTATCGCTTCCAGCAGCAGCGCAGCAATGTCTATGTCCTCGGCAGCACCGAGCGGGCCGGCATGGTCTCAGGGGCCCAGACGGTGGAGGGACGCCTGCGGGTCGCTTCGACCAGTGCGAAGCTGAACGGGCTGAGTGGCCCCTTCCAGGTCATCGGCACGCTACGCCATACCGGTGCCGATAACAAGACCCGCACGATGACGGTCACCTTTGATGAGTGTTACCTGACTGATAAGGGCTTCGGGATCGAGACGAACGGCCACGGCGAGACGGTCTATAGCTTCTCGGCGGTACGTCTGCGTGAAGAGATCAGTGAGGCATGACGATGCTGGTGGTGTTTGAGCCGGGCTTTGCGCAGATCGGTGCGGTGCGGGTGGCACTTGAGCGCGCCGGGACGGCGGGCGAACTGCGGGTGGGCGGTGCCGGTGGGCCGGTACTGCGCCCGCTGAGCTTCGGCGAGCGGACGCGCATCGTCGCCGGGCTGGCCGGGTCACCCCAGGCGGTCGATCGGCTCGGCGCGGCGATCGCTGCGGCGGCCCTGGTCGAGCCGGGGCCGGCGGATGCGCTGCTGCTCGAGATTCTGGCTCTGGCGATGGCCGGTGCCGATGGGCCGGATACGCCCCATTTCAGCGCGGCCGCCTTGACGGTGGCTCGAACCCTGGGTAGTGATCTGCGCCAGCTCTATGCGCTTGAGGCGGCTGAGGTGGATCGCCTGGCCCGCTATCTGGCTGGCCCGCTGGCACCGGCTGCCACTGATGATGGCTGGCAGCAGGTAATCTTCCTGGCGGCCTCGCCGACTAGCCTTGAGGCGATCCAGCGCCAGCTCGTGCTGCAATTGCTGGCACGGGGCACGCCGGAGGCTCACGCAAGCGACTTGCCGGCCAGTATGGGGCCGACCTTCGCGCCAACTCAGGAGTCGCCCGCTTTCCCATCGGCAGGGCCAATCGCCCATCAGGCGGTGGGAACACCCGCCACAGGGCTAGCCTTCACCCCAACCCAGCCAGCCAGCGCAGCCGCCCCACCCACCCAGGCATGGCCGAATAGCCAGGCTGGGGCAACTGGTTCAGAGAGCAGCAAGCCACCCTCGCCGGCACCCCTGGCCGAAGTGGCCAACGATCGGCCTACTCCAACAGGCCCACGTGCGACTGAAGTGCCGGGCATCCCTGGCCATGATCAGGCCGACACCGCTGGGCCTGCGCCACGGCTGCGCTTTCAGCTGCTCCCAGGCAGCACGCATGGTTCTGCCACGCCCAGTCTAACGTGGCGCACACGCCACGAGCTGGCCCGTAGCCCGGCGAACCCGCCTGTGGCCCCGGCGGCAGCGGGCCTGCCAGGCCCGGCTTTGCCGGTCTACAGAGAGCAGCAGCCTTCCATTGCACAGCTGCCGGACGCGGCAGGCCGCGCAGAGTTGCCCACGGCAAGTGAGGGGGAGCAGCTTACGTCGTGGGCGAGCCGGGCCAATGGGCAGGCCGACCTGGCCATGGCGCTGGCACAGGAGCAATACGAGCCGCTCGACGCCGAGGAAGTGGCGACGGCCCTGGCAGTGCTGCTTGACGACGAAGCTAATCTGAGAGGGCTGGCACGATGAGCGTTCCCCTTCTGGGCGAGATCTCACTTGAATATGTGCAGCGCATTGAGCACGACTATAACGGCGGCTTTGTCGCCACGCGCATTGCTGGCCTGCCCGGCGAGCTGCAACAGAACGCCGGGCGCCTGTCGCACCGCATCGCCATTCAGGGGCTGCTGGTAGGCGAAGGGGCCGCCGAGGCGCTGCAGGCCCTGCAACAGGCTGCCGCTGAAGGTGCCGAGCTCAGCTTTGCCGCTGATATTAGCGCCGCCCTTGACCTGCAGCAGGTGGTGATCGCCACCATGCGCGCCGTTGAAATGGCCGGGCGGCCTGGGCATTTCAGCTATGAACTGGTGCTGGTGGAGAGCCCGCCCTTGCCGCCGCCCGCTGAGCTGAGTGGCTTTGGCGGCCTTGATGATTTTGGCCTGGGCGACCTGGGCTTCGATAGCGATCTGCTCGGCGACCTGGAAGATCTGGCCGGTGAGGTGGCTGGTGCCGTTGATGCGGCCCTCGGTGTGATCGACCAGTTGGCCGCCCTGAGTAACCTGGCGAACCTTGATGCGCTCCAGGTCGGCAATGTGCTCGAACCGATCAGCAGGACAACCGACAGCGTCGGTGAGCTGGCCTCGCGCTTTAAAGATGCGGCTCGTCAATTGGGCGAGCTGTTTGGCTGATAGGACATGGCTGTGGCAGTAAGACCGGGGGCAAGTTTGACGCTGGGTGCGCTGCAGTATGCGACCCATACCCTGAGCCTGACGGCGACCTTGACGCTGTTGCCGGGGGTCAATGGGCTGCGGGTGAGCCTGCCGGCGGGGGTGCGCTTTGAGGCCGTGCCCGACGATATGGGGATGCTCGAACTGGACAGCGGTGATGAGCCGGGGGCCGGAGTGGCAACGGTGCTGACCGGCAAGGTGCGGGCGATCCGGCGGCATGTCACGACGACGGAGGTTGTGGTTGGTGATGCGGGGGCCGAACTGGCCCGCCTGCGCCCATGTGCGACCTTCGAGCAGGGCAGCGCCAGGGAGGCTATCCGCGCCCTGGCTGATAGTGCCGCCGTGACGACTGCGGCGCTCGATCTCGACCTGCCCCTGGCCGCCTATGTGGCCCATCAGGGGCGCACCGCCGCCGAGCATATCGCTTACCTGGCCGAGCTGGGCGGGGCGATTGCCGGAGTGAACGGCGATGGCGAGCTCTTCGTCAGGGCCTGGCCTGAGGGCCAGCCTGAGCTGGCCCTGCGTTACGGGCGTGAACTGCTGACCTACGAGGTTGTGGATCAGCCGGAGGCCGCGGTGCGCCGGCTGCGCATTGGCGCGGGTACGGCCGGTTCCGCCTCAGCGCCTGATGTGTTGCGCCCAGGCCGCGAGCCGCTGCCCGCCGATGCGCCAGCCCCCGGCCCCGCAGCGCTCTGGATGCCCTCCGGGGCCTTGCGGGTGCCAAAAGCGGCAACCACTGCTTCGGCAGGCGCCGAGGCGCTGGCCCTGGCTGCCGGGCGACGCCTGCGGGCACAGGGCTTCCTGATGCCGAAGCTGCGCCCTGGCCTGGTGCTTGAGGTGCAGGATCTGCCGGGTGATCGTTTCGGTGGGCCGTGGATTATGACCCGGGTCGTCCATCACCTGCGCCCTGGCCAGGGTGGCCACACCAGCTTCGAGGCCCTCTCTGGCGAAGGGGGCGGGCTCGGTTCGTTGCTCGGCGCGGCCCTTGCCGCCCTGGGGGGGCTTTTTGCATGAGTAGCGCACTCTTCGATACGATTGCCCGCATCGCCCGTCACGAGGCCCAGGCCCGCGCAGTGGCCGCCGTTGGCGTGGTGAGCGATGTTTATCCCGCTGAGGGTGCGACGGTGGACTATGCCGCGACGGTGCGCCTGCGCGATACGGGCCTGGTGCTGCCACGCGTGCCCCTCGCCACAGGCGTGCTTGGCGCGGTGGCTATCCCCGCCGTCGGCGAACTGGTGGTGGTGGTCTTCCTTGAGGGTGACTACAACGCCCCGGTGATCGTCGGACGGCTCTACCACCCTGAACAAGACCCGCCGCCGCACCAGGAGGGCCAGCTTGTGCTGGCTCTGCCCACCGGAGCAAGTGAGCCAAAGCTGCGCCTGCAAGTGACCGGCGCAACCCCGGCGATTGAACTGGATCTGCCGGGCGGCGAGGTACGCCTGCTGATCAACGATGGGCAGATCCAGCTCAAACTGGGTGGCCTGAGCCTGAGCCTGACGGGTAGCGGCGGCGGGCGCGCCGAGCTGATCGCCGGGGGGACGAAACTGATCCTGAAACAAGATGGCGATGTGACCCTGGAGACGCCGGGGACACTCACGCTGAAGGCGACCACGATCGAGCTGGCTGGCTCGGCCAGCGTGAAGATCTCGGGCGCACAGGTGGAGATTAACTGATGGGCCAACCAGCTGCAACTGCAAACAGTCAGGTCGTCGCGGTCGATACACATATTGTGTTGGTGCCGACAGCGGGCGGGCCGGTGCCGACACCGCTACCGCATCCCTTCAACGGGGTCATCGACGGTGGGCTGATCAGCACGGTGACGATCAATGGGCAGCCAGCGGCGGTAGCTGGCTCGACGGCCAGCAACAGCCCCGCCCATAGCCCGACCCCGCCAGGCACCGCTTTCCAGCGACCGCCAGCCAACCGGGGCAGCATCTTGCTTGGTAGCCCGAGCGTGAAGATCGGCGGCCAGCCCGCCGCCCGCGCCGGTGACCCGGTCACGACGTGTAATGACCCGGCTGATCTGCCTGTGGGCCAGGTGCTTGCCTCCGGCACGGTGACGATTGGCTAAGCGCAGGGAGCAGGCCAGTTTTGATTGGGGATGCTGATGGCGAATGGGACTGACAAACTGCTGGGCACGGATCTGCTGGTGACGCCGACGGGTGTGGCCCATGATGCCTCGGCGCTGGATCTGGTGCGCCGGACGAGGGTGCTGCGCCAACGTCTGCCGGGCCGTGATGCGCTTGAGGTGACTTCGGTGGTGACGGTGAGCGGGCGTGAGAACCTGGCCCAGGCCTTGATGCTGCGCCTGTTGACACCACGGGGAGCCCTGGCTGAGCTTGGCCACGCTAGCTACGGTTCGCGCCTGCATGAGCTGATCGGGCGCAATAAGACGCCTGCCCTGCGCAACCTCTGCCGGGCTTTCATCCTGGAGGTAGTGGCCCAGGAACCACGGGTGGAGGACGAGGCGCTTGAGTTGAGCTTTCATCCTGATGAAGAGACGGGGTCGTCCTTCGTCTTCACACTGGCGGTCAGACCGCGGGCCGGTGAGGCCCCGATCGGCCTGACTCTGGAGGTGGGCCTGTGAGTTTTGTCCCACGTAGCTATGAGGCGATCGTGCGCGATATGCTGACGACGCTGACCGGCGGTACGGTGCGTGAGACGCTGAGCGCCCCACCGGCCGATCTGCCGATTGTGCTTGAGAAGCTCCAACAACGCCCGGTGCGCCGTATCTCGCACCTCGAAGGGACGATTGTAGTGGGGGTGGGCGCGGCAGCCCGCGATCAGCCCTACCGCTTTACCGCCGCCGACTTTGAACTGATCGCCACGAGCGGCACGGGCGAGCCGGACGGCATCCGCTTCCGCGAGGGTGGGCGACGGCCAAAGCCGGGTACGCCGCTGACGGTCAACTATTACCCACTGCAGATGCCGCCGACCCCACTGACCGATCTCAATGTCGGATCGGTGACACGCACGCTGGTCGAGACCATCGCCCGCGAGCTGGCTATGGCCTATCTGCAACTTGGCCATATCTACGACTCGGCCTTTCTCGATAGTGCCGAGGGCGGTTCGCTTGACAAAGTGGTGGCCCTGGTCGGCGTGCGTCGGCTCCCGGCGGGCTACCCGGTGGCGCGCGTGCGTTTTACGCGGCGCAGTGACGCGGGGGCCGGGGCGCAGGTGACTATTCCAGCTAATACGGCCGTGGTTGATGAGAGCGGTGCGCGTTATCTGACTCTGACAAGCCTGACACTTGAGCCCGGCGAGACAACCCGCGAGGTGCAAGTGCGTGGCGAGACGCCGGGGACGAAGCTGGTTGAGGCCGACCGGCTGCGCCGGCTCGAGGTGCTGATCGCCGGGGTGGGCGCAGTGACGAACCCGCAGCCAGCGCGGCCCCTGGCAGTGGCCGAGAGCGACGACGAGCTGCGCCGGCGGGCGGCAGCGGGCCTGCATGGGGTGGTGCGCGGCACCCAGGACGCCCTCAAATTTGGCCTGCTCTCAATCGATGGGGTCAAGAATGTCAATCTGATCGAGGCCCCGAACGGCGTGCCGGGTGAGATCCGGCTTGAGCTGGCCTACAATAGCGACGACCCGGCGATCAATGCGCAGATCGAGCGCACGATCAACGAATTTCGCCCGGCTGGTATCCGGGTGCTCTGGGGCCAGGCCCGCAGCCAGGAGGTGGCTGTGCGGGTCGCCCTGACCCTGGCCGGGGCGGGCGTGAGCGGCGGGGTGGTACAGACGCTCAACAGTGCTGTCGAGACGCGCCTGCGCCGTTACCTGGACGACCTGCCACCGGGCGGCAAGGCCCGCCGGGCGCAGTTGCTCAAGCTGGTCCTGGAAGATGCGCGCATTACCGACGCGCAGGTGATTCTTACGCCCGCCGGTGGGGCCGAGGTGGACGAGCTGCAACTACCCGCTGATACGACCCTCAGGGTAAGCGGAGTGAGTTTCGTTGCGCCGAGCTTCGAGCAGGCGGGCAGTGGGGCCGCAAGCCTGGCGACGGTAAGTGCCTTGCTGCCCATCCATCTTGCGCCTGGCGTCACCCTGGCCAATGCGACAGCGGCGATCACCACGGCGCTGGCGAGCTTTCTTAGCAGCCGGGCACCCGATGCACCGTTTGATGTTGACCGGCTGGCGGCGGCGATCCGCGATGATACACGTTTTGGCCTTGATCGTACACAGGTAATCCTCACCGTTGAAGGCGGCGGGCGCTTCCTGCAACTCACCGATGGCGTGGGCAGCTACACGCTTGCCCCCGGCGAGCGGCTGCAGCAGGGCACGATCACCATTGAGCCGCAGGAGGGTAACCTGTGAGCCACCGTGAGGCTATGGCAGGCCGTCTGCCGACACTCTACCGCGAAGGGGAGCTGGTCGGTGAGCTGCTGCGCATCCCTGAGTTAGTCCTGGAGATCCTTGACCAGGAGGCGCTGGAGGTGCAGCGGGCCCACTGGTTCGACCGGGCGCTCACTCTGGACGAGGCGGCGCGCCTGGCTGCGCTGCTCGCCATCCCGGCTGAGAGCTGGCAGAGCCTGGCCGAGTACCGGGCCTGGCTGCACAGCCTGCGCGACGCCCTGCTGCAACAGGGCGCCGTGACCGTCGACGCGATTCGCGGCTTTGTCAGCCAATACGCCCGGCTCTACCAGGCCAACGCTAACCTCATAGCCATCGCCCAGCTCGAGCGCTGGAGTGCGCAGCCCTCAACAACCGCCCCAGCCCTGGTGGAAAACCCGCCTGTCCGCCGCTTCCAGCGCATCCCGGCCCTGGGCGGAGTCGAGCCCCTCTGGCAATTCAGCGTCGAGAATCGCGGCCTCGACCCGACCCCGCTTGATCTGCTGCTGACCGGGCTGGCTGGCGGCCCGGAGAGTGTACCCGCCCTGGTCAACCTGACCACTGGCACAGCCCTGCTCTTCCTGGGTAACCTCGAGCCAGGGCAGCGGCTCTGGATCAGTGCAAACCCCGATGGGACAGCCAGGGCCTGGCTTGAGCGCCGCGATGTGAGCAGCGCCCTGCGTTCGGTGACGGACGTGCGGCCCGGCACGCCCTGGGAGCAGAGTCAGGTGCAGGTACCAGCGCGAGCGCTCAGCCTGGCCCGCGGGCGCAACGAGCTCTGGTTCTTGCCCCTGGCCCACTTCGATGCCCTGGGCCTCGACCGCTTCCTGCTGGCCCTGGCCGACCTGGCCTTGCAGCAGGGGCGCTTTGAGGCGGCCCGCTTCGACCAGGCCCTCTTCTACCAGGATCCGGCGGCGAGCCTGCAAGTGGCCTGGGTCGAGACTAGTCCGGCCAGCTTGCGGGTGGAACTGCCGGGCGGGGCGTTGCGCAACAGCAGCGGGCGCACAACCAGCGCCTTGCAGAGTCGTGACGAGCTGGGCACTTCACTTGAGTTGGCCGTACAGCAACTGCGCGGGGTCGGTATCGCCGCAAGCGTCACCCTTGAGCCCCTGCGCGAACAGCAGCCCCAGCGCGACTACCTCGTCGCCACGTTGCCGATCACGATCCGCGAGGCGGCCCCGATGGGTGCCGATCGCATGCCTGAGAGCGGAGGAGTCTATGACGTCACCCGCTTTAGCGAGTCGACCTTCCGGTGAGGCCGGCTGCGCTGGCGCAGCTAGCTATAGGAGTTTTTTTATGGGCGCATTTCTACGGGTTGAGCTACGGGCGACGAGCGGCGAACTGCTTGAGGTACGCTCGGCGCACAATGCCGTGATGCAGAGTGGGGCGCAGCTGATCGCCGAGCTCTTCGCCGGGCGCGGCACGCCGATCACCCACATGATGGTCGGCACGAGTGACGCGCCTGAGCGCGAGGGCTTCGATACAGCAGCCCTGAGTAACGATGCCGCTGCGCCCCTGAACGGGCCGCTTGACGCGCCGCTGGCCCCCGAAGCCTTCTCGGCCCCCGAAGTGGACAGCGAACGACGTATGGTACGCATCCGTGTGCGCGGTACCCTGCCCGCCAATGCCGCCGTCGGCACTGTGCGTGAGGCCGCCCTGGTCGCACGTAACGGTGCGGTCACGACGCTCTACAACCGGGTCATCCTGGCACCAATCACCAAAGGCGATGACCACGAATTGACCCTCTTCTGGGAAATTACCTTTCCTTACGGTGATCTGCAATGGTTGCCATAGACATGGAGGTTTTCGATGGCAGGAACCCTACGCGCCACGGCGCAGATCCAGCTTCAGGGCTATACCCCGGCCAACCGTGACGCAACGGTACGGCTGGTCAATGAGGCGACCGGCACGGTGGTTGAGCGCAAGCCCTTTCTTGATGGCTCGCTGACCATTCGTGATCTTGACCCGGGTAGCTACCAGTTGCAGGTGGCCCATCCCAACCTGGTCAATCTGATCGACAACCGGCGCATCCGCATCTTCCCCCAGATCGCGCCGACCTTTGTGCCGGTGCCGGTGCGGCCTGAGCTCTTCCGCGATACGCCCATCCGTGACATCCCCGATGCCGACCTCGGGCCGGTGCAGAGTGCAGCTACCGCTGTGCGGGAGCAACTGCGCCCGCTGGCCGCCAAAGGTCCCGGTGAGGCGATCCGCGCCGCCGATTGGAACAGCCTGGTCGATGCCGTGGGCGATCTCGCTCAGGCCGTGCTCGAGTTGACCCGTATGGTAGCCCCGCAGGGCCACGACCATCCCGAGATTGCCGAGAAGATCGACGAGGTACAGGGCAACCTCAGGCGCTTCGCCGAAGCCTTCGGCAAGAGCCTGGTCGAACTGCGCCGCGAGATTGAGACCGAAGACCTTGACCGCACCGTCAATACCGTGCTTGACCTCGGTGCCGCTGCGCCCGATCTGCGTGAGCGGGTCAACCGGCGCTTGATCGACCTGCGGGCGGCGGCGCAGAGTGATACGCCCGACTTTACCCAGAAGCTCGCTAACACCGGCTCCTTCTACCTGACCACAATCAACGAGCTGGCGCAGTCACGCGGCGCCGATGCCGACACGTTCCGTGCCAACCCCGAGGTGCAAAAGCTGACTGGCCTGGCTCAGACCTACTTTAATGCTGGCACGCAGAGCCGCCCCGAGTCGGAGCTGAATGTCTATATGCAGTCAACCCGAGCGGCCGGTGGCGTCAAGCTGAAGAATATCATCGGAGGGTAGAGCTATGCCGACCCTTGCCGATCTCGAACGCCTACGAGCCCTGACTGAACGTTTGACGCCCCTGGGGGGCGCTGCCCAGGGCGAGTTGATCCGGGCCGAGGACTGGAATACGCTGGTCGGCGCGGTGGGTGAGTTGGCCCGCGTGGTGCTGGCCGAGGATCGGCAGGCCGTGCCGGTGCCCCATACCCACGCCGACCAGGTCAGTGTTGGCTGGCTTGAGCCGCGCCTGCGGGCGCTGATCGAGCGTGGCCCCCTGAGTGACCCCGCCGCCGAGGCCCGCCTGCAGGCCCTTGAACAGCGCATCGAACGGCTGGCCGGACGCATCGAAGCCGTGCTCGGCAACCTGGGCGAGGTGCGCGACCGGGTGACTGAGGTGACTACCCGCGACCTCGTTCGCCAGGCTGAGGTGCTCAATGTGCGCCGCGCCGTTGAGGGCCTGGACGATGGGCGCGAGGCCGTGCGCGAGCTGCGTACCACCCTCGGCAGCCTGCAGCGTGATGTCGCCACCGCTGTCACCGTCGGCCAGCGCCTCACGGTCAACGGCAGTCCGATCGATTTTAACCAGGTCTTTGAGCGTCTGGCGCGCACCGACGAGCTCCGTGACCGGCTCACCGCGCCTGATGGGACGCTGCTCGACGCCCGCACGCTTGAGAATCGACTGACCGACCTGACCAATACGCTTGTTACCCAGGCGACTCTTGATGACGCCCTCGCCCGGGTACGGCGCGAGCTCTCGCCTGATGAGCTGGGGGCCATTGAGGGCAACCTGCGCAACCAGTTGCTTGAGCAGTTCGACCGCTCGCTCAGCGGCCTCGGCGACGAGCTGCGCGCCGAGAGTAACGAGCGCTTCGCCGGGATCGATCCGCGCATCGAGAGTCGCATCGCCGATGCGATCCCCGACATCAGCGCCGTGGTGCTCAACAGTGTGCGCCCCGAAGTCAGTACGCTCATCACCACGACCCGCACCGACCTCGAGACGCTGATTGAAAAGCAGACTGACGTTCTGGGGCGTCGGCTCACCACCGACTATAGTACACAGATCGAACAGCTGCGCAGCGGCATCGGCGAGCAGGTGGGCGCTGCGCTTGCGACACGCCTTGATGAGCAGATGGGCAGCTTCAGCCGGCGTCTTGGCCAGCTTGAAGAGAATGTCAAGCCCCTGAGCGAGCGGGTGCAGCAGCTGGAGGTTGATGTGCGGGTCATCCGTGGCCAGGGTGACCTGCTCCGCACGGAGATCGACCTCTCCGCTGGTCGGGTGCGTACCGAGCTGATCAATACGATCGATCAGCGCGATCAGCTCCAGGCAAGCCGTTTTGATGGCCAGTTGCGGACACTCGATGCCCAGATCAGCCAGCGCACGACAGATGCGCTTGGTGATAGCCGGCGCATCGTGCTGGAGGAGGCGCGCAGCGCCGCCCGTGATGCTGCCCGTCTCGAGGCTGGCGGCGTCGAGACACGCCTGCGCACCGAGCTGGGCAGCCTCAATCGGAGCGCCCTGAGCGAGCTTGTGCGTAGCGAGATTAACGCGGCGACGCCTGGCCTGACCCGCTCGATTGGCGAGAATTTGCGGCGACCCCTGGGGCCTGGATGAGGGATGAGCGATCATGATCAGTGATTTCGAGCGTCGGCTGGCGGATCTCTTGAGCGCCCGTCTGCCTGCACCCTTTACGGGGCGGGTTGACGTGGCGCCAGGCAACCTGCCCGGTAATGGGCCGGCCCTGCTGCTTGGCGTGACCAGGGTCAGCCCCGGCGATCCCGGCCTCGGCAATAGCCGTCCGGTGGTCGTGCCGGGCGCGAATGACCCGCGGCGCGTGCTGCGCCTCGCCTGTACAGTTGCTGTCGAGGTACGTCCCGGCCCGCCCAATCAGGGCCGCAATCAGCAGATGCGCGGGCTGGAAGCGCTGCTCTACGCCCTTGATGCGCCCGATCTGCGCAATGGCCAGGCCCTGGCCAGCGGAGCGCCGCCCGACCCGGGCTTCTTCATCCACTCGCTGCGCATCAACGAGGGCCTGGTCGCCCTGAGCCCCAACGACGCCGGGGCCGAGCCGGTCGCCGCTACTGCCCACGTCGAGGGCTGGTTCTGGCCAATCGGTACCGTGGGTGAGACGGGCATCCCCATCGCTACCATCCGCCTGCGCGGGGCCAGCCTGCCCCTTGCGCTCAGCCCGGCCAATCCGCGCCTGCTCGCCGGGGGCGCGCCGGTTGAGCTGACCATACGGATCGGCGCGGGCTCCTTCGGCACCACGACCCTGCCCGGGCCAGCCGCCCTGCCCTTCGGCAACCTGGCCTTTATGGTGGTGGACGCCGGTGGACGGCCCGGCAAAGGCAATCTGCTCGACGCTGTCGATGGCCTCCGTCTGGTGCCGCTGGTTGACCAGGCTGCGACGGTGCGTTACCAGCCGCCCGCCGAGCCAGCCAACGACCAACTGCTGATCATGCTCGACGATGGAGCTGGCGGGGCCGGGATTGAGCTGGCCCGGGTGCCGCTGAACAGTGCCTGAGCGAAGGTTTGCTGGGAGCGCGGACGGCTCGCCCGCATGCAGATCAGTCCAGCCAGCCACCATGGTGTAACCTTGAACTTCTCAAAAAGCCAACTCCAGAGTGTTGTCGTCGATGGCTTCCTGCTTGAGCAGATCGCCCAGGGCCTGCTCAGCGGCAGCACCGACCTGCTGCCTGCCGTTGCGGTTGCTGGCGAAGGCTACGCCCTCAGCGCCGTGTGGCCCCCGGTCGATGGTGCAACCCGCGCCGAGGTGACTACCGCCGTCGCACGGATTGGCGTGGCCGTGGCCGAGGAGCCTCTGGGCGAGCTAGCCCTGGCCCACGACGGGCGTGCCTATGTGCTTACCATTCCGGGTGGCAAACGCATCGCCGCCCTGACCCTCCACGGCATGCGTGATGCGGCTGGCAACCTGCTTACCTCGCGCAGCGACCTGCCGACGGTGCCCGAGCAGCACCGGCTGGTTGTGCGCGCCCAGGAGGGCAACCAGCCTGGCCCACCCCTCTACGCCGTGCCCTCCAGCCCGGCCCGCGGCATGCTCCCGTCCTCCCTCACAGGGGCGAGCTTCAGCAGCGGCGTGCTCAGGCTGCCCAACCTGGCTGCGCCGAAGCTGCGCCTGGCCCTCGTGACCCGGCCCTATCCCGATCAGTTCGAGGAACAGCCCTTCACTATCGAGCGGGTCACGGGCGTCGCCGCCATCTTTCCGACCGATCTGCAGCTCTGTGACCACCAGGGCCGCGTGCTCTGGAGCTTCCCCGGCGAATATCCGCCCGGCCAGCCACCCTTCCCCTTCGACCTGCGCACCAGCTTCGAGCCGGCCCTCAACACGGCCCTCGCCGCTGGTCAGCCGCTCAATCTGACCTTCCGGCTCAAGGGCCGTGCGCCCGGCAAAGCCGGCCTTGGTTTCAACGGCGTGCGTGGCTTCCTCGTCCGCGACTTCCCCGCCAGCCCTGTGCTCAGTATGACCCTTGCGGGCGACCCGGTGCGTCTGCCGATCAACCAGCCCCTGGCCGCGGTTGCGCCAACCAGCGTCACCGCCGACCTGAGCGTGCGCTACAGCGGCATCCGCCTGCTCGATGAGCTCTCCGACAGCCTGCCCGGCGGCCCGGTTGCGGGCTTTGTCGTTGCTGAGGAGCCGGTGTTGCGCGCCTACCCGCCCCAGGCCCTGACCAGCGCCCGCCTGGCCCGCCTCGGGCTGATCGGGCGGGCAACCGGCGCCGCCTGTGAGCTTGCCGTCACTCTGGTGCGCGTGCAGGGCAGCCTGCCCGGCCCGCCCCTTGGCCCGCCCGCCGTCCTGCGCCTGAGCGCTGAGGCCGCCTTCCGCACCCACTGGCTCGAGTTGCCGCCCGGCCTCGACCTGAGCCGGGGCGAGCTTGGCGTGCTGGTACGCGCCAATCAGGGCCGCTTCCTCTGGGCCGCCGACGGCAATCGCCCCCTGCTCAAGCTCGCGATCTACGACCCTGAGCCCGGCGGACGCCCGTTGCGCCTCAACGGGCGCACCATCTACCCGGTCGCCGACGCTGCCGCCCACACGCTCCCGGCTTACAGCTTTCCGCCGGATTGCTTCCAGAATCAGCCACCCGCCTTCGACAGCTCGCTCTTTCTCAATGTCGAGCTGTCGGATCTCGCCCTGAGGTACGCCCGATGAGCCTGTTGCAAGAACTCCAGGAGCTTGACCTCACCCCGATCCTGAACGCACGCGGCTCGATCAGCCTGGCGCTCGATGACGATGCCATCCAGGGTCTGCTCAGCGGTAGCGCCGCCCAGAGTGTGCTCGGTGAGCTCGGCACAAACCTGGCCGACTTGCGCACAACCCTCGACAACCCTACCGCCCTGGTCGAGCCGCTGGTCACGGCGATTACCGCCCTGCCGCTTGGGCTTGACCAGCTTGCGATCGGCCCCTACCTTGAGGCTGTACGCGAAGGGGCCGCCATCCTTGTGCGCCTGCTGGCCGATTTCGACGGCAGCCCCGCCTCGCTCGGGCGTAGCCTCGGGGCCTCCCTCGGCGACCTGCTCGACCAGGCCGGGGCCGTCCTTGGCGATGTGGTCCAGGTTGAAACAGGCGACCTGGCTCAGTTTCGCCAGCTGATTGCCCAGGTTGAAGCTGGCACACCGACCGACCCGCGTAGCTTCGCCGAGCTAGCCCTCGACATTCTGCTGCCCTTCCCCGCTGCCCGCGCCGAGTTGCAGGCCCTGGCGCCCGGCGTGCGCGACCTGCTGGCACGCATCGAGACGATCAGCCTGCCGACCACCCGCACCACTCAGCTCGTCCTCGCCCTCGACGCTGTCGCCGGCGCCGCGAGCGATGGTGATCAGCCCGCCCTCCAGGCCGCCCTGGCTGAGCTGGAAGCGGTGCGCAGCAGCACCAGCCTGGCTCTCGCCAGTGACCTCGACCGGGCGACGTTGCTGATCGACCAGCTTGGCCTTGCTACAGTCCTGGCTCCCCTAGCCAGGCTCAGCGGCGAACTACGCGCAACTGGTGGCAGCATCCTCGACTTCCTCGCCGAACTGCGCGCCGACCTGGCCGAGTTACGCGTAGGCATCACCGCCTTCAACCCCAACGGCCTGATCGTCTACCTGACCGAATTGCTCGATCTGCTCGAAGCGCGCTTGCGGATCCATGTGGTTGACGCGATTGAGGCCCAGGTCGAGCGGCTCAAAGCCTGGCTGCGCGACCTGCTCAGCCAGTTGCCCTTGCGCCAGCTGCGGGCCGAGCTGACCAGCTTCATTGATGGGGCGGCCCAGGCCATCCGTGAGGCCGACCTCGACCGCTACGCCCGTGAGGTGCTGCAGCTGCTCGCTAACCTGCGCCAGCGGGTTGGCGGTGCCGACCTGGGGGCCGAGATTCGCACGGCTCTCGAAACAACCGGCACGCGGGTCGGCACGGCTCTGGAGCAAGTGACCAGCGCCCTTGGTACAATCAGCACAGCCGTCGAGAACCTGGCCGCCCAGGCCCAGGCCCTCCTGACCCGCCTGGTCGAAGCCCTACGCGGTTTTCAGGCGACCATCGCCACCATCGCCGAGGCCGTCGAGCAGCTTGGCATCGAAGCCGCCGGTCAGCAGGTGGTCGAGGCCCTGGCCAGCCTCCGGCAGACCGCTGAGGAACTGCTGAGCGCCGCGCCTCTGCCCGAACCGATGCGCGGGCTGGTCGAGCAGCTGATCGAAACGCTGAAGGGGCTTGACCTCAGTGCCGCCTTCGCGCCCATCCGCAACGCCGCCGCCGAGCTAGCCATCCCCGCCGAAGTCGCTGGTACCATCCGTGCCGGGCTGGAGCAGGCCCGCCTCTGTCTGGAAAACCTCATCCCCAACCAGCTGATCGCCGCCATCGAGGCCGAGGTCAGCGCGGCTCTGGCCGAGATCCGCAACTTCAACCCGGCCACTCTGCTAAGCGGCGTGAGCACGCTGATCAACGAGGCCGCCGACTTTATCGAGGGCCTTGACCCGACTCCGCAGATCGCGACAATCCGCGCCCCCTTCGATGCTGTCCTGGCTGGCATTGACGCGGCCCACCCGGCCCGCCTGCTCGCCCCGGCCATCAGCGCCTACAACGAGCTCTTCGGTGCCATCAATATTCCCCCACCGGCCACCGCCGCCCGCAATGTCGGCCAGGCCGTCGGCGCAGTCGGCGAGGCTACGGCGCGGGCGGCGCTTACCCCGGTGCAGCAAGTCGCCGCCCCCGGCGCCCTCACCGTCGGTGGCAACACCCCCTCGGCGGCCCCGCGTGAGGCGATCAGCCTGGATGGGGCGCGGCCCGGCGACATCATCCGCCTGCTTGGCTATCTGCCCCACAAACTGCGTGAGGCCCTGGCCGCCCTTGATGCAGGTGCCGCTGGTGCCGTGCTGCGCGAGATCGACAGCCTGATCGGCGGCCTGGCTGCCAATCTGCGCCGCCTCCCCGAAGCGCTCTGGGAGCTTGACACCCGCCTCAATCAACAGCTCGAAGCCATGCTGGCCCCTCTTGGTGCAGCCCAGCTGCGCACCCAGATCGCCCTGCGGGCGCGGGCCAGCCTCAGCGTCGGCGCTGCCGGGGCCGAGTTCGACCTGAACGGGTCCCTGGCTCTGGTTGCCGGGGCCGGGCCTGGCCCCATGCGCGCCCAGATCGCCAGCCCTCTTGCGCGTATGCGCGGACAAGCCCAGGCCAGCCACGCGCATAGCGGCGGCCCACGCGGCCTCAGTCTCGAGCACGTCGCCGGCATGCTTGAGGCCACCCGCCTGAGTGGACTCGTCAGCGACCTCGACGGCTTGCTCGCCGCCCTCGACCCCGAACCCATCGCCGCCGAGCTGGATGCCCTGGTGCTGGCTGTCGTCAACCAGACCCCCGCCCTCTTCAACGCCATCGAAGACCAGCTGCGCACCCTGCTCGAACGGCTCAAGCGCATCTTTGAAGAGCTCAACCCGGTCAACCAGGCCGCCAAATTCCTCAGCCTGCTCGACCTGCTACGCGAAGAGCTCGACCTGCTCAACCCGGCGCGCCTCGCCGCCGAATTGGCCGAAGTCCACGCGGCCCTGCGCGCCGCCATCGCCGCCTACGACCCCCGCCACCTCGCCGAGGCCGCCCGCGCCATCCTGGTCGAAATCGCCACCGAGCTGCGCGGGCTCGACCCTGCCGCCCTGCTTGGCGACCTCACCTTCCTTGATGATATTGTCAGCCGGGTTGAAGCCGCGCTGCCCTTCAACAGCCTGCAAAACGTCGGCGCCGGCCTGCGCGAAGTCGGTGCCGAACTGGCCACCCTCGACCCTGCGGCCCTGCTCGCCGCCATCGACGACCTGCCCGAGCGCGTCGTTGCCCAGGTCGAGCGAACCATCGAGGCGATTCGCCAGGAATTGATCACCCTGCTCGAATCACTCGACTATTTCGCCACCAGCGCCCGCGCCGAAGCCTCTGTCAGCGTAGGTTAAGGATTACCCTATGGACGAAACCCTCTTCTTCCCCGTACCCGGCAGCGATGCCGTGGTGCAATACACCTACGGCCCCGACAAGGCCCTCACCCGGCTGAGTTGCGCCGGGCAAACCTACCTCACCATTGAGGGGGGCCGCTCCACCTTCGGCGACACCTTCGTCACCAGTATGGAAGTGAGCGCCGGGCGGCGTCTGCTGCGCCAGGTGCGCTCAGGCATCCATTTCTGGGTCGAAGAATATAGCTGGGACGAGCGCGGGCGGCTCGAATTGGTTGATGGCACGCGCATCGAGCGCGACTCCAACGGACGGGTTACGGCCTGCCTCACCCCCGAAGGGGCCTGGCGTTACGGCTATCGCGGCCACCACCTGAGCACGATCACGCGTGAAAGCTACTTCGAGCGGCGCATCGCCCGTGGCCCCGATGGACGCGCCATCCAGGTGCGCGACCATGCACGTCTGTTCAGCCTGAGCTATACCCCTGACGGAGTGCGCACCGACCTGCCACCCCTGCCTCTGAGCTACCAACGCGACTCCTGGGGCCGTCTCTGGACGATTAGCGCTCCCGACGGCAGTATCCTGCGCACCTACCTCTGGGATCGTTATCGCTGTCTCGCCCGCATCGATGGCCCGCCCGGCGCACCCCTCGCCGCCGTCTTCTCCCTCGACCCCACCGGCACCCCTGTGCGTGTGATCACCCCTGCCAGCGTTACCCGTATCCCGCGCGACGCCTACGGCGAGAACCTGCTCGCCCATCCCGGCACCCCCGGCCTCTACGGCGCGACAATCTACCAGGGCCATCACTACCTCGCCGAACGGGCCCTCGATCCCCTCTGCGGCAGCTACACTGCCCCCGACCCCCTTGACGGTACAGCCCACGACCCGCGCCGCAGCGGGAGTTACAGCGGCCCATTGCTGGTCGAGCACCCCGCCGCCGGGCCCTACGCTGTCTGTCAGCACGACCCGATCAGCCGCGCCGATCCCACTGGGGCCTTCTCCTGGTGGATCCTGCTCACCGACATCACCTGGGCACTGCAAAACAATATGCTCGGCCTCTTCGGGCTCGACTTTATGTTCAACTTCTGGGGTAGTATTTTTACTGGTAATTTTGATAAATTTACAGATCGCGAATTTATCTACTCCGAGCGTGCCGGCACCTGGGGCTGGCGCTCCGACGGCCTGATCGGCAAGATCACCAACGGGCGCGCCTTTGCCTTCCAGCACCAGATCTGGGTGCCCTCTGAGGAGTTTCACAAACTTGAGCACGCCCGCGCCTTTCTTCCCGCCGCACCCTTCCGTCCGGGCTGCTATGGCACCCTCCTGCGGGGCGTGCCCGCCAGCGGCGACCCCTTCCTGCTTGCCGGTAGCGCCGGGCTCAGCGGACAACGCCTGATCAACTGGACGCGCGCCGGGGGACGCGCCGAGCCGGTCGCCCCTGCTATGCCCGTACCGATTTTCCCCTCCGGCGGGCTCCATTTCGAGGCCCCAATCACCAGCCTGCGAGCGCCGCTCGCCTGCACCCTGAGCGAAGTTGAACCCCTGGGCTCGCTGCACAGCGGCAGCGCCGGTGACCGCACCCTGATCGATATTCCTGCCGTTGGCATGAACTTGGCTGGCCTGGTGCTACTCACCGATACAACACCAAATGCCTATATCGAGCCAATCGCCGCCAGCGTCGAGCAGGCCGGGCGCACCCGGGTCGCTTTTGCCCGGGCGATCAACGGGCTAGGGCCGAACAGTGTACGCCTGCGCAGCCTCAACCCGCCTGCGCCCGCCGAAAACCTCACCCATAACCCGGCCACGCCGCCCGCCTACCTGGAGACAACCGGCTCGACCCAGCCCTACGCCCCCGGCAACCCGCTACGCCTGAGTCAGGCTGGCAGCCCTGTCGGGGCGGCGCTGATCGACCGGCTCGAAGTGCGGCTGACCCTCGACGCCCCCTTCAGCAACCTCAACGGGCCGTTCACCGTCCACCGGGCCACCCCCCTTGGCCCGGCCAGCCCCGCAAGCCTGCTCGCCGATGCCGACCGCTTCGAGTCAGCCACACCGCCCAACCGTGGTGATGTGCTGCTGTTGGCCAACGCTGCGGGCACCAACCTCGCCGTCGTGGTGATCGAGCGCAACGCCAACCAGTGCCGGGTTGATCGCCCGCTCCAGCCCGCCCTCGGTGCGACCGGCGCAGCCATCACCTGGCAGCGCCTCGCCGTAACCCTGACCCCCCTGGGGCGCAAAGCAGACGCTCTGGAGGCCGACGCCGCTCTGGTCTACCGCGCCGAGGCCCCCCGCACTGCGCCAGCCGGCGACGTGGTTCTGCTGCGCGCCGCCGATGGCCGCCAGGCTGCACGCCGGGTCAGCGCACGTGTCTACGATGCCCTGGTGCTGGCCACGCCTCTGCCCGGCACTCAGGCCGCACCCTACAGCGTCGAGCGCTTCACCACTGCCGCCACCAACGCCGAAAACCTGAACGCCAGCATCGGCCAGGCCCTCGTCTTCAACCCGCCCCTCCCCGCCGATGCCGTAGCCCTGCATATGCAGCAGTTCGCCGCTGCCACCCTCAGCACGGGCGCACCGATCAGCGCGGTCGGGGCTGGCCCGGTTCAGTTCAACCTCGCTGGCACCACCGCAACCCTCAACGTTCCTGCCGCCGGCCTGCTCGGCCATGGCGTCCTCCAGCCCTCCAGCGTCATCGGCCTGAGCAGCGGCGGCCCGACGACCCCGGCCCTCGTGCGTCGTGTGCGTCTCAGCCTCACCCTCGACCGTCAGTTGCCCCTGGCTGCCAACGGCCTCGAGGCCCTCCCGCTTGACCGGGTCGGCTGGCCCTACGATGCTGTGCCCCTGGCCTTACCCGCCGGCAGCCTGGCCCGCGCCGGCGTAACCGTGCGCCCACGTACCAGCCAGCCCGCCGCCAACACCCGCGTGCAGATGCCCCACTTCCAGCCCGGCGAACTGGTTGAAGTCAACTATGGCGCTGCCGGACGTCGGCTCTTCCGTATCGCCACGCCCGCCAGCGATCCCCTCCGCCCGCTTGACGGCACCACCCTCGGGTTAAGCGACGACTTCGCACCTGCCGCCCTGCCCGCTAGCGTCACCGTACAACGGGTTGAAGCGGTTGCGCCCAGCCCGGCCACCGGCGGCTCGCGCAGCGCCATCAATGGCAACGCCATCGGCGCTGCTGGCGTACCAACCAGCCAGGTCAGCTTCGATCTCTGGAGCGGTGACGGCCTGCGCCCCGGCCAGCTGATCGCCATCGTCAGCGGCACAACCCTCTACCCGGCCATCGTCAGCACGATCGACCGTATCGAGCTCGAACTCGCCCCGCTCAGCCCCCTGGCTGGCGGTGCCTACACCATCGCTGGCGCCACCCCCACCCGCAGCGTCGTCGCCCCTGACTTCAGCCGCGACGGCAGTGCAGTCATCATCCCCAGCGGCGACCTGGTTGCCGACGCCGCACGCCTGGTGCTGGCGGTGCCCTTCCGCAACGGCACAAACCAGGTGGCTGGCAATCTCAGCGGTGGCACCGTCCGCATCCCCGACGATGACGACGACGGCGAGCTGACTCGTCTCGCCAGCCTCAAGGCCCACGAGCTAACCCACACCCGCCAGTGGTCAGCCTTCGGCCCACTTATGCTCTTCCTCTTCCCCACCTTCATCCTTGAAGGCGTGGTCGAGGCGAGTACCGAGATCGAACTGCCCGCCTTTTCGGCCTACGTACCAGCCACCATCGTCAACGAAGGCGGCCAGCGCCTCGTGCAGATCGCCAGTGCCGGCGGCATCACCTTCGCCGCCGGTGACACCGTCCAGTTCAGCTGGGCCGCCAGCCAGCCAGGGCCAAACGGCCCGGTCAACGCGCCGGGCGCGGGGGTACCACGCAGCATCGTCCTCGGCCCCGAGGAGCCCGCTGCCTCCAACCGCTTCCACTTCAACGCTGGCATCGACCAGGTGCCCGGCACGGTTGTCAACCTGCAAGTGCGGCGCCAGAGCAACGCAACCCCCGGTTGGGACGGCTTGCTCAGCTTCCTGCAGGTCATCTCGTCAGGCGGGCTGATGAACTTCGTCGGCGGAGCGGTCTACGGCGGCCTCTTCAGCCTGATCGGGCGCGGAGCCTACGCCCTCTATCGCCTGATTGCCGGGCAGGGCAAAACCTACCCCGCCACCGTCGAGGGTGCCGACGCCGAGGCCGATCTGCTCATCCGCCTCAGCGATGATGGCGGGCGCAACGCCCTCGCAGGCGCAGCGCGCATCATCATCGAGCAGGGCGACACCAGTCTGGTACGTGATGTCGCAAGCAACACCGGCGACGTGCTCCGTCTGAGCCAGGCAGTCAGCCTCAGCGGTAGCGTTCGTATCGCCCCCTACGCCACCTTACGCCCTGACAGCACCTTCGACTGGCACCGCTACTACCCGGCCAGCCTCCCCGACCCAGGCCGTCCGGCCACCGTGCAGATCGAAGCCGTCGACGGCGAGAGCCTTGCCCTGCGGCCCTTCGACCGCGTCCAGATCGTACGTGGCACAGCCACCGTCGGGCGCACCATCACCGCCGTCAACGGCAACCAGGCCGATCTGGACGAAACGCTACCCGGCGACGAGCCGATCTTCCGCATCGCCAGGCTGGGGGCCAGCGACCCGATCGGCAACTTCGACAGCGTCCTGCTCACCAACGAGTACGGCATGGACTGGATGCGCTGGATCTTCGACCCCTACTCCCAACTCCAATACCGCCTCCAGCCCGACCCCCAATCCTTCGAGGGCATCCTGGCCCGCGTCGGGCGTTATGCCTTCGGTGCCTCCTCCTGGAGCTTCATCTGGGCCTCGGTACTCACCATCGACCGTGTCCACCAGGCCGAGCACCTGGCCCGCATCGAGCAGAGCGCCTCAAGTGAGAGCGGCGATACCTACTCACCCCTGGGCCGCCTGCGCGGCGAGCTGAGTGTCGTCGGCGACATCGCCCGTTACTGGTGGGTGCCCCTCGGTGGCCTGCGCGACAGCGACATGCTCATCAGCCCCGGCGACCCCAGCGCGTTTACCAGTTGGACTGCCGGCACACCTGGCTTGCAGGATGCACCAGGTGTCCACCTGCCCGACACCACCCGGGTCATGACCGCGCAGCGTATCGCCACTCCCGCCGAAGATAATGGTCGGCTCAACAGCGACCTGCGACCCGTCGCTGGCATCGCCGACCCTGCCAATGACCTCCCCGACATGCTCTTTGCCAAACGCGCCGCCGACCCGACCATCAACGCCGTGAGCGGGCCAGACGGCTTCATACCAGGCGGGCGTGGCTGGCTGCCCAGCAGCGCCGAGCTCCAGCGCAGCACCGGCATGTACGTCGCCTTCAGCCGCCCCGGGCTTCACCGCCTCACCGTCCGCAACGACGTTGTCGGGGCCGCCTTTGGGCGCGAAGCTCAAGCCAGAGGTCGCCAGCAACTCTGGTTCGACCGCACCATCGCCCCGGTCGTCGTCAGCCTGGGCGGCCAGATCGTCGCCGAGGGCGATACGCTTACCCTGGTACGCACCCAGCGCGTACAGGCCATCGTCACACCGAGCGGCGGGCGGCGCAGCTACGCCCTGAACCTGCTGCGCCCCGAGGCAGGCGAAATCCTACGCCGCCCTGACCCCGCCGACCCACTCCTGATCGAAGCCGGGCGCAGCAACGGTAGCGAAGAAGTTGAGCTCAGCCGGCTCTACTGTTTCGATCCCACCACCGGCAGCTACGACCACCCCGTACTCGCTCGCCACGGCATCCACCTCCCGACCGACCTGCACATCCCCATTCGCCTCTTCACCATCAGCGTCGTCGACAACCTGCCCGTGCGCAGAACGCTCAGCCTGGAGCCCACCGAGATCATCACCGAACTACGCCCCGGTGGCGAAGGCTTCGTCATCATCCCAACCGCCATCGGGCCACAAGGGGCCCGGGTGATCAGCGCCACCAGCGGCGGTAGCGCCGTCGCGCCGGCCACCCTGACCGCCCTGGGGGCCCTCATCCAACCCGCGCCGGCCGCTCTCCCACCGGCAATTAGCACCTTCGCCGGCCCCGGCGGCGTCATCAGCCTGCGCTTCACCCCGGCCCTCGCCATCGCCGCCGAAACCAGCGTGCAAATCCAGATCCAGGTCGGCCCTACCGCCCCCTTCACCGAAATCAACGTCGGTCTCACCTTACGCCCGTAGGGGCGTGGTAGGGGCGAATGTACGACGTAGGGGCGTAGCAGCGAACGCTGCTACGCCCCTACGTCCCCCGTCCCTACGCCCCTACGCCCCTATGCGGCACCGGGCCTATCCCCCCACCTTCACGGATGCTTGCCTTTAGGCGCGGAAGCCCAGGAGCTTCAGAGACTGCTGAAAAATGTGGACCGCCGTGGTAGGATGTACTCCAAGTGATGTACT